>NZ_JCADBM010000037.1:0-75736 GCF_059359075.1 Phytohabitans sp. LZ39 | reverse complement strand
GCCCCGATCACCTTGGCCAACTCGTACGGCATCACGTCGTACGCGTTCACAGCCCGGCCCGACCCGGCAAGGTCACCAACCTTGGCGCCGCCGGCGACGAGCCAGACGGCGGCGAGGCCGAGCCGCACCAGCATGCCGAGCCACGGTCGGCCGCGAGCCCACCGGTTCACCCGCCCACCGGCGCGACGGTGGGCGTCGGGCCGCTCGCCGGCGCGGGTTGGACGAACGGATCGGCTGTCGGGGTGTCGCGGATCAGCCACCGGGCGAGGACCGCGGCGGCGGGGAAGACCGCCAGTAGCACGCCGGGTTGAAACGACATCGCCGCCACGGGATAGGCATCCGCGCCGTTGATGGCCCGCAGGAGGATGCTGGGCACGATCGCCGCGTAGAACGTGGCCGGGGCGAGTACGACCGGCGCCAGGACCGCGGCGACGGCCCATCCGCACCAATGTGCCGCATGGCCCGGCCTGGCCAGTGCGACGGCCGCCGCGCCAACCGCGAACAGCCCGGCGGCCACCCCGACGGCCTTCTCGCCGGCGGCCGTGGCGGCACCGACGGCCACGCTCGCGGCTACGAAGGCGAGCGCGAGCACGACGGTGGCGGCGAGGGGGATGGATCGGTCCCGCGCCGCCGCTGCCGCGAACACCGCCAGCACCACAAAGGCCGCCGGCACTACGACGAGCACGAGCCTGAGCACTGCGGCGCCCGCGGCGTCCGGCGGGACGTCGACCTGGGCGAGTAGCAGCGGTCCACAGGCGGCGGCCACCACCGCGGCGACGGCGTGCGCGCGCCGTACGGTGGTCGCGTCTTCGCCGGCGAGGTCGCCCCTTGGTCCGGACACCCACCACACGAGGCCGATGCCGACTGTCGCGATGGCGGCGGCGGTGGCGGCCGGCAGCGGTCCGTCTATAAGGGACGGACGGGTGAGCACGCCCTCGGCGGCCAGCAGCCACCCGCCAAGGAGCAGGGCCGCGAGTGTCGCGCCGCGACGGCGTGCGGCGACGATCCGCGCACCCAGCATCGTAAGGATCACCGCCCCCCAGCGCAGCTCGTCGGCCGACTCGGCGACCATCGCGGCCACGGCCGCGTCACGGCTTGCCAGCGGCGGCAGTATCGACGCCACGTACACCCAAGCGGCGAGCCCCACTACGACGGCGCCGCCCCCGGTCATGGCCGCGGCGCGCGCCAGCGTCCACTCAGGTGCTGAGCCGCTCGGCGCCGACGCGGTCGCGCCGGGCACGCGGGCGCGAGTGGCAAGCCCGAGGCCGTAGGCGGTCACCGTGGCGCCGAGCAGGAGCAGGACACCCGCGAGACTTTCCATGGCGCTGATCTGCCGAACGCCGACCAGTCCGCCGTCGAGCTGGGTGTCCATGATGGAGGCGATCGGGTCGAAGAACCTGCCTTCGTAGGCGGACTCGGGTGCGGCCGCGAGACCCACCGCCCAGGAGAGGACCGCAATCACGGGCAGGCCGGCGCACGCGAGCGGGACTCCCAGCCGCCAGCCTCGCTGGACGGTGAGGAACAGGACGCCAGCCAGCAGCGGGGCCGTGAGCGCGACGAACAGCAGCGCCGCCATGACATGCCCCTGGGGCATGACCAGGCCCGACAACACGCCCCCGACGGTCGGCGGGGCGCCGGGGCGCAGGCGATAGACGACCGGAAAGGCATCGGCCGGGCCGCTGAGCGCCCACGCGGACACGAGCAGCGGCACGGTCCAATAGACGAGATAGCCAAGGGCGGCACCGGTCGTAACGACTCCAGCGATGCGGATCGGGTGTGCCGTGGACGCGGTTGACCGCCGCCCAGCGAGGTAACACAACGGCACGACCGCCATGCCGAGCAGGACGCCCACGGGTAGGGCCCATGCCCCTGAGGAGGGGCTGAGGCGCAGTGGCCACATCTGGAGGATCAGCACGCTCAGCACCGCGAAGCCGGCGGCCGGGCGCAGCAGTGTCCCGAGCCCTGGCAACAGCTCGCGCCAGCCGCGCAGCCCGCTGCCGTCGTCTGGCGCCGGGCTTGTCGCGAGGCTCAACGCGAACGTGAATCGCCGCGGGCCGGACCGCGGCTCTTCGCGCAGCGCCTCCAGCTCGGCCGTCCACTCGTCACGCTGCTCGTCTCGCAAGGCGGGCGGCCAGCGCCGGGCTGCGCTGTCCACCAGGACGCCGACCAAGGTGTCCAACGCGCGGCTGTCTCCCGCCATCACGCCGGGCCCGGATTTGCGCTCGGACGGGGCAACACACGGCGCCCGCGTCCGCCCATCGCGCCACCGAGCTTTTCAGCGAGCTCGGCGACGCCTTCACGAGCCGCGACGACGCCCTCCGGCGTGAGGCGGTAATAGCGGCGCGCCGGGCGCGACGCGTCGGGGTCAGGCTGCTCCCACTCCGCCCGCACCCAGCCGGCATCACGCAATCGAGTCAGGATCGGGTAGAGCGTGCCGCTCGGCATCGCGGTCGCCCGCATGAGATCCAAGCCGTATCTGTCGGCCGTCGGGTCTTCCAGGAGCGCGGCGAGCACCTTCGCCACACCGGCGGTCACACGCACGTCGCCGGCCATCGCCACCCCGCCCAACTCGGTATCCGAGACATGTCGAGATTCTACATAGCCCACCACGTCGCCAGTCAACTACCTGCCGGGCCGGTCGCCAGGCGTCAGCCATCGATCGGTCGGACGACCGATTTTCCGATAAGCTAGCATTCGGGCGACCGACCGGTCACCTACCGTCGTACACGGAACAGGAGTGCGATGAACGAGGCACCTCGAGACACCGCGACCCGGATCATCCAGGCCGCTCGTTCATGTCTGCTCGCCGACGGCTACGCGAAGCTGTCAACCCGTAGGGCGGCCGACACCGCCGGGGTGCCGCTCAGTCAGATTCACTACCACTTCGGTGGTAAGCAGGGCCTCGTGCTCGCCCTCCTGGAGCACGAAAACCGGCAGCTCATCGAGCGACAGAAACAGATGTACGGCAGCGACATCCCGCTGTGGAAGCGGTACGAGCAGGCCTGCGACTTCCTCGACGAAGACCTCGCCTCGGGGTACGTACGCGTGTTGCAGGAAATGATCGCAGCCGGCTGGTCGGACACGGCGGTCGCCCAGCAGGTGCTCGAACTACTGCGCACATGGCTGAGCCTGCTCGAAAGCGTCGCGCGCGAGGCGGAGGAGCGCTTCGGCAGCCTCGGGCCGTTCACGGCCGGTGAAGTCGCCATGCTGATCGGGTTGTCGTTCATCGGCGGTGAGGCCGTGATCCTCCTCGGCGACGGGGCCACGTCCCGCAAGGCACGCACGGCGCTCCGCAGCGTTGGCAAGCTCATCCGGGCGGCCGAGGGAAAGCCGGCGCCGCGCACTCGGCACGCCGCGGCCCGACCCCGCAAGAGCCGCTGACGCGTCACCACGACGGCGAGCCCTGACCACCACTTGAAACCGCCGCGTGACCCGCTCGGGCGGCTCGCGGTCCAGCGGCAAGCCGGACTGGGGCTCTGCCCTCCTGTGACGACCGCGACGCCGGCAGTGTGTCACATGACCAGGTTGGCACCGCGGTACCACCCAACAATCATGGATCATGAAAGTTATTGCCAATTGGCATGGCCAGGGTCGCCGGGTCGTCATGGCGGCGTTCGCGCTGTTCGCGACGATGACAGTGGCGATTGCGTCGGCACAGCCAGCCGCCGCCGATCCGCCGTACGCGAAACCGAATCTGAAAGTGTTGTCGTGCGGCACGTTCGATGATCCCGTCAACTACGGCGACGGCATCGACTGGTACAAGTTCCGCTTCACGTACACCAACAACGGCCTCGTCGACACACACGCCGGGTTCGACGTTCAAGTGCTCTTGGTGTGGTCCGCGACGGGCGGCGCGGAGTCAGCCGTCGAATACCGGCAACCCAAGATGGTGAAGGGTGAGGTCGTCACCCGGGAATTCTGGGTAACCCGAAACGTCGTGACCTACGGGCTGGCCAGTGTCTGGCTCGATTCCCAGACCTCGATCGACGAGTTCGGTCACGAGGGCGACAACTTCTGCTCGATCTAGGAGACCTTTCAGGGTCGGGGTTAGGGCGGGCGTGGGCCGGTGGCGGCCCGCCGGCCCACCACGCACGTTGCCGCCGAAGTTGAGGGTTTTCCCTCCTGTCACGCGGACCCAACCACTGCCAGGTTTGGAACGCTGGCATCGGCTCTGGCGCCGACGGACATGCTCTTGTCCCACAATCACACTCAAGGGAGCTCTTCGCACATGCTCGATATGTTGACTGCCCCCAGCCGCCGCCTACTGGCGATCCTCCTCGCGACCCTCGCCGCCGTCGCGACGACCGTCGTAGCCTCGGCCACCATTTCCCCGGCGCGGCCGGCAGCGGCGGGGCAGATCTCCACCAGCCCGGCATGGTCCAAGCACATGATGATCATCAGCAACGCGAACGGCCCAAACCTGTGCCTGACCCCCGACGGCGCAGGCTACATCAACGCCCTGCCCTGCACCTGGCAAAACGAACAACGGTGGGACGCAAACGACAGCTGGCAATTCGCGTTCGGCGGCAAGACCGTCAACCGCCAGGGCCACCCGGACATGTGCCTCGGGGGCTTCATTCACCCGTGGACCACCACCGAGTGGCTGCGCCTCAAACCCTGCGTCAGCGACTACACCCAGGACTGGGTATTCGACTTCGAACCAGGCACGAGCCGCGTCCGTATCATCAACTACAAGTCCAAGAAGGCCGTCACGATCGGTGCCATGTCACCATCCGGCAACGGCGCCCCGCTGACCCTCATGCCGCAGCGAGAAGAGTCACCGGCCCAAACCTTCTCCATCGACAACTGCTACGCGTGCGGCTGACCCCTCACTTCCAGGTCGCGGCAAGTTGAGGGATCTCCCTCCTGTGCCCCGGGTCGCATGCCGTCAAACTGCGGTTGCTTGTGCCACCGGGTTGATCATCAAATTTGGAGTTTTCGTGAGGCTACTTGGCAGGGCGGCGACCGCCGGGCTCGTCGGCGCCGCCCTTCTTGTCCTGTCCGCGCCGGCAGGTGCTGCTCCAGGCGATACCCACCTGGTTGACATAGAGAGAGCGACAGCGATCTGCGTCGGAGCTGCCGCCGAATATCGGATCAGTCTGAGCGTGGCGAACAAGGATCCGCGTAACAGGACCACCCTAGTGGGTGTGACCGTGCTGCCTGACTCCCACCAGGATGTCGAGCCGATCGTCCTCGGTGCCGAGGGTTCCGGCAGTGACCGAGCAATCATTCCCGTCGTCCTCCCAGGATCGGCCCAGAGCGCACGGATCAGATTGGACTTTTCGTGGCCTGGAGGCGCTGAGAAGACCCAGGCATTTCAGGAGATGCAGCTTGATGGCGACTGCGACTCCCAGACGACGGAAACGCCGGTCACAACGGTGACGGGGGACACTGCCGTGTTTTTCGTTTTGGATGCGAAGGCCAGATGCGATGTGCGGACAGGCCGATATCGGATCGAGTGGGCCGTGAAGAACCTCAGCGCCAGCACCGTTCTCACCCTGGATTTGGCTGGCGGGTTCGGGGTCTCCGGCATCAACACCGCGGTCGTGACCCACGAAGGGCAGGAGTTCACTCGGACCCTGCGCCTCGAGCCGCAATCGGCAACCTTCGTGCACATCCTCCTGCCCGCCAACGCGATCGTGGCCCCCGGAGGAGTACGGCTCGACGCGGAAGCGACATTCGGTGATGGTGGACGCTTGCAGGGCAGCTCCACAGCGGAGGTGCCGAGCGAGCCCTGCGTCGCCCAAACCTCGGAGCCATCGCCAACCGCGGCTGCGCCACAGCCGAGCTCGACGGCCAGCGGCGGTCAACCACAACCCACGACAGCCGCGCCGAGCGGGGCCGGCGACGAACTACCGGTCACCGGCTTCGCGGCAGCCAGCGTACTCACCGCGGCGTTCGCCGTGGTCACAGTCGGAACTCTGCTCCTGCTGTTCGGCCGTCGTCGCCTCGGTGACTAGGACGCGTCGCCATCGCGGCCGGCGTGTTGCTGACACCGCCGCGGTCCGATGTCGTGCTTGGACTGCCGGCGTTGGTGGTCCCCCTGCCGTGTGCCTTGGAAGCGTACGTCTCGGCGCTGGACCCGAAGGCCGTGGGCGCCAACCTCGTCGGCGTCAGGCCGCTGGGGTTCGCCGAATCCTTCGGCTTCGCTGAGGTCGATGGTCAGGTCGAGCAGGCCCGCTGACCGCGGCAACCTGCTCACCGTCATGCGCCACTACCAGGTCACCCTTGGCGCTCGCACAATGGAGTCGCCGTCGAGAAGTAGCGGCCTACACTGTGGACATTCCCGCGCCGCAGGTGGCCCTTCGCGAAACCCGCGCCGCCGCCCGAGCCGGATACGGTCGGGCGGCGGCATTGTCCGTCAGGCCGCGGGAAACCAGGTGCCGGCTTTCTTGAGGTCGGCGAGGGTGAGGCTGTCGACCACCTTCAAAAGCTCCCGCTCCGGGAGCGTCTTGGATGGGTCCTCGACCACGAGGTAGAACTCGTTACCTGGCAGCCTCTTCATGCACCAGTGCCGTCCGGCGTCGCACCGGCTGGTCTGCTTGACCGCGTCCGGCGGCGGGGTGTCCACCCACAGGACGCTGATCAACACCGAGGTGACGGTGCGGTCGTATTCCAGCTCACGCGGGGCGGTCAGCAGTGCCCCCGGCGGCTGGGGTTTGGCGTAGACGAGCGTCGTCATGCCGCGGTTCTCGGCGGTCATGCTCTGGCCGCTGATCCCCTGTAGGGTGAATCCGGCAGGCAGGTATCTGGGCCGAAATGGCACCTTGGCCGACACCGGGCCATCAGCCAGCACGGTGAAACGCTCGGCGATCTCGACCTGGTCAGCGCCTGGAAACCCGGGGCCGTCAGCGGCTAGCTGAGGTTCCAGCACGGCCCAGGCGTCCGGAGCGTACTGCCAGGCCAGGCCGGCCCCGACGACGATCTCCGGTGCGGAGTCCTTACCGACCCCCTTAGGGCGCTCGGGGTTCCAGCCGTCGAGCGGCTTCCGCGCCACCTCGATGTGGTAGGCGTCCCGACCTTGCACCGTCAGCTTGGTGCCGGTCCGAAAGCCCGCCGGGTCGAACCTCCGCGGCTGGTACACCGTCATGGTGCCGGCGTACTCGGTGGTCACCTTGCCCTTGGCGTCCGTGACATCCCGCAATATGCCAGCCTTCTGGTGGTCCGGGGTCACCTCGTCCGGCGCCAGAACGCGGTAGTTGTCGACCTTGTACCTACCGAAGGTGAAGGTGAAGGGCGGCGACGGCGCCGGCGGCGACGATGACGACGGCACCACCACCGGCAGCAGCGCGGTGACCGACCTCTGGTTGCCGGCCACGGTCAGGTTTACCGAAACCAACACCCCCACGGTCGCCACCGCCGCGGCCACCATGCCGGACCCACCCAAGCGCACCGCGAACGCACGCCGCTTGCGCCGCCGGCCGGCGGCGACGACATCGTCCACACTGTGGCGTCGCGGCGGCATGTCGCCCCTAGCCGTCAGCAAGATCTCGCGAATGTCGCGCATTGTCTTATCCCTCCTCCGGTTGTCCGACCAGTGCGATGTCGTCAGCCACCAGCAGCCGGCGCAGGGTCGCCAGCCCACGCACGGTCTGGCTGGTGACCGTGCCGGGGCTGCGGCCGAGCGCCGCGGCCGTATCCTCGACGCTGAGATCGGCGTAGAAGCGAAGCACCAGCACCGCCCGCTGCCCGGCCGGCAGCTGCCGTAGCGCGTGCCGTAGCCGGATTGCCTCGGTGACCGCATCGGACTGGTCCGACACGACGACGTCTGGCAGGGCCTCGCTGGCTGACCACTCCCGCCGCCACGGGCGGCGGGACTCGTCGACCACCGCCCGCATCACCATCCGAACGATGTACCGCTCGGGCGAGTTGACCTTGTCCCAACGCACGTACAGCTTCGCCAGGCACGTCGACACCGCGTCTTCCGCGACCTGCCAATCTCCACACGTCAGGTACGCCAGGCTGCGAAGCATGTCCATGCGTGCGGCGACGAACCGTCGGAACTCCTCGTCGTCCGGTTTCACTCGGCACCGCCCCTTCCGTTGGCCATAAGACGGAGGGAACCGGCCAGCGCACTGCATCGAACGGCGAGGAATTCTTCACGAACCCCGGCCGATCGCCGCCAGTCACAGCGGACCACGCACACAGCGGTGGCCCAACCCCGCGAAGGATTGGGCCACCGCGTCTGCCCGGGTCGTGCCGCTCAGCTCGTGCCGGGATTGGTCCGGATGGTGAGTTTGGCCGAGCCGGAGGCGACCACCGCCAGGTCTGGCCGGTCGCCAGCGTCCAGGTTGGCCAGGATCAGGTCGTGTGGCTGATCTCCGGCCGGAAGCCGGCGGACGTGTACGAACGTGTCGTTGTCGTTGCGCAGGATCGAGACGTCGTCCGTATCCTGGTTCGCCGTCGCCAGGTCCTGGTCGCCGTCGCCGTCCAAGTCAGCCGCCGCTATGCCGCGAGGATAGTCACCGGTCTGTACGACGAGCGGCGGGTCGAAGGCCGCGTTTCCGTCGTTGCGCAACAAGGAGACGTTGTTGCCGAAGGTGTTCGTCACGGCCAGGTCGTTGTCGCCGTCGCGGTCGAAGTCGAGCGCCACGATGTCCCACGGCCCGTCGCCCCCGCGATGCCAGGTGTATGGCGCGAAGCTGCCACCACCGCTGTTACGCAGCACGGTGACGTTGCCTGACCAGTTCGTGTAGGCGATGTCGGCGTCGCCGTCGCGGTCCAAGTCGGACACCACGATGCGGACGGCGACGTACCCGTTGCCGTACTGACCGCCGTAGGTGAGAACACCGGTGCCGTCGTTGTAGAACGGTGTGGCGGTGAAACAGTTGGTGGTCGCGGCGACGTCGGGATGGCGGTCGCCGTTGATGTCGCCGACGGTAACCCCGGTCACCGTGTAGCACGCGTCGTAGTCAACCGGCGGATCGAGAGTGCCGTCACCGCGACCGAGCAGCACCGAGACCGTGCCGGGGATGCCGGCCAGCCCGACCACTACGTCGCCGTGGCCGTCCCCGTTGAGATCGGCGCCAGCCAGGTCGGTCAGCGAGGCGTCGCCGAACGGATTGGCCGACTGGACGAGCGTGACCCGCCCCGTCCCGTTGTTGCGCCAGGTCTGGATTCGCCCCGATCGGGAACCGACGACGATGTCGTTGTCACGGTCGCCGTCGAGATCGGTCGCGACGATCGCTTCCGCCTCGGCGGCGAGATCGTACGTGTAGGTCGCCGCCTGCGCCGGTGTGCCGACGGCCGCGACCGCCAGCACCGCGACGCCAGTGACGGCAAGGAATCGAGTTCTGGATGGGAGAAGTGCGGTCACGGTTGCTCTCCTCGACGCTGGGTTGATCTCCTTGGAGCTTGGCCGGCACCAGCCCGCACCGCCGCCTACGGCGCAGCGGCGCGCAGAGTCGCTTCGATCTGTTCCCATGGCAGGCCCGGTGGGATGCCGACCATGGTGATGTCCACAGCGTCCGCCCACCGCTGGAGCTGTCGCTGGACACTTGCCTCGTCGCCGTACGCGGTGAATTCGTCCAGCAAGGCTTGGGCGTCGGGCGGCACGACGCCGGCCCCAGGCGCATGGGGCGGGTTCGCGGCGCGCACGAGGTCGACCTCGGCGCCGAGTCCCTGTGCGGCGATCAGACGCGGGTAGACGTCTCCCATCCGCGCCAGGTATTGGCTGGTGCACGCGGCGGCGACGGCCCGCGCGGCGCCGATGTTCCGGTCCACGACGGCGACGGGCCCGGCCGCGATGGTGACGGCCGGACGGTGACCGTCGACGGACGCCCGGCGCCGCCCGATTTCGGCCGCGAGCTCCCGGCACCGATCCCGCCGCAGATATATGGGGTACCAACCGTCGGCGAGGTCGGCCACTACCGGCAGGGTCCGCGCACCGGTAGCCGCGATCCAGATTGGCAGCTCTGCCACGGGCGGGAGGCCAAGCCGCAGGGGCCGAGCTCCAGGTGTCGCCGTTACCGGTGCCCGTTCGCCGGCGAGCAGAGCGCGGACGGTGGTGGCAACCTGCCGGAGCCGGCCGGCCGGGTTCGCGAATTCGACGTCGTGCCAGCCTTCCACGAGCTGCCTGGTGCTGGCGCCCAGTCCGAGGACGAAACGGCCCTCGGAGAGCTGGTGTAGGGTGACCGCGCTCATCGCGAGCGTGGCAGGGCTACGCCCCCACACCGAGAGGATGCCGGCGAGGAGCGTGATCCGCGTCGTTTTCGCGGCGATCTCGGCCAGCACGATCGTCGCGTCGAGGCCCCACCCTTCGGCCACGGAGAAGACCTCGTAGCCCAGGTCTTCGGCGAGGCGGGCGGCTCGCACGATCACGTCGCGCCGGACCTCCATCGGCGTCAGCGCGACACCGCGCCGGGCCGCCATCACCGGGTCACCGCCGCGTCCGCGTGCTTTGCGCCTCGGCGCGTCATCTTCAGGCGGCTCGGCGTCGTCGCGGACTTCGCCATCTCGGTGTCGACGAATCCAAGCCGCACGGTGGTAACCCTCACGCCTGTCCCCAACTTCCTGCCAAGAGCTGGTGAGTCTGTCCGGAGGGCCGGCCGGCCGCCTGATCCCGGACGATGTCAAGGGAGGCGACCCCCATCTGGCTCCAGGCCCGGTCGGCCGACCGACCGGTTTCTGATACTAGCAGCCCGCACGGCGAAGCCGCGATGGCGAGGCAGACCGCCGGGCAAGGGCGGTGACAACCAACCGTGGTGCGGGAGTTGGATATTGGCACGAGTCGATGTATCGTGGGAACGCTCCCAGATTGCGTCCTCCAAACCACTTGCTCGAGGAGCTGAAACATGTCGCGACGGCGTTATCGCCCGGCCTCCATGCTGGCCGGCCTGCTCGTTCTGGCCCTTTCTGCGCTCCTGTTGCCAACGGCGTCGGTGGCCGGCACCGCCACGGCCGGCACATCCCGCACCAGCGCGGTGCCACTCGCTGAGCTGACCGTGGTATCCGAACAGGTGGCCTTCGGTCTGCGGCGTCCGATCGCGCTCACCGGGCTGCCGGACGGCCGGATGCTGATCGCGGAGAAGGACGGCACCGTCCGCGCCTACCACCCCGACACCGGCTTGGCGGCTGACCCGGTGCTCGACCTGTCCGCCCGGATCGACACGTCGGACAACGAGCGCGGCCTCCTCGGCATCACGCCCGCGCCGAACTTCGCGCGGACCGGGATCCTCTACGTGGCCTACACGAGCCTGCCGGCCGGCGCGCTGACCCTGGCGCGCGTGCCCATCGGCGCTCCCGACCGGGTGCAGGTGCTGCTCACCCAGGAGCACGCCGAGTACGGCAACCACAACGGCGGGCAGGTGGCGTTCGGCCGCGACGGCTACCTCTACTGGTCCCTCGGCGACGGCGGCCACGCGAACGACCCGTTCAAGGCGGGCCAAAACCTCGGCACCCTGCTCGGCAAGATCGTGCGGATCGACGTCAACCGCACCTGCGGGGCGAGGCCCTACTGCGTGCCCTCCGACAACCCGTTCGTCCGCACGCGCGGCGCGCGGCCGGAGATCTGGGTCTACGGGCTGCGCAACCCGTGGCGGTTCTCCGTCGACAAGGTCGACAACTCGCTGTGGATCGGTGACGTCGGCCAGGGCCTGATCGAGGAGATCAACCACATCCGCCCGTGGCAGCGTGGGGCGAACCTCGGCTGGTCCTGCCGAGAGGGCACCCCGGTGTTCGACCAGACGCAATGCCGGCCGGGCGTGCGCTACACCGACCCAGTCTTCGAGTACGAACACTTCATGACGGAGAGTTGCTCGGTGACCGGCGGCGTGGTGTACCGAGGATCTGCCACGCCGGAGGCACAGGGCACCTACATCGCGAGCGACTACTGCTCGACGCTCGCGTTCGCCGTGCGGCCCAAACCCACGGGCGGCTACGAGTCCGCCATAATCGGCAACCTCCCCACCCAGCCGACCGCGATCGACGCCGACGTCAACGGCGAGCTGTACGTGCTCAGTGACCTCCCGGGATTTATGAGCCGGATCCGGTTCGAGCGGGTCCAGCCGCAGAACACCTGAGCAATACCTCCGCATCCGCAAGACCTTGGGGACGGCCGCCTCCGGGCGGCCGTCCCCGGCTCATTTCCGCGCGATGCCCGTCGTGGTCCATGCCGCTGCTCCCGCGGCCTCACCCGTTCGCCGCTGGTCGCGCTTACCCCGGCGGCCGCGCCGGGACAGCCTTCCCGACAGATCAGCCGCGGCCGGTCCGCGAAGGCCTTCAGTCGTAGATCGTGGACCGCGGGCCTGGCAGCGGAGGCCGGGGTTTCGGCGAGCGCTGCGAGCCGCCGGCCGCAGCGGTCTCCGGCGGGAGCGGCGGCCCGCGGCTGACGCGAGCCCGGGACACCTGTTTCGAGCGGACCCTGACACCGAAAGGTCTAGATTCCTATTAGGACACAGATCCGAGCTACCGCGTTGTCCGCCGTCCAGACCGCTGCTCCCCCGGTCGGAGATTGCGGCGTGTTCGCCCGGCGGAGGACTCGAACGTGATAAGAAGATCACGGGATTGACAAGCGGTGTGCGCACCCATTCAGCGAATCGTATTTTCACCCCTATAGGGGGCGGCAATTCTGTCCGTCTGGGCGTTGGTGAGGAGGCTTCATGCAGATCGACCTTACTATCGCTCATGCGGATGCGGCCGGTAGAAACTACCTGACCTGGACGCCCGTCCGGGCCACTATTCGCGTACTCGACGACAACGCTGGCGCACCCGTCCCGCTGACGGTGAGCAACGACAACCCAGCCGTGGGCGGCCAGCTCGAGTTCGCCGGCCACCGGGATCAGCCCCGGGCGCCCTCGTTGGACCTGGTGCTCGCGCCCGGCGCCGCGTCCGTCGACTTCTGGGTCGCCGCGGTGGTGGGCAGGCCGAGCAGCAGCGACGGCGACGCGGTCATCCGGGTGACGAGGGCGGGCGAGCAGCAGGCGCTCGTCTCGAAACCGGTGATGGTCCGCGTTCGGAAGGACGCGAACACGCTAAGCGCCGGCGAACGGGACCGGTTCACGACTGCGCTGGCCACGTTGAACGATCAAGGCGCCGGGCTGTTTCGGGACTTCCGGGAGATGCATCGGCAGCAGGTCGCGCTCAACCAGGCGCACGGAGCGCCAGGTTTCCTGTCCTGGCACCGGGCCTACCTGCTAGACCTGGAACGCGAACTTCAGCGGATCGATCCGAGCGTCACCTTGCCGTACTGGCGCTTCGACCGCCCGGCACCGAACGTGTTCACCGTCGGCTTCATGGGTCACACCAGTCCGCTGGGCAATGTCTCCTTCAGCGCGACCAACCTGCTGCGCCACTGGCGCACCGACGGAGCGACGGGAATCACGCGGCAGCCGTTTTTCGACGTGCAGAACGCCAGCGCGCCCGTGGCCGCCGAAAGCGCCACGCTGGGCCTCGGCGGCCAGCGCCCGAATGCCGTCTTCGACAACGGCACGGATTCGGGCGGGTTCGACGACATGGAAGGCAACCCGCACGGTTGGGCGCATACAAGCTTTGACGGCTGGATTCGCTCGGCCGGTACGGCGCCGCGGGATCCACTGTTCTTCCTCCTGCACTGCAACGTCGACCGGCTATGGGCCAAATGGCAATGGTTCAACAACCGCTTCGACGGCACGCAGCCGAATACGTACTTCTTTCGCGGCTCGGCCAGCTCGGCGTCCGCCACCGACATCGGCCACAACCTGCTCGACACCATGTGGCCGTGGAACAACGTCACGGGCTTCCCACGGCCGCAGAACGCACCGCGAACCCCGTTTCCGGCTGTACCGACCGCGACCGCGCCCAGCGCCACCCCGACCGTCGGCGAGATGATCGACTACCAGGGATTCCTGGACGCGGGGTCCTACATGAACTTCGCCTACGACGACGTCCCGTACGGCGTCGCGCCGTAACGCCGTACAGCAACGACAGGGGGACACGTGTCCGACCAAGCAGCCCGAAGGCTCAACGAGGAGACGAGCCGCGAGGTGAACGACGCGGCCGCGGCACATCGCCAGTACCTGTCCGACCTCGCGGCGACCGCGGCGGCCAGCCGAGCCGGCCGGGCCGCGGAAGAAGGCCTCAGCCCGGACGCGGACGAAGAACCGGCGATGACGGTCCTGACCGACACCACGCTGCCTTCGGAAACCCGGGTCGAGGTGATGCGGCGCCTTTCCGGCACGATCACCCGTCAAGCCGAGTACATCGAGGCGCTCCTCCGCATCGTGACCGATCGCGGCGACAGCCCCGCGGTGCGGCGAGCGGCACTACAGACCCTCGACAGCGCCGCCTTCCAGGTGGTGCGTTTCCAACCGCACCAGCAGGCGTACGACGACGCGCTGCACGACCTCGTCGACGATCCCGACCCGCCGCTGCGCGAGACCGCCGTGAGCACTCTGGCGTTGCAGCACGATCCGGTCGTCCAGGACACGTTGATCCAGGGACTCCGGGGCGACGGTCCCCTTCCGGTCGAGCGCGAACGCGCCATCATGCTGCTCGCCGAAGACGATCACCTCGACAACCTGCCCTGGCTGCGGGAGATGTACCGCGGCGGTTCGGAGGACGCACGGCAGGCGGCCGTCCGCTACATGGGCTCCTATCCGGACGCCCAGCAGACCCTTGAAGACGTTCTCCGAAACAAGAACGAGTCGGCGGAGGTGCGCCAGCAGAGCGGAGCGTCGTTGCGCCACCTCGCACCGGATCGGTTCGAGGCCGTCGCCAAGGCCATCGCGACCGACCAGACCGACGATCCGCGAGTCCGCACCGCATGCCTGACGACGCTTCAGCATCTGGGCGACACCGAACATGTCTACGCGGACACGGAGTTCGTCGATCGCGTACGGGTGCTCAGCGACGAAGAATCCGTGCCCGATCTCGCGCGGGCCGCACGCGATCTTCTCCGCCGCAGGCCCGCGCGATGAGCGAGCGTGGTGAGCCAACCATCAGCGGGAGCCCGCGCGAGGCCTCGATGACGGACACGGAGGTCGCCGCCCTCGTCGACAGCCTGCGTCACGCCTCGCACGGATCGGACGGCCTCACGGCGCTTCTGCCGGAAAACCTGCCCATCTATCACGGACGCAGCGCCGCCGAGATGAACCGCATACGCGGCTATCTGCTCGCCGCCTTCGCCGACACCGGGCTTCCCGACGGGGCCCTCCCCTACGTGATCGAGTCTCTGGAGACCGGGCACGATCCCTACGAGGTCGCCGGCGCGGCGATAGGTTTGCGCGGCTTGACACCGCCACCCGCGACCGCCGTGAGGTCACTCCTGCGAGCCGTCGACAACCTCGCCGGCGCCGACGCGACGGTCAGCTTCGAGCGCTACAAGCCCGTCTGGCCGTACACGCAGCCGACGACGGCGCTGACCGAGGTCGTCCGCACCCTCGGCCACCTCGGCGCACCGGCCCGGCCCGCACTGGAGGTCCTGGCCCAGCGGTCCGACCGGTTCTCCGCCCCGGTACTGCGGGAGATGCGGCGCGTTCTCGACCGCGCGGATGCTCGGCCCGCACCGGCTGGTGGGCCCGCCACCGGTCACTCCTGTTGCGCCGGCCGAGCGTCCCGCGATCAGGGAGAGAACACCGCCGCACTGGCCGCCATGCTGGAAGACCAGGACGGGCAACCGGAACGCTTCGAGGAGTTCTTCCGTGGCAAGCCCTCCGTCGTCGCGTTCTTCTACACGCGGTGCGACAACCCCTACAAATGCTCGCGGACGATCACACAACTCGCCGCGCTGCAACGTCGCGTGCACGAACGAGGGCTCGCCGAATCCGTAAACCTCGCCGCGCTCACCTACGATCCCGAGTTCGACCTGCCGCATCGGCTCAAGCGTTACGGCAGCGATCGCGGCATGCGGTTCGACGAACGTGCCCGCTTCTTCCGCGCGACCGCCAACTTTCCGGCGATCCGGCAACGGCTCGACCTCGGGGTGAACTACGGCACGTCGACGGTCAACCGGCACCAGACCGAGGTCTACGTCCTCGACCGGACGGCCGACGTCGTGGCCGCCTTCACCCGCCAACAGTGGGACGTAGACGCGGTGCTGGCGGTCGTCGACAACCTGGCGGCCGACGCCTGATGCCACCATCGCCGACGCCAACCACCTGCTGCCACTGACCGAACCCACCGAACTGAGCCGCGTCATCGACGCCTTCTGCCGGTCGTCGACGATCCGCTGAGCCGTGCACCGCACGGGCGAGGTTGGGTGAGTTCCCCCTCACGACGACGCGTCAAGGGGCCTGACCATGAGTTGATGCGCCGGGCCTCGGCGCGCGATGTGGGGTGGAAACGTTGTGGGAACGGGTAACGGTGATGGCGGCAGCGGTGACCGGACACACAAGCCCGCCGCGCGCGGCGGAGCTGACCGCGTGAAAACCTTGTTCGCCGGCGTCGACCAGACCGCTACCGGTCTGCGGGTGGCGATGGCCGACTACCTCGACGCGGCCGCCGCCCACCCCGCGATCCAGCACGTCCGCCACGCCGAACAGCGCATGCTCGATATCCGGGCCGGCGAGCGGGTACTCGACGCTGGCTGCGGCCTCGGCGAGGTGGCCAGATCCCTCGCGGCCGTGGTCGGCCCCGCCGGCCGCGTGGACGCCGTCGACACCTCACAGACCCTGCTGGAGCACGCCAACCGTCGGCTGCGCGAACAGCCACTGCCGCCCGGCGCCAGCACGGTCAACTACTACCACGGCGACCTGCGCCGGCTCGACACGCCAGACGGATCCTTCGACCTCGTCCGCTGCGAACGCGTCCTGCAACACCTGGCCGACCCCGACGCCGCTGTCGCCGAACTGGTCCGGGTCACCCGGCCCGGCGGCCAAGTGTCGCTTGTGGACACCGACTGGCAGTCGCTGTCGATCGAAGGCGTACCGGCGGATCTGTTCGCCCGGTTGGCCGCCCGCATGCGGCAGGGTCCGATGACCGCGTGGCACACGATGGGCCGCACCTTGCGCGCCCGGCTCCTGGACGCCGGCCTCGTCGACGTCCAATGCCGCCCGGTGACCGCCTGCTTCGTCGGCCGCGCCGACGCGGCCCCGGTCGTGGGCCTGCTCGACGTGGACATGCTCGCCACGATCCTGGCCACCACGTCCGGCAACGGCGTCGGGGACGACGACACCGACCTGGCCAGCGAGTGGCGTGACGCCGTCCGGCTGGCCGACCAGCGAGACCGGCTCCTCACCGCATTGACCATATGGGTCGTCGTGGGGCGTAAGCGGCCCGAAACGGCCGCCGGTACGCGGACACGGGAAACGGGGAAGCGTTGACGACCACGCCGGAGCCGGCTGGGCGGATCGGGTTGGAACCCTCGGGACAGCAGGCGCGCGCGGTGTTGACCGCGGCGGCTGACTACGTCGCCGGATTCCTCGACCGGCTCCCGCAGGCACCGCTGTCGGACCACACCCAGGGCGCCGGTGTACTCGCCGACGAGGCCGTACGGCGCCCACCGCCGGCCGAGGGGCGGCCGTTGGCCGAGCTGCTCGCAGTGCTCGACCGCGCCGCCGGCCCGGGGTTGAACACCGCCAGCGGCGGCCAACTGGCCTTCGTTCCGGGCGGTGGGCTGCTCAGCGCGGCGGTCGCCGACCTGCTGGCGGATGTGCTCAACCGGTACACCGGCTATGCCTTCGCCGCCCCCGGCCTCGTGGCACTCGAGCACGCCGAAAGCGTGGCCTGGCCCGCGCGGGGTTGACCGTGGTGACGTTGCCGGCCGATCCCCGTCGACCCGTGCGGATCGGGTACGGCCGCGTGCCCAGACGTGAGGACACCGATGCCCAGGACGAGGCGCTCGTGGCCGCCGGCTGCGACCGCGTCTTCGTCGACAGGGCGTCTGGCAAGCTCGCCCGCCATCCCGAGCTGCGTAAGGCGTTGCGGTGCATCCGTCCCGGCGACCAACTCGTCGTGACCCGGCTCGACCGACTCGCGCCATCGCTGGAAGACCTCGTGCGACTGTGCGCCGAGCTACGAGCACGAGAAGCCGAACTGGTCGTGCTCGACCCAGGTTTCGACACCTCGACGGTTCGCGGACGGATGCTCTACGAGGTCCTCGACGCGATCGCCGAGTTCAACCACACACACAGGTCAGAACGCACCAAGGACGGCCTGGCCGCCGCCCGTGCACAGGGCCGCACTGGAGGACAGAAGCCCACGCTCAGCCGCCAGCAGGTCCAGACCGCCCTCGCGATGTACGAATCCGGCACGCATACCGTGGGCGAGATCGCCGCCAAGTTCGGTGTCAGCCGACGGACCATCCACCGGCACATCGGGAAGCTCTCCGATTGAGTGTTTTCCCCCTCACCGCGCCCCGGCCGTTCCACGACCATGAGTCTGATGTCGCAGACACCCACCATTGAGCTCCCGCGTCCTGGGACCCCGCTGACCGGCACGATGCGTGCGGTCCTGGCGCGGTCCTTCGGCGGCCCGGATGTGCTGGAAATCGCCGACGTGCCACGCCCGGTGCCCGGTCCGGGCGAGCTGCTGGTGAAGGTAATGGCGGCTCCGGTCACGCCGGTCGACCTGGACATGCGCTCGGGTGAGCTGAGCTCACTGCTCGAGCCGCGGGACGCCTACCCGCTGGGCCGGTGCGCGTCCGGCACCGTGGCCGCGCTCGGGCCGGGCGTCGACGGCTTCCGCGTGAACGACCGCGTGATCGGCATGGTCGGTGACCTCAACTCGGCGTCGGCGGCGCAGGCGGAGTGGGTGGTCCTGCCGGCATCGGCGACGGCGCACGCCCCGAAGACCGTTTCCGCTGTCCACGCTTCGACCATCCCGCTCAACGCGTTGACCGCCCACCAGGCGCTGGACGTGCTCGACCTGCGTCCCGGGCAGTCGGTTCTGGTCACCGGGGCGACGGGCGCTGTTGGTGGGTTCGCCGTGGAGCTCGCCGTGCGGCGCGGCCTCAAGGTGTACGCGTTGGCCCGTGGGTCCGACGAGGTTCTGGTCCGAAATCTGGGTGCGCATCACTTCGTGCCGAGAGGTGGAACCCTGCCGTCCGATGTGGATGGTGTCCTGGACGCCGCCGTGCTCGGCGCCCAGGTGATGCCCGCGGTAAGAGACGGGGGCCGGTTCGTGGCGCTCGTGTACGGCGGGGCGCCGCAACCAGCGCGGGGTATCGCCGTCACTCTGATGTGGACCCGCGCGGACGGGGCTCGACTCGCGTCGCTGGTCGACGCCGTCGACGCGGCCGCGCTGACGCCGCGTGTCGCCGGCATCTACACCTTCGACGCGGTGGCCCGGGCCCACGAGCGGTTTGCCCAAGGAAGGCTTCGTGGTCACCTCGTCCTGGTGCCGTAGGCACCGCCCGGGATCAGGCATGCTTCGCGTCAGCCGGTCCGAGCAGTGTCAATTGATGAGGAGTGCCAGTTGTCCAGCAGCGCTACGAAAACTCAGCGTTGGCTCAGTGCGGCCGCCGCGGGTATCGTCCTCGCTTTCGGGCCCGCGACCAGCGTGCGGGCCGACGTGCGTCCGCCCGCGGGCGGCGAAGGCGCCGTTCCTCTCGCAACAGCGATCGTCTTCACCGGCGGATCCGGCGTGCCTATGGCTGGACGGATGGAAGTACTGCGCGAGGGCATATTCGCGGGTGCGGTGATCACTCAGACCTCTGGAGACAGCGACGGCGACCCTCTGTACTCGCTGAGGTGGGGTCGGTTGCCGCAAAGCTACACCGGTCCGAACGCTCACAGATATCACCAGTACCGCCACCTCTTTACCGGTGGATGCCTCGCCCACTCCGGCACGCTCCTGCTAGTCAAGAGCTGCCAATGGTATGACGACAGCCAGTGGTGGGCAGTTGTCCGCGAGCCGTCGGCTTTCCCTGCGTCCGCCAACCGGCACGTGCTGATTCCGTGGGATGCCCCGCTCATGGCCGCTACCGCGATGTATGGCGCGGTGCAGCTGACCGCCCACACCGGCCAGCAGGCCTCGCAATGGGTGTTCGTCGGTTCGACCCCGTAGCGTGCCGGTCGTCGCTGACTCCGGGGCGGTCCGGTGACTACCGGGGGTGTCTGGTTGCGCGGACCCGTAGTGAGTCCATGTCCAGGACGCTGGTGGACAGCCGGCCGGTGCGGATCCAGCCCTCGCGGCGCAACGCGGCCAGTGCTCGGGTGACGGCCTCTCGGGAGGAGCCGACCCAGTCGGCGAGGTCGTCCTGGGACAGTGGCAGGGTGATCCGGATGGCGCCGGCCTCGTCGTCGGTGCCGAACCGTTCGGCCAGCTCCACCAGCCGGGCCGCCACCCGGGCGGTGGAGTCGTATGCGGTGAACTCCAGCCGTTTGCGGTCGGCGTCGCGTAGCCGGTCGGCGAGGGTGCGCATCACCAATGCGCGCACGCGCGGGTGCTGTTCGAGGTAGGACTCGAAAACCGGTGAGGTCATGACCAGCGCATCGGTCTGCTCCAGGGCGTGCACGCTGGCAGATCGAGGGTTGTCGTTGACGACCGCCATCTCACCGAGCAGCGCGCCCGGTCCGCAGATGGCCAGCAGCGCATGCGCACCGGAGCGGTCCTGCGAAGAGATCTTCACACGTCCGCTGAGCAGTACCGCCACCCACAGCGACGCGTCCGCCTCGCGGATCAGTAACTCACCGCGCCGCCACCAGCGAAAGATGCTGCGTTCACGGAAGGCGGCACGTTCAGCCTCCGACAAGCAGGACCAAAACTCGCTCATAACGGCGTCCCAAGTTGTACCAGCGGCAGAGCACAATAAGCTCGTCGCGACTCCCGCGACCGCGTTCCATGCTCGTCGGCGGCGACCCACCGTCACATCGGTGAGATCACCCAACTCAGGGCAGCCGGATCGTCCCGTCCACCACGGAGATCGCCTTCGGCGGCAGTGGTTTTCTGGCCGGGCCGCTCGCGACGCTGCCGTCGGTCACGCGAAACGTGCTGCCGTGGCACGGGCAGTTGATCGTTCCACCGGACACGTTCTCGACGGCGCATCCGGCGTGCGTGCACACCGTGGAGAAGGCTTTGAACGTGCCGGCCGCCGGTTGCGTGACGACCACCTTCTCGTCGGCGAAGATCTTGCCGCCACCGACCGGGATGTCGGCCGCCTGGCCGATTTCCTTGCCGCCCTTGGCCTGCGGGGTGCTACCCGCGCCGGTCGGAGGTGTCTCGGCGGCGGGCTCCGGTGCGGATTCGGCCTCGCCGCCGTATACCGTGCATCCGGCGCTCAGCGTAAGCCCGGCTGCTCCGGCGCCGGCGAGGAAGGCTCTGCGGGTTCGGTCGGCGTGCATCGGAACTTCCCTCCTCAGAACTCGACGCCGGTCGTCGAGAAGAACCAGAACGACGATGTGAGCCACAGGCCGGTCAGGGCGGTGAAGACAAGGCCGCCGACGACCGGCAGTAGCCAGCCGGGCAGGTTGCGTTTGGGCAGGACGAGCATCTTGACGGTGAAGGCGCCGCAGAAGAAGCAGCCCAGGATCGAGTGCGTGGCCGTCCGCAGGTCGTAGGTGGAAAAGCCCACCGTGTAGAGGCAGTGCACGATGACGGGTAGGGCGAGCAGGAACGCCAGCCGGCCGGACCAGCGATGCACGGGCGCCGCCCACGACGGCGAACGTGTCCACATCAGGCGAGCGGTCACCAGCTGCACCACGGCGAACACGGCCGAAAGCGTGGCGGTCCACACCTTCGCGGTGAGCAGGCTGGAAAAGCCGGCGACGGCGACGGCGACTCCGGTGCCGGTGTGCAGCTTGCCGTACACGCCGAGCGCCACGCTCACGCCCGCGCCAATGGCGAGTGGGATGAGCCAGGCCGCGGGGCGGGAGGGTTTGGCCTGCGTGTCCTTGGCCGCCTGGCTCATCGCTGACCGCCTTGGAGGTAGTCGGCGGTCAGCGGCACGCCGTCGATGGTCACCGCGCCGGTCGCCGGGTCGATCGCCGCGGCGGGCTGCGGCACGCCGTCGCGGGTGACCAGGCCGACCTGGGAACCGTCCGGCAGCACGATCCAGCCGCCCACCACCTTCGCGTTGCGGACCGTGGCCGTGGCGCGGTAGAGCCCGGACGGCTTCTTCACCGCCGGTGCCGTGAACGTGTACGTGGTCTTGTCCTGGCTGACCGTTCCCTTGGCCTTGCCGCCGCCGAAGGTGCCGGTCAACGTGGTGCCATTCGCGCCGGACAGAGTGATCTTGCCGTCGATCGCGGTGCCCTCCAGCCACATCTCACGCTTGCCGTCGCAGACGTACGCGATCGCGACGCCTTCCTTGACGGAGATCGCGACGGACGCCGCGCCGCCGTCGGTGCGCCCGGCCCAGACCGCGGTTACCTTCTCGGCGGCGGCCGTCGGGGATGCGGCGACCACTGGCGGCGCGGTGTCGACCACCGGCGGCGCCGGCGCCGTCGTCGGCGACTGCACAGGCGGAGCCGCCTGCTGAGCCGGCGGCTCGGGCTGCGAATTGTTGGCGTAGGCGCTGGAGATGAACACGCCGGCGGCGACGGCAGCGCCGACGACCAACGTGATCAGCGGAGTATTCCGTTTCACACGGGCAGCACAGCATCGAGAGCATCGACTGTCTGTGTCTTTCTACCTACTGTCCGGGTGACGACCGTCTAATGTCATGAGCCAGGCCGGCGCGGCGGGCGGGTTGTGACCTCGCCTACCCGGCTTGTGGGTACAACGACATACATTCGTCGGGCTTCGTGCCTCACGGTCCTTGGCATGAAATTCCCTGTCAAGCGCACCCCGGCCACGGTCGTGCTACTGCTTGCGACATGGAGCGGACTGGCGCTGGGGTCAGCCCCCGCGTATGCCGATGTCGACGTGGCCAACCGGGTGGTGACCTCGTTCGCCGACGGCACCGTGTTGCAACCGCGAGCCAACGCCAATGGCGCGGAACTCGTTTTCGTGCCCCGCATCGGCAAAGACAACGCCACACCGGACACCCAAACGTTCACTCAACGCCGCGATCCGACCCGGACGGGCTTCAGCCTGGTGTTCACACCGAGCCTGCCCGGCCGCGACCTGTGTGTCGATGTCACCGGCGACTCCCAGCAGCCGCGGGCGCAGCTGATCCTGCGTTTCTGCGATGGCAGCCTGAGCCAGACCTGGTTTCCGGTCGGCGGGACCACCGGACCGCAGTTCTATCGCAACAGCAACAGTGGCCTCCAGTTTGGTCAGCTGAACGGCAAGGCCGTCCAGAACGCCTTCCCCGACCGCGCCGCGTTGCCGCGTGCCGAGTTCCGGGCGCAGACCAACGCTCTGCTCTCCGCTATTTCGCCGCGCTCATTTGGGCAAGGGAGCTGATGATGACGTCTCTTGCCCGTCGGCTGACCACAGCTGCCGTGATCGCCGCCGCGCTCGCGCTGGGCGCGTGCTCCTCACCGGACACGTCCACCAGCCAACCCACGCCCACCGACGCCGCGGACATCGACCTGCCACCGCCCGGCGTGGCGTCAACAGCCAAGGCAACCGTGCAACCCCAGCAGATCACCCTTGCCCTCGCTCAGACGAAGCTCGGGCTGACTCTCACCACCGGTGGCCTCACCGTCTACCGGTTGGAGGCAGACGGCCACGATCCGGCCAGGTCGATCTGCGAGAACGACTGCCCGGTCAACTGGCCGCCGCTGCTGACCGACGGCAGCGCGATCCAGCTCCCACCAGAAATCGACCCGAAGCTCGTCGGAACGGTGCAGCGCAACGACGGCACCACACAGGTGACCCTCGCCGGCTGGCCGTTGTACCGGTTCGTCGGCGACAAGAAGCCCGGCGATGTCACCGGCGAGAACATCGGCGGCAACTGGTCCGCCGTCGGCAAGGACGGCAAGCCGCTGGTGAAGAAGTAGCGCCGGCGAACTGAGCGAGCGCCTGCGCCGCGGTCAGATCGACTCCGGCGCAGGCGCTTGCGTGCTCAGTCGACGCGGCCGCGGCAGTAGTTGTTCCACTCTCTGATTTCATGGACGACGTTGCCGTAGTCGACTTTCATGGTGAAGTGCTGGACGTTGGGCTCCGTAATCCAGAACCTGAGGTCGGTGCTGTCGCCGGTCCGCATGGCCGCGACCAAGCGGTGTTCGACGCCCTGGTTGCTGGTGCCGGTGTAGGCGGGCCAGGCGGCGACGTCGAACTCGCCGCCGGTCGGGCCGCCGGTGCTCGCCACGGTGACGTCCAATTTCCACCATTGGATGCCGTCGCCGTAGTTGACGGGATCGGGCAGCAGGTCGCAGTGGGCCACAAGCTCTGGTGCCAAGCCCGGTATCTGAGGATCGGCGGACGCTGGCGCGGCCGCGAGCAGGAGTGCGGATGCCGCCGCAGCCGCGGCCAGTCGTGGGAAAAGGCTCATGTGGGCATCGTCGAGGGCACCATGCTCGTCCACTGTGTCGTTTGGCGCAGTACCGGTGCGAGATGCGGCATACGGCTTGTGGGAGTATGCGTGTTCGTGGTCTACGAATGCTGGTCATGACGGCATATCGCGAATCGTCGACGAGCTACGAAGCCGCCGACGGCGGTGAATTGCCCCTGCGGGTCTTCGAGCCAGCCGACGGCACCCGACTCGCGGCCGGCATCGTCTTGTTCCACGGCGGCGCTCTGCGCACCGGATCGGCCGACGATCTGGCCCCGCACTGCCGTCGACTGGCGTCGCGCGGGATCCTCGCGGTGTCTGCCGGGTATCGGCTGCTCGGTCGGGGTGCTGTGCGCATCGACGACTGCGTCGCCGACGTCCGGCGGGCGGTCGAGCACTTCACGGGGCTGGCCGCGTTACACGGGCTCCAGAGGTCCCGCCTGTTCTCGGGCGGCAGCTCGGCCGGTGCGCATCTCGCTCTGGTCGCCGCGATGATCGCCCCTGACAGGCCGGTTCCGGCGCCCACGCCCGGCGTCGCCGGCGTCGTGGCCTTCAACCCGGCGGGCCTGGATCTGCTCGCCTTTTCGCCGCGGCTTCAGCGCTCTACCGAGCAGCGGGCCGGCATCGCCGAGGGACGTGCGATCGAGTACTCGCTCATCGAGTTCGTGCGGCCCGGAAACCCTCCGATGCTGATTCACCACGGCACCGACGACGAGGTAGAGCCGATCGACCACGTGCGGCGGTTTCGGGACGCGATGGTGCGGGCCGGCAACGAGTGCATACTGCGCGAGTACGAAAACGCCGCGCACGCGTTCCACTACCCCGGCCGTAGCCGCCACTTCGACGACGTCATCGACGCCACGGCCTCGTTCCTCTTCGATCGGATCGCAGCGACCTGAGCGTTTATGCGTTAGCCCGGCGGAGGCGTTCGGCCGCCTGCGCCCGCAGCGCATCGCCGCCCGCCGGGCTGCCACCGCACAGTGCCATCTCCCGCGCGTTGTACGCGGCCATCCACAAGCTGGCCGCCCACGCGACCTCCAGCTCCACGGCCGTGAACACGCGTCCTCGAACATCTTGATAAGCCACCAGGAACGCCTCGGAGCTTTCGATCGGCGCCAGCGTGGGCGGCCCGGCGCTGGCGAACGACCCGCCCGCCGCTCCCACCAGCGCCGCCTCCGGCTGCCACGCCAGGCTGTCCCAGTCGTGCA
The DNA here is from genome assembly GCF_059359075.1 of Phytohabitans sp. LZ39. Taxonomy (NCBI): domain Bacteria; kingdom Bacillati; phylum Actinomycetota; class Actinomycetes; order Micromonosporales; family Micromonosporaceae; genus Phytohabitans; species Phytohabitans sp. LZ39. Next base: position 50,293 of record NZ_JCADBM010000037.1, on the reverse strand, counting down.
CCGCCCACACCTGCCGACCCCGCCACCGCAGGTTCTGCGCCTCGAAGTCGGCGTGGCCGAGCGCGCACGGCAGGCCGGCCGCAAGCAGCCGCCGCCGGGCACGCTCAGCCGTCTGGACAATGTGCTCGGACACGACACCCTGGTCCCGGCCCTCGAGAAAGTCGATCGCCGGCCACAACCCAGAATCGGTGTGGTCCCAACGCACCCAGGGCGGATTCGGCAGCGGCGGCGCCACAGTCACGCCGGTAAGTTCGGCCATCAGCCGGGCGAACGCCTCCGCGCAGCGCACGGCTATGTCCGGCGAGTCCCCGTGCAGCACCTCGCCACCGGGCCGGAACTCCTCGGCGTGCACGGCCAGCGCACCGACACCGACCACCGGCGTGAGCGGCCGGGGACACGCAAACCCGCGCTCGGCCAGCCAGGACTGCGCCGCGAGACACGACGCGGCCCGGCCGTCGTCGGCGCGTGCCTTGACCACGACGTTTCTGCCATCGGCCAACCGCAGACCGAACACCACCGAGACCTGTCGCGACTGGAACAGCACGCCCGCGGGCTCGCCGCCCAGATGGTCAAGACACCAAGCCGGCAACCAGTCCGGCATCTCGTCCAACGGCACCTCAAGACTGTGCCATAGACACCGAACGCACCGGCGGCGAGACGTCTGGCTGGATGGACCATTCCCGCCGGGCGGAAGCTCAGCAAGGATAAACGGTCACGTGGCGTGCTACGCCGCTGACTCAAGGGGAGGCCCAATATGCGTAACGTCAAGCGACTCGTCATCGTCGTAGCCGCCGCTACGGCTACGTTGCTGGCCTGGCAAGCGGCTGCCTCGGCCGCGTCGATGGTCGAGTACGCGCTGCTCTGATCCCGCCGGAGCGCGGCTCGCGGTTGCCACGCCAGGGCACGAAGCCAGGCGTTGGTGTGGCGTACGGGACCGCGGGACGGCCGGCGCGCCGGCATGATGCCAGCCATGACAAAGCGGGTGCCGGGGCGTAGGTGGTATGTGGTGGCGGGCGCCGTCGCCACGGTCGGTGTCGTGGTCGCGCTGGTGGTGCTGGCGACGGGTTTCCGGTCGTGGCTGGACGGATTCCCCGACCTGGGCAGCCGTTTCCGGGACGGTGAGTCGGTGCGGGTCGACCTGACGGCCGGGCAGCCGATGGTGCTCTACGTCAGCCCGGACAGCGCCACCACCGACTATCTGTGTACGGGCGAGGTCGCCGGAGTGCCGATCGTGGTCACCGAGGTGACCTACACGTTCACATTCTTCGTTCGCGGGTTTGAGACCTGGGCCGCCCGGTACGAGGTGGAGTCCGCGCGCACCGGGAGCGGGCAGCTCACCTGTTCGCCGGTCAGGGGGCGCGGGGCGGAGCTGCTGGCGATCGGGGAACAGCCCGACAACGGCCGGCTGCTGCGCATCATGGCGACCACGTTCGGACTCGCCGGTGTGGCGGCCGTCGCCGGTATCGGCGCCGGCGGGGTGATCACTCTCGTGACCTGGCGGCGGCGCAAGGCACACCGCGGCGGAGTCGGTGTCCGGAGTGAAGGCGGCCTGCCTCCGAATTCCTATTAGGACGCGGCCTCACCCTTCGCGGCTGGTCGCGGTTACCCCTTCGGGGGCCTCGGCGGCGGCTACCTCGAGCGCGGTGCGCACGAACGCCGCGACCGTGCGGGACCGGGTGCCGGCGCGCCACGCGACCATCACGGTGTACGGGCTGGCGTCGGCGACCGGCCGGTAGACGATGTCGACGCGGTCGTTGGCGGTGGCCAGCGAGCGGGGAATCAGCGCGACCGCCTTGCCGAGCGCGACGACTTCGAGCAGCTGCGCGGGTTCGGCGACCATCGGGGCGTCCGGGCGGCCGCGCAGGGCGGCGCCGGGGATCTGGTCGAGGCCGGCCCAGTAGGCCCGCTCCCGGTCGTTGGCCTCGGGCCACCGCGGCACCGGCCACGGCCACAGGTCGGCGCAGCGCAGCTCGGCACGCCGGGCCAGCTCGTGGCCGCTGGGGAGGGCGGCGACGCGCGGTTCGGTGGTGAGCGGTTCGAGCTCGAGCCCGTGCTCGGCGCAGGGTGAGCTGAGCAGCGCGACGTCGGCCCGGCCGTCGCGGACCATGTCGGCCTGCTCGCGGTAGCCGCTGACCACGATGTCCAGCGGCGGCAGGCCGGGCTGCCGGGCGTACGCCCCGGCGATCCGTTGGAGCAGCCCGGTAGCGAGCCCGGGTTTGGCGGTGGCGGCGAGTGTCGGCTCCGGCACCCCGGCTCGGCGGGTGCGTACGGTCAGCGCGTTCAAGGCGGTGAGCAGCGCGCCCGCCTCCTCACGCAGCGCCTCCGCGGCCAAGGTGGGCTCCACCCGGTGGGTGTCGCGGGCGAACAGCCGCACGCCGAGCTTGCGCTCCAGCCCGGCGATGGCACGGGACAGCGGCGGCTGGGCGATGCCGAGCCGCCGCGCGGCGCGGGAGAAGTTGAGCTCTTCGACGACAGCCATGAAGTAGCGAAGCTCGCGCACCTCGACGTCGCTCATACCCGCTGAGTATAACGAGCCACCCGATCGATCTTTCCGGCCGCGACGCCGGCGCGGATTAATCGAGGGACCACCGACAGCTCCGGACCCGGAAGCTCCTGGCACGCACCGACAGCCACACCGATGTGGAAGGAAACCCTTGTGAACCAAGAGAAAATCCAACGGCGCTCAGTGCTGGGCGGCGCCGCCGCGGTCGGCGCCACCGCCGGACTCGCCACCCTCCCCGGCGTGACGGCGGCGGCCCCGGCACCACCGGCCGCGTCCGGCGGCGGCAAGGTCGTGCTCATCACCGGCACCAGCAGCGGCTTCGGCAACCTGACCGCGCTCACCCTCGCCCGGGCCGGACATCGGGTGTACGCGTCCATGCGCGACACCGCCGGCGCGAACGCGGCGCCCGCCCGTGCGCTGCGCGAGGTCGCGCGCCGTGAGCGGCTCGCCCTCGACGTGGTCGAGATCGACGTGCGCGACGACAGGTCCGTCGAGGAGGGTGTGCGCCGGGTACGCCAGCGGGCCGGCCGCATCGACGTGCTGGTCAACAACGCCGGCTCCTTCCACCCAGCTGTGCTGGAGACCCAGACGATCGCCGACGTGCGGAACGTCTTCGACACCAACCTCTACGGACACCTGCGGATGAACCGCGCCGTCCTGCCCATCATGCGGGCCCAGCGGGACGGCCTGGTCGTCCAGGTCACCACCGCGCTGGGGCGGTTCGTGTTCCCCTTTCTCGGCGCGTACTGCGGCGCCAAATGGGCACTGGAGGCGATGACCGAGACCACCCGGTACGAGGTTTCCCAACTCGGTATCGACGTGGTCATCGTCGAACCAGGTGCTTACTCGACCGACTTCGTCGACCCGAACGGCATCGCGTACTACCGGCAGTACCTTCGGCATCTCAGCCGCGACGACACGCGCCGCCGTACCGGCTATGGCGCGCTCGCCGAGCGGGCCGAATCGCACCTGGTCGAGGACTCCACCGCCGACCCGCAGGAGATCGCCGACACCATCGCCACCGTCTTGCGAACCCCGCGTGGCCAGCGCCCCGTCCGGGTACTCGGACCCGGCGTGCACGACTTCATCGGCGAGCTACACGAGGCGGCCACCCGCGTCCAAGCCGGCATCATGGCCGCCTCCGGCTTCGGCGACCTGACCACCGTAAAGCCGGCTTAGGCGACGTGAGCAATTCCAAACACAAGCGGTAGTGGGTCGATAAGCGGAAGGTAATTGCGTCGACCGGTATTGCCCGGAATTGCACTCCAAGTGGGCGGGCTGCGCCGATGCGCCTTTCTTCGGATGTATTCGCCAGCGCTACCGATTCGGAAACATCAGCTGCTTTCCGCTTATTGACGGACAAGATAAAGAATCCTAAAGTCCTGCCTCACACGGCCGATGACCGTTCCCCTCACCGTTCATCGAGAGGCTCCTCCTGTGGTAAATCGCGTCAAAGCCACGGCGCTCGCATTGTTGGGTGGCGCCACGTTGGCTGGCGGGCTCGCTCTCGCCGCCCCCGCGTTCGCCGCCACCGACTACTACGTCAGCCCGACCGGACGGGACGGCAACACGGGCACCTCCGCGGCGGCCCCGTTCGCGACCATCCAGAAGGCGCTCGACACGGCGCCCTCCGGCGCGACCATCCACCTGGCTTCCGGCTCATACCGCCAGGACGCGGTGACGACCCGTACCGGCGTCACCGTGACCGGTCCGGCCACCGCCGTGGTGCTGGGCGCCGGTGGCTCTCGCGTGTTCCAGGTGCGGCACGACGCCGTCACGCTGTCCGGGTTCACAGTGGACGGCCGGCACGCGAGCGGCGACAGCGCGTCCAGCTACCGCGACAAGCTCGTCTACGTGATGAGCACGTCCGCGGGCGACGGCGTAGACAGGTTGCGCATCCTCGGCATGACGATCCGCAACGCCGGTGGCGAGTGCGTTCGGCTGCGATACCTGGTGACCAACGCCGAAGTGGCGAACAGCCGGATCGGTCCCTGCGGCGCCTACGACTTCCAGTTCGCCGGTGGCGGCAAGAACGGCGAGGGCGTCTACATCGGAACCGCGCCGGAGCAGCAGGGCCAGAACGGTGCCCCGGACGGCCGGGCGGACGTCAGCCGGGACAACCGGGTTCACCACAACACCTTCGACACGCGCGGCAACGAGTGCGTCGACATCAAGGAGAACTCGACCGCCAACGTGGTGGAGCAGAACACCTGCACCGGTCAGCTGGACCCGGAGTCGGCCGGCTTCGACGCGCGGGGCAGCGGCAACACGTTCCGGTACAACACATCCAGCGGCAACAAGGGTGCCGGCATCCGGTTCGGCGGCGACCGCGCCACGGATGGGCGCGCCAACAACGCCTACGGCAACGTGATCGAGGCGAACGCCGCCGGCGGCATCAAGTTCCAGGCCGCGCCGCAAGGCACGGTTTGCGGAAACACGATGTCCGGCAACACCAAGGGCGACTCGGTGGGCACCTACGGCGGCCAGTTCCGTCCCACCCAGACATGCCCGGCCGGCACCGTGCCAACGCCGTCCCCCACCCCGACCGCGACCGTGAGCCCCACGGTCCAGCCGACCACCAGCCCGACGGCGCCACCGACCGCGCCCGGCGACTGCGCGATCAGCGCCAGCGGCGACGACGGCAACGCGCCGGCCAACACCCGTGACGGCAGCCTCGCCACCCGCTGGTCGGACGAGGGCTACGGCGCCTGGATCCGCTTCGACCTGTGCGCCACGCGGTCCGTCGACGACATCGCGATCGCGTGGCACCGGGGCGACCAACGCACGGCCGAGTTCACCGTACAGGCATCGGTCGACGGCACATCCTGGCGCACCATCGTGCCGCGCCGTCACTCCTCCGGCGACACCGTCGCCCCGGAGACCTACGAGGCGGCCGACGGGCCGGCCCGCTGGATACGCGTCGTCGGCTATGGCAACGCCGAAAACAACTGGACCTCCATCACCGAGGTCTCCTGGCGTTCCTGATCAGCCTGTCGCCGGTTCAGGCGGGGCTGACGTGCGCCGCGACGAGCCGCCAGCCGTGGTCATCGGTGTGCACCCAGGTCCGCGTGTAGCGGACCCGGGCGGCGAACTGCTCGCCTTCGAAGACACCGGCCAGGGAGCCGAGAAACCAGGTGACCCCTGTCGTACCGAGCACCAGGACCCGAAGGTCTTCTTCGTCGACCTTGCTGAGCCGCTGCCGACCGGTGCGCTGGACGGCCAGATCGTCCTGTTTGGAGTACAGCCGCCCGTCGGGACCGGTGAAGATCAACTGGTCGTCCATCAGCTGGTCGAGCGCGTGCGCGTCCGCGGCCAGCTGGGCCGCCTGAAGCCGTCGTTCCGCGGCGATCAGGTCTTCGGTCAGGTTGGTCATCTCAGGATTCTCCCAGCGGTCAATAGCCGCCGTTGTAGCTCCAGCAGTGGTTGTCGCTCTCGAATCCGTACTCGTCGACCGAGTACCCGGAGTCGAGCATGACGCTGGCCAGTCCGTACGTCGCCACCTGTGGGGTGACCCAGAACTCCCGCGTGACGACCTGCCCCTTCACCATCCTGGGCTGCCAGTACTCGGTCGATGATTCCGGGCCACCAGTCGCCGTCCACACCCAATGAACGCCGACCTTGAACGCGCCCGGGGTAGCGACGAGGCCGTTGTTGGTGTAGGTGAAACGGAACTTCCACCAGTCGATGCCGTCGCCGTAGTCGACGGGATCGTCGAAGACGCCGCACGACAGCACCTTCAGGTTCGGCTTGGCGTACGGCGGATCGGCGGCCGCCGGCTGGGCCGACGCCATCGCCACCGTCGTCGTCACGGATAGCGCGAGCCCCGCCACGGCGACGCGGCGACCCTGGCCGCGGAAATTGGCAAGAATCTTCATGAGCGGATTGTGCGGCGATTTCAACTCGGCATCCTGGTCATCCGTCACACTGCGAGCGTCACCGGCCTCACAGTTCTCACCTACCGCGGCCGGCGGCGGGATGACCGGTGCCACATCCGCCGTACGTACTTTGACCTGGAGGACCGGGCTGAGCCGATCACACGATCTGGCATGCGATCTTTTCTGATACGCGCCGTCGCGATCGTCGCGACCCGTTCGGCGCGGCGTGCACATATGCGAAGGGCACACCGGGTGTGGGCGGCGGCGTTGGCCGTGGTGGTCTTGGTGGCCGGGATGGGACAGGCCGCGACCGCCGCACCGCCAGAGGGCGATATCCGCGACGCCGGGGGCCCGACTGCCATCGAGGGTCAGTACATCGTGGTGCTGAAAGACACCACGGCGGGCGCGAACGAGGTGGATGGCGCCGCACGCGCGCTGGCCGCACGCTATGAGGCCGGCGTGGACCGGATTTACACCAGGGCGCTGCGCGGGTTTTCGATGACCGCGACCGAGCGGCAGGCCCGCCGGCTGGCGGCGGACCCGGCCGTCGACTTCGTGTCACAAGACCAAGAGGTGCAGGCGAACGGGAACACCGTGACCCCGTCTTGGGGGTTGGATCGCATCGACGAGCGTAGCCGGACCTTCAACAGCAGGTATGAATACCACGAATCGACAAACCCGGTGACCGTGTACGTGATCGACAGCGGTATCCGCATCTCGCACTCACAGTTCTTCACCAATGGGGTCAGCCGCGCGGTCTACGGGCGGGACACGGTGAACAACGACGCCAACGCCGAAGACTGCAACGGCCACGGCACGCATGTCGCGGGCACCATCGGCGGCAACACCTACGGCGTGAACCCATCCGCCAGGCTGGTCGCGGTCCGCGTGTACCGTTGCGACGGAACAGGAAGCGTGAGCCAGGTCATCGACGGCGTCAACTGGGTGCTGGAGGACTCGCTGGTCCGACCCGAGCCTACGCTGGCAAACGCGAGCCTCGGCAACGCGGCGAGCAGTGCTATGGACCACGCGGTCCGCAATGCCATCCGGCTCGGCGTCACCTTCACCGTCTCCGCCGGCAACAACAACACGAACGCCTGCAACCAATCTCCAGCGCGGGTCGCTGAGGCGATCACGGTCGGTGCGAGCAACACCAGCGACGCACGTGCGTGGTTCTCCAACCACGGCTCGTGCGTGGACATCTTCGCCCCTGGGGAGGGCATCACGTCGGCGTGGCACACCAGCAGTACCGCCGCCGTCGCATTGACCGGCACGTCGATGGCCGCACCCCACGTCGCCGGCGCGGCATCGCTCTATCTGCAACGGTGGCCGAGCGCGTCACCGGCTCAGGTCCACGCGGCCATCGTCAACAACGGCACCGCGGGGGTCTTGAGCGACGTCGGCGCGGGTTCGCCCAACATGCTGCTCTACTCGATCTACACGCCCACGCCGCGCTCGACCCCGGCCGACTACGACGGTGACCGGGCCAGTGAGATCGCGGTGTGGCGGCCGTCGACCGGAGACTGGCACATCCGCGGGTTCGGCGTCGTCCAGTGGGGCGGGCACGGAGACGTCCCCGTGCCGGGAGACTACACCGGTGACGGCCGCGCGGAGATCGCGGTGTGGCGACCATCCACAGGGGACTGGCACATCCGAGGCGTCGGCGTCGTCCAATGGGGACACAAGACCGACCTGCCGGTCCCCGCGGACTACAACGGCGACGGCCGCGTAGACATCGCGGTGTGGCGACCGCCGACCGGAGAGTGGCACATCCGAAGCGTCGGCGTCGTCAAATGGGGTCTGCCGACTGACATTCCCGTGCCGATGTATAGGATTCCGGCCCCCGTCGTCCTTTGGCGTGCGGCGATCGCCGTGTGGCGACCATCCACCGGGCAATGGCATACCTGGTTCACCCACGGTGCCACCAGCTCCGTGACGTGGGGCCTACCCACCGACATTCCGGTCCCCGGCCGGTACCACAGCACGTCGCAGCGGCCGATCGACATCGCGGTGTACCGGCCAACCCATTTTCAATGGCACATCGAGTCCAAAGGCTCGTTCCAGTGGCCGTCCGGGCCGGACGGGGGCATCAACGACATCCCCGTCCCGGCCAACTTCCTCGACGACGGTGACAGCCACGAGTTTGCCGTGTGGCGGCCGACCACCGGGGAGTGGCGGATCGAGGGCCTCAGCTCGCCCATCCAGTGGGGCCACATCGCGGACATACCAATAACGGCTTAGCCCGTCACAAGGCCGGCGGCGGCCGTCCAACAAGGACGGCCGCCGTTGGGCCCCGATGCCTACGGCAATGGCCGCCTATTTGTGCAGGCGGTCGTTGATCTGCGCGACGGCGTCCGGGGGCAGCGCGCCGTCGATCAGTGTGAAGCCGAACCTGTCCGCGATGGTGCTCTGGTGAATGTCGACCATGGCTTCGACCAGGGCGATATAGCTCGTGACGGCGCGGCGAGCGGTGACGATGGCCAGCGCCCACGTGACCGTGGCGATCAGGGCGGCGGGCCACCACACGGGTATCAGCACGAGATATAGAGCGCCCCATCCCGTTTGGAGCGCGGCCTCCCAGACGCGTTCGCGTGCGGCGGCCACGGTGTTGCGCTCCTCGTCGCCGATCAGGAGCCACAGACGCGGCCATAGCAGGGTGATGCGCAGACCGTGGTATTGGGCTTGGACGCGCCGGTCGAGTGCTGCCGTGCGGCGGCTCAGCCAGGCCGTGCGCGAGGATGGGCGGGCGGTCCACGCCGCCTCGACGATACGGGCCACGCCGTGTGCGGCAAGACCGGCCAGCAGCGCTCCCGTGAGCGCGGCCACGGCCGTGACTATCAGGTCGGCCGTTGAGCGGGTGGCTCGGTCGGCAAGGTCGTGCCAGGCGGATGCGACGGCATCGAGATCGAACGGCCGCGCATGGCCCAGCCGGGTCACCGTCCAGGCGACCGCCACGAAAATCAGTCCGGGTAGCAATAGCACGGACAGCCACCGCTCGATGTGGCGGCGGCCGACCTCGGCCAGGATTCCGTCCACCGGCGCCCTACCGCTCACGGAAGCGCATGGGCGCCTGATGGAGGTGGCACCAGGGGGGCCGGCCCCGCACGTCACGGCCTGTCCGGCGCGGGCACCAATCGCGCGGGCATCCATAGTCGCCGTTCAGCTGGGTCGGGACGGACCCGAGCAACAGATGCGGGTCGGCGTCGTGACGGCCACGGCCTTCGCTGACGTCGTCCGGTGGCGCGCCGAGCAGTGCGGTGACTGTGTCCAGCGCCGAGCCGTCACCCTTGACGACGTCGACCAACGCGGCATCGAGCCGCGGCCGCCACCCGCCCGCGATCGCCGTCGACCGCAACGCCTCGGCGTTCTGGCACAGCCACCCGCGGGCCCGTTGTTCGTCCATTGTGTCCTGGCTCTCCGTGTCACTGATCCGGCGGATTCCGCTCGATTGGGCGACGCCTATTGTGGCCGATGAACGCTACGATCCGCGACGACACGGTGGACATAGCGTTGGGAGCCTGCGTGGAGACGCCGAGTGCACGCGAGCGCGCCATTGAGCTACTCGATGAGCATGATCGGACGCCGGGTGGAAACGCTTCCTTGCTGGACGAGGTCGTCGGTGTGCTCACCCAGGAGCTGGGGCGCGGTGATCTGACACCGGCCGACCGCGCATGTGTCCTGCATGACCTCGGTCGCGCGTTTCGCCGGCGGTTCATGGTGCGACAGTCGGGTGACGACCTCGACCAATCTATTTCCCATCACCTGGCGTCGGTGTCGGCCACGCCGGAGGGGCATGAGCACGTCGTGCCGCATACCACCGAGCTGGCGTACGCGTTGACCGCTCGGGCCGTGCGTGCCGCCGACCGTGCCGAGCTGCGGAAAGCTGGAGCGGTCGCGCGAGAGGCCGCCCAGATCGCCGACAGCACCGGGAGGTTCGTCGGGCTGGCGCGCACCGCCTTTGGCCACTGCCTCAACCAGGAAGTCGCGGCATTCGGCGACGAAAAGCTGGCTGCGGAGGCGATCAAGGCGTGCGATGCGGCACTTCAGGCACCCGATCTCGACCAGGGCGACCGCGCCACCATGCTCTCGGCGTTGGCCCACCTACACAGCCTGGGCGGCCGCCCGGAAAGCGCGGCTACGGCCGAAAGGTACCTGCGAGAGGCCCTTGCCATCACGGACGGCGACGCGTTACGCAGTGTGCGGGTCCAGCTGGCCGGGGCGCTCACGCACCAACCGTCGGGCGACCTCGACGAGGCCGCCGACCTCGCCCGTGGCGCGATGGCCGGCCTCCCGGCCGATCACTGGGTCTCCGTGATCGCGGCGCTTGCCCTCGCGGCAGCGTTGCAGAAGCGCTTTGAGCGCGACGGGCGCCTGTCTGATCTGGACGAGGCGGTGAGCGTGGCGCAGACGGCGTGGAAGGGACTGCCGGCCGATCAGCCGAAACGCGAGGTATTCGCCGAGCTGACCCGGCAACTGCTTTGGCAGCGGGCGCAGCACCGGCCGGACCGCACGCACTTCGACGAGGCGATCCACTTTCAGCGCTCGTACGAGCCGGACGCCACGGCGGAGGCCATCGGTCTCGGGCTGCGCGGCGTGCTTGCCGGCGACCACGCCAGCCGCGAGGAGGCCGAAGCCGCGCTCCGTGCGGTCCTTGCCCGCGGCGAGCTGGACGCCGACCAGGCGCACCACGTGCAAGCGTTGCTTGCCGCGATCATGACCATGGGTCCGTCCGCGGCCGACGTCGCCAACTCCGTGGCCACGCTCGAACGGCTCATGGAAAGCCTGCCCGAAGACAGCCCGGTACGGGCGCGGCTGCTACCGATGTACCTCGCCGCGTTGGGCGCTCACACGAGCCTGATCGGCGATCCCGCGATACTTGACCGCGCGGTGACGCTGGCCCGCGACGCGCTGGCGCGCGATGTGATGGACGACGACGTGCGGGACAGCGTGCAGGCGGTCCTGGCCGGCACCCTGCTGTCGCGATTTCAGCTGCTTGGCCGGACCGAGGACCTCGAAGCGGCCATCGTCGGCCTCCGTGCGGCGGAGGATCGAGCCGCGGAGGCTGACCCTCAGCGAGGCAACCGACTCGCCCTGCTGGCCAAGGCGTGGCTTCTGCGGTATCGGCGCACCGGCGAACGGGCGGCGCTGGCGGAAGCCGTCGAGGCGGCGGAGGCGGGCGCGCGGGTGGCCTACGACGGGCAGCGCGCGATGTGCCTGGCCCAGCTCGCTGAGGCGCTCTGGGCGCGCCACGAGGCGAGCGGCGACGAGGCCGACGCGCGGCGAGCAAGTGCACTGGAGGCACAGATCCGGGGCGCGTCGGCGATCGCGTCAATGTCCGGGATGGCCCCGGCCATGTTCCAGCAGACGGCCGCGCAGCAGCACCTGGCCCGCTACGAGCGCACGGGCGATGTCCGCGACGTCGAGCGGGCCGTCGGCCGGCTGCGCTCGCTGCTGGATTCGGGCCGGCTGCCGCAGTCGCAACGCCGCAACACCGTCGGCCAGCTCGCGGTGAGCCTGCGGATGCGACACGAGCGCAAACGGGTACTGGCTGATATCGAAGAATCAGTAGCATTGCTGCGCCAATGCGTTGCGGACGAGCCGTCGGAGATCGCGCGGGCCGGGTGGCTGTCCGCACTGGGCGAGTCGCTGCGGGCCCGATTTGCCACGACCGGCGATCGGTCCGATATCGACACGGCGGTGGAGCACCACCGCGAGTCGCTGGACATCCTCGACCGGCACCGCTTTCCGAGCCCGCTCGCGCGATGCGCCCTCGTCTCGGCTTTGCTGGACCGGGCCGAGCTGGCCGGCGATCCGGAGGACCTGCATGCGGCGGTCGACGTGGCCCAGGAGATCACCCGTCGGCAGGACATCGACGCGGCCGATCGGGCGGCCGCCGACATCGTTCTCGCCACGGCGCTGTGGAGCCGATACAAGTACCTCGGCGAGCGCGACGACCTCGACCGCTCGGTGGAGATGTGGCAACATGCCCGCGACGCCCTGCCCGCCGGGCACCGGCGGCAGGTCCTGGTGCTGCACAACCTCGCCGGCGTCCTGCGGCTGCGCTATGAGACGCTGGGGCACGCCGCCGATCTGGACGCCGCCATCGCCACCAACCGCGCCGCGCTCGCGGCGATCCCGGCCGACCACCCGGACCGGCCGGCGATCCAATCGGGCCTGGCGATCCTGCTTCAGAACCAGTTTGTCGACCGGCGCGACGCCGGCGCGCTCGACGAATCCGTTGCGCAAGGCATTAGCGGCACCCTCGGCAGCCGGATCGCCGACCGGGCTGGGCAATTGCACGTGTACGCCCAGAGCCTGTATCTGCGCTACCTGGAGCACGGCAGGGCAAGAGATCTGCGCCGCGCGACCCGGCTCCTGCGCGCCAGCGTGGCCGGCAGCGACGAGCACAACCCGAAGTTTGCCACCCGGCTAAGCTCCCTGGGCCTGGCCCTGCAAGGCCGTTACGAGCGTACGGGAAGGCGCCGCTACCGCGCCGAGGCGCTAGCCGCGCTGGACCGGGCGGCGGGTCTGGCGACCGCGCCCGCCGAGGCCCGCCTGCACGCCGCGCACCTGGCGGGTCAGCTACACGCCCATCACGGCGACGTAGACGCGGCGGCCGCGGCTTACCGGCTCGCCATCCAAGAGGTGCTGCCCCAAGTCGTCTGGCGGGGCCTCGGCGTCGTCTCCCACCAGAGCCGCCTGCGCGACTTCCCGCGTCTGGCTAGCGACGCGGCCGCGCTGGCCATCGAGGCCGGCGACCCGGTGGGCGCCCTGCGCCTGCTGGAACAGGGCCGCACACTGCTATGGGCACAGTCCCTGGACGCGAGGTCCGATCGCTCCCTGCTGCGTGCCGAGCATCCCGAGCTGCATGCCCGCCTCGACCACGTCATCACCCAGCTCGCCGGGGCGACCGCGTCAGGGCCGCGGCCCGATCGGCTCGACACCACGGATTACCGGGACGGCGTGGCCTATCGTTGGCGGCTGCATCAGGAGTACACCCGGCTGCTGGCCGAGATCCGGGCGCTGCCCGACCAGCGCTTCGCCGGTTTCCTCGCCCCGCCGGATGTGTCATCCCTTCGAGCCGCCGCCCAGGACGGTCCGATCGTCGTGGTGAACGTCAGCACATACCGGTGTGATGCCCTCGTGGTGGCTCCCGACCGACCCACCGTCGAGGTCGTGCGGCTGCCCCACCTGACCGCCGAGGACGTGGCGGCCCGGGCCCGCGTGTTCGCCGCCGCGATCCAGACATTGGCGCCCGGCACCGATTTGGCCGAACAGGTCAACGGCAACCAAAGCGCGCTGTCCACGTTGGAATGGCTATGGCGCGCGGTTACCCAGCCGGTGCTCGCACACCTGCGGCTCACCCCGCCGGCCGGTGGGGCCTCGCCGCCGCGGCTTTGGTGGTGTCCGACGGGTCAGCTGTCCCTACTGCCGCTGCACGCGGCCGGGTCAGCCGACGATTGGGTCGGCGCGTACGTCGTGTCGTCCTATACGCCAACGCTGCGTTCCCTGCTGCACCATCGCGGGCAAACCCCCGCGAGGCCTTCCGGCAACGGCGCTCTCATCGTCGCACTACCCAGCACGCCGCCGATCGACGGCATCGCGTTCACCGACCTGGCCGCCGTTCCCGCCGAGGTCGCCGCGGTCCGCGAGCGCCTGCCCGGCGACCACACCGTCATGTCGGACGGCAACGCCCGCAAGGCGGACATCCTCGCCGCGTTGGAGCACCACAGGGTCCTGCACTTCTCCTGCCACGGCGTGCAAGACCCGCGTGACCCCGCGGCGAGCTACCTTGCCGTCGCCGATGGACCTCTGCGCGTGCGCCACCTTGCCCGCCGTGTCACCCACGCGACCCTGGCATTCCTGTCCGCCTGCGAAACCGCCCGGGGCGACACGGAGCTGGCCGACGAGGCGCTGCACCTGGTCGCCGCGTTCAACTTCGCCGGCGCTAGGCACGTCATCGGCACCCTATGGTCCATTGGGGACACCACCGCGGCGGTGATCGCGGAGGACGTGTACACGCACATCGCTGCCGGCGGTCATGAGGACGCGGTCACCGCGACCGCACTGCACCGCGCGGTGACGCGGCTACGCGAGTCCTTGCGCGGCAACGCACCGTTGCGATGGGCCGCGTATGTCCACCACGGCCCATAGCCACGGCGCCGTGCTAGGGCTTCGGCGGTGTCAGTGCGGCGGCGACGGCGGCGGCCACCGTCGCGGCGACCGCCGCGAAGACGAAACCGTTGGTGAATCCGGAAAGTGTGTCACCGACCAGGCTCGCCGCCGCCACGCTGGAGACGACGGCGGCTCCGCTGGCGGCGCCGAACTCGTGGAAGGTGCTGACGATGCCGGAAGCGATGCCGGCCTCGTGCGGGGCCACCTGACCGAGCGCGGTCGCCGAGGCGACGACGAACAGGGCGCCGGTCCCGGCAGCGGCGACGGACACGCCGACAACGACCGTCGCCGGGTGGATCGTGAACGCGGGCACCGCCATCCCGGCCGCGGCGACCACCAGGCCAGCCACGGCGAGCGGGCGCGCGCCCAGCCGGCCGATGACCCGGCCGGTGAGGTTGGCGCCGGCCATCGTGGCCAACGCGACCGGCAGAAACAGCAGACCGGTCCGCAGCGCGCCGTAACCGCGCGCGTGCTGGAAGTAGAACGTGCCCAGGAAGAACACCGCGATCATCAGCGCCGTCGCCAGCAGGATCAGGAAGGTGCCGGTCGCCACCGGCCGCCGGGCCAGCAGCCGAACGTCCATCAGCGGTGACCGGGCTCGCCGCTGCCAGGCCACGAACGCCACGTAGCCGACCGCCGCCAGCAGCACCAGCAGACCGGTGCCGCCGGACAGCCAGCCGCGGTCGCCCGCGGTGATGAACGCGTAGATCAGGCTGCCCGACGACGCGGTGACGAGGAGCGCGCCGAGGACGTCGAGCCGGCCACCGGCCACCGCCGGGCTCTGGCGCGGCAGCATCCATGCCAGCGCGGCGGCGATGACAAGGCCGATCGGCACGTTGACGAAGAACACCCACGGCCAACCGGGGCCGGCGGTGAGGACCCCACCCAGCAGGACGCCGAGCGCCGCGCCACCACCGCCCAACGCCGACCAGATGCCGAGCGCCTTGTTTCGCTCGTCGCCGTCGAAGAGTGTCACGACCAGCGACAGCGCCGATGGCGACAGCAGCGCCGCGCCGACGCCCTGGGCGACCCGCCCGCCGATCAGCGTGCCGGAGGATCCGGCGAGCCCGGTCACCAGCGAGGCGACCGTGAACACCAACAGCCCGGCCAACACCACTCGCTTGGCCCCCACCAGATCGGCGAGCCGCCCGCCCAACAGCATCAGACCGCCGAACGCCAGCGCGTACGCGCTCACCGTCCAGGTCAGCGCCTCCCGGCTGGCGCCCAGGTCGGTCTCGATGTGCGGCAGCGCGATCGCCACCACCGTGACGTCGAGGATCAACATCAGCTGCGCCACACCGAGAAACCCGAGGATGCGCCAGCGCAGCGGATGCGGCGCCTGTTCGGCCACTGCTTCGTACGTCATGAGTCGGCCCTCCACCGTAACTCGTATGTTCGGATACGAGTTACAGCGAGCGGGCTAGCTCGTATATTCCCGTACGAGTTAGAGTGGTGGCATGCCCACGGCACCAGCAGGTCCACGCCGGCGCGCCGACGCTCAACGCAGCATCGACCGCATCGTCGCGGCCGCCCGGACCTGCCTCGGCCGCGACCCCGACGCGACCACCGACGACATCGCCAAAGCCGCCGGCGTCGGACGGATGACCCTCTACGGCCACTTCCCCAACCGCGCCGAGCTGATCGAGGCCGCACTCGCCGACGCCATGCGGGCCGGCGACCAGACCCTGTCCGCGGTCGACCTCGGCGGAGACGCACGAGACGCGCTGACCCGCCTGCTCGCATCCAGCTGGGCCCTGGTCGCCGAATCGGCCGCACTGCTCGAAGCGGCCGAAGGCGTCCTACCCGCCGGCCGGCTACGCGAACTGCACGCCGTCCCCGCCGAACGCGTCGAACGCCTCATCCGCCGCGGCCAACACGACGGTGTCTTCCGCACAGACCTGCCCACCACCTGGCTGGTCAACGCCGTGCACTACCTCCTCAAGGGCGCGGCACACGAGCAACGAGCCGGCCGCCTGAAGCCCGGCGAGGCCGCCCACATCGTGACGACGTCCGTCCAGTCGCTTCTGGCAGGCCCCGACCACGCCGGGCACGCCACATGAGCCAGCCGGTTACGAACAGCGCCGTCTGCATGAGGCCCAGGACGAAGACCAGCGGCGCCGCCGGCCGATCACGTGTGGCTCCTCGAACAGCTCGGCACTGCTCGGGCCGGTCACATCCAGTGCGCCCATGCCGCCAGCACGGTGACGACATGAACGGGTTTCATTGCGAAAGCCTCCACCCGGGAGGTATCCGTCGGCTCGCGCCGGTCCGTACGATGCTCGGATGGCCGACGTCGCAGCGCCGTTCGACTGGGGCGCTGTCGAGCGTGAACTGGCCGCGGCGCTTGTCCGCACTGTCGAGTCGGTCGTCGTCGACGCGCCGGGCGAACGGATCACCGCTGCCGTGCTCGACCGCGTCTACCGGGAGACCGACGCGGTCATCAGGCTGCCCAGCCTCGGTGTGCACGGCGACGATGAGCTGACCGGAGAGTCCGGCGGATACCTCGCCGACCTACGCTTCGGTGCCGACGAGTTCGAGCGCCAGTACTTCGACGACGAATGGCTGGGCGACGAGCGCGCCAAAGAGCTGGAACTGGCGCTGACCGCCGAGGCGTGCCGGGGCACCCAGCAGGATTGGGAAGCCGCGTTCGACCGGTACCTGTCGGTGCTCGTCGCCGTGTGCCGGACGGCGACGGCCGAACTGCGCGCCGCCGGTACCGTCGGCTCGGACTTCGTCGCCGTGCTGTTCGACGACGAGCGGTACGAGCCGCTGCTGCGCGCCTGCCTCACCGGCGAGGAGTTCGATCGGCTGTTCCCCGAATTGGCCGCACTCGCGGCGGAACGCGCCCGGGTCGCGGCGCTGCCCGTGGAAGAGCGGGTCACCTACTACGTGTCCAGGTTGGAAGGTCGGCCGGGCATCATCAGCAGCGAGGAAGCGGAGCGTGCGCTGCGCGACATCGGCGTGCCGGCCTTTCCCGCGCTGATCGAGCTGCTTGCCGCAAAGGGCAAGGCGTGGCAGGCGGCGAAGCTGCTCGCCGACATCGGCCAGTCCGACCCGGACGTGGTGGCGGCGCTGAGCGCGGCGCTGCACCGGCTGCGCGGGCCGGACCGGCTGTGGACCGCCCGCGCGTTGGCCCGGCTGGGTCGCCTCGACCTGGTCCTCGACGACATCGAGCGGCTGTCCGAGGAGGTCGTCGTGGCGGCCGTCACCGCGCCGTACAGCAGCTTCCGCTTGCGAGACGGCGGTGCCGCCGCCGTGCCGCTGGACTACCGCCCGTTCGAGGACTTCCTTGACCGGTACCCGGCGTACCTGCCGGCCGTCGCCGAGGAACTCGCGCCGGGCGGTGGATACTGCGTGATCAACGCCGACGAGGTGGACGAGGCCATCCGCGGGCTGTCCTCACCACACGCTCTCGTGCGCCGGCATGCGATCAACGTGCTCGGCGAGCGCCGCCTCGGCTCCGGCGTCGCCGCTCGGGTAGTGCCGCTGCTGGCAAACGCCATGACAAGCGACCCGGACGCGGGCAACCGACGGCTGGCGATCCTGTCACTGCGGTATTGGCGGAAGGACGCGCTCGGGTACGTCGACGCGGCGTGGGCCGCCCTCGCCGACCCGGACCCGGCGGTGCGCGGCGCGGCCGCCGACTGGTTCCAGGAGCAGGGCCTAGCCTGGCGGTGAACCCGGCCGCGTGGTGACGGCCTCGGTCATGATGATTGGCGTGAAGCCGCCGCCGCGCGATGAGCCCCCGGACGATGCCATCGTCTGGCAGGCCAACGGTGATGCACTGACCTGGCAGGCCAGTTGGGGCATCATCATCACCCTGTCGCTGCTCACCCTGGGCACAACGGCCTACCTCATCTGCGAAGGGCAGGTCGCCCCGTTCGTCGTGACCGCGACCCCGCTCGCCCTGCTCGTCGGCCACGCCTGGCGGTGCGAACTGCTGTCTGCCGCGGAGATCCGGCTCACTCCGGCCGACCGGCCGGTACAGGTCACCGTGCGCCAGCGCAACGGAACGACGACCACCTTCCCGATCAGCGACGTGTCCCGGCTCGTGTACACGTGGATTCACAGTGCGAACGAAACCGAACCAGTGGGAGCGGCCGTCCGGCTGAAGCTCGAGCGGCGGACCGTCGTTACCCGGGACGCCTACCCAGGCCCACCCGCCGGATGGCTGAAGGCGTTCGCCGCCGCGGGCGTGCCGATCACCCACCGACACAAGTACCTCCCCGAGGCGGATCAGGCCGTCGGCCCCTGATCCTGCTCGACGGCCTGCGCGCCTACTTTCGGCACGGGTCCGCCGCCGAGGCCGCGGCCGCTCTCGGGCTCCACCCGCAGACGATGCGCCACCGGCTGCAGCGGTGCGGCGAGCTGAGCGGACGCCACCTCGACGACTCCTCGGGACCGCCTGGTGCTGGACTTCACCCGCGGCTCACTGCTCACCCACCAGTGATTACGGAAACTCACCAGATCTGGTCATTCACACAGAGACACGCAGGTTATGCCCATTTTCCGTAACAGGAAGCACGCGAGCCGAAGTCAACCTCTGTGGAGGGCGCAAGACCGCGACCTATGGACACGAGAGCTGACTGGAACGCCATCTGACGAATCACCTAACTTCGTACCACGCCTTGGCCACGTGGCACGCATGGGAGTCACCGTAGGCTATGGACATCGGGTGTGGATATGTCGACGACTCGCGATAGACCCATGGCCCGTAGATCGTTTTGGTGTATGGCCAATGCCCGGAATTGCATTCGGCCCGTACCCGGTAAGATCCGACTCCCGCAGTACAGTAAGCGACACCGTTGTTCGGGTGACCGAAATTGACCTCGGCATAGCAGTTCCACACGTCGGCAAGAGCGGGAGTGGCGCTTAGACCAAGAGCGGCCGACGACGTCATAATGGCCGCTGTCGCGCCTACTGCCAGTCTCTGTACCAGTTTCATCTGTATCCTCTCTCAGGCTACTTCTGCGGGCTTTGCGGATCGGCGCTCACGCGGGTCGCGGGTGGCCCATATCAACGCGCTTGGTCACACCGCACAATAGGGCAGGTAGGGTGAGGGGACTCCCGGCAGTACACACTCCTGGATCGTGTACCCATTTTTCCACGTGATACTTCCATCCCCACCATGAGGGATGCCGAAGGCGATGAGTGCTCCGGTCTCCCGCACGTCCTCGGCGTAGTACGACTCGCCCATCCAGGTCGCCCGGAAGTCGGAAGGCACCGACCCCCTGGCCGGGACGAGCTTTTCGCAGGTATTGACACTGCTGGAGGCTGAGACTGGTCCCACCCCGATGGAGAGGCCGACGGTTCCGCAGGGGTTGAGCTGAGCGGTGGATTTCGGGCTCCAATCATTCCAGACCCATGTGCTACCGGAACCGTAGGGCTCGGTCGAAACGTAACACTCGGAGATCTGTTGAAAAATGGAGCTACCCGCGCGCGCCCCGCACGACGCGTAGGTGCGGACGGCTAGGTTTCGTCGCGTCGCCCCCTGGTAGTCCATATTGCCCCACTGAAGGCAGGTTTGCATAAACCCGGCACCTTCCGGGTCAGTCAATTCCCTGCACTGCGGTTCCTGCCATTTTGTGTCCTGCTGAATGGTTACGCCCCCATCCACCGACTTCGCAGGAGGCACGGCAATGGTCGTGGTCGTGGTCGTGGTCATCGAAGTGCCAGCGGACCGGGCACCCGCCTGAGTTGTTACGGAAGAAGCGTCCTTGGGCTGGATGACGCATCCAGCGTCGCCCGACCGCACCTCGTAGTCATGAGCCTTGATGCCAAGCTTCCATTTGCTGTTGACACGCTCGACGAAATTGCGGATGGCGTTGCCCATGTCGCCGACGATGTCGCACGCCGATGGCGACGCGCGGTAGCTCGTAGCCGATTCAGCAGGGGTTGGTAGTGCGACAAAAGTCGCGGCAGTAGCGGCAACCGCTACTAAAATGGAGAGCGATCTCCTCATTTGGGATCCATTCGATATTGCGGACGTCTGGCGCGCCGACACGAACGACGACGATTCGTGCATGATCAAGCCCGTGAGCCTCGACTCAGATGCGGACGGGGTTATTCACGCAGTACAACGACAGCCGTCGGACCGCCGATTCTCCGGCGACGGTGGCAACGCGTCACTCAAACCTTCGAGGTACAGACCGACCACTCCCCTTCCTCGTTCTGCTGATGCTCATCTGTCAATGCCGCCGGACACCCGGGTGGTCGATAGCACACACATCCTGACACCACCCCCTCACGCCATGCTTTCGCCTGACTGACGCGGGCAGCTGGCTGTTCCCCGGCGCCCGACAGGTGTTCCGGCTGCGCCGTGACACCGGCGGCCTCGACGGCGTACACACCAACAAGGAAATCGTCTACGGCATCACCAGCAGGCCCGCCAACCTGGCCGGCCCCCAATCCACCTCAACCGCCACACCCGACAGCATTGCTGCGTGGAAAGCCGTCGCCATTTGGGTGAGGGACGTGACGTTCCGCGAAGACTCATCGCAACTCAGGACCGGCACCGCGCCCCGCTCCATGGCCACCTTCCGCAACCTGGCAGTCAGCACAATCTGGGCCGGCCCTTCGGTGCGGGCGACGTACGCGACGCTTACGCCGGCGCACCGGCCGTCGTCCGCGCCTCGGCCGCCGCCGACCTCGGCGCGATCAGCCCACAAGCGGCCGCCGAGGCCGCGGTGCCGCTGACCGAGGACCTCGACAGCGGCACGCTGAAGACCCAGATCGCTGCCGCCCGCAGCCTGAGCCGCCTTGACGAAGCATCGCGCGCCCGTGCGATCGACCACCTCGACAGCCTGACGACCTCACGGCCGACCACTCCGACACGTAGCCTCAGGTGGATCCACCACGTCCGCTGGGGCATCAACCGCCTCACCGAACCCGAGCCCGACTGAGAGAAACCACCTTCGCGAGACGAGGACGGGGCAGGACATGGAGCGAGGCACCCGCGAGGAGTTGGTCGGCCGCCTGGCCGCGGCGGTCGGGTCCGTCACGGTCGCACATCCGACGCGGGTTGCCATCGACGGGCCGCCCGCCGCGGGCAAGACCACCCTCGCCGACGAGCTGGCCGGCGTCCTGCGCGAAGAGGGCCGCGATGTCGTCCGGGCGACGATCGACGACTTTCTGTTTCCCCGGGCACGGCGCTATCCGCGCGGCGAGTACTCGGCCGAAGGCTGCTACTTCGACACCCACGACTACGACGCGCTGATCCGGGTTCTGCTCGATCCGCTCGGTCCAGGTGGAGATCGGCGCTTCCAGCCCGCGGTCTACGACCGCACCGCGGATACCGTGTTGTCCCCGCCGGTCACGACTGCCCCAGCCGACGCCGTGCTGATCTTCGACGGTGTCTTTCTCCTGCGCCCGGAGCTGGTCGATCGGTGGGATCTGCGGGTCTTCGTGTCGACCGCGCTCGAAAAGACCGTCGACCGTGCCGTGGTCCGGGAGCGCCGGGTGTCCTCCCGGGAACAGGTCGAACGGCGCTGGCGCGAGCGTTACATCCCCTCCCAGCAGCTCTACTTCGCTACGGTCCGCCCGATCGATCAGGCCGACATCATCGTGCACAACGACGAGCCGCAGCAGCCGGCCTGGCAGACCCGGACACACTGACCACACTCGACGGATACGCGGGACGCCTGCGGCGTCGCCACGCCTCCCGGCTACTCGACCGAGGTATGCGCAACAAGCCATCGCCCATCCGCACGTCACCGCTGCTGTCCGAAGAGGACCGGCAGTTCCTCGCCGGGCATCTCACCGCGGACACCTTCCTCGAAAGCGCGCGGCGGCGGGCCGCCGTCCAGACGGTCCCGATCACCGTCAGCACCAGCCCCACAAAGGCGATCGCACCGATCGCCAGGCAGCGCCCGCGCACGCCCATCTCCCGACTCGCGCCCATCCACGAGTCCACCCACGACATGAAACCACGATAGTCAACGCGGCCAATGCGACCATCGAGCACGGCGACGCCGGGGGCATGGGTCAGCGCCTCCGATGCGCCCTTGTCGGTCGGCCGACCAAATGCTAGCGTGGCTTAGTCGGTCGATCGATCAATCACCCTGGCGCCATCGGGACACCGGAGGTAGACAAATTGATGATGCGACGTGGATACCGCTTGCTGGCGTGTGTTGCCGGGGCGGTGTTCTCACTTCTGACGGTCGCCGCGGCTCCGGCCGCGGCCACGAACGACAGGTGGCCCCCGACGGCGCCGTCGGGTCTGCGGGTGACCGAGTTCTCCTTCACCTGGGCGCGGTTCGCGTGGAACCCGTCGACCGATAACACCGGCGTGCACCACTACCTGTTCGAGATTTCGGATACCACCTGGAAGCAGGCGGTGACCGAAACCTCGACCAGCCGGCTCGGCGGCCTGGAGCCGGGCCGCGGCTACAAGGCGACCGTCCGGGCTGTCGACCGGGCGGGCAACCAGTCACCGCGGACGACGATCGAATTCACCACGCTCCGCCGCACCGGGCCCGCTCCCACGACACCGACGAACCTGCGCGCGGTGTTCGTCGACGGCAAAGCCGCCAGCATCGCCTGGGACCCGTCCCGGCACGACGGTTTCGTCTACTACGAGGTCTACTCCGGCGGTGTCTCCGTCGCCACGACGGCGTCGACCAGCATCTCGATCGACGAAATGCTGGTGACCATGGGCACCATCGAGATCGGTCCCAACTTCTTCACCGTCCGGGCGTGGGGCGAGCACGAGTACGGCTCGGAACTCAGTAACGGGCTAATGGTGACGGTGCAGTAGCCGTCGAATCGTGGTGGCTCCGGCTCTTCCGCCGGAGCCATTGCCCTTTCCATAGTGCCGCGCCCTCAGGCGATGCCGTACGCACCGCGTCGAAAAGGCCTTCGGACGTGCGGCCCCATTCATGTCTCATGCCGCCGGAAGTGGGCGGATCAACGGTTCCAGGAGCTTCTTGGCCTCGGCGAAGGTGATCACATCGGACTCGTCCACCGGCAGGATCGTGGTTATGTCGGGGTGGTCGTAGACCCGTTCGCCGATCATCCGGCAGCCTTCGTCGTACGGCCAACGCATCGTGACCCACTGCCGTTTCACGTACCAGGCGGAGCCGTCGAGGCCGATCGCCGCAGCCGGCAGGTAGAAGTTGAACCAGGATTCGAACCAGTAGCCCGTGTCGGTCACGGCGTGCGTCGTGTCCTCGCAGGCGAAGACGACGCCCTCCAGCTCGCCGTAGAAGTCGCGTACCGCGGCCCGGCCGCGAAGGGTCCGGCTCGTGCCATCCAGATCGATGTAGTAGACCGGGTCCTCCACCGTCATGTCGGGAGCGAGGATCTCGTCCGGTCGTCCGGTCAACTCCAGCAGGTAGTGTCGCCGCACGTTCTCGAGAATCCGGCGATGTCGGCCGCTCTTCGACGAGCGGATCAGCTGGTCCAGCTCCCTCGGGACGTTCGTGATGTCCAACTTCGACATACGGGCCACCTTCCGTTCGCGGAAGATACAAACGTGTCGGTCGGTCGACCGATCGCCGCCTAAAGTAGCACCCGATCGCCAGGCCAGCCACCAGATGTCGGATGCAAGACGGTCACCCTTGTCGGGAATCTCGGGGCTTGTTACGCTCCCGGTCGGTCGGCTGACCGACGCTCCTACAGCGGAGCGCCGGCATCCGACATCGAGACGAAGGAGCTGCGAATGAAGACCCGACGTGGTTGGTCAGTGTGGTCGGCGGTGGTCGCTCTGGCGGTGTTCGCGGTCGCCGCCGTCTCCTCCGCACCGGGCCCCGCCGCGGCCGCGCCGTCCGTGCCCCGGCTGCTGGTCATACAGGTGACCTGGGAGGCGGGAAACAACTCTCCGGCGGCCCCAGTGGATCGATCGATCACCGAAGTAGCCAGTGCGGTGCACCGCCACCGGGACTGGTACACGGCGGTGTCGCATGGCAAGCACACGGGCTGGCAGACCAGCAGCACCGGGCCGATCAGCATCACGCCGCCGCGCATGACGGTGCCTGGAAAATGCGACGGCCCGTTCCTCGATGACGTTGCCGACAACGCCGATCAGGCCGTACAGGAGCAGGCGCCGGTGCCGGACCTGAGTGTGTACAGCATGGTGGTCTACTACTTCGCGCGCATGCCGTCATGCGCGGCCGGATGGGGAGGCGGCGGGCGGGCCTGGCTCAACGGTGGATTCGGCCTGAGCCTGCTCGTCGTGGTCCAGGAGTTGGCCCACGCCTCGTTCGGCCTCTCGCACGCGAACGGGTTGGAGTGCATGGACCCCAATGGCCAACGGGTGACGCTGAGCACCTCGTGTGCCTCCCTCGAGTACGCCGATCCATTCAGTGCCATGGGCAACAACGCGGCGGGCAGCTTCACCGCACCGCATCAGTTCCAGCTCGGCTGGCTGTCCGGGCGGATGCTGGACGTGCCAGCGGGCGGTGGGGCGTATGCGCTCCAGCCGCTGGAGAACAACGGAGCGGGCCTCCAGGTGGTGCGTTTTAAGGACGGCGGCGTCACCCTGTGGATTGAGTACCGGCAGCCGATCGGCGTCGACGCGACGTTTCCTCCCAACTCGCTGGGAGTGTTTGTCCACGCGGAGTTGCCGGGCTTTCCGAGCAGGTCGCAGTTGCTCGACATGGCGCCGCAGAACGGCTTCTTCGACTCGAAGCTGTCGGTCGGTGTTCCCTGGGCCAACCCGCTCGGAAACATGAAGATAACCGTCAAACAGCAAACCGCGGCCAGCGCGAACGTCTACGTCGAGTGGAAGCATCCGAGGGTGCCCAATGTCGTCGG
This sequence comes from Phytohabitans sp. LZ39, assembly GCF_059359075.1. Taxonomy (NCBI): domain Bacteria; kingdom Bacillati; phylum Actinomycetota; class Actinomycetes; order Micromonosporales; family Micromonosporaceae; genus Phytohabitans; species Phytohabitans sp. LZ39. The sequence continues at coordinate 24,988 of NZ_JCADBM010000037.1, read as the reverse complement.
AAGCACGCTGGCGCAGGCGGATGCGGCACTCGCCGCGGCCGGCTTCGTTCGGGGGACGGTGTCGTTTCCCGTCGACGACACGTGCAACAACATCGGGCGGGTGATGAACCAAAACCCGGCCGCGGGCGCGATGGTCCTGCCAGGCACGGCCGTACATCTCTCCATCGGCAACCGGCCGTCCCACCCGTGCCCCTGAAGACGGAGAGCGCGTCGGCTCAGCGGCTGACCAGCACCCGCACGTCCCACGCCCCCAAGTCGAGGTCGCCGCCGACCTGGTCGCCGGTGAGCAGGTCGACGGCCTCGAACGGGACGGGCGCCCTTACCCCGGTCGCGGACCAGTTGTGGACGAACCAGGCGCGGCGCCCGTCAGCCAGTCGTGCGCTGGTGGTGTGGACGGGCTTGGCGGCGGGAAGCCCGGACACCGGCGCCGGGGTGGCCCATCGGGCGAGCGCCTCGGCGAGGCTCGGCGACGGCACCGTGCCGACGCAGGTGATCCGGCCGGCGCCGTACGCCGCGGTCGTCACCGCCGGCCAGCGCCCGTAGTGCGGGTCGTCGTAGACGGCCAGCGGGGTAGCGCCGGCGCTGCGTAGCCCGTCGACCCAGGCTGTACCGCGGGCGTCCGGCGGGAGCGCGAGCGGCGACCCGGCGGTCGCGCGCACGGGCAGTGCGGAGACGTTGGCGTACTCGGTGTAGCTCACGCCCGCCGCGGAGGCGAAGCCCGGTGGTGCCAGCGCGCTCCGGACCCGGCCGTCGGCGTCGGCGTACCCGGTGCGCGGGCCGAGCACGAGGTGGCCGCCCGCCTCGGCGTACGCGCGCAGCAGCTCCAGCGTGGCGTCGTCGGCGACGTAGAGGCCGGCGGCCACCACCACCGGATACCGGCTGAGCTCTCCACCGTGTACGAAGCGGACCTGTGCACCAGCCGTCCACCACCCCCGGTAGAACGCCGAGGTGATCCGCTCGTACGCGGCATGATCCGGTCCTCCGTGCGCCTGGGACAGTGGAGGCGCGAACTCGAAGGCCCATTTGGACGGTAGCGAGTGGACGAACGCCACGTCCGCGTCCGGCCGCAGGCCGTCGAGCGCGTCGCCGGCGGCACGCAGATCGCCGCCGAGCGCGGCCACCTGCTCGTACACCCGGTCCGGCACGAGGCTGTGCGGCAGGATCCCGCCCCAGTAGGCCTCCGGACCGTGGTGCAGGGTGTGCCAGTGCCAGTACTGCACGGAGCGGGCGCCCCGGGAGACCAGCGCCCAGCCGACCTGGCGCCACTGTCCGTCGTACCCGGGCTGGTTGAGCCAGGCCGGCCCGACCGAGGTCGCGTTGGTCTCGGTCACCAGGTACGGCGCCTGCTTTGTCGACCACGCGCGGTCGGCGTTGTAGTACAACGACCAGGCGCCCGAGGGTGGCCAGTCGAGACTCCCCTCGGTGCTCGCGGCGAGCCCGTCCCGGGCCGCGTAGTAGATGTTGGCCGAGGCGAGGTCCAGACCGGCGGCGACCGCCACGTCGTCGACCGCTGGTCGGGCGTAGTCGACGCACGTGGTAAGAAACTGGTCCGGCCGTGCGTACTCCCGCACGATCCCCGCCTGCCAGTCGACGAACTCGGTGGTCAGCTCCGCCTGGAAGCGCCGCCAGGCCAGATCGTACTGGGGAACGAGGTTGCCGTCTGGCGGCCACAGTTCGTCCCACTCCGCCAACCGGTGGGACCAGTGGGTCAGGCCCCAGCGGTCGTTGAGCGTGTCCACGTCGCCGTACGCCGCGCGCAGCCGGGCGACGAAGCGGGCGAAGACCTGTGCGTTGTGCAGCACATGCAGCCCCGGCTCGTTGTCCAGCTGGTACCCGATGACAGCCGGATGTGGCGCGTAGCGGGCGAGGACGCGGCGGATGACCCGCTCGGCGTGGAAAAGGTACGCCGGGTGGGTGATGTCGATCTCCTGGCGGGCGCCCCATGCCACCCGGCGTCCGGTGCCGATCTCGGCGGCGATCTCCGGCACCTTGTGTTGCAGCCAAGGCGGCACGGCGTATGTGGGTGTGCCGAGCACCACGCCGATGCCGCGCGTGTGCGCTCCGTCGAGCACCGGTGCGAGCCAGTCCACATCGAACTGTCCGTCCCGGGGCTCCCAGGTCGACCAGACCGACTCGCCGACCCGGATCACCGTGAAACCCGCGTCACGCATGAGGTCCAGGTCGATCTGGAGCCGATCGACCGGCATGTACTCGGTGTAGTACGCGGCACCGAAGTGGAGCATCGTGGGTCTTATCCCTTCAGCGCGCCGGACAGCAGGGCCTGCTCCATGCGGCGGCGCAGCAGCAGGTACGCGGCGTACACCGGCAGCAGGGTGATGACCGTGCCGGCGGTGAGCAAGCCGTACTGGGCCGAGACGTTGGTGACGAGCGTGGGCAGCGCCACCTGCGCGGTCCGGATGTCGGCGGACGGGCCGGCGACGACCAGCGCGATGAGGTATTCGTTCCACACGTTGATGAAGTTGAGCAGCAGCACGGTGGAGACGGCGGGCATGGCCAGCGGCAGGTAGATGCGGGCCAACGCCTGTAGCGGGCCGGCGCCGTCCAGCCGCGCGCTGTCGTCGAGCTCGCGCGGGATCGCCCGCATGTACTGGGTCAGCAGCACCACCGCGAGCGGGATCGACGTGCCGACGTAGTACAGGATCAGGAATGTGCGGGTCTGGTAGAGGCCGAGCGAGATGGCCAGCAGCACGGTCGGCACGAGCGCGGCGAAGCCGGGGATGAGAAAGCCCAACGCCATCGACCGCTCGATCAGCCGGCCGGCCCAGCCCTCGTCGCGGGCCAGCGCGTACGCGGCGGGTACGACGACCGCGACCATGAGGACCTCGGCGGCGCCGGTGACGAGCGCGGAGTTGAGCAGTGCCGGCCCCAGCGAGACGAACTCCCACGCGTCCCGGTAGTTTTGCCAGAGCCACTGCTTCGGGAGGCTGAACGCGCTGGAGAAGATCTCCGTGTTGTCCTTCAGCGACGAGACCAGCAGGTAGTAGAGGGGCAGTGCGAGTACCGCCGCGTAGGCCCATACGAGAACGTGGCTCACGACCATGCCCGGTCCGGTCTTGCGGCGGCGTACGCTCATGTCCTGCTCCGGAGGCCGATTCTGATGAGGACGGCGCCGGCCAGGCCGAGGGCGAACAGCAGCACCCCGACCGCCTGGCTGTACCCGATGTCGGATTGCTGGAACGCCTTGCTCCACACCAGAAACGACAGGGTGAACGAGCTGGTGCCCGGGCCGCCGCGGGTCAGCAGCAGCACGGTCGTGGCGGATAGGAAGAGGGTCCACAGGTACTGGAGCATCGCGACCACGCCGACGAACCCTTGCACCATCCCGAACGCGACGTGCCACATGGTGCGCCAGTGACCGCAACCGTCCAGCTTGGACGCGTCGATGACCTCGGCGGGTAGCGCGGTCAGTTGGGCGCTGAAGAGCACGGCGAGGAAGCCGACGCCGGCCCACAGGTCGGTGGCCATGATGACCGGTAGCACGGTGTCCGGGTTGGCGAGCCAGTTGTTGCGCAGCCCGTCCAGGCCGAGCCCGCTCAGGCCCTGGTTGACGAGTCCGTCCGGGGCGAGTACCGCGTAGAAGATCATCGCCTTGGTGGCGACCGACAGCAGCGCCGAGGTGAAGAACAGAATGCGCAGCAGCCCGGCGAGCGGTGGGCGGAGGAACAGGTAGTAGCCGAGCATGAACCCGAGCACCACCATCACCGGCACGACGACGCCGACCTGGATCGCGGTGTTCTTCGCCGACGTCCAGAACACGTCGTCGGTCAGCACGGCGCGGAAGTTGTCCAGCCCGACCACGTGCCACGGCGCGATCAATGTGGACGCGTCGGTGAGGCTGAAGAAGAAGACGCTGACCAGCGGACCGACGAGAAAGACCAGATACCAGACGAAGGCCGGGACGGCGAGCAGGGAGGTCGCCCCGCGCCGCCGTGCCCGCCGCGGCGGTGCCGGCGGGAGCGGCCCGGTCGCCCGGCCGCCCCGCCGCACCAGCTGCGCTATTCCGGTCACCGGTTAGCCCTTGTACGTCTTGTCGAACGTGCCGCAGATGTCGGTCGGAGACTTGCCGCTGGTGAACGCGACCGCCGCGTCCCGGATGACGCTCTGGCTGAGGTTGCCTGGCACGTACCGGTCGGGCAGCACGGCATAGTCCACTGTGGTCGGCAGATCACCTTGTGCCGCCTTCAGCAGTGGCTGGTCGGCTGGAAGGCTGGCCGCGTCGGCCTTCAGCGCCATGATCATGGAGGCGTCCTTGACGAACGTGGCGACGGTCTGCGGCCGGTACATGTACTCGATGAACTTGCGCACGGCGTCGAGCTTCTTGGCGCCGTTCTGGCTGACCCAAAACCCGTTGGAGGTGCCCTCGTACGCGGTCGGCTTGGTGAACGTGGCGCCGGTTGGCAGCGGCATGCCGCCGAGCACGATGTCGCCGACCATCTCCTTGGGCACCTGGGCGAACTCCCACGTGCCGGCCGGCATCATCGCCGCCTTCTTGCCGTAGAAGTCGGCCACCATGCTCTGCGCGGTGAAGCCCTCGGCGTTGTCGCCGAAGACCTTGGCGTCGCGTAGCGAGGTGAACAGCTCGATGCCCTTCATCAGCGTCGGGTTTGCGCACCAGCCGCCCTTGGCGAACGCCTCCTTGGCCGCGTCGGCGCTCAGGTACGACTGGATGATCTGGAAGAAGAGCTTTTGCCCGGTCCAGTCGTTGCCACCGACGGCCATCGGCTGGATCCCGGCCGCGCGGAGCTTGGTGGCGGCGCCGAAAAGCTGGTCCACTGTGGTGGGTACCTCGGTGACGCCGGCCTTGGTGAGCAGTGCCTTGTTGTACCAGATGGGCCACTGGTAGCCCTCGAACGGGAAGCCCTGCATCTTGCCGTCGGGCCTGGTCCACTCGTCGACGGCGCCGCCGGTGAGGCGGTCGCGCAGGCCCCACTCGTCCATATAGGACTGCACAGGGACGACGACACCGTTGTCGATCCAGGTGAGCGGTTTGTCGACCGGGTTGATGTGCACGAGGTCGGCCTGCCGCCCGGCGGCGACGGAGGTCTCGAAAACGGTCGGCAGATCCTCGCCCGCGGTGTCGATCCGCACCTGGATGCCGGTCTCCTTGGTGAAGCCGTCGATGACCGACCGCAGCACCTGGCCGCCGGCGGACCCGGCCGCGGCCGGGGTGAGCAGGGACAGCGAGTTCGTGTCGCCGCTTTCGTCGTCGCCGCCGCAGGCGGTCGCGGTGGTGGCCAGCAACAACGGTATGAGGAGGGCGCCGAGGCGCCGCGACGCGAGCTTCATGGGTCAACTCCGATGTTCTTCGGTGGTGGTCGCGTCGCCGTGGCGGACGATCGCGCCCTGTTCGCGTAGCTGGTCGCGCAGGCGGGCGACATCCACCTTGCGGACGTCGCCGTGCGCGACCGCGGACGCCGCGGCCAGTCCGGCCGCGTGCCCCATCGCCATGCACTGCGCCATGGAGCGCACTGAGGCGTGCGCGTCGTGGGTCGCGGAGAAACAGCGCCCTGCCACCAGCACGTTGGTGGCGTCCCTCGGCACGAGCGTGCGGTACGGGATGCCGACGACCCCACCGTCCGGGATGTACTCCCAGGCGGTGTCGGTGCCCTCCCGGTGGTCCTCGATGGGCGCCCCGCACAGCCCGATCTGGTCCTCGAACGCCGCCGCCCCGAGCACGTCCTGCCGGTCCAGCCGGTAGTCCCCGTGCACGCGGCGGGTCTCCCGCACCCCGATCTGGCTGCTGAACGAGGCCAGGCTCGCCGATTCGTAGCCGGGCACCCGGTCACGCAGGAAGCGCACGTACTCCAGGGCCTGCTCACGTCCCTCGACCTCGCGGGCGCTGAGCAGGAGCGGGTCGGTGGCGTTGACCACAGTGGACCCACGGGTCTCGTAAGACGGCAGCCGGGTCATGATCGTCGCGGTCATGCCGTCCACCGGGGTGATGTGGTCGCTGCCCTCCAGCCGCGGCAGCCGGTACGCACCGGAGGCGGCGGCCTCGCGCATCAGCCGCTTGATCTCGGCGCGGGGCGTCGCGAGTCGGCGGGCCAGGTCGACGTTGACCATCTTGAACGTGGTGGTGAGCGTCTGCGCCGGCGCCTGGGCACCGGCGAGCTCGTATCCGATGCCGGCGTGGTGGCACAGGTCGGCGTCGCCGGAGGCGTCCACGAAGACCGGTGCGCGCAGCTCGTACGCACCGTGTTTGGTGGCGACCGTCGCCGATCGCACCTCGCCGTCGACCGGGTGGGCCGCGAAGAGCTTGGCGTGCAGCAGGACCCGCACGCCGGCCCCCGTGGCCAGCCGCTCCCAGACCACCTTGAGGTGGTCCGGGTGGTAGGTGATCCCGGTGCCGGCGCCGAAGGTGTTGGGCCGGGCGACCACCGGGCCCAGTCCACGCAGGCCGGCCAGCACGTCGTCGCCGATGCCGCCGACCACCTTGCGGGCCGGCGTGCCGGGCGTGAAGAACCCGTAGAACGTGTCCAGGACGGCCGTGCTGGTGCCGCCGAGGAACCCGTTGTTTTCCACGAGGAGGACGTCGGCGCCGGCCCGGCCCGCGGCGATCGCGGCCGACGTGCCGGCGGAACCGGCTCCGACGACCACGACGTCCGCCGTGATGACGTGGGTCGAACCGGACATCGACAGACTCCTTGATTGGTATGGTGATTGGCATGATTGGTCTCGCCCGGAACCATACGGCAGGCTACGACCTTGGTCAACAACTTGTTTCAGGCCTGTTGCGCTGCCGCATAGCAGCTGGTCTTGACGCGTTCGAAGGCAGCGGCGTAGCGTGCTCCACCGACACATGAAGATTCGAATTGGTTTGCCGCCGGAGGGGGTGCGGGTGCTCACACGCTTGGCTCAGCAGCTCGCCGCGACGCTGGAGGCACAGATCCTCGACGGGCGGTGGCGGGTCGGTGAGCGGCTCCCGCCGGAGCGTGACCTGGCCCAGCAGCACGAGGTCAGCCGGTCCACGATGCGAGAGGCTCTCGACGAGCTTGAGCGCGCCGGGTTGATCCTGCGCCACCAGGGCCGCGGCACGTTCGTCGCGCCCCGCCGCCTGGAGCAGTCGCTGCTTGGCCACTTCTCGATCGTCGAGTCGCTGCGCGCATCCGGACGCGCGGTTTCCACCCGGGTGCTCGCCGAGCGGGTCGGTCCGCCGTCCCCCTCCATCGCTCGCGAGCTGGGCTGCGGCGACGGGGACGAGGTGTTGCAGATCGAGCGGCTTCGCCTCGCCGACCGGGTGCCGTTCATGCTGGAGCGCACCTGGCTGCCGCTCGCCCACGCGCCTGGTCTGGACACTGTGGACCTGACCGACCGCAGCCTCTACGAGGTCCTGCGTACGGAGTACGGGATCGTGCTGGAGCGCGCGGTCGAGTCGTTCGAGCCGGTGCTCCTCACCCCCGAGGAGGCCAAGCTGCTGGACTATCCGCCCGGCTCGCCGTCGCTGCTGCTGCTGCGCACCACGTATGACGCCCGTGACGTGGCGATCGAGTGCGCGCGGGCGCTGCTGCGCGCCGACCTGGTGCGGCCCCTGGTGGAGCGCAAGGTGCACGAGCCGGTGCGGTTCTAGCGATGCCCGCGATCGTCACCGTGCTGGGCGAGATCGACCCGGCCGACCTGGGCCCCACCGACTGCCACGAGCACCTTCTGATCCGCGGCGGCCTGCCCGTCGTGCTCGAGCCCGACTTCACATTGGACTCGATCGACGCGGCGGTGGCCGAGGTCGGCGACTTCCGAGACGCCGGCGGTGCCGCGCTGGTCGACTGCATGCCGCTTGGCGTGGGCCGCGACGCGCGTGGCCTCGTCGAGATCGCCGAGCGCACCGGCGCGACCGTCATCGCCACCACCGGCTTCCACCGCGACCGCTTCTACGCCGCCGACCACTGGATCCGTGCCTACAGCCCGGAGCGGATCGCCGATCTCATGGTGGCCGAGCACACCGACGGGATGGAGACCTCCGGTTACGGCGGCCCGTTCGTGGAGCGGATCGCCGCCCGCCCGGGCGCCATCAAGCTGGCCTTCAGCGGGCCGGAGCCCACGCCGACCGAGCGCAAGGTGGCCGCCGCCGTGGCGATGGCGCAGCGCCGCACCGGCCTGCCCGTGGTCACCCACACCGACGACGAGCGCTCCGTCGCGCTCCAGCTGTCCATTCTGGAACGGCACGGTGTGCCGCCTTCGTCCGTCGTGTTCGGACACATGGACCGGCACACCGGCGTGGCCGGGCTGGTCGAGGTCTGCCGCACGGGTGCCACCGTCTGCCTGGACTGGCTGGGCCGGCACGACCGCCGCCCGGACGCGTACGTGGCGGGCCTGGTCGCCGGCCTCGCGTCCGAAGGGTGCCTGGACCGGGTCGTGCTCGGCCAGGACCTGGCCCGCCGCGGCTACTGGCGGGCGTACGGCGGCGGGCCCGGCTTGGCCAACCTCGTCGCCGCCTTCCCGGCCGTGCTGCGCGAGGCCGGGCTGACCGACGACCACATCAGACAGTTGCTCGTGGACAATCCGCGCCGCGTGCTCACCAGGTTGGAGCCTTCGTGACTCTTCGCTACCCGCGGATCGCCCGCGAGATCATCGAAAAGATCGAGCGGACCCAGGAGGAGCCGATCCGGGCCGCCGCCGACCTCTTCGCGGACCGCATCGCCAAGGGCGGTCTCGTGCATCTCTTCGGCGCCGGCCACTCCCGGATGGGAGTGGAGGAGATCTTCCCGCGGATCGGGTCGATCGTCGGCTACCACCCCATCGTGGAGATGTCGCTGAGCTACTACACCAACGTGGTCGGCACGATGGGACTGGCGCAGTCGCTGTTCCTCGAGCGGGTCGACGGGTTGGGCGAGGTGCTGCTGGACAACTACGTCTTCGACGCCGAGCGCGACGCGGCCCTGGTCATCTCCTCCACCGGCATCAACAACGTGCCGGTGGAGGTGGCGCTCGGGCTGAAGAAGCGGGGCCTGACCGTAGCCGCGATCACCAGCGTGGCGCACTCCTCCTCGGTGGACTCGCGGCACCCGAGCGGCAAGCACCTCTACGAGGTCGCCGACATCGTCATCGACAACTGCACGCCGCCCGGCGATGCCGCCATCCACGTGGAGGGCGCCGACTTTCCGGTCTCGCCGACGTCCACATTGGCCACCGTCACGATCGTCCACAGCGTCAACCACCTGCTCGCCGAAGGACTCGTCGCGCGTGGCGTCAAGCCGCTGGTGCTCGGCAGCCCGCATTTCGCCGACCAGGAGAGCGCCCGCCGCAACCTCGCCGAGTACTACGGCGAGTTCCGCCGCCGCACCGCCCGGCCGGGGGCCTGAGCGTGCGCGCCGGCCCGGTGCTCGGCATCGACGTGGGCACCAGCTCCACCAAGGCCGTCGTCTTCGACCCCGACGCCGGTGTGCTGGGCTCCGGGGCGGGCGCCCATCCGGTCGACACGCCCTCCCCTGGCCGCGCCGAGCAGGATCCCGAGGACTGGTACCGCTCGGTGTGCCTCGCCGCCCGCTCCGCGCTCGCCGTAGCCGGGGTCTCCGGCGACGCGGTCACCGCGCTCGCCGTGAGCGGGCAGGGCGCCGCCCTCGTCGCGCTCGACGAGGCCGGCAAGCCGCTGCGGCCAGCCATGATCCACCTCGACCAGCGGGCACACGCGGAAGCGGCCGCGCTCCTCGACAGCGACGCGGGGCGAGAGCTCGCGCGGGCGCACGGCGCGGCGGTCGGCGCCTGGAACACCGCGGCGAAGATCTCCTGGCTGCGCCGGCACGAGCCGTCGACGGCGGCCGCGGCGACGTACACGTCGACGAGTGGCTTCGTCCTGCGTCGACTGACCGGTCAGTCCTGGCAGAGCCACAGCGACGCCGGCATCTCCGACCTCTACGACGTGCCAGGTCGCCGCTGGTCCGCGCCGGTGCTCGACGCGCTCGGCGTCGCGGCGCGGCGGCTGCCCGCGCTCGCCGCCGCGATCGGCGCGCTGGGCCCACTCACGCCCGCGGCGGCGGAAGACCTCGGCCTTTCCTCGCGATGCGTCGTTGTCGCCGGCGGCGAGGACACCTCGAGCGCCGCGCTCGCCGCCGGGGTCACCGGGCCCGCGCGGGGCTTTCTCAGCATGGGTAGCGCCGCCGTGCTCGGCGTCGCCCTGCGCCGCGGATCGGGCGGGTCCACCGCGCTGCTCCGCTTCCCGCACGTGCTCGACGACCTCGATCTGCTGTCCGGCTCGACCGCCACGGTCGGCGCGGCGCTCGCCTGGCTCGGCGAGCTGCTCGACCGGACCCCGCAGGAGTTGCTCGACCTTGCCGGTGCGGCGCCGGCGGGCGCGGGTGGCGTCGACTTCGTGCCGCATCTGGCCGGCTCGCTGCATCCGGTGGACGACCCGGCCGCCCGCGGCGCGTTCACCGGGCTGTCGCTTGCCACCTCGCCGGGCGCGCTGGCCCGCGCGGTGGTCGAGGGCACGGCCGCGGCCATCGGCGACAACCTCGCGGCGGCCCGGGACGCCGGCGCCGACCCCGGCGAACTGGCCGCCGTCGGCGGGCCGACCCGATCCCCGCTGTGGTGCCAGGCGGTCGCCGACGCCACCGGGCTGCCGGTCGCGGTCTGCGGGCCGGACGGCGCCCCGCTGGGCGACGCTTTGCTCGCCGTGGCCGAGTCGGACGCGGAGGTGGCCGAGCTGGCGGCCCGCCACGTCCACACCCGGCGCCGCTACGAGCCGTCGCCGGGCGCCCACGCCCTCTCACAGCAACGCCGCGCCCGGCTCCACCGGGTATACACGGCGACGCGGGAGGGCAGGTGACACCGCACGCGGTCGTCACCGGAGGCGCCTCCGGCATCGGCGCGGCCACCTGCGCCGCGCTCCTCGACGCGGGCTGGGCCGTCACCAGCCTCGACCTGCGGCCCTGCGCCGACTCCCGGGTGCGCTCGGCGGTCGCCGACGTGACCGACGCCGCCGGGCTCACCGCCGCGATCGCGGACGCGGCGGCCGGCGGTCGGGGCATACGTGCGCTCGTCTGCGCGGCGGGCGTGTCCGGTAGCGCGCTCGGCGACGGCCCGGTCGACACCGTCCGCCCGGAGGTGTTCGACACGGTCGTCGGGGTCAACCTGCGCGGGGCGTTCATCACCGTCGGCGCGGCCTGGCCACACCTGGTCGCCGCGGCCGGCGCCGCCGTCGTCACGGTCACCAGCGTGCTCGGACTGACCGGTGGCGGCGGGCCGTTCCGGAGCCACGCCTACATCACCGCCAAGGGTGGGCTCGTGTCGTTCACCAAGGCGGTCGCCGCCTATGGGCAAACCGCCGGGGTGCGGGCCAACTGCGTCGCTCCCGGCGTCGTGCGCACCCCGTTCGCCCGGCGGATCGACGACGACCCGGCCCTGCTGGCTTACGTCGCCGCCAAGCAGCCGCTCACCGGCGGCCCGCTCGACCCCGCCGACGTCGGCGCGCTCATCGCGTTTCTCGTCGGTCCACACAGCGGGGCCGTCACCGGACAGACCATCGCCGCCGACGGGGGCTGGCGGCTCGATGCCGAAGGATGGCGCGAATGACGCTGTCGCTGAGCCTGGACATCCACAATGGACATGCCTCCTTGACCTCCGACGACGCATCACCGCCCGTGTGGGAAGGCACGCTCTACCCGGCCTTCTGGGTCGTCTCCGGCGGCGAGCCGCACCTGGTCACGGTGACCGGCACCCGGTCGGCCGGTGACGCGGTCGAGCTCGACTTCGGCGGGCTCGGCAGCGGACGCGCCGTGTGGCGGTCCACCCCGAACGGGCTCGACCTCGCTGAGCTCGAGGTCAGCTTCGACGACGCGCGGACCTCCATCGTGGACATGTTCTTCGGCGTGCGCCCGCTGACGGACCAGCAGCGGGACGCCGCGCCGGATCTGTCGCTGCCGTTCTGGCCGGACTGGCGGGCCGCCGGATTCTGCGTGCCGAGCGGCCGCCCCGCACCCGCGCAAAGCTTCTTCCGCCGCTGGGACCTCGGACATGCCAGGCTGCCGCTCGGCATGTTCGGCCCGGCGATGGGCTCGCCGTACGCGGCCGCGTTTCCCCGCCCGCTCTGGGCGGCCGCGCTCGGCGACGACCGCGGCTGGCTCGTCGCCGGAGCCGGGCAGGTACCCGACGCGGCGATGACCTTCGAGGTGCGGTCGACGTCGGCGGCCCTGCGCTGGCGATACCGGGAAGACCTGTGGGGTGCGCCGGGGCCACGCCGCCGCTGGACCAACCCGCTGCGGCTCACCTGGGCGGCCACCGCCTGGGACGCGTACGCCGCCTACTTCGGCTCCTTCGAGGTACGGCCGTCCACGGCCGACCGGGCGGCGGCGAGTGTCTGGAACACCTGGGGCGACTTCCGAAACGGGCACTTCCAGCTGCGCGAGATCGCCGACGCGGCCGCCGACCTGGCCGCCGACGTACTGGTGCTGGACGACCACTGGGAGAGCATGGTCTCCAGCGCGAAGCCGCACCCGCAGCGGTTTCCGGACTTCGACGGCGACCTCGCGTACGCCCGGGAACGCGGGCTCCGGCTGGGCTTCTGGCAGTCGGTCGGCTGGATCGACGACCCGACCGCTGTCGGCCTCACGGACGAAGACCTGCTCCGCGGCGCCGACGGCCGCCCCCGCCGGGCCAACTGGGCACTCGACCCGCGTGACCCGGCCCAGCACTGGTGCCTCGACCCCAGTTCGCCCCGCACCCGCGCGTTTCTGGTCGAGCGCACCCAGGACCTCGTGCGCACATACGACCCGGCGATCCTCAAGCTCGACTTCGGTTACGGATTGCCCGGACCAGACGTGGCCGCCCCCGCCGATCCCGCGCTGCGCGGCGAGCGGCTCGGCCACGAGCTCTACCGCATCGTCAGCGAGGCGGCCCGCGCCACCAAGCCGGACATCGCGATCCTGCTCTACGGCATCCACCCGCTACACCTCGCCCACGCCGACATCCTCGCCCTGGACGACATGGGCGACCACGGCAAGGCCGAGGCCGACGGACACCGCCACTGGAGCGTGTGGGCCGCGCTGGCCGCCAGCACCGGGCGGGCCATCAACGGCTCCAGCGGCTACTCCTGGTCCGACGACGCCGAGATCCTGCTCGACTCGGCGGTCCTCGGCCAGGCCGGCGCCGTGCTGCCCCTGCTGTCCACGCCGGGCGAGGCGTCGCCCCGGCAGCTGGCCGTACGCCGGGCCCTCGACCGCTGGTGCCGCCGCACCAGCCAATGGCGTCCACTGTGGCTCAACTCCGACCTCGGCTCACTCGACACTCCACCGGCAGTGCGCTCCTGGGGCCGCCTGGAAGGCGAACGCCTGACCGCGCTGTGCCTGCGCGACGGAGCCGACGGCTACGACCACGATGGACGGTGGGCGGTCATCGCCCAGGGCGACGCGGACGTACGCGCGGGCGCCGTCGCCGCGATCCCGATGGACGCCGGACGCCTCGCCCTGCCCCGCACCGAGCCACCCACGCGGGTCACACCAGACACCGGCTGGCACTGGGACGGGCAGCGATGCGTGCTCACCGCGACGGACGCCGACCTGGACGGCGGCCTGGAAGGATGGCTGATCCACGATGACCGTTGACGCGACCGTCGCCCGCCCGGCGCCCCGCCTCGACGGCGAGGTGTGGCTGGGCGCCAACTACTGGTCCCGCACCGGCGGCCCGTTCATGTGGCGCTCCTACGACGGCACCGTCGTCCGCGAGGAGCTGCGGATCCTGCGCGACCACGGGGTGACACTGACTCGTTCGTTCTTCTTCTGGCCCGACTTCCAGCCCGCGCCGGACACGATCGACGAGACGTTCGTCGCGCGATGGCGTGACTTTCTCGCCGCCAGCGCGGAAATCGGCGTGGCGACCGTACCGACGTTTCTGGTCGGGCACATGTCCGGCGAAGACTGGGACGTGCCCTGGCGCGGCGGGCGAGACCTCTACCGCGACGGGTTCATGCTCGGGCAGCAGGCATGGTTTATCCGTGAAATGGTGCGGCGCACCGCCGACTCCCCCGCCGTCGCCGGGTGGCTCATCTCCAACGAGTTCACCAACTACGCCGGAGCCACCGATCCGGACTACGGCCGGGCCTGGGCGCTGGTGTGCGTCAACGCCGTACGTGCCGGCGGCTCCAACCTGCCCGTCTCGCTCGGCGACGGCGCCTGGACGATGGAACTGACCGCCCGGGACAACGGCTTCCGGCTCCGCCGCCAACACGACATCGTCGACTTCGTCGGCCCGCACAGCTACCCGATGGGCGACGACCAGGTCCGCGTCCACTTCGCCGCCGCCGTCGCCTGTGAGCTCGCGCATTTCGACAAGCCGGTGCTGCTGGAGGAGTTCGGCGTACCGAACGTGCTCTCCTCCGACCCCAACGCCGGCCACCTCTACCGCCAGAGCCTGCACAACTCGCTGCTCGCCGGCGCCACCGGCTGGATCGCCTGGAACAACACCGACTTCGATCTGCCCACCGTCGACCCGTACCGCCACCACCCGTTCGAGCTGGGCTTCGGCCTGACCCGCCCGGACGGCACGGCGAAGGCGGCACTGCGGGAGCTGGCCGAGTTTCGCCGCGTCCTCGACGCCGTCGACCTCCCCCGGTGTACCCGGCCGCCCACATCCACCGCGATCCTGCTGCCGTCCTACATGGATCAGCATCCGCGGGTACCCGCCGGTGACCGCGAGGCGATCCCGGCGATAACAACGCACGCCTACATCAGCGCGAAGGTGGCCGACCTCGCCCCCGCGATCCTCCGCGAACTGGACGACCCACCGCGAGCCGCTCTGGTCCTTGTGCCGTCCAACAAACTGCTCACCGCCCCCAGTTTCCACCGTCTCCTCGACTGGGCGGCTGCCGGCAGCCACGTCTACCTGTCCTGGTTCGCCGGCGCCAGCGGCGCCCACCGGGGCGCCTGGTGGCCGGACGTGGAAGCGGTCACGGGCATGCCGCACACCCTCCGGTACGGCCTGCTCGAACCGGTCGACGACGTGGTGACGTGGTATCTCGAGCAGCCGCTGGGCGACCTGCCGGCCGGCACACGGCTGGAGTTTCCGTTCGCCGGCACCGCTCAGGCCCGCGGCATGCTCCCGCTGGACGACACCGCCGCGACCGGCGGCGAGGTGCTGGCCCGCGACGGCCGAGGCCGCCCCGCCCTGGTTCGCCGCCGCGTCGGCGGCGGGACCGTGTACCTGTCGACGTACGCGGTCGAGTACTTCGGCTCCGCCCGCCCACACGCACACCGCGACGACCAGGTCCACCGCCTCTACCGCGCCCTGGCGGCCGAAGCCGGCGTGTCCCCGAACGCCACTGTGGACGATCCCCGCGTGTACGTGGACGGGCTGGAACACGCCTCCGGCCGCCGCTACCTGTGGCTCGTCAACCTCAGCCCCGACCACGTGGCGGCCCAGTGCGCCATCCCGGCCGGGTGGCGGTTGAAGGGCGTGCTCACGGGCGCGGACCACACCGACGTCGTGCCACTCGAGCCCTTCGGCGTGGCCGCGCTGGAGGCTCTGCTCCCGGCCTAGCTGCCTTCGAGGGAGGCCACCGGTAAGAACTGGGCGGATGCGCGCATTACCTGCCGCCGATCGAGTCGGCGAAGCCGCGCGGCGGCAAGTAGCCAGCCCTCTTCTTCAGGTCAGGGCGCCCCGACGCACGGGGCGCCCTGATCATTGGACGCCCAGCAGAGGGTAGAGCGACTCGGGCGCGGGCACCGCGCCCTGCGGCGCTGAGACGGCGACCGGCGTGCCGAACTCGCTGTAGCGGACACTGCCGCTCGGCACACCTTCACCGTGGATGGCGAAGCTCGTCAGCCGGCCTTGATCGTCCAATGTGGCCTGAAACTGGCCTTGGACCTCGCCCGGACGGACGCCCGGAAAAGACATCCCGTTTCCGACGCCGATCTTGCCGATGTCGATGGTGCCGGAGATGTCGGAGCCGGTGGCGCGGGCCGAGGTGACGGCGTTGACCAGACGGGCCGAGCCGCCGGGGTCGACACTTCCCTGGGCGAAGCTGAGCCCGAAGGCTGCCGGGACCTTCGCCGGGTCGACGACCATCCAGCCCTTGGGCATGTCGGGCAGGACGCCGGCGGCCATCATGTAGAGATCGTCGCCAACCGCGCGGATCTCGAGCTTCTTACCCCCTGGCGCCGAAAGGGTGGCGGTAGCGCGTTTGTTCGCGTTGTCGGTGCGGGAGGTCGCGGCGATGGACTCGCCGATCGCCATGTCGGCGCGGAAGCTGACCTGATCGATGAACGTGAGGCCGGACTTGAGCAGGTCGACCGCCGTGGCGGGCGTGGCGGTCGGGCTGGTGGCCGGCGAAGAGGGCGGTCGGCCGTCCGTGGACTGGCCGCTGGAACACCCGGCGGCAAGCACGGCCGAGACCAACACTGTCGCCGTCACCTTGTGGATCACGACGCCTATGCTCGCACAACCCAGCAAGCGCGAATGGTCCCGGTGCGGCACTGTCGATAGAGAGACGCCGATCACAGCACGGGTGGAAATTCCCGTCGTCAACTAATGTTCGTGGCATGGCTTCGTTCAACGACACCGTGATCGAGACCTTCCGGACCAACGATGGCGTGCTCGGCGGCCACTGGGAGGGCAAGACAACCCTCCTGTTGCACGTCCGCGGTCGAAAGTCCGGCAAGCAGTTCGTCCATCCGCTCGTCGCCGCGCCCTATGGCGACTCGTACGTCGTCTGCGGCAGCGCGGGCGGCACGCCGCACGACCCGCAGTGGATCGCCAACCTGGAGGCCGTCGACGGCCCGGTCACCGTCGAGCTGGGCACCGACACGGTGCAGGCGGACAGCCGGGTGGTCCGCCCCGGCCGCGACGACGACTGGGACCGGTTGTACGGCGTGTGGCGCGCGTACTGGCCGGACGCCGCCGAGTACGAGAAGAAGACGGACCGGAGGTTCCCGGTCGCCGTGATCAGCGTGCGTTGACCGCCTCCTCGCCCGGCAAATCCAATTGCTGATAGGTCATGCCCGCCGGACGATGCGGGCATGACCATCGCACGGCTTGATCCGCTCGACTCTGTGGCGATGGGCCGGTGGTACGACCTGGTGGTCGCGGTCACCCGCCACGACCTGCCCGACTTTCCCACACCCAGCGGGCCGGAACACACGGCCCGGTTCGCGCACCCGTGGCCTGCGTCGACCGAAGAGGTGCTGCTGGCCTGGGACGGCGACCGGGTGGTGGGTGCCGCGTCATACCTGCTCCCCCAGGCGCAGAACCTGAGCGTGGTCCACCTGGACCTGGTCGTGCACCCGCGGCACCGGCGGCGCGGCATCGGCACCGGCCTGCTGGAACACGTCTACGCGGCCGCCCGACGGCACTGCCGGAGCCTGATCGAGGTCGAGACGGTGCAGGCACTGCCCGGCGGCGGCGCCCGGGACGAGGCCGGCTACCGCTACCTCACCAACCGCGCTCACCAGCCTGGCGTGACAAGCATCAGATCCCGGTACCAGATCGCCGACCACTGACGCCGCCGCCGGCCATCGAGCGTGTGGCTCTGGCGGAGGCGATCCGCCAGAGCCACATCTGGTTCATTGCCGACCTACCACCATTGAGTGCAGCCGCCGTGCCCGTCCACGAGACCGCAGGCGCGGAACAGCCACTGCGGTGACGGGTCGGTGCGCTGTGCGGCGCTCGTATTCGGGGAACCGTTCGCCTGTACGTACCACGGGCCGCACTGCAACCAGCCGTTTCCACCAGTGGTCGTCCAGTCCATCCATACCTGGTCGCCTCGGCGGGTATTTCCACTGATCTTGGCGAAGCCACGGGTCCGGCCCTGGATGGAAGCCGACTCCAGCGTCACCGTGGCACGGCTGCCAAGGAAGATGGAACCTCGAACGGTCCCCGACTGGGTGTAGGGGATGCTGACGAATCCGTTGGCGCCGTTCGTGCACTCGGCGACGGTTGCCCGTGCCGGCGCGGTCATCGCCACAGCGCCGACGGTCGTCCCAAGCGCACACATTGCCACGGCCCCGCCGATCTTGCGAAGTACTGACTTCACCATTCCTCCCCGATTCCCGAACTAATCCACTGGCGTCATGACGTGTCTCGATTGTCGACACAAGGGGTCGTGGTGCGGGGGTGCCATTCGGCCTGGGCCGAATGGCGCTGGTCCAAGCCGACTCGGATGCGCTCGGGCGGTCAGAGGTGAGGGCGGCCGCCGTTCAGCAGCGCCGCGCCGACGGGGGTGAGACTGTGGACGACCGCGTTGCCGGCTCGGCGAGGGACGATGAGGCCGGCGCCGCGCAGGACCGTGGCGTGCTCGCTGGCTGATGGCATGGAAATGTGCAGGCGTTTGGCAATATCCGTCGTCGTGGCCGGGGTCCGTCCGACGGTGTCCAGCACGGCGGCTCTGGTCGATCCGAGCAAGACAGCGATGGCCCGATCGTCCCGGCCGTTGACCTGCTGGTCCAGCCAGTGAAGGTCGCGATCGACCGGATAGACGAGTACCGGCGGTAGGTCCGCGTTGATGAGAGTGACGGGTGTACGCCAGCAGAAGAACGAGGGCAGCAACAGCAGCCCTCGGCCGTCGAGGTACAGGTCGCGCTCTTTGGGGTACGGGCTGACAAGTACCGGTGGTTGCCAGCTCAACGGCGGTGGCAGGCCGGCGAGGACTCGTTCCACTCCGCCCAGGCGAGCGTCGCGCGTGCGGACCGCCCGGTCGGCGTCGAGGTACGGGGTCATCTGGTCCTTGTAAGGGAGAACGGCGGCGTCATGCCAGGCTCTTAGCGCGTCGGCGATGCGGCTGAGTGTTTGAGCGTCGCCGTCGGCCAGTCGACTGGTCCACGCCGGGAGCCGCTGACGCGCTGTGAGGTTTTCCAGGTCGCGGCGGGTCAGGCGTCGTGCGGTGGAACGCACCGCTTCCAGGCCCGCGTTCAGACCAAGTGTTCCGGTGACGGGGGTGAGCAGGTCGGCGAAGTCACCATGCGGTGGAGACAAGGGCAGCAAGATCTCCTGTGCCACGCGGAGAGGCTCGGCACGCACCCGGCGGCGCCAGTGTTGGAAAACCAGGCGGCCGTCGTTCTTATGTAGCAGCTGAAGGCTCAACACCGTTTCCCATAGCGCATCCGGGTTGGTCGCCACATGAGTTCGCGCCAGGTCTTCCGGCAGGAAGTGAATCCTTAGCACCGGCGCCACCCGCCACCCGCCGCACCACGAAGCCCCCGCTCCCGTGTGTCCATGAGGCACAGTGTTGGGCAGGTGCGGCCTCCACCGCCAGAGGTGGCGCCGCAGAGGACCGTGAGCAGCACCGACCGAGGCGGCGGCGCTAGCCGGCGGCCGCGGAGGGTCGCGCGCCGGCGTTGCCCGCCAGCCCTACCGCTTGTTTCCGGCGCGGAGCCAGGCGATGTAGTCGGCGACGCCGGCGGCGGTGTCGTATCGGGGCTCGAACCCGGTGTCCTCGCGCAGGCGGGTGATGTCGAGCCAGGTCCGCGGGCGGGGCCCGGCCGAGGGGAGTTCGAACTGGAAACCGGGCTCGACGGACCGGATCGCGGCGATGACCTCGGCGTTGCTGGTGGCTCGGCCGGAGGCGACGTTGTACGTCGAGTGGTGCAGTTCATCGGTGAGCTGGAGGAGGGCGAGCGCGCGACCGGCGTCCTTGGCGTAGAGCAGGTCGAGGGCGTCCTCGGCGTGCGGGGGCGCCATGAATCCGGACAGATCGGGTCGGCTGTGGTGCGCGGCGGCGTGCACGAGCGTCGAGGTGACGAAGAACGGGTCGGGCAGGTGCCCTCCGGGTCCCCAGATGCCGGAGATCCGCGCGTTGACGATCTTGACGTCGGTGACGGCCGACAGGTGCCCGGCAAGCAGCTCGAAGATCTTCTTGAACGTCGGGATGGCGTGGGTGTAGCCCAGGGAGAGCGGCGCGTCTTCGGTGAGTGCGCCCACGTGGCCGAAGCCGTAGACACCGATGGTGCTCGCGTTCACGATGCGGCTCAGGCCCCACGCCTGCGCGGCGTGAACGACGTTGAGGTATCCCTCGAGTGTCCGCGTGGAGGCCTCGATCGGGTCGGTGCCGTTGTCCGAGCCCGGCAGGGTGACGGCGAGGTGCACGATCCCGGTGATCGGGTACTGCTTGCCGACCGCGAGCAGGGCGTCGAGGTCGGCGATGTCGGCCCGCACGGCGTGCACGGGCAGGCCGGCCAGGTTTGCCGGAACGCTGGGCGCCCGGCGCTGGAGCAGGACGCATTCCTGATCCGCCTCGGCCAGTGCGCGGACGGTGTGGGAACCGATGAAACCGGCTCCTCCGGTAACGAGGATCATGACATGACTCCTGTCGCGGCGCTGATCGTCAGTACTCCTGACGATCAGGTTACCCATAGCATGGAGCCATGTCCACCGAGCGCAGCGCCACCGCGGATCCCCACGACCTCCTGGGGTACCTCCTCAAGCACGCCAACCTCCAGCTCACGGCGCTGACAGACGCGGCGTTGGAACGTCTCGGGATCGACAGCAAGGACTTCGGGGCGCTCAGGGTCCTGGCCCACCGCGAGCCGGCCTCACAGCTGCAAGTAGCGCAACGACTCGGCATCGACCGCACCACGATGGTCGCGGTACTCGACGTCCTCGAACGCAAAGGCATCGTCAGGCGACGACCGGATCCGGCGGACCGGCGCCGCAACATCGTCGAGCTCACCGATCACGGCCTGGAGACCGTCGACGCCGCCGAGGCGGCGTACCGGGAGGCCGAAAACGCGTTCCTCGCGCCAATCGACCCGAAGGCGGCGGATCAGCTCCGCCGCACGCTTCGGACCCTGCTGTCTAGCTAGGTACCCGGTATGTCTGTACTTTCATAGCTGCACCTACCGGCTGAGGGGGGCCAGTGGCGGCTGACGTGCGGTTCCGCATGCTCGGGGACCTGGAGGTACAGCGGGATAGCGAGCTCGTCGTGATCTCCGCGACGAAGCTCCGGATCATCTTGGCGTCGCTGTTGCTGCGCGCCGGCCGCGTCGTGCCGGTAAGCGTCCTGGTTGACCGGTTGTGGGACGGCGCGCCACCGACCGACGCGCGCGCGGCCCTACAGACGTACGTCGCGCGACTGCGCAGGCTGCTCGGTGCCGACGTCGCCATCCACAATCGCAGCGGCGGGTACGTGATCGAGCCGCCGGCTCGCTCTTGCGACCTGCACGAGTTCGACGAGCTGCTGGAGGTGGCGCGGACCGCCTTGGGGCGCGGCGACCGGGCGGCCGCGCTCGAGTCGTTGCGGGCGGCGACCGCGCTGTGGCGCGGTCCGATCCTGCTCGACGTGGATTCGGCGGCCCTGCATCGCGACGAGGTGCCGCAGGTGCAGGAGCGGTGCCTCGAGGCGGCCGAGCGCCGGTTCGCCTTGGAGTTGGCGCTCGGGCACCACCAGGCGGTCGTCGAGGAGTTGCGAGCGCTCGCCGGGGCGTACCCGTACCAGGAAGGGCTGCGGACACACCTGATGCGCGCGCTCTACCGATCGGGGCGGCAGGCCGAGGCGCTGGAGGTCTACCGCGACGTCGCGGCACTGCTGCGAACTGAGCTGGGCCTGGACCCCGGGCCCGAGCTCCGAGACCTGCACCAGGCGATCCTGCTCGGTGAAACGGTGGACGGCACCCGCGAAGGCGCGTCACCGGGCCCGCCGGCGCTGTGCCAGCTACCACCGGCGATCGGCGACTTCGTCGGCCGGGCAGAGCAGGTGGCGGGCATCGCGCACTCGTTGGTCGCCAAGGGCGAAACGGCCAGCCCGCGCATCGTCGTGGTGAGCGGGGTAGCCGGCGTGGGCAAGTCCGCACTCGCCATACACACCGCGCACCGGGTACGGGACCGCTTCCCGGACGGCCAGCTCTACGTCAACCTGGGCGGCGGCGGCTCGGCGCCGCGCGACGTCGCCGAGGTGCTCGGCGAGCTGCTGTACGCGCTCGGGGTACTCCCGGACGCCCAGCCGCGCTCCACGCAAGCCCGGGCGGCGACGTTCCGCGCGCGGGTGGCCGACCGCCGGATCCTGATCGTGCTCGACGACGCCGCCGACGCCAGGCAGGTGACACCGCTGCTGCCTGGTACGGCTGGCTCCGCCGTGCTCATCACCAGCAGGCGCTCGCTGGACGAGCTTCCCGCCGCCGATCACCACCGGCTGCAACCGTTCTCGGTCGCGGAGGGTGTCTCGCTGCTCAACCGGATCCTCGACCCGGACCGCGTCGCGGGCGAGCAGCCGGCCGCCGAGGCGCTGGTAGACCTGTGCGGCCGCCTCCCACTCGCCGTGCGCATCATCGGGGCGCGGCTCCAACCCCGGCCGACCCTCCAGCTGCGCGTGCTGGCGGATCGGCTACACGACGAGCACCGCCGCCTCGACGAGTTGGCGGTGGGCGACCTGGCGGTCCGCTCGGAGCTGGCGATCGGCTACGCCGGACTGGCCGGCTCCATCCAGCTGGCGCTGCGCCGGATGGGTCTGCTGCCCGCCGCGTCCTTCGCCGCCTGGACGATCGGCGCCCTCACCGATGGCGGCGACGGCGAACGCGCCGTCGAGCAGCTCATGGCCGCTGGGCTGCTGGAGCCGGTCGGCCTCGACCTGACCGGCCAGCTCCGGTACCGGCCGCACGACCTTGTCGCGCTGTTCGCCCGCGAACTGGCCGGCGGCGAGGACGAGCAGGTAGCCCGTGCCGCTTACCAGCCGCTGCTGGACACGTTCCTCGTCCTGGCGCACCACGTGCACCTGCGCGTCGACCGCAAGGAAGGACTACCGCCCGACCCACTACCGGACGGCATCACCGCCGCACCGCCGGACATCGCCGGCCTCACCGCCGACCCGGTCGCCTGGCTGCACACCGAGCGGAGCCAGCTGCTGTTCGCCATCGAGCAGGCGTGCCGGCTGGGCTACTACGACAAGGCCGCACTCCTGGCGGACATGATCATCCCGCCGCTGTCCATCCGTGGCGGCTACGAGCAGATCGCCCAGGCCCGCGCGAGCGTCCGGGACGCCGCTCGTGCGGCTGGGGACGAACGTGTCGCCAGCCGTCAGGCGAGCAGCCGAGCGGATGTCCTGCTTTCCCTCTGTCTCGACGAGGCCGCCAACGAGTTCGAGGGATCGGTGGCCGTGTTCCGCGGCTTCGGGCTCAACCACGAACTCGTGCACAGCCTCACCGGGCTGGCGTTCGCCCGGATGTTCCAGGGCCGGCCGGCACTCATGCACGCAGAAGAGGCGACCGCGATCGCCTACGCGACCGGCAATCCCGACGACATCGTGCTGGCCCTGCGCACACACGCCGATACGCTGGTCCTCCAGGACCGACCGGCTGAGGCACTGCCGCTGCTGGATCAGGCGCTCGGTCACGTGCAGGCGCTGCGAAACACCGACAACCACCGCGCCCTCCTGGTCCGCAAGTTGGACTGCGCGATCTCGCTGGGCAAGCTGGACATGGCCGAGTCGACATACGCGTTGGCCCTGGAAGTGACCGACGCGGTCAACAACGCACACGGCCTCGGCTGGCTACTGGTCCACCACAGCCGACTCCGACTTGCCCACGGCGACATACCAGCCGCCATGACGGAGGCCCGCGAGGCGCTCCGGCTCATGGTCCAGGCGGGCGACCCCCGCGGCGTGTTCATCGCCAACCTGCGCCTTGCCGAGGCGCTCACCGCCGGCGGTGACGCACCCGGCGCCGTCACCCTCCTCCGCACACTTCTATCCACATCGGACGCCGCGTCTGTGCCGCTACTCAAGACAAGAGCCGAAGCCCTCCTCGCACAAGCCACCCCCACACAAACAGAGTGAACCGCCCCGGATCTTGTCAAGGCTCGTGGTGTTCCCGGCCAGCAGGGCTGGAGCGGGTCGAGGATAACCGGGTCGCAGAGAGTCACGGCCGCATGAACGCCGTATCAACGATGACGAAGGCCTGACCGGGCTGATGACTGTCGATGTTGCCGATCGGGGCGAAGCGTGCTGGAATGGCTCACATCGCCGCAGCGCGGGGGCAACCGCGCTGAGAACGGCCAGCACGGGAGCACCACTGTGCCGGGCACCGCGCCGCTTTGACGGACGCTCGCGGGCCGTCCCCCGTGACGTGCGCGCGTTCGAGTAGAGGCACCGCCGCCCGCCGTTCGCTCCCCCCGGCACGTGTCCCCCAGCGACTGCCGACGCCTGACACGCGGAAAGGCGTCCGACGCGGTCCCAACGCACCAGAACCGGTGATGAGGTGAGAAGCAATCATGATCTCGCGGGAGAGTTTCGCGGGGTGGTACCGAAACCGCTACGTGTGGGTGGCGGTGATCCTACTGGCGGTGTCGGCCGGCGTGGTCGCGCTGAACAGCCCGGCCGGGTCCAAGGCGGAGCCGGCGGACCTACAGGCGCAGATCGTGGCCCGGATGCGTACCACGCTCGAACAGGCGGATCCGGGGCAGCACAACCACGCCGGCCACAATGTCCAGCAGGTGGGCAAGGACGGGGCGAAGCCGCCGGTGATCTGCGGGATCCGCGTCTACGGCTACGAGCCGGCCGAGGCCACCGCGTTGGCCGACGTGCAGACGGTCTACGGCTTCCACCTCTGCGGGGTCGCCGAGCGCAACCGCCCCTGGGACGTGGCGGTCAAGCTGGCCGGTCCAGTGATCATGGGAATGTCCACAGAGCCTCCGGACATCCAGGTGGTCGAGGCGACCGAGGACGTCAGGTACGTCGACCGGCTGCGGCAGATGTTTCCGGACAAGTACGCGCAGGTGGCGCTCAAGGAGGCGCTGGCCGACTCGGAGATGGCCGACCTGCGCCGCCGGTACGACGCCGCGGCCGGGCTCTGACCCACCTCCCATTTCGGGATAGATAAGCCTTGATATTCAAGTTCATAGATGTAACAGTTTCCTTGAAGCTTTCCAAGCTGGCCTTGGTGCCGATGAACGGAGGACGAACAGTGCGTTCACAAAAGTCCGATCAACCCGGCGGACGATCCCGGTCAGCCGTCCGAGTGCTCGTCCTACTATTCGCGCTGATGGTTGGCATGCTGCCGTGGACCGGTGCGGCCCAGGCGCACGGCACGATCATCAACCCGATGACGCGCGCCTACCAGTGCTG
>NZ_JCADBM010000036.1:0-75893 GCF_059359075.1 Phytohabitans sp. LZ39 | reverse complement strand
GCAGCGCGGGTCGGGGATCTCGGCGAGCGCCAGCTCGCCGCCGACCCGCGCGGTCTCCGGCGGGAGCAGCGGTCCGCAGCTGACACGGACCCGGGCAAACTCAAGCTTGACGCACACCACGACGGCCTTACCCTTCCCGTAGGGTCTCTTAGACAGCTGGCGTCGGGTTTCTAGGCTGGCGGGCGTGCGGGCGTTGATGGGGCTCCTGGGCGCGTGGGCGATCGCCCTCGCGTTCGCCGGGCAGCCCGCCGAGGTTGCCCTCGCCGTGGCCGTCGGCCTTCTCGCCGTCGCGGTCGCCGGGCATCTCGCCGGCGCGTCGCGCGCCGTCCCCGGGCGGCCGGTCGGGTGGGCCGCGGCGCCGGTGCGGGCGCGGGCCGCCGTGCCTCGCTATGTCGATCCGGACGCCGCCGGGCGTCCACGTCCTCGAGCACCTTCGGGTTACCCCTCCGCCGCGTAGCCGGAGTCCGTCCGGATAGGACGGAGCCGGGCTTCGCGGTGGGCGATGCGTCCTGTCCACGCGGTAGCCACCGAGGGGTTTCGCCGTGCTCGATTACGTTGTCAACCTTGCCCATTTCGCCGTGTCCACGATCGCCAGCGGGGTCGCGCCCGCCTTCGGGCCGGCGGCCGCCGCCGTGGCGATCGTGCTCTTCACCGTCGCCGTACGGCTGGTGATCTCGCCGTTGAGCTGGGCGCAGGTCCGGGGTGCCCGGGTCTCGCCGCTCGGCGGCTGCCTGCCCGCGCTCGTGCAGGCGCCCTTCTTCTTCGTCATGTACCGCCTCTTCACCACCCCCAACGACCTGCTCGACGCCGAGCTTGCCGGTGTGCCGCTCGGCCACCACCTGACCGACGGCCTTAGCCCCGCGGGCGTGGTGGTCTACGCGCTCATGTTCACCGTGCTGGCGGTGCTGGCGCGGCTGTCCTCGAAGCGCGTGCGAGCCGCCACGGCCGAGGGGAGTGCGGAAGCCGTCGCGGTGGGGCGGGTGCTGGCGCTGCTGCCGTACGGCACGGTGGTGTTCGCCGCGTTCGTGCCGCTCGCGGCCGGGATCTACCTCGTCACCACCACGGCGTGGACGGCCCTGGAGCAAGGAGTGCTCCGGAGACATCGATGAGTGTTGACAATTTGTTGCCCCGGACGTAAAACTCTGAGAGAGCGCTCTCACGGCCCCGTCCACCCCCACGAGAGAAGCCATCCATGAGAGATATCGCAATGTCGTCCAGACCCCGGCGCGGTCGCGTGCTGATCGCCGCCGCCGCGGTCTCCGCCGTGGTCGCGGCCATGCTCGCCGTGACGGTCAACGCCCGCGCCGCGCTGCCACCCACCCCTTCGGGCTGGAGCCTCGTCTGGAGCGACGACTTCACCGGGCCCGCCAACACCCTGCCCTCGTCCTCGAACTGGATCATCGACACCGGCACGCAGTACCCGGGCGGCCCGGCCAACTGGGGCACCGGCGAGATCCAGACCTACACCAACAGCACCTCGAACCTCCGCCAGGACGGCAACGGCAACCTGGTGATCACGCCGATCCGCAGCGGCTCCGGCCAGTGGACCTCGGCGCGGATCGAGACGCAGCGCGCCAACTTCAAGCCCCCGGCCGGCGGCGAGCTGCGCATCGAGGGGCGCATCCAGATGCCCAACATCACCGGCGCCGGCGCGGCCGGCTACTGGCCGGCGTTCTGGGCGCTCGGCTCGCCGTACCGGGGCCAGTACTGGAACTGGCCGGCGATCGGCGAGTTCGACATCATGGAAAACGTCAACGGGATCAACTCGGTCTGGGGCGTGCTCCACTGTGGAGTCAACCCGGGCGGCCCGTGCAACGAGACCACCGGCATCGGCGCCAGCCGCGCCTGCCCCGGCAGCTCCTGCCAGTCGGCGTTCCACACCTACCGCTTCGAGTGGGACACCAACCCGCAGCAGCTGCGCTGGTACGTCGACGGCCAGCTCTACCACACCGTCAGCCAGTCTCAGGTCGGCGAGCCGCACTGGACCAACATGACCAGCCACGCCGGCTACTTCATCCTGCTGAACGTGGCGATGGGCGGCGCCTTCCCGAACGCCGTACCCGGTGGGCAGACGCCGACCGCGGCGACGGTCTCGGGCGTCCCGATGCTGGTGGACTACGTCGCGGTCTACCAGACGGGCGGGGGCACCAACCCCACGACACCGCCACCGACCACCACACCGCCGCCGAGCGGCAACCGGGACGCGTACTCGCCGATCCAGGCGGAGTCGTTCAACGCGCAGAGCGGCCTGCAAACCGAGACGTGCAGCGAAGGTGGGCTCAACATCAGCCACATCGCGAACGGTGACTGGGCCCGCTACGACAACGTCAACTTCGGCTCTTCGGCACCGCGTGACTTCGTGGCGCGCGTGGCGTCCGGAGCGGGCGGCGGCATCAGCGGCCTCGTCGAGGTGCGCCTAGACAGCCCGACCGGCCAGCTACTGGGCAACTTCGCACTGGCCAACACCGGCGGTTGGCAGAGCTGGCAGACCATTCCCGGCGCGGCGGGCGGGGTGACCGGCACGCGGACGGTCTACCTGAAGTTCGCCAGCGGGCAGCCGGCCGACTTCGTCAACGTCAACTGGTTCCACTTCAGACGGTGAGTGAGGAGCCGGGGCGGCCGCACCGCCCCGGCTCCACATTGACTGGCCGGCGGATGGATTCCCCGCCATCCGGCTGAGCCGACCATCGCGAGCGTCCTGTCACCGTGCACGGAGCGGGATGGAGCCGGGCCGACCGGCCGGACAAACCGCGGACGCAGGCGGAAACGGGGAATCATGGAGCGTAAAGTGCTGCGCGCGCTGGGCGCCGCGGCGGTCGCCGGGCTGATGGCCGTCATGGGCCTCACCGGACCGGCGCGGGCGGCGGAGGCCGCCGGGCTGGATGGCACGATCACCGACAAGCTGACCGGCGAGCCGGTCGCCGGGGCCGGCATCGTCATCGAGCGACAAGACGGTTCCAACTGGAACTTCGTCAACAGCGACGCGGACGGCCGCTTCGCGTTCCCGGATGCCCCGGCCGGCGAGTACGTCGTCCGCGTCCTGGCGAACGGGTACGTCGAGCAGTGGCTCTACGGCCACCGGGAGCGCTGGGAGGCCGACCTGATCACGGTGCCGGCCACCCTTCAGATTCCGTTGATGCCGATCCAGTACGGCGACGTCGCCGGGCGGGTCGTGGGCCAGAAGGGTGGCGGCATTCCCAACGTCTACGTCGAGCTGCGGCGCGGCGGCAACTGGGTGGCCGGCACCGGGACGGACGACCGCGGGCGATACCGCTTCGAGCGGGTCGAGGCCGACTCCAACTACACGACACAGTTCAGGTTTCCGAGTGGCCAGGTGCTCTTCAACGGCGGGGCCACGTCCGAGGGGGACGCGGTTCCCTTCGCCGTGGCGGCGGACGCGACGACCACCGTCGACCTCACCCGGCCGCCGGTCGGGCACCTCACCGTGCGCACGGTCGACAAGGTGACCGGCGCCCCGATCGCCGGCTACTGCTGGTATCCGCAGGACGGCCCACTCAACTTCTACACCACCTGCACCGACAGTCAGGGCCGAGCCCAGATCCGCGACCTGCCGGTCGGCGCGTACGGCGGTGGCGGCTACGACCCGAACGAGGTCTACGTCAACGGCCACTTCGGCCTGGTGACCGTGACCGAGGGCGAGACCGCGCGGACCACCGTGCGGCTGGAGAAATCCGTCAGCCTGCACGTGGACTTTGTCGACGCGACCACTGGTGACCCGGTCGAGGGCGCATGCGTCACCCTGGCCGACCCGGTGCGCACCGACACCGGGCAGAGCGGCAGCTGTGGTTCCGAAGTGGACTTCGAAAACCTCTTCGCGCAGGAGCACTTCCGGCTGTTCGTCACTCCGTACGACGGGGCGCACGGCGCGCAGTGGGTCTCGACGACCGGCGGCGGCACCGGCGACCCGGCCCAGGCCAAGGTCTTCAAGCCGGTGCCGGGCGAGCGGATCCGGGTAACCGCCAAGCTCGACGGCGCGGGCACCGTGACCGGAGTCGTCCGCGACGTCGCGACCGGAGCCGGCGTGCGCTCCGTGTGCCCGAGCCCGACCGGGCCGGCTATGAGCTACGGCCCGGGGCCCAACTCCAGCTGCACCGAAGACGGCGGCGAGTACACGATCCGCAACCTCGGCCCGTACCAGTGGAAGCTCGCCTTCCCCGCGTTCGACGGGGTGCACGCGTGGGCCTGGTCCGGCAACGCCGCCAACCGGACGTCCGCCACGCCGGTGCGGGTGGTGGCAGGCGAAACCACCACATTGGACGTGGCTCTGCCGTTCACGGGCACGGTCAGCGGCACCGTCACCGTGCCCGCCGGGACATGCCTGAGGTGTGTGGGCATCACCGCCGCCGACCCGACGACCGGTGACTGGGCCGGCATCCAGCCGTCGGTCCGTGCCGACGGCACGTTCACCATGAAGGGTTTCAACACACAGGAAGTTCGACTGTTCTACAGCGTGGGCGACGGCCGGGTGGCCTACCCGGAGCTGATCAGCGCCACCGCGGGCGAGGCCGTCACCGGCATCGCGATCGTCGTGCCGGGCACCGCCTAGCGCCGACCACGTCGGAGGCCGGGGTCACCAGCCCCGGCCTACGACAGCCCCCGCTCCACAAGCGACGTGGGCAGCGTGACCGTGCGCGGCCACGAACGCTCGCCCGCGATCCGCTGGAAGAGCAGGTCGGCGGCGGTGCGGGCCAGCTGTCGCGTGTCGTGAGCCACGACGGTCAACCGCTGCGGCATCAGGAACGACAGCTCGAAGTCGTCGAAGCCGACCACCTCGACCTGGCTTTTGCGCCGCCACAGCTCCTGGAGCACGCCGACCGTGATCCTGTTGTTGAGGCTGAAGAACGCGGTCGGCGGCGCGTCCGCGTCGAGCATCGCGGCCACCGCCGCGGCCGCCGTCTCCGGGTCGTGCACGCCGTCGGCGACGAGCCGTTCGTCGTACGCGATGCCGGCCTCGGCCAGCGCCTCCTGGGCGCCGCCCACGCGCTCGCGCATCGTGTAGACGGCGACCGAGTCGAGCAGGATGCCGATGCGCCGGTGGCCGTGCTCCAGCAGCCGCCGCACGCCCGCCTGGGCGCCGCCCCGGTTGTCGAGCAGCACGGTGTCGGCGAGCAGGCCGCCGGCCGGGCGGTCGAGGAAGACGACCGGCGTGCCCATCTCCACCTCGGGCCGCAGGAACGAGTGGTCGTATCCGGCCGGCACGATCAGCAGCCCGTCGACCCGGCGCGAGCAGAGGTCGCGGAGCAGCTGCTGCTCGCGCTGCGGATCCTCCTCCGAGCTGGCGGTGATCAGCAGCGTCTCGTGCTGGGCGGCGACCTCGGCCGCCACCGCCGCGATCGTCGAGTAGAACGGGTTGGCCAGGTCTTCGATGATCAGCCCGATCGTGGCCGTGGACTGCCCCGACCGAAGTGTGCGGGCCAGGTGGTTGCGCCGGAAGCCCAGCTCCGCCACGCTCGCCAGCACCCGGTCGATGAGCTGCTGCTGCACGTTGGGCTCGTTGTTGACGACGCGCGAGACCGTCTTGATGCTCACGCCCGCGTGCCGGGCCACGTCGACCATGGTCGGCCGGCGGGCCGGCTCGGGCGCGCGCCGGACCGGGTGGGCGGCGCGATCCGCACCGCTCTCACCCACCTGGCCCGACGCCTCGGCGTTCATCTGTGGCACGGTACCGCGCGATACCGCTGCGTATAGACCTCCACTATGTAAATTCGAGCGGCCGAACCGGTCGTCTTTTCCGGCGCCGATGGACGGGGTCGCGGTCAACCTCGCAAGGGTCTTTACAGTTTCTGTTAACAGTCCTAATAATTAGGCAACCGTCCATGGGAGGTTGCCGTGACTCGTTCCAAAGCCTTGCTCATCACGCTCGCGATGGCCCTGGCCGCCGGGATCGCGGCGATCTGGTTAGCGCCCGCGGCTTCCGCGGCGACGCCCACGGCGGTGTTCACCAAGACGTCCGACTGGGGCTCCGGGTGGGAGGGCAAGTACACGATCACGAACGGCGGCACCGCGACGATCACGTCCTGGACGGTGGTCTTCGACCTGCCCGCCGGGACGACGGTCGGCACGTACTGGGACGCGCTGATGACCTCGTCGGGCCAGCGGTACACGTTCACCAACCGTTCGTGGAACGGGACGCTGGCGCCGGGCGCGTCGACGTCCTTCGGCTTCCTGGGCGGCGGGTCGGGCTCGCCGCTCAACTGCACGCTGAACGGCCAGGCCTGTGGGGGCGGGACCACGCCTCCCACAACCGCACCCCCGACGACGACCGCACCGCCGACCAGCCCACCGCCCACGACGCAGCCGCCGATCGGGCCGCTGCCCAAGCACTTCCTCACCGGGTACTGGCACAACTTCGTCAACCCGGCCGTCGAGCTGCGGCTGCGCGACGTACCCAACGAGTACGACCTTGTGGCGGTGGCCTTCGCCGAGGCGAGCAGCACGCCCGGCGCGGTGACCTTCGGCGTCGACCCGGGGCTGGCGAGCGCGCTGGGCGGCTACACCAACGCCGACTTCAAGGCCGACGTGCAGGCGCTCAAGGCGCGCGGCAAGAAGGTCATCATCTCGGTCGGCGGCGAGGCCGGTCGGGTCTCCGTCGGTGACTCCGGTGCCGCGACAAACTTCGCCAACTCGGTCTTCGCGATCATGCAGGAGTACGGCTTCGACGGCGTCGACATCGACCTGGAGAACGGCCTCAACCCGACCTTCATGGGCCAGGCGCTCCGCGCACTGCGCTCGCGCGCCGGCGCCAACCTGATCATCACGATGGCCCCGCAGACCATCGACATGCAGTCGACCGGAGCGTCCTACTTCCGCCTCGCGCTGGACATCCGCGACATCCTCACCGTCGTACACACGCAGTACTACAACTCGGGCTCGATGCTCGGCTGCGACCAGTCTTTCGCCTACTCGCAGGGCACCGTCAACTTCCTCACCGCGCTCGCCTGCATCCAGCTGGAAAACGGCCTGCGCCCCGACCAGGTCGCGCTCGGCCTGCCCGCCGGACCCGGCGCGGCCGGCGGCGGGATCGTCGCGCCGAGCGTGGTCAACCAGGCGCTCGACTGCCTGGCCCGCGCCACCAACTGCGGCAGCTTCCGGCCGCCGCGCACCTACCCCGGCATCCGGGGCGCGATGACCTGGTCGATCAACTGGGACGTCGCGAACGGCAACGGCTTCGCCCGCACCGTCAAGCCCCACCTCGGCACGCTCCCGTAGCAGGAGGTCACAGTGAAAAGACTCCTCACCCTCGCGGTCATGTCGGTGGTCGCGGCCACCGCCGCGGTCGCCGTGGCCACTCCCGCCTCCGCCGCGACCGCGACCTTCGCCCGCACCTCCAGCTGGGGCACCGGCTACGAGGCGAAGTTCACCGTCACCAACAACACGTCCACGACGATCACCAGCTGGAACGTGCAGTTCGACCTGCCGTCGGGCAGCACGATGGGTACCTACTGGGACGCGCTGCTCACCTCGTCGGGGCAGCACCACACGTTCACCAACCGGTCGTGGAACGGGACGCTGGGGCCCAACGGCACCGCGTCGTTCGGCTTCATCGTCACGGGCAACGGCGACCCGACAAACTGCACCGTCAACGGCGGCTCGTGCGCCGGCGGGCCGACCAACCCGGGCGCGCCGGGGACGCCGGGCAACGTGCGGGTCACCGGTACGACCAACACGAGCGTCTCGCTCGCCTGGAACGCGCCGTCCGGCACGGTCACCGGCTACCGGGCGTACGAGGGCTCGACCGTGCGGGCCACGGTCACCGGCACCTCGACCACGGTGTCCGGGCTCGGCGCGTGCACGTCGCACAGTTACACCGTGGCGGCGTACAACTCCGCGGGCGAGTCGGCCCGCTCCGGCGCGGTGTCGGCCACCACGACCGGCTGCCCGACCGGCGGCGGTCCCATGGCGGCGGCGCCGTACGTCTACCCGGGCTGGGGCAACCCGCCGGCACCGTCCACAGTGATGAGTGCGACCGGGATCCGGTGGTTCACGATGGCGTTCATCCTCTCGGCCGGCGGCTGCACGCCCGGCTGGGACGGCAACACACCGCTGACCGGCGGCACCCACGCGAGCTACATCAGCCAGATCAGGGCGGCCGGCGGTGACGTGATCCCGTCGATCGGCGGCTGGAGCGGCAACAAGCTCGGCCCGAACTGCTCCAGCGCACAGGCCCTCGCCGGCGCATACCAGCAGGTGATCAACGCGTTCAGCCTCAAGGCGATCGACGTCGACATCGAGAACACGGACGAGTTCGAGAACCCGACCGTGCAGGACCGGATCCTCGGCGCCTTGAAGATCGTCAAGCAGAACAACCCGGGCATCAAGACGATCATCACGTTCGGCACGACAACGAGCGGCCCGTCGGGCACCGGCGTCCGCCTGATCAACCAGGCGGCCGCCCTCCAGGCGAACATCGACGTCTTCACGATCATGCCGTTCGACTTCGGTGGCGGCGCGAACATGTACCAGAACACCGTCAACGCCTCGGAAGGGCTCAAGAACGCGCTGAAGTCGGCCTTCGGCTGGAGCGACGCGGTCGCCTACACCCACATGGGCATCTCCGGTATGAACGGCCTCTCCGACCAGCAGGAGCTGACCAGCCCGGCCACCTGGACGCAGATCCGCGACTGGGCCAAGGCCCGCGGCCTGGCACGGCTCGCCTTCTGGGCCGTCAACCGCGACCGTCCGTGCCCCGGCGGCGGCGTGGTCTCCAATTGCAGCGGCATATCCCAGGCCGACTGGGAGTTCACCCGCATCACCGCCGGGTTCTAGGAGATCGTTCGGGAAGGGGGTTTCGGCTTGCCGAAACCCCCTTCCCTCCGCGCGCGATGTGCGCCGTGGTCGGGACCCCGCCGTTACTTTCAGGGCAGATTTGCCCACGCCCGCGTCAGCTGTAGACCGTATGCTCCCGCGGGCACCGCTCCCGGCCGGCGGCTCGCAGCGCTCGCCGAAACCCCCGGCCGTCCACTGCCAGGCCCGCGGTCCAAGCCCCCGAGCAAGACCACGATCGCAGCTGGCCCCGGCGGAGCTCCCCGGCACAGCAGATCTTGGTACGAATTGGCCCCCAGAGGGGCACCTTCGTACCAAGATCTACCCCCTCGCTGACAGCACTCTCGGCACCACCCCCACCGAACCCACGAGACCTTGATCGGCACAGGCATTGTGGACAAACACCGCCGCACCGCGTGGCGCGGGCCGCGTATCGGCCGGAGGCAAGGGGAGTGACCGCGGCCAAACGCGAGAGTGAGCCGCAGGAGCAGCGGACCAGTCCATGGTCGACTTACGGTGAGTGGCATCGGGTCGAGATCGCCGCTCCCGCGGCCTCACCCATCCGCCGCTGGTCGCGGCAACCCCCGCTGGACCCCCGTGACGGTCGCCGTTTGTCCACAATGCCCGCCGCTGCCGCGACAGTGGGAGCCCGCATCCAAGGTGCCGTCGCGGTGAGTAACCGCGACGACGGCGGGCGCGGCGCAAGATTCGCGATCTAGGAGAGTTGGGGCGCCATATCAACCCGAAGTCTCCTAGATCTGGACCACGTGCCGTTCGCGTGGCTCGTGGCCGTTACCCCTGGCGACGAAGCCCGCTTACTCCCAATGGGTGACCGCGACCGGCGGCGAAAGGGTGAGGCCGCGGGAGCAGCGGTCTGGACCACGACGGACATCGCGGTAGCCCAGATCTCCTTTTTGGATCGAATGCCCGGAGCAAGGCACATCTGCCTGAAGACTCACGGGTGAGGCTGGCGCAGGGAGCTGTCCCTTATCTGGAGCTTGGTCTCCAGGGTGATCGTCGTGGGCGGGCGCTCGGGGTCGGCGATCCGTTGCGTGAGCAGGCTCGCCGCCTCGCGGCCCAGCTCGTACGTCGGCTGGGCGACCGTGGTCAGCGAGGGGCGCACGAGGTGGGCCCAGGGCACGTCGTCGAAGCCCACCACGCCCATCTCGTCGGGCACCGCGATGCGGCTGTCCACAAGGCACTCCACCGCGCCGACGGTCATCAGGTTGTTGGCGGCGAAGAGCGCGTCGGGGCGGGGGCGCAGGCCCAGCAGCTCGGCCATCGCCCGATAGCCGCCCTCCTCCCGGAAGTCGCCGTGCCGCACCAGCTCCTCGTCGTACGGGCGGCCGTGCTCCTCCAGCGCCCGCCGGTAGCCGCGCAGGCGCCGGGTCGCGGTGAAGACGCCGACCGGGCCGGTCAGGCAGGCGATCCGCCGGTAGCCGGACTCGATCAGGTGGGTGGTGGCGAGGCACGCGCCGTGCTCGTTGTCGACGAGCACGGTGTCGACGTGAGTGCCGCTCTGCTGGCGGTCGATCACCACGACCGGCACGCGGGCGTCGACGAGGCGGTTGACGTGGTTTGCCTTGCCGGCGGGGGAGATGATCACGCCGGCCATCTGCTCGGCGAGCGCCGCGTCGACGTACTGGCCCTCCTTGCCGGGGTCTTCGTCGCTGTTGCAGAGCACGACCGAGTAGCCGGCCCGCTGCGCCACGTCTTCCACACCGCGGACGAGCGAGGTGAAGAACGGGTTGCCGATGTCGGAGATGATGACCGCCCACAGCGTGGTGCGGCTGCGCCGCAGGTTGCGGGCGACCGCGTTGGGCCGGTACTCCAGCTCGCGCATCGCGTCGCGGACCCGCTTGGCCAGCGCCGGGTCCACATTGGCATGTCCGTTGGCCACGCGGGACACCGTCGCCGGTGAGACCTCCGCCCGCCGCGCGACGTCATAGATCGTCGCCATGGCACCTCCCCCCAAAAAGTCCCCCGCTTGCCGCCCCCGAATGATCGCAAAAGCGCGTGGACTTCGATGTCCCGCTCCCCGACACGATACGTAGTGCCCGCATACACGGAACGCCCACGCCCGGACACGTATCGCGATTACCGCCGGGTAGGCTGCCGGCATGACTGAGCAGCGAATCGCGATCGTGACCGGCGCGGCGCGCGGGATCGGCGCGGCCATCGCCCGGCGGCTGTCCGCCGACGGCATGGCCGTGGCCGTGGTCGACCTCGACGAGACCTCCGGCAAGGCGACGGTCGACAGCATCGCGGCCGCCGGCGGGCGGGCGCTCGCGATCGGTGCCGACGTTGCCGATCGAGCCCAGGTCGACGCGGCCGTCGCGCGGGTGGTAGCCGAGCTCGGCCCGCCCACCGTGCTGGTCAACAACGCCGGCGTGCTCCGCGACAACCTGCTCTTCAAGATGAGCGACGACGACTGGGACACCGTGCTCTCGGTGCACCTGCGCGGCGCGTTCCTCTTCAGCCGGGCCACCCAGGCGCACATGGTCGAGGCGAAGTGGGGCCGCATCGTCAACCTCTCCAGCACCTCCGCGCTGGGCAACCGCGGCCAGGCCAACTACGCCGCCGCCAAGGCCGGCATGCAGGGCTTCACGAAGACGCTCGCGTTCGAGCTCGGCCCGTTCGGCGTCACGGCCAACGCGGTCGCGCCGGGGTTCATCGTCACCGAGATGACCGCGTCGACCGCGGCCCGGCTGGGGGTCGACTTCGAAGAGTTCCAGAAGGCGCGGGCGGCGGAGACGCCGGTGCGCCGGGCCGGCCACCCGGACGACGTGGCGCACACGGTGTCGTTCCTGGTCAGCGAGGGGGCGTCGTTCGTCTCCGGCCAGGTGATCTACGTGGCCGGAGGTCCGCGGGCCTGACCGTCACGGGGGCCGGGCCGTCCGGCGCAGCCAGTAGAGGCCGATGATCGGCAGGACGAGCGGGACGAAGCCATACCCCCGGCCGTAGACCGACCAGACCGAGTCGTCCGGGAAGGCGTCCTTGTCGACGATGCTCAGCGTGCCCACCACCAGCACGCCGATCAGCTCCACCGAGCAGCAGACCAGCGCCAGCCGCCGGCCGGACGTGCCACCCCGGGCCAGGCCGATGGTCGCGACCAGGTAGATCAGCGCGGCGAAGGCGGAGAGCAGGTAGGCCTCGGGCGCCTCGTCGAACTTCGTGGCGATCTGCACGGTCGCGCGGGCACCGGCGGAGAGCGCGAAGATCCCGTACACGATCACGAGGACCAGGCCGGGTCCCGAGTTGAGCCGGTCACGCACCGGTGGCCTCCCAGATCTGGCCGAGCCGCGCGACGAGCACGGGCATCACGAGCATCGCCACGGTGAGGATGACCGAGCCCCAACGCGTCGGCTCCAACCGGGCCAGCGAGACGGCGACCGGCGGCAGCGCCAGAAACGTGAAGAGATAGCCCACGAACGTGCCCACCTCGGTGGGGCGGTCGCCCCCGATCATCGCGACCACGGCGCCGACGGTCAGCACGAGCGCCGCCACCTCGACGAGGGCCACGCCCACGTAGTGGCTGAGGTCGGGCGGCCGGTTGCGGATCGCCGCGACGAGGCACAGCAGCGCGACGGCCAACGCCGCGACGATGACGATGGCCCCGAGGGTGTCATTCACGCCGCCACTCTACTAATCGACGTAGTAGGGTCGGCGCCCCGCCAAACTCGGACGCCTTGTGCGGTGCCGTATCGATCTCCTGGCGCCTATCCTTAACGTTGGTCGATGGTCTCTGGGGAGGGCCCGAGTGGACTTGACCGACATGACGCCCGTAGAGGCTCTGCTGGTGGCTGGAGCCTGCGTCGTGCTCGGACTGCTGATCCTGGCCGCGATCGCCGAGCGGCCGCGCCGCCAGCCCCGCCCCGACTTCGTCAAGCTGCGCGCCGCCGCCCACGAGCTCGCCGTGTACGCCGGAGAGACGCACGCCGTGGCCGGCCGGGCCGCCGCGGCCGCGATCGAGGCGCGGGAGCGGCTGGCCGAGGCCGAGGCCGCCCGAGAAGCCGCCTGGCAGGCGCAGGAAGCGGCCGGCGTCGCACACCACGCGGCGTGGCAGGAGGCGGAGTACGCCCGGCCCGCGCCCGACCCCGAGACGGTCGACCTGGAGCTTGTCACGGCGGGCGATGTCGAGGCCACCGACGGCGACCGCCAGCGCGAGGTCTCCCGGGCCGCGCTCTCCGCTTACCGGCGCGGCGAGCTGTCCGTCGACGAGCTGCGCGAGGTGTTTCGCCGGGCCGGTGACTGGGATCCGGAGCAGGAGGAGCGCGAGCGGCGCACCGACCACCTCCGGGCCGACGAGCTGGCCGCCCGCCGGGAGTACGAGCGGGCCGCGCTCGCCGCCCGGCGCGCCTACGACGCGTTGCTGGCCGCCGAGGCGCAGTCCCGGGAGATGTCGGGCGTGGCGATAGCCGCCGCGGCGGAAGCCCACGAGGCGCTGCTGGTGACACAGCGGTTCGCAGGCAAGCCCAAGCGCAAGCGCAGAGGCAGGTCCAAAAAGCGGTGACGCTGATCCAAGACCGTTTGGCGCTCCGCCGGGGCCGGCTCTCGTAGGGTGCTGGGATGAGATTCGGGTTGCTGGGGACGGGGCATTGGGCGGCGGAGACGCATGGGGCGGCGCTGGACGCGCACCCCGGCGCGGATCTCGTGGCGGTGTGGGGCCGTGACGGGGACAAGGCGGCGGCGCTCGCCGGGCGGTACGGGGCCACCCCGTACACCGATGTCGACGCGCTGCTGTCCGAAGTGGACGCCGTGGCGATCGCGCTGCCGCCCGGCGTGCAGGCCGAGCTGGCCCTGCGTGCGGCCGACGCGGGCAAGCATCTGCTGCTGGACAAGCCGATGGCGATGGACACCGCCTCGGCCGATCGGATCGTCGCGGTGGTTCGCGAGCGTGGCCTTTCCTCGGTGGTCTTCTTCACCAACCGCTTCCGGGACAACATCGTGCGGTTCATCGACGAGACGGCGGCGACCGGCGGGTGGCTGGGTGCGCGGGTGACCCAGTTCGCGTCGATCTACCAGCCCGGCAACCCGTACGGCGGCTCGCTCTGGCGCCGTGAGCGGGGCGCGTTGTGGGACATCGGGCCGCACGTGCTCTCGGTGCTGCTGCCGGTGCTCGGGCCGGTGGCCGAGGTGAGCGCGGTCGGCGGGCCGCGGGCCACCACCCATCTGACGCTGCGGCACGCGGGCGGCGCGGTGACCACGGCCTCGCTGACCCTCGACGCGCCGCCCGCCGCGATGCTGCGTGACCACGACTTCTACGGCGAGCACGGCGTCGCCACCATGCCGGTGCCCGAGGGGAGCGCGGTGGCGGCGTTCGGCGTGGCGGTCGACCGGCTGGTCAAGGGTGGTCCGGAGCCGTGCGACGCGGGATTCGGGCGTGACGTCGTGGCTGTGCTGGAGGCGGCGGATATCGCCCTGCGCGAAAAGCGGCCGGTCGCGGTGGCCTGACAGGTTACGGTCGCGGCAAGCGACCAGGGAGGCCCCTCATGGACCTGCGACACGATCCGCTCAGGCCGCCGTGGCGTCCCCCGGGCTCTCCGGGGCAGCCGCCGTTGCCGCCCGAGCCGCCGACCAGCGAGGGCGTGCCGCCGTGGCTCCAGGAGCGCCTCTTCGACCAGCGGATGGTCGTGCTGACCGGCCCACTCAACGACGACGCGGCCACCCGTGCGGCCGCCGCGCTGATGACGCTCGACGCGCTCGGCAAGGAGCCGGTGCGGCTCCAGCTGGCCACCCCTGACGGCGACCTGGCCGCCGCGTTCGGCCTGATCGACGTGATCGACACGATGAGCGCGCCGGTGCACGCGGTCGTCACCAGCCTCGCCGGAGGCGCGGCGGTGGGCCTGCTCGCGGCGGCGGCGCGGCGGCTGGCATACCGGCACGCCCGCATCCGCCTCAGCGAGCCGCGCGCGGCCACGGTCAGCGGCACGGCCGACGAGGTGGCCGCCGCCGCGGGGCAGTACCTGCGGGAGCTGGAGGAGCTGGCGGTACGCATCGCCACCGCCACCGGCCAGCCGCGTAGCCGGATCGAAGACGACCTCTCCGCCGGCCGGGTGCTCACGGCCGAGCAGGCGGTGGAGTACGGCCTGCTGGACGAGATCGTGGGTCCGGATCAGCCTGCGGGAGGAGCGGGTCAGACCTCGGGATGACGCCCGCCGCCCGCAGGATCGGGCCGCAGGCGGTCGGCGCGGCGGGCGCGCGTCCATAGCGTCGAGCCCATGATTGAGGCACGCGCGCTGAGCAAACGCTTCGGCGACAAGCTCGCCGTCGACCAACTCTCCTTCACCGTCAAGCCCGGCCAGGTCACCGGCTTCCTGGGGCCGAACGGCGCCGGCAAGTCCACGACCATGCGCATGATCGTGGGTCTGGACCGGCCGAGTGGCGGGGTGGCCACTGTCAACGGCCGCGCCTACCGGGAACACACCGCGCCGCTGCGGCAGTTGGGCGCACTGCTCGAGGCCAAGTCTGTCCACAAGGGACGTACGGCACGCAACCACCTGCTCGCGCTCGCGCGGACGCACGGCATCCCGGCCGCCCGCGTCGACGAGGTGCTCGCGATGGTGGGGCTGGAGTCGGCGGCGCGGCGGCGGGCGGGGAGCTTCTCGCTCGGCATGGGGCAACGGCTCGGCATCGCCGCCGCGCTCCTCGGCGACCCGGCCGCGGTGATCCTCGACGAGCCGGTCAACGGGCTCGACCCGGACGGCGTGCTCTGGATCCGCAACCTGCTCAAGGCGCTGGCCGCCGAGGGCCGTACGGTCCTGGTCTCCAGCCACCTGATGAGCGAGATGGCCGTGACCGCCGAGCACCTCGTGATCATCGGGCGCGGGCGGCTGCTGGCCGACACCACCGTCGACGAGCTCATCGCCCGGGTCGCGGTGGGCACCGTGCTCGTCCGTACCCCGGAAGGCGCCGCGCTCCGCGACGTGCTGGTGGCCGGCCGCGCGACGGTGACCAGCGTGGAGCCGGGCCTGCTCCAGGTCAGCGGCGCGAGCGCCGCGCAGATCGGCGACCTGGCCCGGCGGCACGCGATCGCGCTGCACGAGCTCACCCCGCGCCGCGCGTCGCTGGAAGAGGCGTACATGGACCTGACCCGAGAGGCGGTGGAGTACAAATGATCACGTTTCCGCGCGTGCTGAGCTCTGAGTGGGGCAAGCTCGTCTCGCTCCGCTCAACCTGGATCACGCTCGGCGCCGCGGCGGTGCTCGCGGTCGGGCTGGCCGGCGCCATCGGATACGGCGTGCACCACGCCGTCGAGGGCGATGACCCACCACCGGCGCTGTCCGAGGCGGTGGGCTCCGCGTTTCTGCCGATCGACTTCTTCGCGCTTGTCTTCGGCGTCTTCGGCGTGCTCCAGATGACCGGCGAGTACGGCAGCGGGCTCATCCGGGCCACACTCACGGCGGTGCCGCGGCGGTGGCCGGTCGCCGTCGCGAAGGCGGTGGTCCAGACAGCCGTTACCCTGCCGGTGATGGCGGTGACGGCGCTCGGCTCGTTCCTCGTCTGCCAGGCGTTTCTCGGTGACGATGGCGCGTCGCTGGGCGACCCCGGCGTGCCCGGCGCGATCGTCGGCGCGGCCTTCTCCCCGGTGCTCGTGGGCCTGATCGGCCTCGGCGTCGGCATGGCGTTGCGGCACACGGCCGGCGCGATCACCACGCTGGTGGCCGCGCTCTTCATCATCCCGGTGCTGCTCGGACCGGCTCTTCCGGGCGACATGGAGGAGAACGCGATGAAGTACGTGCCGACCGTCGCGGGGCAGGCGATGTACAGCGTGGGCGGGGGCGGGCAGCCGTTCGAGACGCTGTCGCCGGGCGCCTCCGCGGCCGTCATGGTGGGGTGGGCCGCGCTGCTCCTCACCGGCGGAGTCGCCCTGCTGCTCCGCCGGGACGCCTAACCTTTCGTCGTGGGCACTTTGCGGGCCGTGCTGGCGCGGCACCCACGACTTGTCGACGCCGGCCTCGCCGTCGCGCTGGCCCTGTTCACCGGGCCGGCGGTGTTGCGCGGGGCCGGTGCCGACGAGTG
Organism: Phytohabitans sp. LZ39; assembly: GCF_059359075.1. Taxonomy (NCBI): domain Bacteria; kingdom Bacillati; phylum Actinomycetota; class Actinomycetes; order Micromonosporales; family Micromonosporaceae; genus Phytohabitans; species Phytohabitans sp. LZ39. The sequence continues at coordinate 59,087 of NZ_JCADBM010000036.1, read as the reverse complement.
GCTGTGGTTCGTCGCCGTGCATATGCCGATCGTGTGGCGGCGCCGCTGGCCGGTCGGTGTCTTCTGGACGGTGTTCGGGCTTGCGATCGTGGCCGGTGCGGTGGTCGGGGTACGCGTGGAGGGGCTCTACCCGGAGTCGGTCGTCACCGTGGCCGTCTACACCGCCGCCCGGTACGGCCCGCGCCGGCAGCTCATCCTGATCGTCGCGGCGATCGAGGTGCCGGCGCTCGTCGTGTTCATCCCCCGGGGTCCATATTGGACGGCGCTGGGGTTCATCACGTCGGTGCTCGCGGCCACGGTGCTGCTGGGCATCACGGTCCGCACCCGCCAGGCCTACCTCGCCGAGCTCGAGGAGCGGGCCCGCCGGCTGGAGCGGGAGCGCGACCAGCGGGCGCAGATCGCGGTGGCCGCCGAGCGGGCCCGGATCGCCCGCGACATGCACGACATCGTCGCGCACAACCTGGCCGTGATGGTCGCGCTCGCCGACGGCGCGGCACTCACCGCGGCCGCCGCCCCGCAACGGGCCGCCGACACCATGCACAAGGTCGCGGCCACCGGGCGGGAGGCGCTCGGGGAGATGCGCCGCGTGCTCGGCCTGATGCGCGAGGACGGCGTGGGCCGCACCCCGCAGCCGGGGCTGGACGGGCTCGACGCGCTCGTCGAGCGGGTGCGGGCCGCCGGTGTTCGGGTCGCCTTGACCGTCGAGGGCGTACCCGGCGAGTGGGGCGCCGGCGCGGGCGTCGCGGTCTACCGCGTCGTGCAGGAGGCGCTCACCAACACGCTCAAGCACGCCGGGCCGGAGGCGAGCGCGCACGTGCGGCTCCGCTACCGCGACGGCGGCGCCGAGGTGGAGGTCACCGACGACGGCGGCCAGCGGGCCACCGCGCCGGCCGCCACCGGAGGTCACGGCCTCACCGGCATGGCCGAGCGGACCGCCGCGTACGGTGGCGGCGTGGAAGCCGGGCCCCGGGACGGCGCGCCGGGCTGGCGCGTGCTCGCCCACCTCCGCTTCGACGACGGGGTATCGCCATGACCGTGCGGATCCTGCTGGCGGACGACCAGGCGCTGCTGCGTCTCGGGTTTCGCATGGTGCTGGAGACCCAGCCCGACCTGGAGGTGGTGGGCGAGGCGGGCGACGGCGCGCAGGCGGCCACGATGACCCGCGCGCTGGAGCCGGACGTGGTGCTGATGGACGTGCGCATGCCGGTCACCGACGGCATCGAGGCGACGCGGCGCATCGTCGAGTCCGGGTCCGCGGCGCGCGTCCTGGTGCTCACCACGTTCAACCTCGACGAGTACGTGTACGCCGCGCTCCGCGCCGGTGCCAGCGGCTTCCTGCTCAAGGACGTGCCGCCGGCCGACCTGATCAGCGGAATCCGGGCGGTGGCGGCCGGTGACGCGGTGGTCGCGCCGAGCGTGACCCGCCGGCTGATCGACGCGTTCGCCGGATACCTGCCCGACCCGGCGACCGGCCGGTCACCCACGGACGAGCGGCTCGACCAGCTCACCGACCGGGAACGCGAGGTGCTCGTCGAGGTCGCCCGCGGCCTCTCCAACGCGGAGATCGCCGAATCGCTCGTGGTGTCCGAGGCGACGGTCAAGACGCATGTGGGGAGGATCCTCGCAAAACTGGCACTTCGCGACCGGGTACAGGTGGTGGTCTTCGCGTACGAATCGGGCATCGTCCGCCCAGGGGCTGAGTGATCCCCTACGACTTTGGTCGTAGCCGGTGTGCGCGACATTCCACTTCCGGTAGGTCGTCGCGGGCGGCTCACCTCCCTAGGCTCGTGTGCATGGGGGAAGGTCAGCACCAGCTGAAAGCCGAGATCACCGTCGGCGCGCGGGGGATCGACGTACGCGTCGCCGGTGAGATCGACATCGCGAACGTGGACGAGTTTCGGGCGCTGCTGTGGGGGTTGCCGTCCGCACCGGCGCCGCTGAGAGTCGACCTCGGTGGAGTGGGTTTCCTGTCCGCCGCGGGGGTCCGGGCGCTGGTCGCGGTACATCTGCGCACCCGCGCCCGGGGCGGCCAGCTGGTCATCTGCAATCCGAACGCGGTGGTCCGCCGCACGCTCCGCGCCACCCGGGTAAACCGGGTCATCCCGATCGTCGGCTCGTCCGTGGTCGCCGAAGACGTGGCCCGCCCGTGGCCGTCGCCGGTGCCGCTCAACCGCGCGGTGTCTTTGACCTGAGCGGTAACCGCGACCAACAGCGGACGGGTGAGGCCGCGGGAGCAACGGCCTGGACCGACGGACATCGCGGTAGCTCAAAAAAGGGAACGCAGCGGGGGTGCATCCCCCCGGGAAGCACCCCCGCCGTCCCTCCCCCCAGCCCCAGAGGGGGAGCGGGCCGCCGGCGCACCCCCATGCACCGCGCGGCTCTGTGAAGATCCGGGTAGAGGAGCGCCGAGCGGGGCCCGTGATACATCGAAAACTTCTTTCGTCGGGTATGTATCAGCGCGACCTTGATCACCTCCTCACATGTGCGCACCACGCACTGTCGCCTGGCCGATATCCATCGCACTTACGATGGCGCAGTGTGTTCGGGAGCAGGTCAGGCGGGGGATGGATGTGAGGGGGTGCGATGACATCGGCGACTTCTGACGACACCGGTGTCGGCACGGCCTCCTGGGAGGTGGCCGCGCGCGAGTTCGCCGCGTGGCGTGCCGGTGACCGGGCGGCGCTCGACCGCCTGGTGCGGCTGCTGACGCCGATGTTGTGGCACCTTGTCCGGGCGTATGGGCTCGATCGCGAGTCGGCCGAAGACGTGGTGCAGACGACCTGGCTGGCGCTGGTGCGCAATGTGGATTCGGTGCGCGACCCGCAGGCGGTGCTCCGGTGGACGACGACCACCGCCCGCCGCGAGGCGTGGCGCACCGCCCGCGCCGGCAAGCGCGAAGACGTGGCGGAGCCGCAGACCCTCGACGCGGCCCTGCCGCCGGTCGGCGGGCCGGACACCACCGTGCTGGCCGAGCGCACCGCGAATACCCTGTGGCGCCACGTCGCCGAGCTGCCCGAGCGGTGCCGCCGGCTGCTGCGGGTGATCGCGTTCGACGACCGGCCCGACTACGCCTCCCTCTCCACCGAGCTGGGGATCGCGGTGGGCAGCATCGGTCCGACGCGCGGGCGCTGTCTCGACAAGCTACGCGGTCTGCTGGCCGCCGATCCGGAGTGGAGTGACCGGCGTGACTGACGACTCGACGCTGTTGCGTGCGGTCCATGACATGTACGACACATTGGATCCGCCGCCGGCGGACCTGGCTGACCGCGTGCTCTTCACGCTGCACCTCGAAGATCTGGAATTCGAGCTCATGCGGTTGCAGGAGGCCATCCAGCCGGTCGGCGCCCGTGGCCCGGAGACCGCCTCCACCGTCACCTTTTCGGCGGAAAGCCTCACCGTGATGGTGACCGTGTCGGATTCGGGACCGCAGCGGCGCCGGATCGACGGTTGGATCGCACCAGGCGGCGCGTTGCGAGTCGAGTTGCGCACTCCGCGAGGTGTGCACGAGACCCAGGCCGACGCCGACGGGCGGTTCGCTTTCGCGGAGGTGCCGTCCGGTCTGGTGCAGATCATGATCCATCCGACGACCGGGGCGACCGTACCCCTGCACCGGCCGGTGGTCACACCACCGGTGCAGCTCTAGCCCCGACCTCTTCCGTGGGAGTTCATCGTGGCCACCGTTAACAACCATGTCCCGACACCGCCGGGCGCCCTGATGGGGGCATATGGCGCCCGCGCTCTCGACCCGGTCGCGGCCCAGAGGCTGCCCGACCAGCAGGTCAAGTCCACCGTCTACGTCGCCAACCGGCTGCTGATGCGCCGGCAGAGCAAGGGCGAGCACCGCCGCCTCTTCGACGAGGTGGGTGCCGGGCTCCAACTCCGGCTCGACGACCCCGCCGACGGCAGCCGCTGTTTGCGCGTGTCGCCCGGCAACGGCGGCCCGGCCACGCCGGACGCGTGGCGGGTCTTGCAGACGATCCGGTCGAAGGACTCGGCCCGGTTGCGCAGCCTCGGCCTCGGCCTCGACCACCTCATGTTCGCCGCGTCATCGCCGATCACGGGCAGCCCGTTCCACTCGGCGTTCCCGTTCCACTCCGCGTTTCCGTTCCACTCGGCGTTCCCGTTCCATTCCGCCTTCCCGTTCCACTCGGCGTTCGGTGGGCCGGTCGCGCAGTACGGCATGCTCGGCTTCGGCGCCACCCAGCCGGTCAACCTGGTGCTGCCCACCCCGGTGCGGCAGGCTTCCGTCACGCCGCGGCGGCCGGTGGTGGCCGTGCTCGACACCGGTTGCGGGCAGCACGACTGGTTCAACGAGGGCGTGCTCTCGCCCATCAACGCGCTCGGCGGTGGTGACACGGGCACCGCGCTGGACACCACCGGCGACGTGGTCGGCCCGCTCGACGGGATGCGCGACCCGCTGGCCGGGCACGGCACGTTCATCTGCGGCCTGGTCCGGCAGACCTGTCCGGACGCCGACATCCTCCCGGTCCGGGTGATCCACTCCGACGGCGTGATCGTCGAGTCGGAGCTGCTGGTGGCGCTCCAGACCCTCAAGGAGCTGGCCCGTAAGTTCGCCGCGGGCGAGCCGGGCGGCCAGGCGATCGACATCATCTCGCTGTCACTGGGCTTCTACCACGAGTCCGAAGACGACGACGCGTACATGTCGCTGCTCTACGAGGAGATCCGCGACCTCGCCGAGCTCGGCATCGCCGTGGTGGCCGCGGCCGGCAACGACGCTACCGCCCGGCCGATGTTCCCCGCGGCGTACGCGGCGACCCCGCAGGGCGTGGAGGCACCCATCGTGCCGGTGTCCAGTGTGGGCGCGCTCAACCCCAACGGGTCGATCGCCCTCTTCAGCAACACCGGCGAGTGGGTGCGCCACTGGGAGCCGGGTGCGGCGGTGGTGAGCACGATGCCGAAGTTCGACCACGCGATGGCGCCCGGCGCGGCCATCCTCGACCCGTTCCACGCGCGCATCCGGGAAAACCTCGACCCGGACGACTTCGCCGGCGGCTTCGCGATCTCCAGCGGCACGTCGTTCGCGGCGCCCATCCTCGCCGGCCGCATCGCCAAGGCGCTGATCGCGGCCAACGGCGTCGGTTCGTTGATGATGACCGAGAGCGACCCGGTCAAGCGCATGCAGCGCGCGGTCGAGGCGGTGCAGCCGCAGCCGTAACGGTCGAGTCAGCGTCGCTGGCCGTCGTGCCATGATGGGGCGTGTCCGTCGTTGCCAGCGCCGCCGAGCTGCACGCTAGGTCCGTCCGGGAGACTGAGCACGGACGGCACGCGGAGGCTCGGCGGCTGCTGCGCGCGGCCCTGCGCAGCGGCCCCGATCCCGAGCTGCGCGCGCGGATCCTGATCAGCCTCGCCTACCACCAGGCCGAGCGGCGCAGCCTCGACGAGGGGCTGGCCCTGCTCGGCGAGGCCGACGAGGTGCCCGACCTCCCGGCCCGGCTGCGCGGCATGGTCGCCGCCCAGCGCGGCCTGCTGTTCATGCGAGCCGGCCGTTCCGGCGACGCTCTCGCCGCGCTCGACGTGGCGGTGGGCGTGCTCGACGAGTCCGTGCCGGAAGACATCTGCCGGCCGCTGCTGACCCGCGGCATCCTGCACATGCAGCGCGGGGTGCTGGCGTCGGCGCGGGCCGACTTCCGCCGCTGCGTGGAGATCGCCCACCGGCACGGGCTGGACATGTTGGCGGCCAAGGCTTCGCACAACCTCGGCTACCTGTCGCTGCTGTCCGGTGCCCTGCCGCGGGCGCTGCGCGAGATGGGCGAGGCATGGTCGACGTTGGCCGGCCAGTCGCCGATCTACGCGGCGGTGTGTCACATCGACCGCGCCCAGGTGCTGCTCGCCGCGGGCCTGTGGCGGGAGGCCGACGACGACCTCGCGCACGCCGTCGAGCTCTTCCGCGGCGCCAAGGCACCGCAGGATCAAGCCGAGGCCGAGCTGGCCCGCGCGCAGATCGCGCTGCTGGAGGAGCGTTACCCGGACGCGCGGCGGCTGGCCGTGCGGGCCGGCAAGCGTTTCGCCGCCCGGGGTGCCGACGCCTGGGCGCTGCTCGCCGAGCACATCGCCCTCGCGGCCGCCGTCGGCCGGGGGCGGGGCGGCGCACCGGCGGCCGCCGACGAGGCGGCCCGTGTCGCCACCGCGCTCGCCGCGGCCGGCCTCGACGACGAGGCGCGCCGGGCCACGCTGACCGGCGTGGTGGCACTGCTCGCCGTCCGTCCACTGGGGAGCGTCGAGCGGATCCGCGCCGCGGCCGGTGGCGCGATCCGGCTCCGCCGCGACGACCCGATCGCCACCCGGCTGGCCGCGCGGTCGGTGCGCGCCGGGCTCGCCGACGCCGAAGGACAGCCGGTCCGGGCCGACGCCGAGCTGCGGGCCGCCCTCGCCGACCTGCATCGCTACCAGGCGTCGTTCGGCAGCCTCGACTTGCAGACCGCGGTGAGCGGCCACGGCCGGCGCCTCGCCGAGCAGGGGCTGGCCCGCGCGCTCGCCACCGGTCGGCCGGCGACGGTCTTCGGCTGGGCCGAGCGGGCCCGCGCCCTGTCGACCCGGCTGCCGCCGGTGGTGCCGCCCGACGATCCGGAGGCCGCGGGGATGCTGGAGGAGCTGCGCCGCCTGCGGGTCGACCTGCGCGGTGCCGTGCTCGCCGGCCAGCCCGTGCCCGCCCTGCGCAGCCGCTGCGCCCAGCTCGAGCGGCTGATCCGGCAGCGCTCCTGGTATACGCCGGGGCCTGGGCAGACGCTCGCGCCCGCCCCGCTCCGCGACGTGCAGGACCAGCTGGCGGTCGCCGACGCGACGTACGTGGCGCACGTGCTCTCCGGCGGCCGCCTGCACGCGCTCGTGGCCGGTCCACGCCGGCGCGCGCTGCTCGACCTCGGCCCGGCGGCGCCGGCCGTCGAGCTGCTCCACCGGGTCCGCGCCGACCTCGACGCGCTCGCCACGATCCGCCTGCCCGAACCGGTGCGGGTGAGTGTGCGCGCGGCCAGCCGCCGCTCACTTCAGGGGCTCGACGAGCTGCTGTGGCACCCGCTGCGGCGGCACCTCGCCGACGGTCCGCTCCTGCTGGCGCCGGCCGCCGGGCTGGTGGCCGTGCCCTGGACGCTCCTGCCCGCGCTGCGCGGACGCCCGCTCGCGGTCGTGGCCTCCGCGACCGCCTGGCTGGCCGCCCGCGACCGGGCCGCGCTGCCGGCTCGGCCGACGCTGGCGCTGGCCGCCGGCCCCGACGTGGCACGCGCCGCCGAGGAGGTGCGGCTGGTCGCGGAGGTGTGGTCGGCGCGGTCGCCGACGCAGCTCACCACATCGGGGGTACGGGACGCGGCACGCACCGCCGACGTGCTGCACGTGGCCGCGCACGGTGTGCACGAGCCGGACAACCCGCTCTTTTCCCACCTGGTGCTGGCCGACGGGCCGCTCTTCGGCCACGAGCTGCACCAGCTGCCCCAGCTCCCGGCGCATATCGTGCTGTCGGCGTGCGAGTTGGGCCTCGCCCGGCCGCGGCCGGGCGAGGAGACGTTGGGGATGACCGCCGCGCTGCTGCACGGCGGCGCGGGGAGTGTCGTGGCCGGCGTCGCACGGATCGCCGACGCGGTCGCTTACCAGGTCGGTCCGGCCCACCACGCGGCACTGCGAGACGGTGAGTCACCGGCCGCCGCACTGGCGACCGCCATCGAGAGCGCGGCGAAGGCGGAGGAGGACCTGGCGCCGCTGGTCTGCTTCGGCGCCGGGTGGTGACGTTCTCTCATGCATCACAGGAGAGGGCTGGCGTAAATCCGATACATGCCGCGTCGCGATTGCGCTAGCGTTGTCGCCATGCCACACGCCCTGATCAACACGACCCCCGCCCTGATGGGTGCGTGGGGTCCTGCCTTCGTCGTCAGGCCTTGGCTGGTGCGTCCGGCCCTGGGCTGACCGCCGCACACTCACTCCGCGCTCTCTCCAGGGCCCTCCGAGTCCCCGATCGTCTCGGACAGGGTCCGCTTCCGCATGCGCCTGTCCGCGTTTTGCCGGCCCGCGTTTTCGTGTGGGCCGGTCGGAGAGGACGCCGGCAGTGGCGCAGAACACCCAACGAATCCGCAACGAGCGCGACCGCACCCGGCGGGTGCTGTCGCAGACGTTCCTGCACGACCCGGGCGAGCTGGACCGCGTGGTACGGGCCGCCGCTCCGCACCGCCGTGAACTCGTCCTGGAGGTGGGCGCCGGCGACGGGCGGCTCACCCGCCGCCTGGCCGAGGTCGCCGGACGGGTCGTGGCGTACGAGGTCGACCCCGCCTTCGCGACCGCGCTCGCGGCGCCGTCGAACGTGGCCGTGCGGCACCAGGACTTCCTGACCGCCCGGCCGCCACGCGAGCCGTTCGCGGTGGTGGGCAACATCCCGTACGCACTGACGGCGCCGATCGTGCAGTGGTGCCTGCGGGCGCCGGCACTCACCTCGGCGACGCTGGTGACCCAGCTGGAGTACGCCCGCAAACGCACCGGCGACTACGGACGGTGGAGCCGGCTGACCGTGGCGACGTGGCCGGAGTTCCACTGGGGACTGTCCGGACGGATACCACGGCGGGCCTTCCGCCCGGTGCCCCGCGTCGACTCCGGCATCCTGCGGCTGGAGCGGCGACCGACACCCCTCGTCCCCGCCCAGGCGATGGCGGCCTACCGGTCCTTTGTGGAGCTGGGCTTCGGCGGCGTGGGCGGCTCGCTGCACGCCTCGCTGCGGCGGCGCTATCCGGCCCGCCGCGTGGACGGCGCCTTCCGCGCGGCGCGGCTGGATATCTCCACAGTGGTCGGTCACGTGTGGCCTGAGCAGTGGTTGCTGCTCTTCCGCCTGCTGGGCGGTCACGCTCCCTGAGCTCGAATCTCAACCGGTCACGCCGGACTGGACCGCCAGCACGGCGAGCCGCACCCGGTTAGGGGTGCTGGTCTTGGTCATGAGGCTGGCGATGTGCGTCTTCACCGTCGTCACGCCGAGGTGGAGGCGTTCGGCGATCTCGCCGTTCGACATGCCCTCGCCAACCAGGGCGAGCACCTCGGTCTCGCGCGGCGTGAGGCCGAGGCTGGGCGGGGTCGGGTCGGTGGGCGCTGAGCGGCTGTGCACCGCCGACGCGACAAGGCGGCGGAGCACCGCGGGGCTGAAGGGGGAGTCGCCGGCCGCCGCGCGGCGGATGCCGTCGAGCAGGTCTTCGGGCGCGGCGTCCTTGACCAGGAAGCCGCACGCGCCCGCGGCCAGCGCTGGATAGAGGTGGTCGTCGTCGTCGAACGTCGTGATGACCACCACGCGCACCGACGGCCGGGCGGCCAGGATCCGGGCGGTGGCGGTGATGCCGTCGACGCCGGGCATGCGCAGGTCCATGAGGATGACGTCGGGCAGCACCTGCTCGGCCAGGCGTACCGCTTCGGCGCCGTTGTCGGCCTCGCCGACCACCTCGACGTCGGGGGCGGCGGCGCAGAGCATGCGTAGACCGGCGCGTACCAGGTGCTGGTCGTCGACGAGCAGTACCCGGATCATGCGGGAGCCGGCTTGTGGTGGCAGATCTTCGTGGCACGCACGGGCGCCGGCGGCGAGGCCGAGGGGAGCAGGGCGGACAGGCGCCAACCGCGCCCCTCGCGTCCCACCGACAGCGAGCCGCCGAGCAGCTCGACGCGTTCGCGCATGCCGACGAGCCCGTGCCCGGGCGCGTCGCCGGCGGTGGGGAGGGCCGGCGGGCTTGTGCCGCCGTCGTCGACGATCTCCAGCAGCACCGTGTCGTCCGGGGTGAGGCGCATGGAAACCTCGGCGCGGGCGGCGGTGCCGGCGTGCTTGGCCACGTTGGTCAGGCCTTCCTGGGTGAGGCGCAGGACGGCCAGGCCGCGGACCGGGTCAAGGCCGCCCACGGCCGGGTCGACCGACGATTCGATGTCGAGGCCGACCTGGCGGCCGCGCTGCACCACCTCGTCGAGGGCGGCGTGCAGCTCACCCGGCTCCACGAACGGCGGGGTGTCGCCCACCTCCGGGTCGCGCAGCACGGTCACCAGCCGGCGCAGGGCGGCGAGCGTGGCGGTGCCGCTGCCGTGAACGTCGTCGAGCACCTCGCGCACCCGCGGGTCGTCGGTCGGCAGCACGTGCCGCGCGACACCGACCCGCAGCACGATCGAGGCGACGTGGTGGGCGACGACGTCGTGGAGCTCGCGGGCGATGGCCGTCCGCTCGTTGGCCCGCGCGGTCCGCGTCTCGGACCGGCGGCGGCGTTGCTCCTCGGCCACCCGCCGCTGGGCCTGCGCGGCCGTCTGGCGTACCGAGCGGATGTACGCGCCGAGCAGCACCGGCGCGCCGATCATGACGGCGGCTCGGTAGAGCTGCGCGGCCACGCCTCCGGTGGGGTGGAGCACGTACACGGAAACCTGTGCGGCCGTCCCGACCGCCACCTGCCAGCCCGAGCGTCGCATCGCCAGCTCGAAGAGGGCGATGGCGGCGGCGACCTTCACGATCACCGCCGCGTGGTGCCCCACCTCGTACGCCGCCAGCAGCAGCCCCATCTGCACGAGCGTCGTCGCCAGCGGCCACCGGCCGCCGCCCGCGCTCACCACCACCGCGGTCAGGGCGAGGATCCAGTCAGCCGCGCCCGCCGCGGAGCCGCGCATCACCAACAGGTAGCCGACGGCCAGCACGAGCAGCAGCGCCACGCGCGCCGGCCAGGCCCGCTCGTCGAAGAGCCGGCCGATCCACTGGGTCACCACATCCGAACAGTAGGCCTTCGGGCGGCGCACGGGCCTCCTGCCGTGGCAGGAGAGGACCACAATGGGCCGGTGACGAGTGAAGATCCGTACACCGTGGTCTGGTCTGAACAAACGGCACATCTCGGTCGTCTCGCCGGCGAGGAAGCGGGTTGGTATGCGGCCACCGCGGCGGCACTGGTCCGCCCGGACGACCGGCTCGCGGTCGACGTGGGCTGCGGCGGCGCCGGCATGACACGCGCGCTCGCGGCCGCGCTCGGCCCGGAGGGGCGCGCCGTGGGCGTCGACGGGGAGCCGGCGATCCTCGCGGCGGCGAAGGAGCGCGCCCCGCACCTGGAATTTGTGGCGGCCGACCTCGGCGGCGACCTCGCCGACCTGCGGGCCGCGCTCGGCGAGCCGGCCGACCTGGTGTGGGCCTCCGCGTCGGTACACCACGCGGGCGACCAGCAGGCGGCGGTCGACGCGCTCGCCGGGCTGCTCGGCGCGGGCGGCCGGCTGGCGCTGGCCGAAGGCGGACTGCCCGCCCGCCACCTGCCATGGGACGTCGGCATAGGCGACCCCGGGCTCGAGGTGCGGCTGGACGCGGCGCAGGACCGGTGGTTCGCGTCGATGCGGGCCGGGCTGCCCGGGTCGGTGCGGATGCCGTACGGCTGGAGCGAGTGCCTCCGCCGTGCCGGCCTGGTCGACGTCACGGCACGGACGACCCTCTTCGAGCGCGAGCTGCCGCTGACCGACGCCGAGGTCAACAGGGTCCTCGACAAGCTCGCCCACCGGGTCGACCACCTGCGGCCGGCCGGGTTGCTCGACCCGGCCGACCTGGAGGCGTGGGATCGCCTGCTCGACTCGGGCGATACGGCCTGGCTCGGCCTCCGCGAAGACATCTACTGGCTGGACGCCCGCACCGTCCACATCGGAGTCCGCGCCGCGCCGTAACCCCTTTCTTAAAGCCAACATTTCCCGGGCCGCGTCACCTGCGGACCGCTGCTCCCGCCGGAGACCGCGCAGGTCGGCGGCTCGCAGGGCGAGCCGAGATCCCCGACCTCCGCTGCCACGTCCGCGGTGCAAGACGGTCTGGACCCATTGCCACTCACCCTAAGTTCGGCGCCTCCGGCGGGGCCGCCTGGCCTTGTTTCGGTCTCCTGGTGCGGCACGGCTCGGGCTTCGCGCGCTGGCTGCGGCTTGGGGACGGCTGGGCCGTGGTGGGGTCGTGATCGTGTGGTTGGTATTTATGCATCGTCTGGAAGTAGACCTAGAGACCTTTCGGGTTCAAGGCCGCCGCCCGTCGTGGCGTTGCTTCAAGGCAGATTTGCCCGCGTCCGCGTCAGCTGCGGACCGTATGCTCCCGCGGGCACCGCTCCCGGCCGGCGGCTCGCGGCGCTCGCCGAAATCCCCGGCCGTCCACTGCCAGCTCCGCGAGACAAGCCCGGAAGGGGGTCTTCGCGGCCCCACCTGCACCATCCCGACGCAACGTAACCATCCAACGGGACCAGACTTCGAGATCTAGGAGATCTAGGGTTGAAATGGCGCCCTAACTCTCCTAGATCTCGAGCCTCGCGCCGCTCGCACCTTCGTGGTGGTTACCCGCGGCGACGACGACCCCGTTGCTTTCCCGGATCGCCGATCCGGGAACAGACATTCTGGACAAACGTCGACCACCGCCCGGCGCGAGCTCCGTCACCCCGCCCTCTTTCCTTCCGGCCGGTTGCGCGCTGGGGTGAGCGCGACCAACGGCGGACGGGTGAGGCCGCGGGAGCAGCGGTCTGGACCACGACGGACGTCGCGGTAGCTCAAATCTCTGTCCAAATAAGGTACTCAGTGGGCGAAGCTCGTCGCTCCACGGGAAAGTGACAAATGGTTCATAGGGGGCGGCGAAGGCCTCCTGAAGGCGTGCACTGCGGGCCGTGCATCCGCCGAGCAAAGGGGTGACCGCGACCAAACGCGAGCGTGAGCCGCGGGAGCAGCGGTGGCATTAGGTCTGGACCACCGCGCACGTTGCGGTAGCTCGAAATTCTTGGGATCGGGCTTCGAGGCAAGCCGACAGGGCCGACTCTCTACGGGCGGGCGAGCGCGAGCCAGTCGTGGGCGGTGACCTCCGTGCCTGGGGCGGCCAGCAGGCGGTCGAGGGTGCCGGGCACGCGGGCGGTGAGATCCCACATGGCGCCGCTGGTCAGGCGGACGCGGGCCAGCGGCACGCCCGCCACGTACGTCTGGCCGGGCGCGACAAGCCAGCGCAGCAGGTGGGCTGAGCCGCCCGGGATCGCGAACGACAGCGGCACCGACGGCTCGGGCGACGTGGCGGCGGTCACCCGGCGTGGGCCGCTGCGGGCCAGCCAGCGCGCCGCGCCCTGCACGGTGGCCAGCTCGGGCTCGTCGACGGTGCGGAGTGGGAGCCGTAGCGTCTGCTGGAGGAGCTCGGCCACGGCGGGCATGCGTGACCCGCCGCCCACGGTCAAGATGGCCGCGACCTGGTGTGGCGACACGCCCACGCGGGCCAGCAGGTCGGTGCAGCAGGACACCGTGCGGCCCAGCAGCGGTGCGGCCAGCGCGCCGAGGTCGGGGCGGCTGAGCCGGTAGGCGGGCGCGTTCGGCATGAAGAAGTCTTCGACCGTCGGGGCGTCGCTCAGCTGGTGCTTGAGGCGCTGGGCGAAGTCGGTGACCGCCATGCCCAGACGCAGCGCGGCCGGGTCGTTGGGGCTCGCGGCGGCGGAGGAGAGCAGCGGTGCGAGCCACTCCTGGCCCTCGGCGTGGATGCGGCCGGCCAGCAGCGCGTCGATGTCGCGGCCGCCGCAGTCGTCAAGCGCCGCGTGCCCGAGCACCTCGTGCCACCGCTCGCCGATGCGCAGGACCGCGGTGTCGAAGGTGCCGCCACCCAGGTCGTACACCAAGACGAGGTCGCCGGGGGTGAAGGGTGGACCAGCCACCGGCGCGAAGGCGGCCGCGACCGGCTCGGGTAGCAGCTCGACGGTCTCCAGGCCGGCGGCCTCGGCGGCGGCGAGCATGCGGGCGCGGCGCGGGTCGCCGGGGGCGTAGCTCGCCGGCACTGTCACCAGCGTGCGGGCGATCGGGCCGCCGTGCAGGCGCTCGGCCTCGGCGCGGAGCGCGGTGAGCAGCGCGACGACCTGCTCGACCGGGCGGAAGCGGCGCCCGCCCAGCATCACCGACGAGTCCGCCGCCAGCCCGCGCTTGAACTCGGCGGCGTACGACTCCGGCTCCGAGCGCTTGCGCCGCTCGGCCAGCGTGCCGACGAACATCTGCTGCCCATCCCAGAGGACGGCGGAGGGCCAGGTGGCGGCGCCGGTCACCGGCTCGGGCACGGGCCGGACCTCGTCGCCGGCGACCACGACGGCGGCCGAGGAGGTGGTGCCGAAGTCAACAACCAGCACTGGCGCGTCGCCCGGCCGGGACGGTGGTGGGGTCTCAGACGTGCCAGACATCGACAAGGCTCCTGCCCTCGGACTCCCAATTGGCCAGCAGGTGACGCCCGTCGGCGCTGAACCCGGCCAGTGCCCGCCGGCCCGGCGTCTCGTGCGCCCGGAACACCTCCTGCTCTGTCGCGATGTCGTGCACCAGCAGCACCCACGAGCCGTCGCTGGCCTCCAGCATGGCGGCGCGCAGCTGGCCGTCGGGGCTGGCGACGGTGGTGCCGAAGCCCTGGGTGCGGCTGCGGCTGGAGTAGTCGGGGTGGCGGCGGCTCCACGCCTCGTCGGAGACCTTGTCGATCCGGCTGCCGGTGCGGAGATCCCAGATCGTGAACGTGGAACGCCGGTAGCGCCCCACCGCTTTGCCCTCGGTCTCGGTGGCCAGGCGCCACTCGACCTCGTTGACCCGCACGTCGGACGTGCCGCCGGTGTCGCGGAAGCGGGTCGCGAGCTTGCCCGTGTCGACATCCCAGACCGAGAACCAGCCCTCGGCATCCCACGCGATGAGGCAGAGCCGCCCATCCGGCCCGACGAAGACCCGACCGCCCACGGGCGCGGCGCCGCCCAGCTCCGGGACGAACTCGGCGGTCACGGCGGTGTCGCCGACCGCCCGGTATCGCACGTATCGGCCGGCGCCGTCGCACTCCACCAGGCGCTGGCGGTCGGGGGTGAGCAGCCAGGAGCCGGCGACATCCAGCCGGTGCTCGAGCGGCGGGGCGTGCTCGGCGAGCGCCTTGGGCGTCTTCGCGGCCGAGGCGACGAGCACCGGGCCGACCTGCTGGCCGGGCGCGGCGCGGTGGGCGAGCAGGGTGCCGGCCTGGGGTGCGACGAGGTCGAAGACGCGGTCGTCGGGCACCCGCACCCGGGCCACGACCGCGCCCGCGGGATATGGCTGGCCCTCCGCGACGAGCCAGCGCACCAGCTCGGCCCGGCCCCCGGGGATGTCCCAGGCGACCGGCTCGACCCGCCAGCTCGGCCGCTCCGCGGGCACCGCGCGGCTGAGCGCGCCGACCGACCAGCGGGCCGCGCCGCGGGCCACGGCCAGCTCCGGCTCGGCGGCCCGGCGCACCGGGTGGCCGAGCGCGCCGCGCAGGGCCGGCTCGACCATCGGCAGCCGCGCGCCGCCCCCGGCGAGCACCACGGCACTCACGTCGGCCGGCGCGGCACCGGCGGCGGTGAGCACGGCGTGGCAGCTGGCGGCCAGCCACCGCAACGCCGGCTCCGCGAACGCCGCCAGCCACTCGCGGGTCAGCCGGTAGGGCGGCGCGATCGGCGTGAGGTGGTCGGCCACCTCCTCGGCGTCAGCGAGCTGGTGCTTGAGCCGCCGCACGAAGTCGATCGCCTCGTAGTAGGCGCGCAGCCCCGCGTCGCCGGGTGCGGCGAGCAGCGGCTCGAGCCACGGGCGCCCCTCGGAGCGCAGATCGTCGATCAGCAGGGCGTCGAGGTCGTGGCCGGCGGCCGAGGTTTCCTGGGCCAGCTGGACGGTGTGGTTGCCCCGCACCCGCACGAGCGAGACGGTCCAGGTGGCGCCGAGCACGCAGACCAGCACCAGCGCCCCGGACGGCAGCCCGCTACCGGTCTCCGGGTCGAGTGCCGCCGCCACCGCGCTGGACAGCAGCTCCACATCGGAGAAACCGGCCATCCCGCCAGCCGCGATCAGCACGTCGCGACGCGGGTCTCCCGGCCCGTACGACGCGGGTGTGGTGAGCGTCACGCGGTCGATATCCGCGCCATACTGCTGGCGGGCCTCGCCGCGCACGGCCGTCAGATAGGCGGCCAGCGCCTCGCCGCCGGTGACCTCCCGCCCCTCCAGCCACATCGACGCCTGCGCGTCGACGGCCCGCCGCGGCCCGTCGATGTAGCGCCGGGGGATGGCCCGCTTGCGCCGCTCGGCGGCGGTGCCGACCAGGTAGCCGGCGTCGTCGAGGCAGACGGAAGACGGCCAGACCAGGCTGCCGGTGCCCGGCTCGCGCAGGAGCCCGGACTGGTCACCGACGACCAACGCGACGCGGGCAGCCGATGTGCCGACATCGACCACCAGGATCGGCTCGGCCATGAGGGATCCTCAAAGGGGTTTTGATACGCGGCTGGGAGTTTTCGAACTACTGGGAGTTCCGGCATAGTTTCCGCGAGTCTTACGGCCGCGTCCACCCTCCGGAGGGGTACTGCACAAGCCAAGTGGACGATATGGATGCAGCAGCAACACGTTGGTAACAATCGATCAAGCAATCCGGGTACCGTACGGCTCCGAAGTACCGATATGGGCGCGCAAATGATCGGCGAGAGGCTGGCTTTCATGAGCGACGGCGCCAACGACGGGCCGCGTCGGGCGGACCACCTGTCGGCCGTACCCCCGCTGGCGCCGGAGCCCGCGATGGAGGCCAACGAGTTGCTCCGCGCGGTGGCGCGGGGCGACGAGGCCGCGTTCGAGCGCCTCTACGACCTCGTGGCCCCCCGGGTGTACGGGCTGGCCCGGCGCGTCCTGCGTGACCCCGCCCAGGCCGAGGAGGTGGCCCAGGAGGTGCTCGTCGAGGTGTGGCGCACCGCCAGCCGCTTCGACCCGGCGCGCGGCTCGGCCACCGCGTGGGTCTTCACGATCGCCCACCGCCGCGCCGTCGACCGGGTCCGCTCCGAGCAGGCCGGCGCCGATCGGGCCCGCCGCCTGGCCGCCACGCAGGGCGAGACTCCGTACGACGAGGTGGTCGACCAGGCCACCGCACACCTGGAGCAGCAGCAGGTGCGGCGGTGCATCCAGACGCTCACCGGCCTCCAGCGCGAGGCGATCACGCTGGCCTACTACGGCGGCTACACCTACCGCGAGGTCGCCGAGCTGCTCGACACCGCGCTGCCCACCATCAAGACGCGCATGCGCGACGGGTTGATCCGGCTGCGCGACTGCCTGGGCGTGGAGGTGACCGCGTGACGACAGACGTCCACGCGCTCGCCGGGGCGTACGCGCTGCACGCGCTCTCCGACGTCGAACGGGCCGCCTTCGCCCGCCACCTGGCGGAGTGCGAGTCCTGCGCGCACGAGGTGGCCGAGCTCCAGGAGACCGCCGCCCGGCTGGCCGACGGCGCCTGGTCGGTGCCGCCGCCCCGGCTGCGCGGCAACGTGCTCGCCGAGATCCGCCAGACCCGCCAGGTGCCTCCGGGGCATGCGGACCGCCCGGCTCGTGCCGCCTCACCCGCCGCAGGCGGCTTGCGGCGCCGGTCGCTCGCCGTCGCCGCGGCCGCCGCGGTGGTCCTGGCCGCGGGCACGGGCACGGTCTCCTATGTCGCGCAAGAGCAGCGGGTACAGGACGAGCGGGCCACCGCCGAGGCCCTGCGCGCGGAGGCGGCCCGGGTCGAGGCCGTGCTCGCCGCCTCCGACGCGCAGCTGCGTTCCGCGCCGGTGACCGGTGGCGGCCAGATCACGATGGTGCTCTCGGAGAGCCTGGACGAGGGCGTGGTCATGCTCTCCGGCGCCCGCGCGCCTGGCGCCGACCGGGCGTACCAGCTGTGGTTCATCGCCGCCGGCACGACCGCCTCGCGCGGGGTGCTCCCGGCCGGTGAGGGCGGGGCGACCAAGCTGATCGACAAGATCCGCGGCATGGACACGCTCGGCGTCACGATCGAGCCGTCCGACGGATCCTCCCGCGAGCCGAGCGCCCCGGTCGTGGCCAGCGTGCCGGTGCGGGCCTGAAAATTCGTTTCCGGCCGCGGCTACGGTGATCGCATGACGTTCTTCTTCCTCGCCCGCTGACCCCCACTGGCGGGTCGTGGGCCATTCCCACCGCTGGTGATGCGGGGCGGCGAGGCGCCGTCCCGGGTCCTGCCGCGGGAGAAGAACGATGCGCGCGCGCCTCCTGGCGCGGACGGTGCGAGGCATGGAAATCCTGGTCGCCAGCGAGATCCGCGAACGCGGTCTCGGCCACGTCGACCTCATCGGCCACCGCGAGGTGCACTTCACCTCGCCGGATCCGGCCGCCGCGACCCGTGCCCTGCCCACCGCCGACGATGTACTGCTCGTGGCCGCCGTGCTGCACGGCATCGGCCACACCAAGGACGACCTCCGCCACCTCACCGAGCTGGGCGACCTCTCGTGGGCGCCACGCCGGCCGCTCGACGTCTCCGCCACGGTGGTGGGCGCCCGCCGCTTCGGCCGGTACGACGTCGAGGACGCCGTCGGCGCGTACCTGTCGAGCGTGCTGGGCGTGCCCTACCACTCGCGCCGCGGCGGCGTACGCCCACCGCCCGGCACCACCTCGTGGCGGGTGACGATCGAGGGCAAGCGGGCCACGGTGGCCGTACGCCAGGCTGACCGTCCCGCCCACCGCCGCGACTACAAGCGGGCGAGCGTGCCCGGCACGCTGCACCCGCCGGTGGCCGCCGCGATGGTCCGGCTGGCCGGCGTCGGGCGCGGCGATGTGGTGCTCGACCCGTGCTGCGGCGCGGGCACCCTGCTGATCGAGGCGTCCAGCACGGGAGCCCGCCTCTACGGCGCCGACCGTGACCCGGCGGCGCTGCGTGCCGCGCGCACGAACGCCAGCGGGCTTGGCCTGCGCCTGCTCCACGCCGACGCGGGTGCCCTGCCGCTGCGGGCCGGCGGCGTCGACCGCATCCTGGCCAACCCGCCATGGGAACGCCAGGTGCCCGCGCGGGGCACGCTCGCCGCCGACCCGACCCGGCTGTGGTCCGAGCTTCGCCGCGTGCTCCACCCGTCGGGCCGCCTTGTCGCCCTGCTCCATGGCGACGCTCCGCTGGAGGGCTGGCACCCGCTGGCCCGCCACCCCATCCGGGTAGCCGGCGCCGAAGCCACGATCGTGGTCGCCGCGCTCCGGTCGGGCTAGAGCCGGGCGGCGATGATCTGGGCGGCGCGGCGGAGAATCGCCAGGTCGCGGGGCGACGCGCCGTCCAGCAGACCGGCCACCGCGCGCACCCGGGCCGCCCGGCCGCGCTCCAGCAGGCGGCGGCCGGCCGCTGTCGGCGTCACCAGCACCACGCGGCGGTCGGTCGCCGAGCGCTCGCGCACCACCAGGCCGTCCGCCTCCAGGGCGGCCACCAGCTTGGTGATGGCCGGCGGCGAGACCTGCTCGATGGCGGCCAGCCGGGTAATGGGCTGCGGCCCGGCGAAGACGACCACCGACAGCAGTGACGCGCGCGGACCGTCGAGGTCCATGCCCACATCCCGGGCGCGCGCCAGGCGCAGCAGCCGCAGCGCCGCCGAGTGCAACAGGTTGGCAGTCTCGTGGCGCTCGTCGGCCGGCACTCCCGCGGGCCGCCCAGGCAGCCGTGCTTGCCTCGACTGCTTCACCATGGTTAACCTTTTACCATAGTTAAGCATCTGTCCGGGAGGTGGCCATGGCACTCGGTCCGGTGGCCCAGATCCACGTCAGCGTGCGCGACATCGACCGTGCGGTGGTGTTCTACCGTGACGTGCTCGGCATCCCGCTGCTCTTCCAGGTGCCCGGCCAGCCGATGGCCTTCTTCGCCAGCGGTGACGTCCGGCTCTACCTTGGTGTGCCGGAGCGCGAAGAGTTCGCCAGCCGGTGCACGCTCTACTTCCGCGTCGACGACATCGATTCCGAGCACGCCCGCCTCGTCGCGGCGGGCGTCGAGTCGTTCGGCCCGCCACATGTCGTGCACCGTGACGGCGCGACCGAGCTCTGGATGTCGTTCTTCACCGACCCCGACGGCCACAAGATAGGCCTGATGCAGGAGCGCTAGTGTGGCCACCGCACGAGAGACCCTTCGGAGTCGCGGAGTCTGCCAACGATAGATCTTGGTACGAATTGGCCCCCCGAGGGGCAGCTCCATACCAAGATCCCTCGGGGGCGTGGACCCCGATGGGCTTGTCCGGCGGGCCTGGCAGCGGAGGTCGGGGATCTCGGCGAGCCGCCGGCCGGAGCGGTGCCCGCGGGAGCATACGGTCCGCAGCTGACGCGGACGGGGGCAAATCTGCTTTAAAAGCATCACCGCGCGATCAGCGGTGACCTCGACTGCGAAAGCTCTCTAGAGACCTTTCGGAGTTAGGGTCGCCGCGGTCTCGGGCTCGATTCAAAGGCAGATTTGAGCTACCGCGATGTCCGTCGTGGTCCAGACCGCTGCTCCCGCGGCCTCACCCGTCCGCCGCTGGTCACGCTCACCCCGCGCGTGGTTCGTTTGTCCCCAATGCCCCGTGCCGAAGCGGCGGGCAACAGACCGGACAGATGCGCCGTCACCGCGAGTAACCGCCGCGGTGGCGTGAACGGTGTCCGGTGCGAGATCTTGGAGAGTTTGGGCGCTATTTCAACCCTAAGCGTTCTAGATCCAACGCCTGACCCCGTAGCTGGTGACGCTGTGTCAGGATGCTGGCGGTGGTCGGGGCTTGTCTCGCGGAGCTGGCAGTGGACGGCCGGGGATCTCGGCTCGCCCTGGCGAGCCGCCGGCCGGGAGCGGTGCCCGCGGGAGCATACGGTCTCCAGCTGACACGGACGGGGGGAAATCTGCCGGAGCGCCGCCACGCGCGTAACCCCAACTGCGAAAGCTCTCTAGAGGCGGCGTGGGAGCGGGGGCGCCGAGGTGGCGCCCCCGTCCGAGCGAGCGGTCAGTTGGTGGGACTCGCCGAGTAGATGCTCTCGGCGAACTGGTGCAGGCGGTGCTCGTCGAGGTGTACGGCGAGGTCGGCTTCGCTGATCATGCCGACGATGCGCTGACCCTCCATCACCGGCAGGCGGCGGATCTTGTTGCTCTGCATGAGGCGCAGCACCTCGTCCTGGTCGGCTTCGACGTCGACCCAGATCGGCGTGCCCTGCGCCATGTCGCGGGCGGTCATCGAACGGGGGTCGCCGCCCTCGGCGACACACCGCACCACGATGTCGCGGTCGGTGATGATGCCCTTCAGGCGGTCGTCTCTGCCGCAGATGGGCAGCGCGCCCACCTGGAGGTCCCGCATCATCCGGGCGGCGTTCTCCAGCGTGTCGTCTTCGGCGATGCACTCGCATCCCGGATGCATGATGTCGCGAGCGGTGCTCATGGTGCTTCTCCTTCCTCCGGCCGCGTCGTCGAGGCCGGCGGACGACGGCGCTCGCGCACTGCCCGGGGCGGAGCGCCTCAGCACTCACCGTAACCGTCAGGGGAGGGCCACGCAGGGCAAAGGCCAGACCTGACGAAAGTCAGGGGGAGCGGGTGACGATCGGGCCCTGCGGCGGTCACCCACCCGTCCATAGCGTCGGCCGTATGACGATCACTGTGACCGGCCTGACGAAACGGTACGGCGCGACCACGGCGGTGCACGACATCTCGCTGCGGATCGCGCCGGGTCGGGTGACCGGGTTTCTCGGGCCGAACGGCTCCGGCAAGTCCACCACCATCCGCATGATCCTCGGGCTGGACCGGCCCACGGCGGGCACCGCTCTGGTCGGCGGCAAGCCGTACGCGGAGCTGAAGAGTCCACTTCGGACGGTTGGTGCGCTGCTCGACGCGCGGGCGGTGCATCCGGGGCGGAGCGCCCGCAACCACCTCCGGATGATGGCGCGGAGCAACGGAATCCCGGAGCGGCGGGTGGGCGAGGTGCTGGACACGGTCGGCCTCGGCCACGTGGCGCGCAAGCGGGCCGGCGGCTTCTCGCTCGGCATGAGCCAGCGTCTCGGCATCGCGGAGGCGCTGCTCGGCGACCCCGAGGTGCTGATCTTCGACGAGCCGGTCAACGGCCTCGACCCCGACGGGGTGCGGTGGGTGCGCCAGCTGATGCGCGCGCTCGCCGCCGAGGGCCGCACCGTCTTCGTCTCCAGTCACCTCATGAGCGAGATGCAGCAGACCGCCGACCACCTGGTCGTGATCGGCAAGGGCCGGATCATCCGGGACGCCCCGATCGCCGAGGTGATCGCGGGCAGCTCGACCACGGCCATCCGGGTGCGCACCCCCGACGCCGAGGTGCTGCGCGACCGCCTGGCGGCCGCGACGATCGCCGCGCACCACACCGGGCCGGGCGAGCTCACCGTCTCCGGCGCGCCGATCGAGCGGATCGGTGACATCGCGTACGAGGCGGGCGTGCGCGTGCACGAGCTCAGCCGCCGGGACGCGTCGCTGGAGGAGGCCTACCTGGAGCTGACCGCGGCGAGCGTCGAGTACGCCACACCCGTGCCCGGGGAGGGCCGATGACCGCGGCGGCCGAGTGGGTGAAGCTGTGGACGGTGCGGTCCACGTGGTGGTGCCTCGCGAGCAGCGTGGTGCTGATGGGCAGCTGCGCCTTCCTGCTCGGCAACGACTTCGCGTACGACCTGGAGCACCCCGAGCAGCAGTCGGTACGCGACACGGCGGCCCTCACGCAGTCGATCGCCGAGCCCGCGGCCGGGTCGGTGTCGCTCGCCCAGTTCGCGGTGATCGCGCTCGCCATGCTGGTGATCACCGCGGAGTACTCCTCCGGCACGATCCGGGCCACGCTGCGCGCGGTGCCGGTACGCGGGCGGGTGTTGCTGGCGAAGGCCGGGGTGGCCGCGGCGGTGACGTTCGCCGCCGGGCTCGTGCTGGCCGTCGCGGGCCTCGCCGCCGCCCGGCTGGGCCTGCGCGACTACGCGGTGGTGGACGGCGGCGAGGCGGTGGCGGTGGCCGTGCGGATCGCGGCCTACCTGGCGCTGATCGCGATCTTCAGCGTCGGCATGGGCGCCGCCCTGCGCAGCGCGGTCGGCACACTTTCCGCCGTGCTGGTGCTGCTTGTCGGTCTGTCGATGGTGGTGCCCGAACCGGCGTCCGACTACCTGCCGGGCGTGGCCGGCGGCAGGTTCGTGGCGGACGGCGACGCGGGCGGTGCGCTGATCCTGGTGGCCTGGACGGCTGCGATCCTGGCGGCCGGCTACGCGGTGCTGAGGCGGCGCGACGCCTGAGCGGGCGGCGGGAGTGCGGCGACCGGGCCGCACTCCCGCCCAAGGGTTTACGGGCGGTCGAACTCGCCCAGCTGGACGCCGTCGAGAAACTCCTGCCAGCGGTCCTGGTGGAAGCCGAGCACCGGCCCACCGTGGTCCTTACTGTCTCGCATCTCGACGGTGGCGGCGTCACGGCGCGCTTCCACACAGTCGCCGTTGTTGTAGCTGCGCGAGCTCTTGCGCCAAGAGTTCGTCAACACAGAATCGTTCTCACATTCTTAGGGGGCAGCCATGGCGGATTCGATCTTAGTAATCGACTCGCCTGGATCGAGCGCTAGACGGTTAAATCGCTCGAACGTTTCTTGGTACGGCCGGATGCTACCGGCGCGTTCAAACCGTCCCCCTGCGAAATCCTCGACGTACACCGTATCGGGGACATCGGATTCCAGATAGATCACGACGAAGTGATGGAAGCTGCCGATCGGGCTCGTCTGCTCGTCGAGGAGGATCCGCAGGTCGACGTTTGGCAGCCGGGCCGCCCAGATCAGGTGGCGCAGCTGGTCGCGCATGATCTGGGCGCTGCCCACCCGCTGGCGCAGCACGTTCTCCTGTAGGACGAGGGAGAGGCGCAGCGGGTCGGGCTTGCGGAGCACCTCCTGCCGGCGCAGCCGCACCTGCACGCGGTCTTCGACCTCGCGCTTGCTCAGCTGGGGGAGGCCGCTCTCGAGCAGCGCGCGGGCGTACGACTCCTGCTGGAGAAGGCCCGGCACCACCCCCGGCTCGTACGAGTCGAAGCGGGTCGCCTCGTCCTCGAAGCCGATGAAGGTCGCGTACGGCTCCGAGATCGAGCCGCTGAACTCGCTCCACCAGCTGCGCGCCCGCCCCCTCTCGGCGAGGGACAGCAGCTCGGCGCGGCGCGCGGCGTCGTCCACTTCGTACAGGTCGAGCAGGTCGCGCAGATCCCGCCCGCGGATGCCGATACGGCCACCCTCCACACGGGAGATCCACGACGCGGAACGTTCGACCCGCTCGCCGACCTGCTCGCCGGTCAGCCCTCGCGCCTGCCGCAATGTCCGCAGTGCGAGTCCGAGCCGGCGCCGCTGGACGGTCGGGCTCGTGCCGTCCACGACTCCTCCCTCCCGTGACACGACACATTTGAACATGTACAACCGCGGCGGCGCGGATCCAAGCCCCTGGGGCGAAACGTACCATGAATGATCATGTTGAGTCTCTTGCAAATGCGACTCGCACAAGCCATGCTCATGTGACAGGAGCGGCGGGCTTCCTGCCAAGCCTGCCAAGCTGCCTCCAGCCCCCGCTCCTACCAATCTCCGGCCGGGTCGGCGACGCCGAGGGCAAGGGCGCCCCGCGTCGCCGCCCGGCGCGGACCTCCTGCCGCAAATGCTGATCTGTCAAATTTGGGACAGCGGGTCATGGGCGGCTGAGCGCGTCCTTCGCGATCAGCCGGCCGTCCGCGAAGCACAGGCGGTAGATGTCGAGCTGTGCCCGCAGCACGTCTCCGTGTGAGCGGTAGTAGAGGCAGTCGCCGCCGGGCCCGTCGTCCTCGGCCGGAGCGTCCAGCCACTCGCGGTCCGGCAGCACCCGCTCCACGGCGGCCCGGTCCATGCCCACGTCGAGGCGGGCGTACCGGTCCGGCGGGAGCACGGAGTTTTCCGTCGCGTACACGTAGTAGGCCACCGCTGTCCCGCCGAGCACCGCGCCCAGGGCCACGGGCACCGCGACCGCCGCGATCAGGCCGCGCCGGGCCTGGCGCTGCACGAGCCGCCGCCGGTCGGTCGAAGACTCGGGCGTCGGCGGTGCGGGCTCGGCCGCGTACGGCAGCCGGGCCACCACCTCGAAGCCCCCGCCGGGCAGCCGGTCCGCCGTCAGCGTGCCGCC
Organism: Phytohabitans sp. LZ39; assembly: GCF_059359075.1. Taxonomy (NCBI): domain Bacteria; kingdom Bacillati; phylum Actinomycetota; class Actinomycetes; order Micromonosporales; family Micromonosporaceae; genus Phytohabitans; species Phytohabitans sp. LZ39. Next base: position 34,238 of record NZ_JCADBM010000036.1, on the reverse strand, counting down.
GGCAAGCCGCACCCGCTCACCGAGCCCTACCAGGCCGCGCCCACCCGGTGTGACCGAGGGGAGTGGGCCGGCGGGCGGTGGCGCGTTTCTGACGGTGACCGTCGCCTCCGCCTCGCCGTGCCGGATCCGCACCGTGACCGCCGCACCCGGCGCGTGCTTGTTGGCGTTGGTCAGCGCCTCCTGCACGACCCGGTGCGCGGCCCGGTCGACCATCGGGGGCAGCGAGCCCGGCTCAGCGTCGAGGTCGACGGCCATGCCCGACTCCTTCGCCCGGCGTACGAGCTCGGCGATGTCCTCGTCGACCGGCCGGATCGGCGCCGCGTCGGTCCTGTCGCGCAGCACGCCGATGATCTGGCGGAGCCGGTCGGTGGCCGCCCCCGCGCTGGCCCGTAGCTCACCGGCCGCCGCGCGGTGGCGCTCGTCGAGGCCGGGGTCGAGCTCCAGCGCGCCGGCCCGGAGCGCGATGAGGCTGAGCTCGTGGCCGAGCGAGTCGTGCATGTCCTCGGCGATCCGGGTGCGCTCGCGCAGCCGTACCTGGTCGGCGGCCAGCCGCTGCTCCCGCTCGAGCTGCTCGGCGTGCTCCCAGCCGGCCGCGACGAGGTCCTGCTGCTGCCGCCGGTAGCGGCCGACCAGCCAGGGAAAGAGCCCCGCGTACACGAGCACGCCGGCCATCTGGGTCCAGACGAAGAAGCCGGCGTCGACGAGCACGTACGGCGTGGCGACCGCCACGATCGCCAGAAAGCCGATGGCGGCCGGCACCACGCTCGCCATCCGCCGGCCGACGAGGTAGGAGACCACCGGCAGCGCGAACGAGAAGTTGCCGTCCACGGCGGTGAGCGCGACCACGATGAACAGCGAGGCGAGCGGGAAGCGCCGGCCCACCACCACCGCCGCGCCGAGCCCGGCGATCGCGAGCACGAGCAGCCAGAACGGGTATCCGCGATGGCCCAGCCAGCCGGTCACCGGCGCGAAGGCGAGCACCACCCAGAGCAGGAGGTCGGTCGCCATGCGTCGCACAGCCTCGACGTTAGCGCTGGTCCAGGGGGTGGAACCCTGCCGAAAGTCAGGGTCATCGGGTGACGATCGACCGGGGCGGTGGTCCCCGCCGCCTACCTACCGTGGCCCCATGCTGCGCGTGGAGACTGGCCTGACCGCACCCGAGGTAGCCGAGCGGATCGCCGCCGGCCAGGTGAACGACGTACCGGCGCGGTCCAGCCGGAGCGTCGGGGAGATCATCCGGGCCAACCTCTTCACCCGGATCAACGCGATCATCGGCGTCCTGCTGATCATGATCCTGACGGTCGGCCCGATCCAGGACGCCTTGTTCGGCGGCGTGATCATCGCGAACACCCTGATCGGCGTCATCCAGGAGCTGCGGGCAAAGCGGACGCTCGACCGGCTGGCGATCGTCGGCGCCGCGCGGCCGGTGGTCCGCCGCGAGGGGCACGCGGTCGAGGTGGCCGCCTCGGAGATCGTCCTGGACGACCTCGTCGAGCTCGGCGCGGGCGACAAGATCGTCGTGGACGGCGTGGTCGCCGAGGCCGAGCACCTGGAGGTCGACGAGTCGCTGCTGACCGGCGAGGCGGACCCGGTCGTCAAGAAGCCGGGCGACCAGGTGCTCTCCGGCAGCTTCGTGGTGTCCGGCGCGGGCTCCTTCACCGCCACCAAGGTGGGCCGGGAGGCGTACGCGGCAAGGCTCGCCGAGGAGGCCAGCCGCTTCACGCTCGTCGACTCCCAGCTGCGCAACGGGATCAACACGATCCTGCGGGTGGTCACCTGGATGATCATCCCGACCGGGCTGGCACTCGTGGCCAGCCAGCTCTTGGTCAACCGGGACGACCTGCCCGAGGCGGTACGCCGCATGGTGGGCGGGCTGGTGCCGATGGTGCCGGAGGGGCTGGTGCTGCTCACCTCGGTGGCGTTCGCGGTCGGCGTGATCCGGCTCGGCCGGCGAAACACGCTCGTGCAGGAGCTACCCGCGATCGAGGGCCTGGCCCGGGTGAGCGTCGTCGCGCTCGACAAGACCGGCACGCTGACCGACGCGGAGATGGCCGTGGCCGAGGTCCGTGCCGTCTCGCCGGCACCGGTCGAGGCGGTCCTCGGCCTCCTCGCCGCCGCCGACGAGCGCCCCAACGCGAGCATGCGCGCGATCGCCGCCGCGTACCCACAACCACCACAGTGGACAATCAGCGAGCGGACGCCGTTCTCGTCGGCGCGGCGCTGGAGCGGCGCCGTGCTCACCGCGCCCGACGGGACCATCGCGACGTGGCGGATCGGCGCCCCGGACGTGCTCCTGCCGGCCGGCCACCCGTTGCTCGCCGATGCCGACACCTTCGGCGCACGCGGGCTGCGGGTGCTGCTGCTCGCCGGTGACGACGGGCCCGCCGCGCTCGTCGTGCTCGCCCAGCGGCTGCGCGCGGACGCCCCGGAAACGCTGCGCTACTTCGCCGAGCAGGGCGTGGCGGTGAAGGTGATCTCGGGAGACAACGCGGTCTCCGTCGGCGCGGTGGCGCGGGCGCTCGACCTGCCCGGCGCCGACCGCCCGGTGGACGCCCGCACGCTCCCCGAAGACCGGGAGAAGCTGGCCGACGCGGTCGAGGAGGGCACGGTCTTCGGCCGCGTGGGACCACAGCAGAAGCGTGACCTCGTCGCCGCGCTCCAGGCCCGCGGTCACACCGTGGCGATGACCGGCGACGGGGTCAACGACGTGCTCGCGCTCAAGGACGCCGACATCGGCGTGGCGATAGGCTCCGGCAGCCCGGCGACCCGCGCGGTGGCGCAGATCGTGTTGCTGGACAACAGCTTCGCCGCGCTGCCGTCGGTGGTGGCCGAGGGGCGCCGGGTGATCGGCAACATCGAGCGGGTCGCCAACCTCTTCCTCACCAAGACCGTGTACTCGGTGCTGCTCGCCGTCATCGTCGTGCTGAGCCAGGTGCCGTACCCGTTTCTCCCCCGCCACCTCACGCTCATCGGCTCGCTGACGATCGGCATCCCGGCGTTCTTCCTCGCGCTCGCGCCGAACACCGAGCGGGCCCGGGGCGGCTTCGTCGGGCGCGTGCTGCGTTTCGCCGTACCGGCGGGTGCGCTCGCGGCGGCGGCCACGATCACGTCGTACCTGACCGCCCGCGGCGTCTACGACGGCAACCTGGAGGCCGAGACGTCCGCCGCCACCCTCACGCTCTTCCTCGTCGCGCTGTGGGCGCTGGCGATCATCGCGCGGCCGTACACCTGGTGGCGGATCCTGCTGGTGGCCGCGATGGGCGGCGCGTTCGCGGTGGTGCTGGTGGTCCCGTTCCTCCAGGATTTCTTCCAGCTGGAGCTGGTCGGAAGCCGCGCGCCCGGCCTGGCGGTGGCCATCGCGGCGGCCGCGGGGCTGTCGCTGGAGCTGGTCACTCGTCTGCTGCGACAAGCCCCGCCTCGTACGCGATGATGGCCGCCTGCACGCGGTTGCGCACGCCGAGCCGGGTCAGGATCGCGCTCACGTAGCTCTTGACCGTCCCCTCCACGAGGAAGAGCCGCTTCGCGATCTCCGCATTGGACAGTCCCGCGCCGACGAGGGCCAGCACGTCGCGCTCCCGCTCGGTCAGCGCGTCGGTGCGGGTGCGGGCCGCCGCGCCGCGGCTCATCCGGCCGTCGCGCAGCTCGCTGATGACGCGCTGGGCCACGCGCGGCGAGAGGAACGCGGCGCCGCCGGCCACCGCGCGCACTCCGGTGATCAGCTCGCGCGGATCGCCGGACTTGAGCAGGAAGCCGCTCGCGCCGTCGCCGAGCGCGCGGGCGATGTACTCGTCCTCGCCGAACGTGGTGAGCATGACCACCGCGGTCTCCGGCGCGGCCCGGCGGATCTCCGTGGCGGCCGCGAGGCCGTCGAGGCGCGGCATGCGGATGTCCAGCAGCGCCACGTGAGGGCGGTGGGCGAGCGTGAGGTCGGCCGCCTCGCGGCCGTCACCGGCCTCGGCCACCACCTCGATCTCGTCGTCGGCGGCGAGGATCGCCTTCACACCGGCCCGGATCATCGCCTCGTCGTCGGCGAGCAGCACACGGATCACCAGGCCGACGCTACCCGGGCCGATCGTGCGTCAGATCGATATGGGCGAGCTTGCGCCTCGATGCGATCCTTGACCGGTGACCACTGCGCACGGACCCGGGGGAGGCGGCCCGGGCTCCGAGGAGCCGACCGGCCGCGTCCCGCTCCCGGTGCCCGCGCAGGCTCCCCCGCCCAGCTATCCACCTCCGGCATTGCCCCCGCCGCCCGGCTATCCGCCGCCGGCACCGGTCTCCGGGGCCGCCGCCTCGGGTGCGCCCAAGCCGCGCCGCGCGGCGTTCGTGCTCGCCGTCGTGGCGGTCGTGCTTACGCTCGGGCTCGGCACGGTGGCGATCATCCAGGCGCGCCAGATCAGCGACCTGCGCGGCGACCTGACCACGGCCCGCGCCGACGCCGAGCGCGTGCAGTCCAGCGACGACCAGCGACTCGACAGCCTGGAGGGCCAGGTCAGCCAGCTCGGCGAGCAGGCCGGCAAGGTCTTCGACCCGCAGGCGGTGGCCGCGGCCGTGCTGCCCAGCGTCTACCGCATCAGCGCGGGCAAGCTGACCGGCACCGCGTTCGCGGTGGGCACCCCCCGCTCGGGCACCAGCCGGCTGCTGACCGCCTACCACGTGGTGCAGGAGGTCTGGGGTCGCGGCGCCAACCGGGTCCAGCTGGAGCGCGACGGCCAGACCTTCGCGGCCACCGTGACCGACGTCGACCAGTTCAACGACATCGCGGTGCTGTCCGCGGAGTCCGAGTTCGCCGGCCTGGCCACGTCGACCGAGCCGGTGAAGTCGGGACAGCAGATCGTCGTGGTCGGCTCGCCCCTCGGCCTGACCGACAGCGTCACCGTCGGCGTGGTGAGCGCGCTGCGCGAGAGCGACGGCGGCCGCGGCGCGCTCATCCAGTTCGACGCCTCGATCAACCCGGGCAACTCCGGCGGCCCGGTCGTCAACACCTCGAAGCAGGTGGTGGGCATCGCGAGCCTCAAGGCCCAGGACGCCGAGGGGATCGGGCTGGCCACCCCCATACAGACCGCCTGCGCCAAGTTTCGGGTCTGCTAGGCAGGCCTCACAGAGTCCAGCCCCTCAGGAGGAAGAGCGATGACCCACCCCGGGTACCAGCCGGAAGACCCGCAGCAGCAGTACCCGCCGCAGTCGCCGGCCTACCCCGGCTACCCGCCGCAGCCGCAGCCCACTGGGAGCTGGCCCTCGACGAGCACTCCGCCGTACGCCATCTCCGGCGCACCGCAGGCCACCGGTGTCCCTTATGGACAGCAGCCGGCGGGGCGGTCGTCGATGCTTGTGGCGGTCGTGGCGGCGGTCGCGCTCTTCCTGCTGGCCGGCGTGATGACCGGGTTGTACGTGGCGAAGAGCAGCCAGCTCGGCGACACGCGGGACACGCTCAACAGCCAGGTCTCGGATCGGGACGACACCATCAAGGCCAATAACGACAAGATCACCAAGCTCGAGGCCGACCTCAAGACGGCGACCGACGACCTGGCGAAAAACAAGGAGTCGCTCGACAAGGTCACCAAGGAGCGCGACGTGCTGCTGCCGTGCATGCGGCGCTTCACCGAGGCGGTCGACGCGGCCGACGCCGACAACGACGCCGCGCTCAGCACCGCCCTGCGCCAGGCGACGACCGCCTGCGAAAAAGCGCGGACCGAGGTCGAAGACTCATAAGAGGCACGTGCACATTTACCCCGGTCCGCGTCACCTGCGGACCGCCGCTCCCGCCGGAGACCGCAGAGGTCGGCGGCTCGCAGAGCGAGCCGAAATCCCCGACCTCCGCTGCCACCTCCGCGCGCCAAGCCCTCCCCACCCGCCCCAAGAGGGCAGCCCTCTTGGGCGTGAATTCCCAGCGGGGTCCCGTATACCCGCCCAGACAGTGACAGGGCTGCCCTCTTGAGGGCGGCGGGGGCGAGGCGTGATCGGGATCAGCCGCCCGGGGCCGCCTGACGAAAGCGGCGGGGTCCCACGAGGGGCCCCGCCGCCGGCGTAGCGAAGGTCAGGCGGAGACTTCGCCGCGGTCGCCGCCCCAGAGCACGTGGAAGCTGCCCTCGCGGTCGACCCGGCGGTACGTGTGCGCGCCGAAGAAGTCGCGCTGGCCCTGCACCAGCGCGGCCGGCAGGCGCTCGGCCCGCAGCCCGTCGTAGTAGGCCAGCGCGGACGAGAAGCCGGGCACCGGTACGCCCAGCCACGTGGCGGTCGTCACGACCCGCCGCCAGGCGTCCTGCGCGCCGCGCACGGCCTCCTGGAAGTAGTCGTCGACGAGCAGCGAGGGCAGGCCCGGGTTGCTGTCGTACGCCGACTTGATGCGGTCGAGGAACTTGGCCCGGATGATGCAGCCGCCACGCCAGATCGTCGACATGGCGCCCGGGTCGATGTTCCAGTTGTACTCGGCGCTGCCGGCCTGGATCTGGTTGAAGCCCTGCGCGTAGGCGACGATCTTCGACGCGTAGAGCGCCTGCTCGACGTCTTCCACCAGCAGGTCGGATGCGCCAGTCGGCACCGGGCCGGGCAGGTGGCGGGCGGCCGCGCGCAGGTCGGCGTCGCCGGAGAGCGAGCGGGCGAAGACCGCCTCGGCGATGCCGCTGACCGGGACGCCGAGGTCGAGCGCGATCTGCACGGTCCAGCGGCCGGTGCCCTTCTGCTCGGCCTGGTCCTGCACCACGTCGACGAACGGCTTGCCGGTGGCCGCGTCGGTGTGCGCGAGCACCTCGGCCGTGATCTCGATGAGGTACGAGCCGAGCCGCCCCTGGTTCCAGCCGCGGAAGATCTCGGCGATCTCGGCGGGCTCGCGGCCCGCGCCGCGGCGCAGCAGGTCGTACGCCTCGGCGATGAGCTGCATGTCCGCGTACTCGATGCCGTTGTGCACCATCTTTACGAAGTGTCCGGCGCCGTCCGGGCCGACGTGGGTGCAGCACGGCGTGCCGTCGACCTTCGCGGAGATGTCTTCCAGCAGCGGGCCGAGCGCCTCGTACGACTCCGGGGAGCCGCCGGGCATGATGCTGGGCCCGTGCAGCGCGCCCTCCTCGCCGCCGGAGATGCCGGCGCCCACGAAGTGCAGCCCGCGCTCGCGCAGCGCCTGCTCGCGGCGGCGGGTGTCGGCGAAGTGCGCGTTGCCGCCGTCGACGATCATGTCGCCCGGCTCGAGCAGCGGCGCGAACTCGTCGATCACGGCGTCGGTGGGCGCGCCGGCCTTCACCATGATCACGAGGCGGCGGGGTCGCTCCAGGCTCGCCACGAACTGCTCCGCGGTCTCCGCGGGCAGGAAGGTGCCCTCGTGGCCGAACTCCTCGACCAGCTCCTTGGTCCGGCCGTACGAGCGGTTGTGCACCGCCACCGCATGGCCGTGCCGCGCCAGGTTACGGGCGAGATTGCGGCCCATGACCGCCAGCCCCGTGACCCCGATGCGCGCCAACTCCGTCATTAGGTCTTCCTCCCTCACGGCCGAGCAATGGCTCGATTCTGCACTACATACGTAGTCTGCCGGCCAGGAGATGAGATCAACGCACGGCTACCGGCGTTCCCGGATGGTGCGCGCGGCGTTGCCGTGCCACGCGCCGCGCACGCCGGGGCGGCCCGCCGGCTGGGTGCGCAGCAGCTTGCGCCGGGCGCGCAGGAGCAGCGTCAGGCCGAGGAAGACCATCATCCCGCCGACCGCCAGGCCCACGGGGAGCAGACCGGAGCCGCCGGTGTTGGCCGCCGGGGTGGTCGGCCCGCCGACGCCGGCGCCGGCGATCGGGGCCTCCGCCTCCTCGCTCGGCTCGACGGCCTCCTCCTCGGTCGGCGTGGGTGAGGGCGAGGGTGAGGCGTCACCCTGGATGTTGCGGGTGGCGGTGTCACTCTCCAAGAACTCGTTTCGGGCGTCGTACGCCTCGGCGCGCAGCGACAGCCGGCCGCCGGTGGCGTCGTCGTCGAACGCGATCGTGTAGCGCGCGGTGACCGTACGACCACGGCACAGCGTGCCCGGGTCGAGGCGCTCGTCGGTCAGCCGCCCCTCGGCGCCGTTGGCCTGGAAGTCGACCGGAAACGAGCCGTCTTCCTCGCGCCGGTCGATGGTGATCTGGTCGAGGCTCATGTTTTCCACGCTGAGCACCAGCGACCAGCGCACCTTGATGCACTCACGGCCGCGCTTGGTGGCCACCACGGTCATCTGTGCCGGTGCCTCGCCCGCCTCGAACTGCCCGGTGACCTCGGAGATCCGCACCGTGACCCCCTGCGCCGCGGAGGCGGGGGAGGTGGCCACGGCAGTGGATACGACGAGGACGCCGAGCACCACGCCCAGACGACCTGCGAAACGCCACACGCTCCTCACCCCCGGGTGGACCCAAATCTCCAGACGCCACGCTAAGTCGGGTCGTGGGGAGAGCGAAAGGCACCGTATTCGCGCCTTTCGCGGATGAAGGACATGACAAACACGACTAGTGGTGAACCGGTCACCCGCTGGCCCTGACGAGCCGCTGCGCGAGCGCCCGGATGTGGTCGACCAGCTCCGGCGGGTCGAGCACCTCGAAGTCGATCCCCTTGAGTCCGATGTAGAGGGCCATCTCGTCGAGCGAGTTGCCGCCCGCGTGCAGGACGCAGCTGTGCTCGTCGACCGCCTCCAGCCGCGCGGCCGTTGGCGACGCCATCTCGGCGACGACCTCCACCGGCGCGTGCATGAGGATCCTCGCCTGGTACCGGTACGGCGCGGAGGCGACCGACTGCGACACGTACGCGGCGGCGTCGGCGGGCAGCTCGCGCGGCTGGAAGCGGGGGCCGGTGGGCGTACGCGGGGCGAGCCGGTCGACCCGAAACGTGCGCCAGTCGGCCCGTCCGGTGTCCCACGCGACCAGGTACCAGCGCCGTCCTGTGTGGACCAACCGGTATGGCTCTACGTCCCGCCGGCTCTCCGTGCCGTCCGCCTGCCGGTAGTCGAACCGGAGCCGGTGGCTGTCGCGGCACGCGGACGCGATGGCGGTCAGCGTCGCCGGGTCCACCGTGGCGCCGCCGGCGGTGAGCGGCACCGTGACGCTCTGGAGCGCGTTGACGCGGTGGCGCAGGTGGGACGGGAGCACCTGCTCCAGCTTGGCGAGCGCGCGTACCGACGTCTCCTCGATGCCGGCCACGGACCCGCCGGCGGCGGTGCGGAGCCCGACCGCTACGGCGACCGCCTCCTCGTCGTCGAGCAGCAGTGGCGGCAGCGCGGCGCCCGCGCCCAGGCGGTAGCCGGCGACGCCCGGCACCGCGTGCACCGGGTAGCCGAGCCCGCGCAGCCGCTCCACGTCGCGCCGCACCGTACGCGGGGTGACGCCCAGTCGCTCGGCCAGCTCGGCGCCGGACCAGTCGCGCCGGTTTTGCAGCAGGGACAGGAGCTTGAGCAGTCGCGCCGAGGTTTCCCACATGCGCTCCAGATTGCCACGGAGCTAGGACCGAACTTGACCTAACCAGCTCCTAGCGTGGTGTTCATGACGAAAATCGAGAGCTTCCGCATCGACGTTCCCCAGGCCGACCTCGACGACCTGCACCGCCGGCTCGACGCCACCCGCTGGCCGGACGAACTGCCCGACGTGGGCTGGACCCGAGGCGTGCCACTGGCCTACCTGACGGAGCTGGCCGACCACTGGCGCCACCGGTACGACTGGCGGGCGCACGAGGCGCGGCTCAACGAGATCCCGCAGTTCACCACCGAGATCGACGGGACCCGCGTGCACTTCCTGCACGTCCGCTCGGCGGTCGAGGACGCCACGCCGCTGGTGTTGATCCACGGGTGGCCGGGTTCGGTGCTGGAGTTTCTCGACCTGATCGGGCCGCTGACCGACCCGGCCGCGCACGGTGGCGACCCGGCCGACGCCTTCCACGTCGTGATCCCGTCCCTGCCCGGATACGGCCTCTCCGGCCCGATCCGCGAGGCGGGCTGGACCGACGGGCGGGTGGCGAAGGCGTTCACCGAGCTGATGGCGCGGCTCGGCTACGAGCGCTACGGCGTGCAGGGCGGTGACGTGGGCTCCTTCGTCGCGCCGGAGATGGGCCGCTTCGCGCCGGAGAACGTGATCGGCGTGCACGTGAACGGGCTCGTCACGTTTCCCACCGGCGAGGAGGTCTCGCTGACCGAGCGGGAGCAGGAGCGGATGGCCCTGTTCCAGCGCTTCCAGGACGATATGAGCGCCTACATGCAGGTCCAGGGCACCCGGCCGCAGACGCTGGCGTACTCGCTGACCGACTCGCCGACCGGCCAGCTCGCCTGGATCGTGGAGAAGTTCTACGAGTGGACCAACCCGGCGGTCAAGCTGCCCGAGGACGCGGTCGACCGGGACTGGCTGCTGACCAACGTGATGCTCTACTGGCTGACCAACACCGCGCGCTCCTCGGCAAACTCCTACTACGAGCGCTTCCACGACACGAGCATGTGGACACCGAAGGAAAAGTCGCCGGTCCCGACCGGCGTGGCCGTCTTCACCACCGACATCTCGATCCGCCACTTCGCCGAAAGCGGCCACACGATCACGCACTGGGCCGAGTACGAGAGCGGCGGCCACTTCGCCGCCCTGGAGACGCCCGACCTGCTCGTCGCCGACGTGCGCGAGTTCTTCAGATCGCTTTGAGGAGGTCCTCGTTCCACAGGTCCGCGTACTCCTGGGCCTGCTCCGGGCTGTCCCACAGGGGCGCCGGACGGTGCTCGTCGCGTATCCAGGGCCGGGTAAGGGCGGCATGTACGGCAGGACTGTAGACCGGGCGAACCCGATAGTCGATCAGGCCACGGCGCGCGATGGTGATGTTGATGTACCGGTGCCCGCGTCCGCGGTGCCGGCCGACCACGGTGACCTTTCCGTAGGAGTCCTGAAAGCCCGCGCGCAACACCCAGAGCCGCGCACCGGGGCCGAAGTGGCGAAGGCCGGACCGGATCACCAGGCCGCCGTGGCCAGTGTCGACCTCCCGTGCGACGTTCGCGACGACGCACCAGGTCAGGGGAAAGGGCCCGGCGAGGTTCACAGCCTCGATGATGGTCGTGGGCTGGCCACCCCGCAACGCGGTATCAGAGGGACTTGAGGAACGACTGGAGCGCCTCGTCGAAGTCGGCGGGGCGCTCCAGGTTGGGCATGTGTGCCGCGCCCTCGACCACGACCAGCGTCGCGTCCGGGATGGTGTCGCTCATCAGGCGCGCGTCGGCCAGCGGCGTGAACTCGTCCTCCGCGCCGACCACCACCAGCGTGGGCACCGCCACCTCGGCGAGCATCGCGACGTAGTCGGGGCGCTCGGCCCGCCCGCGCAGCGCGGCCGCCGCGCCCTCCGGGTCGGTGCCGCGCATCATGCCCAGCACGTGCATGATCACCTCGGGTGGCGCGCTCCGGGACACCATCTTGTGCAGCACCTCGCCGGCGTACGGCCCCATGCCCTCGCGGAGCAGCCGCTCGGCGGTGGCTCGGCGCCGCTCCCGGCCCGGCTCGGTGTCGGCCGGCGCGGAGGTGTCGGCGAGCACCAGACCGCGGAGGCGGTGCGCGAAGAGGCGGTGGCACTCCAGCACGATCTGGCCGCCCATCGAGAGTCCACCGAGGACAAACCGCTCCACGCCCAGCCGGTCGAGCAACCCGGCGATGTCGCGGGCGAAGACGTCCAGCGTGGTCTTGCCGGGCACGACCGTGCTCTCGCCGTATCCCCGGAGGTCGGGGGCGATCACCCGCCAGCCGGCGCGGCTGAAGTGCGCGACCTGCGGCCGCCACATGCTCCGGTCGAACGGGTGCCCGTGCACCAGCACCAGCGCGTCGCCGGTGCCCTCGTCGTCGTACCCGATCGTGATGTCTCCGATTGTCGCCGTAGCCATGCATCGAGGCTATGTGGTGCAATAGCTAAGTGCAATGACGTCATTGCACCGAGTGCAATGGGGGTCTTGTGGACGACTACCGCCTCATCGCCGACGCGTTGGCCGGTGACATCGCCGCCGGGCGGCTGCGGCCGGGCGAGCGGCTCCCGACGCAGCGGGCCTTCGCCCGGTCGCGGGGCATCGCCAGCTCCACCGCCGCCCGGGTGTATGGCGAGCTGATCCGCCGCGGCCTGGCCACCGGTGAGGTCGGCCGGGGCACGTTCGTCCGCGCCGCCGCGCCCCCGGCCCAGCCCGCGCTCACCGAGCCGGCCGGCGCGCTCGTCGACCTGGAGCTCAACTTCTCGGTGCTTCCCGAGCAGCCGGCGCTGCTCGCCCCCGCGCTGGAGGGCCTGCTGCGCGCGGACGCGCTGGCGCCCGCCCTCGCGCCGGCGACGGTCACCGGGCCGCCCGGCGCCCGGGAGGCGGCCGCGCCGGTGCTCGCCCGTGCCGGCTGGACGCCCGAGCCGGAGCGGATCCTTTTCGCCGGCAACGGCCGGCAGGCGATCGCCGCCGCGGTCGCCGCGCTCGTGCCGGTGGGGGAGCGGCTGGGCGTGGAGGCGCTGACGTACCCGGTGGTCAAGGGCATCGCCGCGCGGCTCGGTGTCACGCTCGTGCCGCTGCCGATGGACGCCGGCGGCCTGGTGCCGGAGGCCCTGCGTGACGCCCGCGTGCGCGCCGTCTACCTCCAGCCCACGCTGCACAACCCGCTGGGCGTGACCATGCCGCCCGACCGCCGCGCCGCGCTGGCCGCCACGCTCGACGAGCTGGATGTCTACGCGATCGAGGACTCGGTCTACGCGTTCCTGCGCGACGAGCCGGCACCGCTCGCCGTCCACGCGCCCGCGCGGACACTGGTGGTCGACAGCCTCTCCAAGCGCCTGTCGCCCGGCCTTACGCTGGGCTTCGTGGTCACGCCCGGTGGCGCCGTCGCGGATCGGGTGGCGGCGGCGCTGCGTTCCGGTGGGTGGGCGGCCGGCGGCTTCGCGCTCGCGGCCGCGACGCGCTGGATGGCCGATGGCACGACCGCCGCCCTCGTCCGCGCCAAGCGACGCGACGCCGCGGAGCGCCAGCGCGTCGCCGGCAAGATCCTCGACGGGTACGCCCTGCGTGGCGACCCGCACGCCTACCACTGCTGGTGGGAGCTGCCGGAGCCGTGGCGGGCGGAGACCTTCGTGGCCGCCGCGGCCCGCCACGGCATCGCGGTCACCCCGGCGGCGGCGTTCGCCGTGAGTCCGGCCCACTCGCCCAACGCGGTGCGCCTGGCCCTCGCGGCCCCACCCGTCGACACGCTCTCCGTGGCCCTGGATGTGCTCGCAGCCGTGGCCCGCGGTGACTACCCCGGGGTCGAGTGACTACTTGGCGCCGTCGGAGAGGTTGACCAGCGCCTGGGCGGCCTTGAAGTACTTGCTGCGACCGAGGTCGCCGATCGTGGTGATGTTGAAGGCACTCTTGAGAAGCTGCGCGTCGCCCTCGCTCACGCCCGAGAGCGCGGCCACCGGGGCGTCCACGAGCTCGGCGAGCGTCTTGTCCTCGTAGGCCTTGTCGAGCAGCTTCGCGAGATCCGCACTTACCGCCACAGGTCCTCCCAGATCGGGTATCACCCCGGCCGGGTGGCCGGGGCTGATCACACCCTACAAACCCGCCAAGCGCCCATGTCGAGAACCGGCGCGCCACTCCCACCCACTCGAGGAGACCCCGATGGCGTCACCTGCGGGCCGCCGCTCCCGCCGGAGACCGCGGAGGCCGGCGGCTCGCGGGGGCTTTGAGATCTAGGAGACTTAGGGTTGATATGCGCCCTAACTCTCCAAGATCTGGCATCGGATCCTGTTTCACGCCGATGCGGCGGTTACCCGTGGTGACGGTGACCCCCGTGCGAGGCACGTCCCCGGGGTGAGCGTGACCAGCGGCGGAACGGGTCAGGTTACGTCGCGGCGGTCGGGACCACGACGGGACGTCGCGGCAGCTTCTCGGCACAGCAGATCTTGGTACGAATTGGCCGCCATAGGGGCAGCTTCGTACCAAGATCTACCCCGGTCTTGTGAAGCCCGACCCCCCACGCAGTCCATGGTGGCGCACGGATGGGCTTGTCCGGGGGAGCTGGCAGCGGAGGTCTGGGATCTCGGCGAGCCCTGGCGAGCCGCTGGTGGCCTCGACTCCGAAAGCTCTCTAGCCGGTTGGCCGTCGGGCGGGGCGGTGGTCGCGTAGTAGGGCCTCCAGGTCGCCGACCTGGTCGATGTGGCGCAGCTTGTCGGGGTTGACGATGGCGTGGATCGTCTGGATCTGGCCGTCGGCGATGTCGAGCGCGACGACACCGACCAGCCGGTCCTCCGCGTCGAAGGCCACGGCGCCGGGCTGGCCGTTGACGTCGGTGAGCTGGATGCGCACGCCGAGGCGCGGCAGGATCGACACGCCGGTCGACATGGCGCGTGCCACGCGCGTGCGGCCGTTGATCGGCCGGGACGCCGCGGGCGCCTTGCCGCCGCCGTCGCCGTGCAGCGCGACGTCCTGTGCCAGCAAGGCCTCCAGGGCCTCCAGGTCGCCCTGCTCGGCGGCGGCGAAGAAGCGCTGTGCCAGCTCCTCCCGCTGCCGCCGGGTGGCGTGGTAGCGCGGGCGGCGTTCCTGGACGTGGGCGCGGGCCCGCGCGACAAGGTGCCGCGCACTGTCCACATCGGAGCCGATGATCTCGGCGACCTCGGTGTACGGATAGTCGAAGACCTCGCGCAGCAGGAACGCGGCCCGCTGGCGCGGCGACAGGCTCTCCAGCAACACCAGAAACGCCAGCGAGAGTGAGTCGGCCGTCTCGGCGTGCTCGGCCGGCGTCGGATCGGTGACCAGCGGCTCCGGCAGCCACTCACCCACGTACCGCTCCCGCCGCACCCGTGCCGAGCGGAGCTGGTCGATGGCCAGGCGGGTCACGAGCGTGGCGACGTAGGCCCGCGGCGAGGCGATCCGCTCGTCCCGCCGCAGGGTCTGGTGCATCCGCAGGAACGCTTCCTGCACCACGTCTTCGGCCTCGCTGACGCTGCCGAGCATCTGGTACGCGATGGCGAAAGCGCGCGGCCGGAGCTCGCTGTACAGATCCATCGTTATCGCAGTCCCTCGACGAAGCCGGTGCGCCAGCTCGGGTACCGCGGCGCCCAGCCGAGTTCGCGCTTGATCTTCTCGCTGGAGATGCCGGCGGCGCGCGTCATCATGTGCACCGGTGCCTCGCCGGCCGCCAGGCGCACGAGCCAGGCGGGCACGTGCCGCGGCGGCTTGGCACCGAGCGCGCGGGCCAGCTCCGGCAGGATGACGCGCGCCGGCACCGGTTCGTCGTCGGCGACGTGGTAGATGCCCCGCTTTCCGCGCTCGATGGCCGCGACCGTCGCCGACGCGGCATCGGTGATGTGCACCCACGACATCACCCCGCCACCGTCGCCGATGACGGGCACCCGCCGCTTGCGGACCAGCTCGGTCATGACGGCGCCCGGCGCGAGCTCGACGCCTGTCCCCGGGCCGTAGAAGGCGCCGTAGCGGATCGCGATGCCCTCGGCCCAGCCGATGCCGGTCACCGACTCCTCCAGGTGGCGCAGCGCGGCCACCAGCGGCTCGGCGCTCGCTGGCGGGTGCGGTTCGAGCTGGCCGGTCTCGTCGACGACCGGACCGCGGCTGCGGTCTACCCAGATCGCGTTGCTCTGCGCCACGAACGCGCGGATGCCGACCGCGCGTGCCGCCGCGAGCAGGTGGTCGGTGCCCTCGGTGCGCAGCCGGTTGGTGGCGGCCGCCATCCGCTTCACCTCGCGAAACTTCGGCGGTCCGCCCAGCGCGGTGAGCTGGTGGACGACCACCTCGGGCTCGGCCTTCGCCACGGCGTCGGCCACCGAGTCCGGGTCGAGCGCGTCGACGACCATCGGCTCGGCGCCGAGGGCGCGCAGCGCTCCGGCCTTGGCCGCCGAGCGGGTCGTGCCGAATACCTGGTGACCACGCGCCACGAGCTGGGGAACGAGCTGGCTGCCGATCGCGCCGGACGCTCCGGCGATGAAGATCTTCATGACGTCTCTCCGTTCGTCGTGCTCACCAACTACAGACGAGACGCCCCGACACCCCATGACAGCCAGTTACCCAGTTCACATGACCGACCCTAACCAGGCATTCGTTTCCTCCGCCGGATGCCCGGGTAGCAGGTACTCGCATCGACCGACATATCCGTGTGGAGGAATCATGCGCGTCCCGACGGTCGCGGTCCTGACCCTGGCCGGGCTCGGCCTCGCCGTGGGCGGGTGCGCCGGCACCGAGCCTGGCGCGTCCGGACCCACCACCGGCAACACCACTTCCGCGGCCCCCGAACCGACCGTGAGCGGGACGGCGTCGAGCTGCATGATCGGCACCTGGCGTACCACTCAGGTTAGCGGCCGCGCGTCCAGTGCCGTCGCCAACGGCAGCGTCTCCGGCGGCAGCGGCGCCACCGTCACGATCAGCCCGGACGGCCGGGTGCGGGCCGACTTCAACGGCACGCAGCCGCTGTCGTTCACCGCCGAGGTGGCGGGCAACGCGGTGGCGGGCACGGCCACGTACAGCGGGCAGGGCACCGCCACCATCAACGCGAAGTCCACCGGCGCCGCCACCTCGACCACCGCACCGGCCACACCCGGGACACCGCCCGTGCCCACCGCCACCCCGACGGCGACCGCCACCCCGACGGCGACCGGCGCCCCGGCCCCGGCGGCCGAAGAGGGCACGTGGGAGCCGGTCGGGAAGATCGACTGGAGCGCCCTGCGGCTGACCCTCGAGCTGAGCAAGCCCGTGGAGGCGCGGCTGCTGGACAACGCGCCGATCGGCGACTACATCGACGACGCGGCCAACCAGAGCGGGCAGGCCATCGATACCGACCCGATCCTGGGCGCCGGCGCCTACAGCTGCCAGGGCTCGACGCTGATCCTCAAGGGCGAGACCGACAACGACGGTCTTATTTGGACACTGACGAAGATCTAAAAGCGCCGCGTGCTCCCGGATCGACTAAACCCGTACCAGTCCGGTTTCGTACGCGATGACCACCAGCTGTGCCCGATCGCGTGCGCCGAGCTTGACCATGGCGCGGCTGACGTGGGTGCGGGCCGTGGCCGGGCTGAGCGTCAGCTCGGTGGCGATCTCCTCGTTGCTCAGCCCGCGACCGACGAGGGCGAGCACTTCTCGCTCGCGCTGGGTGAGCACGGCGAGCCGGTGTTCGGCGGCGGACCGGGCGCTCCGCGCGGCGGTGAACTGGCCGATCAGCCGCCGGGTGATCCGCGGCGCGAGCAGCGCCTCGCCGTCGGCCACCACCCGGATCGCGTGCAGCAGCTCGGCCGGCCCGGCGTCCTTGAGCAGGAAGCCGCTCGCGCCGGCCTCCAGCGCCTCGAAGACGTACTCGTCGGTGTCGTACGTGGTCAGGATCAGCACGTGCACCCGCTCGAGGCCCGGCGTCGCGGCGATCTGCGCGGTGGCCTGGATGCCGTCGAGCTTGGGCATGCGGATGTCCATCAGCACCACGTCGGGGCGGTGCGCGCGGGCGAGGTCGACCGCCTCCCGCCCGTCGGCCGCCTCGCCCACCACCGTGATGTCGTCTTCGACGTCGAGCAGCATGGTGAAGCCGGTCCGCACGAGCACCTGGTCGTCGGCGAGGAGGACGCGGATCACGCCGACCCGACCAGGGGGAGGCGCGCGGAAACCTCGAAGCCGCCACTGGCTCGCGGTCCGGCGGTGAGGTCGCCGCCGAGCAGGGTGCAGCGCTCCCGCATACCCTCGATGCCCCGGCCGGCGCCGCCGCCGACGTCGCACCCGCTGCCGTCGTCGCTGACCCGGACGCGGAGGTCGGACTGCTCGTACGCGACCTCGACGGTGACCCGGGCAGGCCCGGCGTGGCGGATCACGTTGGTGATCGACTCCTGGAGGATGCGGTAGGCGGCCTGGTCGACCGCGGCGGGCAGCTCGCGTGGCGGTGTGGCCACGTCGACCTTGACGTCGAGGCCGGCCTCGCGGGCCAGCCCGGCCAGCTCCTCCACCCGGTCGAGCCCCGCCACGGGCGCGCGGCCGTCTCCGGTGTCGCGGAGCACACCGAGCGTGGCGCGCAGCTCGCGCAGGGCCCGCGCGCTGGTCTGCTCGATCGTGAGCAGTGTTTCCCGCACCTGCTCGGGGCGCTTGTCGAGCACGTGGGCGGTGACGCCGGCCTGCACGTTGATCACCGCGATCGCGTGGGCGACCGTGTCGTGCACCTCGCGGGCGATGTGCAGCCGCTCGGCGTCGACGCGGCGGCGGGCCTCCTCCTCGCGGGTGCGCTCGGCCCGTTCCGCCCGCTCCTGCGCCTCCACGGCGATCACCTTGCGCATGCGGACGGACTCGCCGAGCACGGCGGCCATGATGGCCGTGCCGACCCGGAACGCGAGCCACCCGATGGCGCCCCTCTCCGGCGGGTGCAGGAAGGCGGCGAACAGCCATCCCGCGATCAGCGTGGCGATGCCCACCCGCACGATCCAGGGTCGGCGCCCGTCGCCGTACGCGGTGACGGTGTAGACCGCGACGAAGACCCCGATCCAGTTCGGGCCGTCCGGGTAGCCGGAGCCGTAGTACATGACGCTTGTCGCGACCTCGAAGGCGAAGACGGGCACCGGCCACCGCCGGCGCACCGCCAGGCTCAGCCCGCTGAGCACCAGTAGCACGGCGTGCAGGTAGAGATCGAACGAGTTCAGCTGGTCGAACTCCTGCCGCGGCGCGACCTGCTGCGTGCCCTGGACCTGTAGGAACGCGACGAACACCGCGAGGAGCACGTCCTGCGCCCACACCGGCAGGCGCGACCGGGTAAGGGCTGCCATGCCGCGATCGTATCCGCAGGTCGGGTCCACCAGATCATCCTCGTGGCGTAGGCGCCTACGTCAGCGTGCGTACGCTTCCGCCCCGGCCGGCCGTTCCTTGACGTACGCCGATGCCGCCCCGTGGCAGACGTGCCGGCGCCGCGCTCGGCGAAGGATCTGCCGTGTCGAAGGGAGTACGTCATGCGCAGGGTCTTCGTGGTCCTCTCCGGGGCGCTGGCCGTCGCCATCCTGGTGCAGTTCTATTTCGCGGCGGTGGGTGCGTTCGACCGGCCGCAGGACGACGACTCGTTCGCGCTCCACAGCGTCACCGGGATGATGATCATCCCGCTCCTGTCCATCCTCACTGGCGCCGCCGCGGCGCTCGCCCGCGCGCCCGGACGACTGATCGGGATGTCGTTCGCCCCGCTCGGCCTCGTGGTCGTGCAGGTGCTGATCATCGTAGTCGGCAACGCCATCACCGGCGGTTCGGACGAGGACACCGGCGCCGCCGGCCTCTTCGTCTTCGGCCTGCACGCCATCAACGCGCTCTTCGTCATGGGCGCCGCGGGTGCGGTGTTTCGCCGTGCGCGGGCGTTCGCGGCTGAGAAGACCACAGTAGACACTCCACAGCCGACGGTCACGCCGGCGGCATGAGTACCGCCCAGCTCATCGCGCTCGACCTGCTCGCCACGCTGCTCGCGGCGGCCGGGTGGGTCGGCGCGGGTGTCGCGGCGGCGGCCCGGCGCGCCCGAGTCGCACTCGCCCTCCTGGCGGCCGCGGTCGTCGTGACGCTGGTGCGGATCACGACCTCGGTCGCTCTCGCCAACGGCGGCTGGTGGTTCGCGCAGGACCGCGTGGTCCTGACCGGGCCGCTGCTGGGCGTGGCCGGGCTCGCCGCCGTCCTCGTCGCCGGCCCGCGCCTGCTCTCCGCGGTGCGGACCGGCACGCCGGGCAACTCACCCGCCGCCGTGGTGCCGCTCCTCGTCGCGGGGTACGCCGCCGCGGCCGGACTGCTCTTCCCGCTGCTGGTCGGTTATCCGGCGACCTGGAGTGAGGTGTTCGTGACGGTGGCCCTCGTCGGGGTGGCCGGGCTTGTGACGTGGCGGGTGGCCGGCTCCGGGCCACCACTGTGGACGTTCGTACCGATCCTCGCCATGGGGCTTGTCGGCGTCGGGGCCGGATTCGCGACGGGGGCCGACCTCGACGCCGGCGGTGGCCCCGAGCTCCGCCACTCCGCCGGGCACGGCGTGTCCGTGGCCGACCTGCGCGGACCGACCACCCCCGCGGCCGGCGGGCAGGTGCGGCGGTATGAGTTCACCGCCCGCACGACGACGGTCCAGGTCGGCGGGCGGACGGTCGAGGCGTGGGGGTACAACGGCCAGGTGCCCGGCCCGCCGATCACCGCGAGCCAGGGCGACCTCGTCGAGGTGACGCTCCACAACGCGGACATCCAGCGCGGCGTGACGCTGCACTGGCACGGGTACGACGTGCCGGCGGCCGAGGACGGCGCGCCCGGGGTCACCCAGGACGCCGTCCCACCCGGCGGCGAATACGTCTACCGGTTTCGCGCGGACCAGGTGGGCACGTACTGGTACCACACGCATCAGGCGTCCGACGTCGGCGTGAAGATGGGGCTGTACGGCACGCTGGTCGTCGGGCCACCCGCGCGCGGCGTCGACGTGACGCTGCCGGTGCACACCTTCGGCTCCGACACTGTGGTGGGCGCCGCCGCGATGCCCGAGGCCGCTCCCGGCACACCCGTGCGGCTGCGGCTGGTCAACACCGACGGCGTGCCGCACCGCTTCGCGCTCACCGGCACCGCCTACCGCCTTGTGGCGGTCGACGGCACCGACCTCAACGACCCGGGCGAGCTGCGCGACGCTGAGCTGCGCCTGCCGGCTGGCGGCCGCTACGACCTCGCGTACACGATGCCGGCCGGCGAGGTGGCGCTGTTCGTCGACGGCCAAGCGGTGCTCGGCGCGGGCGATGCCCCGAAGGGCTGGCCGGAGCTGGACATCACCCGGTACGGCGCCCCGGCCGCCACCCCGTTCGGGCCGGGGAGCCGCTTCGACCGCGGCTTCACGCTGGTACTCGACCGGGGTATCGCGCTCGTGGACGGCGTGCCACGGTACGCGTTCACCGTCAACGGGCGCGCCTTCCCCAACGTGCCCACGCAGCTCGTGCGGGAGGGCGACCTGGTGGAGATGACGGTGGCCAACCGGGGCCTCGACACGCATCCGTGGCACCTGCACGGCCATCGCGTACTCGTGCTGGAGCGTGACGGCCACCGGGCGAGCGGCAGTCCACTGTGGCTGGACACGTTCGACGTACAGCCGGGCGAGGTGTGGCGGGTCGCCTTCCGCGCGGACAACCCGGGCGCCTGGATGAACCACTGCCACAACCTCGCCCACGCCGCACAGGGCATGGCACTGCACCTGCGGTACGACGGCGTGACGACCCCGTTTCACGGTGGCCACGGCGGCTAACCGCCGGGCTTGACAAGACCGGTCTCGTAGGCGAGGACGACCGCCTGTGCCCGGTCGCGCAGGCTCAGCTTGCCGAAGATGTGCGCGGCGTGCGTCTTGACCGTCGCCTCGCTCAGCGTCAGCGCGGCCGCGATCTCCGCGTTGGACAGGCCACGCCCCATGAGCGTGAGCACCTCGCGCTCGCGTGGCGTCAGCCCGGCCAGGTCGCGGTGGATCGCGGCGGGGGTGCCCGCGGCCACGTCGCCGGCCGCGAAGCGCTCGACGAGGCGGCGGGTGATGGACGGCGCGAGCAGGGCGTCGCCGGTGTCGACGAGGCGCACGGCCGCGACGAGGTGCTCGGGCGTCACGTCCTTGAGCAGGAAGCCGCTGGCGCCGGCGGCCAGCGCCGCGTACACGTAGCGGTCGAGGTCGAACGTCGTCAGCATCAGCACCCGGCACTCGGGCGCGTGCTCCAGCACCCGGCGGGTGGCCTCCAGACCGTCCATGCCCGGCATGCGGATGTCCATCAGCGCGACGTCCGGGCGGAGCCGCCGCACCGCCGCGACCGCCTCGGCGCCGTCTGCCGCCTCGCCGACCACGTCGATCCCGCCGGCCGTCAGGATCAGGCGGAAGCCGCTGCGTACCAGCGCCTGGTCGTCGGCGATGACCACCCGTGGGGCGTTCATGCGCGTTCCAGGGGGATCTTGGCGCGGACCCGAAAGCCACCACCCAGCCGGCGGCGGGCGTCCAGGTCTCCACCGAAGACCGCGACCCGCTGCCGCAGGCCGAGTAGGCCGCGGCCCTCGCCGGGGTTGCCCCGCGGGCGCGGGCGGCCGCCGGACAGCACGCTCGGACCGGTGTTGAGCACCTCGATGCGCAGGT
This sequence comes from Phytohabitans sp. LZ39, assembly GCF_059359075.1. NCBI lineage: Bacteria > Bacillati > Actinomycetota > Actinomycetes > Micromonosporales > Micromonosporaceae > Phytohabitans > Phytohabitans sp. LZ39. The sequence continues at coordinate 12,213 of NZ_JCADBM010000036.1, read as the reverse complement.
AGCGCTCCCCGTAGCGCACGGCCACCTCCGCCTTGCCCCCGTCTCCGTGCTTGAGCGCGTTGGTGAGGGCCTCCTGGATGATCCGATAGGCCGTCAGGTCGACCCCGGAGGGCAGCGGCCGCGGCTCGCCGGAGATGCGCACCTCGACCGGCAGCCCGGCGAACGCGATCCGGTCGACCAGCGGGCTGAGCCGGCTCAGGCTTGGCTGCGGCGACAGGTCGACATCCTCACCGTCGGCCGCCGGGGCGAGCACGCCGAGCAGGTGGCGCAGCTCCGTCATCGTGTCGCGGCCGGCGCTCTCCACCGCCCGCAGCGCTGCCGTGGCCTCGTCGGCGTCCGCCGCGACCACCTGGCGGGCGGCTCCGGCCTGCACGACCATGACGCTCACGTTGTGGCTGACGATGTCGTGCAGCTCGCGGGCGATCCGGGCGCGCTCGGCGTCGACCGCGCCGCGCGCCGCCGTCTCGCGCTCCCGCTCCAGCAGCCAGCCGCGCTCCTCCAGCGCCCTCGTGAAGGCGCGCCGGGTGCGGACCAGCTGCACCGCGAAGAGCGCGGCGAACCCGACCGCGACCAGCGCGACCAGCCAACCCACCATGACGACAACTCTCTCAGGCCACCGCCGAGCGGCACATCATTCCCCGGAGGCAGCGCCTACATCCCCAGGATGAGACGCGCGGAGAGTTACCACCGCGAGCCGATGCCCGAGCGGCACCCGACCCGCCAATCTCTACGACTATGAGTGACGAAGGCAACGAGCCAGCGGTCGTCCAGCTGACCGGCGTCCGCAAGGAGTACGGCGAGGCGATCGCCCTGGACGGGATCTCGCTGGAGATCCGCCCGGGGGAGGCGGTCGCGGTGATGGGCCCCTCGGGCAGCGGCAAGTCGACCCTGCTCAACGTCATCGCCGGGCTGGACCGGCCGACGTCCGGCTCGGTCGTGGTGCACGGCGACGACCTCGGGCGGCTGAACGAGAAGGGCCTGGCCCTCTTCCGCCGCCGGCGGATCGGGATGATCTTCCAGTTCTTCAACCTGATCGACGACCTGCCCGCCCTCGACAACGTGGCGCTCGCCGCCCAGCTCGCCGGCGTAGCCGCGCCGCACGCCCGCCGCCGCGCGCTGGAACTGCTGGACGAGCTCGGCATCGCGGCGCGGCGCAACACGTACCCGGCCCAGCTGAGCGGCGGCGAGCGGCAGCGGGTGGCGGTGGCCCGGGCGCTGATGAACCGGCCCGCCCTCTTGCTGGCCGACGAGCCCACGGGCGCGCTCGACAGCAAGGTCGGCGAGCAGGTGATGGACCTGCTGCTCGACCTCAACCAGATCGGTCAGACGTTGCTGATGGTCACCCACGACGAGCGGCTCGCCACCCGCTGCGCCAGCCGCGTGATCGAGATCGTCGACGGCAGGGTCGCCCGCGAACGCGCCCTGGAGCGGGCGTGAGCGCCGTCTGGCTGGCGGCCCGCGCGGCGGTACGCCGGCGCCGGCTTCAAACCGCCGTCGTGGGCATCGTCGTCCTGGTCTCCACCACGATGATCGTGGTCGCGCTCGGCCTGCTCGCCGTCTCGTCAGCCCCCTTCGACCAGGCGTACGCCCGGCAGCTCGGCGCGCACCTGGCCGCGACCTACGACCGGACCAAGGCGACCGACGCGCAGCTCACCTCCGGGGCCGGGTGGTCGGGGGTGACGGCCGCGGCGGGCCCGTTCGGCCAGGCGACGGTCGAGACCAACTCCGACCCCAGCGACGGCAGGCGCCGGCCGGGCATGCCGCTCACGATCGTGGGCCGCGGCGACCCCGACGGGTCGGTGGACCGTCTCAACGTGTGGCGGGGCCGCTGGGCGTCCGCGCCCGGCGAGGTCGTGGTCAACCAGAACCCGGTAGGTCCGGGCGTCTTCTTCCGCCTCGGTGAAAGGCTCACCACCCCGGACGGCACGACGCTGACGGTGGTCGGCCACGCGTACAGCATGAGCCGCTCGGCCGACGCCTGGGTCACGCCGGAGCAGATGACCGCGCTGGGCCCGACCTCGACCCAGATGCTGTACCGCTTCACTCACGCCGCGACCGCCGCCCAGATCCAGACCGGCGAGGCCGAGGTGTCGAAAGGGCTGCCGGCCGGTGCGCGGCTCGGCTCGACCTCGTACCTGGTCCTGCGGGACGAGGCGGCGCGCGAGGCGGCGACGTACGTGACGTTCCTGATCGCGTTCGGCCTGCTCGGCCTCGCGGTCGCGATCCTCATCGTGGCGAACGTGGTCAGCGGCGCGGTCGTCGCCGGCTTCCGGCACATCGGCGTGCTCAAGGCGCTCGGCTTCACACCGACCCAGGTGCTCGCCGTGTACCTGGTGATGGTCTCGGTCCCGGCGATCGTCGGCTGCGCGCTCGGCACGATCCTGGGCAACATGCTGGCCCGGCCGCTGCTCTCCCAGGCGTTCCGCAACCTGGGGAGCGAGGGCATCGGCGTGCCGATCTGGGTGAGCGTCGCGGCGCTGCTCGGCGTACCGCTGATGGTCGCCCTCTCCGCCTTCGTGCCGGCGATGCGTGCCCGCCGCCTGCCGGCGGCCGAAGCGATCAGCGCGGGCAGCGCCCCGCACACCGGTCGCGGCCTGCGGACGCAGCGCTGGCTCAGCGGCACGCGACTGCCCCGCGCGGTGAGCCTCGGCCTCGGCCTGCCCTTCGCCCGCCCGGCCCGCAGCGCGCTGACCATGGCCGCTGTGGTGCTCGGCGTGACGAGCGTCACGCTGGCGATCGGCCTCGCCGACTCGCTGACCCGGTACCAGCGGGAGGAGGCGCGCATGGGCGCGGTGCAGGTGGAGGTGTTTCCGGACGGCGGCCCGGAAGGCGGCTCCGCACAAGACGAGGCGCTGCTGCGCTCGATATCCGGCACCCGCTATGTGCTCGGCTCCTTCGACATGATGGTCAGACAGGTCGGCAACACCGACCAGACGATGCTGAAGCTCTACAAGGGAGACACCGCCGCGCTCGGCCAACAGGTCCTGGAGGGACGGTGGCCGTCGGCGGCCGGTGAGGTGGCCGTCGCCAAGCGTTTCCTTGTCCAGCGTGGACTGTCCATCGGCGACACCTTCACGATCGAGGCCGGCAAAGGCGCGACGCAGGTGCGGATCGTCGGCATGGTGCTGTACAACGAGACCGAGACGATCATCGCCGACTGGTCGACCGCGGCGACCGTGGCGCCGGACGCGTTCCCGGGCCACTACGAGATCCAGCTGACCGAGGGCACGGACACGCAGGCGTACATGGCGGCGGTGCGGCAGGCCGGCCTTGCCGCCGGCCCGCCCGAGGGCGCCGAGGAGTTCATCGTGATCGTGCTGCTCACCGTCACGTTGCTGACGCTGATGCTCGCGGTGGTGGCCGCGCTGGGCGTCTTCAACACGGCCGTGCTCAGCACCCGCGAGCGCCGGCGCGACCTGGGCATGCTCAAGTCGATCGGGATGACGCCGGGTCAGGTCACCGTGATGGTGGTGACCTCGATGGCCGCGCTCGGCGCGCTCGGCGGCCTGCTCGGCATCCCGATCGGGGTCGCCGTGCACCGGGTGGTGCTCCCGGCCATGGCGAACACCGCCCAGGTCGCCTTCCCCTCCGCCGTTCTCGACGTGTACCAGGCGCCGACGCTGGTGCTGCTGGCTCTGGCCGGCGTCGCGATCGCCGCGATCGGCGCGTTCATACCGGCCAGGTCGGCCGCCCGGGTCACGATCGCCCAGGTGCTGCACAACGAATGACGGGGGTGGCCGGGGGCCGTCGGGGCGACCCGGCGGCCCCCGCTGGCGGGTGCTCCGCGATTCGTCGATCATTGATCAATCCTCTCGGCCGGGTGCATGGTGGATGCCATGCGAGACGGGGAGGCTTTGCTCGGGCCGGAGGAGGAGTGGGCCTACCGGGTGCTGGTGCGCCTTGGCACGGCCCGCGCGGACCAGGTGGCGGAGCGCATGTCGCTCCGGCCCGACGACGGGCAGCGGCTGCTGAAAGGACTCAGCGACAAGGGGCTGGTGGCGGCCGACGGGGCCGACGTCTACCGCCCCCTGCCGCCCGAGCCCGCGCTCGGCACCGAGCTGCTACGCCGCCAGGAGTCGTTGGAGGAGTCGCGGCGGGCCCTGGCCGCGCTGAGCGAGGAGTACCTGACCAGCGCCCGCCGCCGGCACGCCGACCAGCTGGTGGAGATCGTGGTGGGCGCGGCGGCGCTGCGCGAGCGCATCCGCCGGCTCCAGGACTCGGCCAAGTCGGAGATGCTCTGGCTCTGCCGGGCCAACGCGGTAGCGATGGAGAGCGCCGAAAACACCGAGGAGTTCGACGCGCTCGACCGCGGCGTGCACTACCAGGTGATCTACGAGCGGGCGCTGCTGATGGAGCCGGGCATGCAGGCCAACGTCGCCGAGGGCATCCGCCGTGGCGAGGAGGCCCGCAGCCTACGCACGCTGCCGGTCCGGCTGGCGGTGGCGGACCGCACGACGGCGATCTGCCCGCTGGTCCGCGGCGACGAGGGCGACGTCGGCGAGCCGTCCGCCGCGGTCATCGGCCGCAGCCAGCTGCTCGACGCGCTGATCGCCCTCTTCGAGAGCCACTGGGACATCGCCACGCCGGTGCGGATCGACGGCGGCGTCCCGGACGAGGAGCCCGACCTGCCGGACGAGTCCGAACGCTTCGTGCTCTCGCTCCTCGTGGCCGGTGTGCCGGACAAGTCGATCGCCTCCCAGATGGGCGTCAGCCGCCGCACGGTGCAACGCCGCCTCGACCGCCTGATGGCACTGGCCGGCGTCGACACCCGCCCCGGCCTGGCCTTCCAAGCCGCCCGCCGCGGCTGGCTCTAGAGATCTTTCGGGGTCAGGGTCGCCGCTCGTCGTGGCGTTGCTTCGAGGCAGATTTGCCCGCGTCCGCGTCAGCTGCGGACCGTATGCTCCCGCGGGCACCGCTCCCGGCCGGCGGCTCGCAGCGCTCGCCGAAATCCCCGGCCGTCCACTGCCAGCTCCGCGAGACAAGCCCGAGCGGGTCGGCGCGGCCCCACTTGCACCATCCTGACGCAACGTAACCAGCCAACGACACCAGACTTCGAGATCTAGGAGATTTAGGGTTGAAATGGCGCCCCAACCCTCCTAGATCTCGAGCCTCGCGCCGCTCACACCCTCGTGGCGGTTACACACGGCGACGACAACCCCGTTGCTTTCCCGGATCGCCGATCCGGGAACAGACATTGTGGACAAACGTCGACCACCGCCTGGCGCGAGCCCTGCCACCCCGCCCCCTTTCCTCCCGGCCGGTTGCGCGCAGGGGCTGGGCGCGACCAGCGGCGGACGGGTGAGGCCGCGGGAGCAACGGTCTGGACCACGACGGGCATCGCGGTAGCCCAAATGTTCTCCCGTGTTGGGATTTACTTCAGGCCGTAGGCGCGGATCACGGTTTGGGTTACCGCGTTGCCGGCCGCGTCGCGGGCATGGACCCGCAGTGACACGCTGCCGTAGCCGGCGGGCAGGAGGGCGCGGTAGCCGTCGCCGTGGCGGATCACCGGGACGCTGCGCCACTTCGCGCCCTCGTCGAGTGACACCTCGACGCGCAGGGTGGTGCCGCGCGGTGGGCGTAGGCCCTCCTGGTGCCACAGGGTCAGCCCGAGCAGGTGCGGGTGCCGGCCGGAGACGTACCCGGTCAGGTCGGCCGGCACGCCGTACCCGATCTGGAGCAACGGGAGCGGCTCGGTGCGACCCGCCGCCGGGCGTCCGGAGCGAAACTCCCACGACGTCTCGGTGCGGGTGGCCCAGAGCCATTCCTCGCCGCCGCGTTCGGTCGTCAGGTCGAGCCGGTACGTGGCCGGCGCGGCGGTCGTGCCCACGTCGCGGCGGGCGTCGGGTAGCTCGGCCAGGAGCTTTCCGTCGCGCCACAGCTTGGCGCCCACCGGTTCGCCCTCGGCCACCTGGAAATGTCCGCGGGTCGCGTCGACGAACTCGGGCACCCAGAGGGCGAGCGTGTCGGCCGTACGGGCGGAGATCATGCCCGGTACGGCGGCGGGGCGCACGACCGGCGTGAACCACCCCTCCGTCAGCGTGCTGCGCGCCGCGTAGCTTCGCGGCACCTCGGTCATTCCTCCGCCGATCGGGTTCATGTCATCCCAGGTGTACTCGTGGTGCACGCGGTGCTGCCAGACGGAGTCACCCGCCGACACCCACTCCTCGCGCACCTTCGGCGTCTGTACGAACCGCTGCGTGTCGTTCCACGCGTACTCCTGCCAGGGCCGCCACCCGAACCGTTGCTCCTTCGCCCAACCGAAGCCGCCGTTGTCCGCGTACCGGGAGGAGATCCGTACGGTGTTGTCGCGGGTCACCCGGTGCACGATCCGATCCGGCACGCGTCCCCGCTCCACGTGGAAGACGTCGTACAGGTACGGGCTGGACGTGTCGAGCGTGAGGTCGATCGCCGGGCGCGCCTTGCCGCCCGCGGCCTTGAGGAGTTTCTGGCCGTCGTCGTTGGCGACCACGAGTGATGGGATCGGTTCCCGGTCGCCGACCGGCCGCCACACGGTCCAGGCCGGCATGTCCGGGGTACGCACGATGATGGCCACCGCGGCGCCGGCAGCGGCCGCGTCGGCGATCTGCTCCTGCTCCGAGCGGTCTTCCGCGCCGACGATCAACGCGGCGGCGCCGCGCACGTCACCCTTGCCGAAGGGCACGAGGCGGAACCTGCGGGTGCCCTCGTACGCGGGCGACTGGTGCAGCAGATTGATGTCGATGGGCCCGGATACCCCGGTCACCTTGACCTGAACCATGGGCGCCACGAGCTGCCAGCGCGACGAGAACTCGTACTGGCCGGCCGCCGGACGCCTGGTCGGCGTGACGTTGACCTGCTGGATCGTGCTGAAGTGCATGACGCCGTGCGCGGTGGAGCGCCCGTTGGCGTGCACCCGTCGTTCGTAGTAGCTGAGGATCGCCTGCTGCTCGGCCGGCTTCGGCGTCTCGATCCGGATCGGCGTGCCGGTGCGGGCGTCCAGCAGGATCTCCACGTCGCCGGTGACGCGCAGCTCCGGGTTGGTGATGAACGTGGCCTGCTCGTCGAGGGGCGCCCCGTCCTCGACGAGGGCGTTCATGACGTACGTGCCCTCGTACACCTCGATGGTCTTGCTCTCGTCCCACGGCATGATGTAGCCGGTCTGGTCCTTGCGGCGCTCGTCGCCGTAGAGCAGGATCACCGGCACCGAAACCTTCGCGCCCTGGCGGTCGACCGCCCGAAACGTGATCCGGTGGATGGGCAGGTCGAGCGTCGCACCGACCGCGGTGCGCACCAGCACCCCGCCCGCCGCGGTCGCGGTCACGTAACCGGTATGGCGGCCACGGGTCAGCTTCGCCGTGTCCAGCCGGAGCGTCACCGCCGCCGACTGTCCAGGTTGGACGGTGACCTGGTCGGCCGAGAGCGAGAACGCGGGCAGGTCGAGCGCGAGGTCGAGGGTCACCGCCGCCGAGGTCGTGTTGGTGTACACGAGCTCCTGCTCGCGCGTGCCGGTGGCCGGCTCGGTGTGTGTGCCGAGGCTCGCGGTCGCCGTGCCGTACACGCCCTGGCCGACCGCGCGGGCCACGTCGACCCGGCCGGCGCCCTGCGCGTCGACGGCGATGGCGGGGTTGCCCTTGGCGGTGCTCACCAGCGCGTCCTTGAGCTGCGCCGCCGTCCACTCTGGACGGGCCTGGGCGAGCAGCGCGGCCGCGCCGGCGACGTGCGGCGTGGCCATCGAGGTGCCCGACGCGGCGGTGTACCGGTCGTCGACCGGCGCGCCCATGCCCGTGCCGGCCGCCCGGGCCGCGACGATCCCCACGCCCGGCGCCGTGATCTCGGGCTTGACCGCCTCGTCGCCCAGGCGCGGGCCGCGGCTGGAGAAGTCGGCGAGGCTCTCGTCCCGGGCCACCGCGCCCACTGACAGCGCGGCCGTGGCGGCGGCCGGTGTGCCCACGTCCGCGTCCTTGCCGGTGTTGCCGGCGGCGACCACGAAGAGCGTGCCGTGCTCGGCGGTGAGCCGGTTGACCGCTTCGCTCAGCGGGTCGGTGCCGTCGGTCGCCTCGCCGCCGAGGCTGAGGTTGACCACCTCGGCGCCCTGTGCGACCGCCCATTCCATGCCGGCGATGATCCAGGAGTCGTAGCCGTCGCCCGCGTCGTTGAGCACCTTGCCGGCGATCAGGTCCGCGCCGGGCGCCACGCCTTTGCGGCTACCGCCGGAGGCCGCGCCGGTGCCGGCGATCGTGGCCGCGACGTGGGTGCCGTGCCCGAAGTGGTCGGCCGCGTCGGCGGCGTCGGTGAAGTTTTCCCGCGCCACCACCTTGCCGGCCAGGTCCGGATGTGCCGCGTCGACCCCGGTGTCGAGCACCGCCACGTCGACGCCGCTGCCGTCGTACCCGGCCTGCCAGGCGGCCGGCGCGCCGATCTGCGCGACGCTCCGGTCGAGGCTGGCGCGCACCCGGCCGTCCAGCCAGATGCCGGTGATGCCCTCACCACGGAGCGCGGCGGTGGGTGTGGCCGTGAACGACCGCCACAGCTCTCCGAGGGTGTCCTTCTCGGCGGCGACGGCCGCCCCACCCACGCTCGGCAGCGGGCGTACCGACGCCGTGCCGGCCAGCGCGCCGACCGCGGGCGCCCGCCCGCCGGCGTAGCGCACGATCAGCGGGAGCCGGCCGGCCGACGCGTCCGCGTACCCGCCGGCGACGAGCTCCTCCACATCGAAGAGGTCGGCGTCGAGCACGCCCGACGAGACGTACGGCACCGCGTCGCTGGGCAGCAACCGCAGCCCGCCGTCCGCCTCGACGGTGTGGAAGGTGATCCGCTCGCGCCCCGGACCTGGCCGCACCGACGCCGCGTACCGGCCGTCACCGGCGGGCGCGATGTCCACCACGTCGCCGGTGATGAGCGTGATCCGGGACGCCCCCGTTGCGGCGGTGACTGTGTGTCCCGCCGGCGTCCCGCCCCTGTCCGCCGCCGCCGGCGTGGTCAGCGCCACCGCGACCAGGACCCCCGCCACCGCGGCACGCGCGATACGAACCATGGCGTGAGTCTGTGGTCGCGCTCCCGCGACGGTCACTACCTGTCGCGCGCGCAAAGGCGACATGTCGCCAGATGGACATGTCGCGCCCCCTCCCTTGGTGATCAAAGGTCCTCTCCAGCAGTTCGAACTGCTGGAGAGGACCTTTGATCACCAAGCGGCTCAGCCCTTGCCGCGCAGCACGGACCGCCGGTGGTTCAGCTCCTCCGCGTCGATCTCGCCACGCGCGAACCGCTCGGCCAGCGTGCGCTCGGCGGCCGTGCGCGCCGCGCGTCGCGGGGAGAAGCGGTAGATCAGGTAGCCCGCGGCGGAGAGCACGGCCACCCAGAACACGATGGGCACGATGATCCACCAGCCGGGGCCGCCGCCGTCCCAGCCGTTGCCGTCCCAGCCGGGACCCGGGTGGGCGTACGCCGTGTAGCTCGTCAGCTCTGCCAACATCACGATCTCCTTTGGTTACTCGCCCTATGCCAGAAATCGTGTCCCAGGCCGCCGCCCGCGGCGTCGGCTCCACGACGGCATCCGGGGTACGTACGGTGACGTACGAGCCCCTTACGGGTGCCGGATCCGGCGGGTGCGCGCGATCGCGCCGAGGCCGAGGACGAGCAGCACGATGCCCCAGCGCACGGTGGTGATCCGGTCGTCCTTGGGCGGTTCCACGACGGCCAGCGGCTTGCGGGTCGCGTTCGCCACAGCCGCCGGTGTGGGTGACGGGGGCGGCGTGGTGACCGGCGGTGTGGTGACGGGCGGGGTCGTCGCCGGCGGCACCGGTCGCGGTGGCGTCGGCGGCACGGCGGGCGGTGGAACCGCGGCCGGCGGGCGCGGACGCGCGGGTGGCGGCGTGGTCGGTTTCGGTGAGGGTGGCGGCGGGCGTGGACACCAGGCCGCGTCGGAGCCGAGCAGACCGGACCCGCGGGCGAGCTTCGCGGCCGTGCCGTCCAGCCCGATCCGCCACAGTGTGCTGGCGTGGTTGTTGTCGGTGGCGTACAGGTGTGTGCCGCCGTCGTCGAACGCGACCGCACCGAAGAAGCCGTCTCCCGGCAGGTCCGGCACCGGCTTCTCGGTCACCGCGCCGGTGGCCGGGTCGACGCGGACCAGCCGGCTCGGGCCGCGGCCCTGCGTGGAGACCGCGTACAGGCCGCCGTCGCCGGGCCGGGCGTCCCAGTCGCCGAAACTGGGCAGGCGCGGCAGGTCGAGGCGGCGTACCACCGTGCGAAACGTGGGACTCCCCGGGCGTACGTCCACCGCGACGAGATGACCGTCGAGATGCAGGAGCAGCCGGCCGTCGACGACGGTGCCGGAGTACGCCCCGGCCACCGAAGCACCCCGTACCGGCCCCAGATCACGGGTTTCACCCTCCGGGGTGATGGTGACGACGTGCCCGCCGTCCCCGATCGGGTGACCCTCGTGGCGGGTGGCCACGCCGGCGAAGAGCCCTTGCCCGGCGTCGTACCCGATCGCGTTGACCGTGTACGCAAGGCCTGTGGACCGCCGCGTGTCACCGGTATCTGGGTCGATGGAGTCCAGCGTGGACGAACGGTGTTTGCGCACCGTGCGCACCTGGTAGAGCCCACCGGTGCACTGGTTCGACGACGCCTCCACTGTGGACACAGGGCGGGTGGCGGCGGCCGGTGCGGCAAGTGCGAGACCGCCGCCGGTGGCGAGCAGCGCGACCATCCGTAAGGCGACATGCCGGTTTCGCACAGATGACACCCCATCTACCCTGGTAAGCCCGGACGAAGTGGATGCATCCTAAATGGAACCTCGATGAATACCTACCTAGTCGGCACGCTCTGGTTGGTGGGCGTATCCGCCGCCGCTCTCGCCGTTGTCGCGCTGCTGCGCCGCTGGCGGCGTGACTCGAAACCGCTCGTCGACATCAACGTGCTGAGCGCGGTCTTCTCGCTCGCCGGCATGCTCTTCGCGATCGTCGCCGCGTTCGTGTTCATCGACGTGTGGAGCGGTGCCGACGAGGCCCGCGACGCCACGTACGCGGAGGCGGAGGCGGCGCAGCTCGTGGCCTGGTCGGTCAACGGGATGCCGGAGCCGGACCGTGCCGAGATGACCAGGCTCACCCGTGACTACCTGCGCGAGGTGGTCGACCGGGAGTGGCCGCGGCTCGCCGAGGCGAGCGCCGAGGAGCACCCCCGCGGCTGGCAGCTGGTGCAGGACATGCACGACCTCGCCAGCCGCAACGGCGAGGAGGCCGAAGACGCGCCGGCCGCCGTGGAGTCGCTGTTACAGGCCCGCCAGGAGCGGCTCGCCCTGGCCGAGTCGCGGATCGGCGACGCGACCTGGTTCGCCTTGCTGGCCGGAGCGGTGCTGGCCGGGCTGCCGATGTTCTTCTTCCCGTTCGACCGGGCGCTGCCACAGCTCGCCCTCACCGCCACGGTGGCCAGCATGATCACGTTGCTGCTCTTCACGATCCAGCAGATCGAGCGCCCGTTCGCGCAGGGGCGCGTGCCCTCCACAGCGTACGAGGAGACGCTGACCCGGATCACTCCGCCGTGACGATCCGCTGGCTCGACTCGCGTACGACGAGCTCGGGCTCGAAGACGACCTGTTGGTGCTGGTGGGTTTCGGGCTGGTTGGCCTCGTCGAGCAGGAGACCGGCGGCGGTCTGTCCGAGGCGTTGGCGTGGTTGGCGGACGGAGGAGAGGGGCACGGCCGCGGCGGCGGCGAAGTCGATGTCGTCGTAGCCGACCAGGGCGATGTCGTCGGGTACCCGGATTTGTTGGCGGGTGAGTACCTGGAGGACGCCGAGGGCGAGCAGGTCGTTGGCGCAGAAGACGGCGGTGGCCCGGGAGTTCTTGGGCTGGCCGAGGATGCGGGCCGCGGCGTCGCGTCCGGCGGCGACGGTGAGGGCGGGTGTGTCGTACCGGCGCAGGTGCTCGTCTTCGTCGAGTCCCGCGTCTTTGAGGGCTTGCAGCGCTCCGTCGTAGCGGTCGCGGACCTGCTCGAGGCGGTGTGGCCCGCCGACGAAGGCGATCCGGCGGTGGCCGCTCTCCACCAGGTGTCGCATCGCCAGCTCGCCACCGAGCCGGTCGTCCACCGACACCGAGCACAGATCCTTCTCGGTGGAGCGGCGGTCGAGGAGCACGACCCGCACGCCGCGGTCGCGGAGCTGGTGGAGGCGTTGGCTGGCGTCGTCGATGGGGGTGATGAGGACGCCTTGGACGCGTTGTTCTTCGAGGAGGTCGAGG
>NZ_JCADBM010000035.1:0-78094 GCF_059359075.1 Phytohabitans sp. LZ39 | reverse complement strand
ACCGACCTGGGAAAACCCGAGAACGATCTTCCCATCGTCCGAGCCGCTGCCAGAACCGGCACCGTCATCGCCGCCACCGCAGGCGGCTAGCGGGCCGGCCAGTGCGGCGGCCAGCAGGACCGTCGATATTTTTCTGCGCATCTCGCACTCCTCGCCATCACTGTTAGCGCTAACATCCCCGCGACCGCTGCGGGGCTACCGCGGTGGCACGAGTGTGTTTGCGAGAGTGTTAACGCTCACGTTGCTCGGCGTCAAGAGCTTCACGCAATCGTGACGTGCGCGGTATGTAGCCGAACAGATCGACTCCAGTCAACCCCTTGACACCGTCAGTGTGAGCGCTAACACTGCCACTGACGCGGGGCCGGAGGGAGGTCACCATGCGCGGTGCGCGGCGGTTGCGCGACAGGCCGGTGCTGACCGGCGCCGCTCGTGTGGCGCACCGCACCGTGCCGCGCGGGCCGGCCGCCCAGCGCGCACCCGCGCTGGGGCTGGTCGCCTTCGACACCTCGCTCGCCGGTCCCACCTCGACGGTCTACGCGATCGCCCGCGCCGCCCGTGCCGCCGGCCACCCGCTCACGGCGGTCAGCGCGCGTTCGGTCGACGCGGACTCGGTCGCCTCCGCTGTCGAGACATTGCTCTGCCGGGAGGTCGGCGGCGTCCTCGCGGTCGCGCCGACCGATCCCGCGCTGGCCGCGCTGAGCCGGATCCCGGCGGAGGTGCCGCTCGTCGCCGTCGGCGCGGGCGAGGCCGAGGGCGTGCCGGTGGTCGGGTTCGACAACGTCGCGGGCGCGGCGTCCGTCACCCGCCACCTGCTCGACCTCGGGCACCACACCGTCCACCACGTCTCGGGTCCGCCCGGCTGGCCGGAGGCGCGCGAGCGGGTGGCCGGCTGGCGGGCCGCGCTGGGCGAGGCGGGGGCGCCGATCGGCATGGTGCTGGCCGGCGACTGGAGCGTGCGGTCCGGATACGAGGCGGTGCGCCACCTCGGGGGCCACCGCGGCGTGACGGCGATCTTCTGTGCCAACGACCAGATGGCGCTCGGCGCGTTGCGGGCGCTGCACCTGGCCGGCCGCGCGGTGCCCGAGGAGGTGAGCGTCGTCGGGTTCGGCGACATCCCCGAGGCGCCGTTTCTGCGGCCGCCGCTGACCACCGTGCGGCAGGATCTCGCCGCGCTCGGCCGGGCCGGCATCGACCTGCTGGTCCGGCAGATCGCTGAAGGTCGGCGGATCGGGCACCACCCGCGCATCCCGCCGGCGCTGGTGCAACGGGACAGCTCCGCGCGCCCGTTGTGTGAACGTTAACAACCGTAACCGTCGATGAAAAGGAGTCGCGATGACCCGCCCCTGGGCATGGCTCGTCGCCGCGACCGCGCTGCTCACGGTGTTTACCACCGCCGTGCCGCAGCCCGCGCACGCGGCGCCCGGCCGGCCGTACACCAACCCGATCAAGTCGCAGAAGGGCGCTGACCCCTGGCTGCAATACCACAACGGCAGCTACTACCTCGTCACCACCTCGTTCACCAACACGCTCACGATGCGCAAGTCGCCGACGCTCGCCGGGCTCGCCACCGCGCCGAGCGTGCAGATCTGGCAGGACACCACGTCGTCGCGCGGCACCAACTTCTGGGCGCCGGAAATCCACTTCCTCAATGGACGGTGGTATCTCTACTACTCCGCCGGCGCGGTCGGTGTGGCCTGTTGCGACAGTCAGCGCACGCATGTGCTGGAGAGCGCCGGCTCCGACCCCCTCGGGCCGTACACGTATCGGAACATGCTCACCGGCTCCAACCTCACCCCCGGCGGCTGGCTCATCGACGCCAGTGTGCTCCAGCTCAACGGATCGCTCTATCTGATGGGCAGCGGCTTCATCGGCGGCAGCACGCAGAGCCTCGTGATCGCGCCGATGAGCAACCCCTACACGGTCAGCGGCACCTTCAGCCTCATCTCGTCGCCCACGCTTTCCTGGGAGCGGCAGGAGGGCAACGTGAACGAAGGGCCGGAACCGTTGCAGCGCAACGGGCGCACGTTCATCGTGTACTCGGCGAGCGCCTGCTGGGGGCCCAACTACAAGCTCGGCCGGCTGACGCTCACCGGCACCAACCCGCTCAGCGCCTCGTCCTGGACGAAGAACGCCAACCCGGTGTTCCAGCGCAGCGACGCCAACAGCGTCTACGCGCCCGGCCACAACGGCTTCTTCACCTCGCCGGACGGCACCGAAAACTGGATCGTCTACCACGCGAACGCGTCCTCCGGCGGCGGCTGCGACAACAACCGCACGACGCGGGCGCAGAAGTTCACGTGGAACTCCGACGGCACCCCCAACTTCGGCACGCCCATGCGCCTCGGCACCACGGCGGACGGGCCGGCGGGGGAGACGGCGACCACGCCGACCGCGTACACCATCGTCAACCGCAACAGCGGCAAGTGCCTGGAGGTGGCCGGCGGGTCCACAGCGGACGGTGCCAACATCCAGCAGTGGACGTGTAACGGTGGCAGCAACCAGCGGTGGCGCCTCGAAGACCAGGCCGACGACACGAGCCGGCTCGTCAACGTGGGCACCGGCAAGGTGGCCGACGTGACCAACTGCGCCTCGGCCGACGGCACCGACATCCGCCAATGGTCGTGGCTCGACAACACGTGCCAGCGCTACCGGCTCGTGCTGAGCGCCGCCGGCGGCTGGGTGCGGCTCACCAACCAGGCCACCGGCAAGGTCGCCGACGTCGCCAACTGCGGCACCGGCGACGGCGCCGACGTGCGCCTGTGGTCGTGGCTCAACAACAACTGCCAGCAGTGGCAGCTCCAGCCGGTATGAGGGAGACAACCATGCGCAGAGTCGCCGTGATCGCCGTCCTCTTGACAGCCGCGAGCATGCTCGTCGTCACACCCGCCGCCGCCGCGCCGGCCGTGCAGTACACCAACTCGCTCGTCGCGCAGCGGGCCGACCCGCACATCGTGAAGCACACCGACGGCTACTACTACATGACCGCCACAGCACCGGAGTACGACCGCATCGTGCTGCGCCGTGCCACGACGCTCCAGGGGCTCGCCTCCGCGCCCGAGAGCGTCATCTGGCGCCGCCACACGAGCGGCGAGATGGCCGCGCACATCTGGGCGCCGGAGATCCACTACATCAACGGCCGGTGGTACATCTACTTCGCCGCCGGCCGCAGCGACGACGTCTGGGCCATCCGGATGTACGTGCTGGAGAACGCTTCCGCCAACCCACTCACCGGCGGGTGGACCGAGCGTGGCCGGATCGTGACGCCGCTCAACACGTTCTCGCTCGACGCCACCACCTTCGTCCACAATGGAACGCGTTATCTCGCCTGGGCGCAGAACGACCCGGCCGTCGGCAGCGGCACCAACCTCTACCTGGCGCCCATGTCGAACCCATGGACCATATCGGCCACACCGGCGCGGATCAGCGTGCCCACGCACTCGTGGGAGACGATCGGGCACCGGGTGAACGAAGGGGCCGCCGTCATCCAGCGCAACGGCCGCGTGTTCATGACGTTCTCGGCGAGCGCGACCGACGCCAACTACTGCCTGGGCCTGCTCACCGCCTCGGCGTCCAGCAACCTCATGAACCCGTCGTCGTGGACGAAGAGCGCGCAGCCGGTCTTCCGCAGCAACGCGAACACGAGCCAGTACGGCCCGGGGCACAACTCCTTCACCGTCTCGGAGGACGGCCAGAGCGACATCCTCGTCTACCACGACCGCGGCTACCGCGACATCAGCGGTGACCCGCTCAACGACCCCAACCGCCGCACGCGCCTCCAGAAGTTCTACTGGAACGCCGACGGCACGCCGAACTTCGGCATCCCGGTCGCCGACGGGATCACGCCGGTGCGGCTGCGCTCGTACAACTTCGCGGACCGGTACATCCGGCACTGGGACTACCGGGCGCGCCTCGAGGCGAACGTCACCAACCTCGCCGACTCACAGTTCCGCATCGTCACCGGCCTCAACGGCGGCGGCACCGTGTCGCTGGAGTCGACCAACTTCCCCGGCTACTACCTGCGGCACCGCAACCACGAGGTGTGGGTGGAACGCAACGACGGCTCGGCCACGTTCCGCGCGGACGCGAGCTTCTTCCGCCGGGCCGGGCTCGCCGACGGCGCCGGGGTGTCGTTGGAGTCGGCGAACTTCGCCGGCCGCTACGTCCGCCACTCGTCCAACCTGCTCTATACGCAGCCGGTGAGCACCGCGACCGATCGCGCCGACGCGACCTTCTACCTGGAGTAGCGGCAAAGCGAGGAGGTCTGGCCGGGGCCCACCATCCCCGTGCCAGACCTCCACGTCTTTTCGTTACCGCTGCCCGTAGACGTTCTGGTAGCGGTCGTAGAGCTTGTCTATATCGGACTGTGCGATGGGGAGCGGCTCGCCGAGCTGGCGGGCGATGTGCACGGTGCGGGCCACGTCTTCGCACATGACCGCCGCCTTGACCGCGGCCTTGGCACTCTTGCCGATGGTGAAGACGCCGTGGTTTTGCATCAGCACCGCCGGGGAGCGGTGCCCGCGCAGCGTCGCCACGATGCCCTTGCCGATGTCGTCGCCACCGATGAGCGCGAACGGGCCGATCGGGATCTCCGCGCCGAACTCGTCGGCCATAGCGGTCAGCACGCACGGCACCGGCTCGCCGCGGGCGGCCCACGCGGTCGCGTAGGTGGAGTGGGTGTGCACCACGCCGCCGACCTCGGGCATCTCGCGGTAGACGTAGGCGTGGGCGGCCGTGTCGCTCGACGGGGCGAAGTCGCCCTCCACGAGCTGCCCGTCGAGGTCGCAGACCACCATCGACTCGGGGGTCAGCTCGTCGTACGACACACCGCTGGGCTTGATGACGAAGAGGTCTTCGCCGGGCACGCGGGCCGACACGTTGCCGGCGGTCCAGACCACCAGACCCCAGCGGATCAGCTGGTCGTGCAACCCCACGAGGTCTTTGCGGAGCTGGTCGACCGAACTCATGCCCGTGCCTCGTTCCGGATCCGGCGCAGCCGGTGCAGCACGTCGTTCTCCCCGCGTCCGAAGTAGTCGTGCAACCGCCTGTACTCCTCGTAGAGCGCCTCGTACGCCTTGGTGCGCGCGGCGTCCGGCTCGTAGACACGCCGCTCTACCCGGCCCATCGCCGCGGCGGCGGCGGGCACGTCCGGGTAGGCGCCGGCGGCCACCGCCGCGTGGATCGCCGAGCCGAGCGCCGGGCCCTGCTCCGAGCCGATCACCGAGATCGGGCGGCCGGTCACGTCGGCGTACAGCTGCATGAGCCACGTGTTCTTCAGCAGGCCGCCGGCCGCGACGAGCTCGGTGACCGGGAGGCCGGAGCCCTCGAAGGCGTCGATGATCGTGCGGGTGCCGAAGGCCGTGGCCTCGACCAGCGCCCGGTAGACGTCTTCCGGCCGGGTGGCGATCGTCTGGCCCACGATCACGCCGGACAGCTCGTGGTCGACGAGCACCGAACGGTTGCCGTTGTGCCAGTCGAGTGCGACGAGGCCGTGCTGCCCGACCTTCTGCGCGGCGGCGAGCTCGCTCAGGTACTCGTGCGGCCCGATGCCCCGCCGCTCCGCCTCGGCCCGGTAGTCGGCGGGCAGCGACGAGTCGACGAACCAGGCGAAGATGTCGCCGACGCCGCTCTGGCCGCCCTCGTACCCGTATCCGCCGGCCACGATGCCGCCGTCGACGACGCCGCACATGCCGGGGACCTCGGCGAGGGTGTCGCCGTTCATTACGTGGCAGGTGGAGGTACCCATGATCATGACGAGCTGGCCGGGCGAGATGGCCTGCGCGGCCGGTGCGGTGACGTGGGCGTCGACGTTGCCGGCGGCGACCGCGATGCCCTCGGGCAGCCCGGTCCAGGCCGCCGCCTGCGCGGTCAGCCCGCCGGCCAGCGCGCCGAGCGGCAGCAGCGGGTGGTCGATCTTCGCCACGAAGCCGGCGAAGTCGGGGTTGAGCGCTGCCAGGTATTCGGCGCTCGGGTAGCTGCCGTCCTGGTAGATGCCCTTGTAGCCGGCGGTGCAGACGTTGCGCGTCTCGGTGCCGCAGAGCTGCCACACGATCCAGTCGGCCGCCTCGATCCACCGCTCGGCGCGCGCGTAGACCTCCGGGTCTTCCTCCAGCAGCTGGAGGCCCTTGGCGAACTGCCACTCGGAGGAGATCTTCCCGCCGTACCTGTTGATCCAGGGCTCGCCGCGCTCGTGGGCGAGCGCGTTGATGCGGTCGGCCTGCCCCTGGGCGGCGTGGTGTTTCCACAGCTTCGTGTACGCGTGCGGCCGGTCGGCGAGCTCCGGCAGGCGGCACAGCGGGGTGCCGTCGGCCAGCGTGGGCAGCACGGTGCACGCGGTGAAGTCGGTGGAGATGCCGATCACCAGAGCCGGGTCGACGCCCGCGTCCGCGATCGCGGCCGGCACCGCGACGCGTAGCACGTCGAGGTAGTCCTCGGGGTCCTGGAGCGCCCAGTCGGGCGGGAGCGCCGCGCCGGTGGCCGGGAGGGTGCGGTCGATGACGCCGTGCCGGTACTCGTGGACGGCGGTGCCCATCTCGGCGCCGTCGTCGACGCGGACCACGAGGGCCCGTCCGGAAAGGGTGCCGTAGTCGACGCCCACGACGTATCGAGGGGGCTCGTTAGCGTTAACAGCATGGGGCATGGGGCTACCTCAAGGGGGCGCGGGTACTTTCGCGGACGACGAACTCTGGGGGGATCACGATGCGGCGGCGGGAGCGCGGGGCCCCGTCGACCTGCTCCATCAGCAGCGCGAGGCTCTGCCGGCCGACCTCGCCGAACTCCTGCCGGAGCGTGGTCAGCGGCGGCGTGAAGAACTCGGCCTCCGGGATGTCGTCGAAGCCGACGATGCTCATCCGCTCGGGCACCGGGATGCCGGCCTCGGAGAGCGCCCGCAGCGCGCCGATCGCCATCTGGTCGTTGGCCACGAAGAGGGCGGTCAACCCGTCCGCGCCGATCAGCTTGCGGGCGGCCTCGTAGCCGGAGCGGGGGCTCCAGTCGCCCCGCACCAGCTCGGGGATCTCTCGGTCGGCGTCGGTGAGCGCGTCGCGCCAGCCGCGCTCGCGCTCCTGGGCCTCGTGCCAGTCGCCGGGGCCGGCGATGTGCGCGACCGTGCGGTGGCCGAGCGAGAGTAGGTGCTCGGTGGCGAGGCGGGCGCCGAGCCGCTGGTCGACGGCGACGGTCGGCACCGGCGCGCGGCCGCCCTCGACCGCCACCACCGGGATGTCCTTGGGCACGTGGCGCAGCGCCGTCGTGGTCGAGGTGTGCGGTGTGATCGCGATGATGCCCTCGACAGCCTGCGCCATCAGCGCCTCGAACGCCTCACCGAACGAACGGCGGTCGACGCTGGGCAGGCTGGCGATGCTGATCGCGTATCCGATGTCGCGGGCCGCCCGCTCGATGGCGAGCAGCATGGAGGCGGGCCCGTAGAGCGTGGTGTCGATGCTGACCACCCCGAGCGTGCGGGTGCGGCCGGTGACGAGTGCGCGGGCGGCGACGTTGGGCCGGTAGCCGAGCTCGGTCATCGCGGCGAGCACGCGCTGGCGGGTCACCTGGCTGACGGTCGGCTGGTCGTTGATGACGCGGGAGACGGTCATGTGGGAGACTCCAGCCAGCCGGGCCACATCGACCATCCCGACCTGCCGGCGCGGGCCACGCCCCGATAGGCTTCCGCCGTCTCGTCGCTCCGCCATGCGTCTGGGCCCCGTTTCTCAAACCCGGTGAAACAACTCGCCTGTTCACGTTAACAGGCATATTCCGGCCTTGACCCATTGCCTGTCAAGTCCTTCGAAAACCTTTCGAACTCCCACCTACGGCAGGCTTGCGATCAGTTCATAGGCGAACGCCGCGGCGCTCGCCGCCGCCATCGGCTGCCAGTCGGCGTCTGCGGCGGTCGTCTTCGTGCCGTCGGCCGCGTCGCTGACGCCGCGGATGATGAGCGCCGCCATCGACCGGTTGAGGTGGGCGGCCCGGGCCACACCCGCCCCTTCCATCTCGATAGCCGCACTGTCGTTGTAGTGCCGCATGATCTGGGTCGCCAGGGGCGAGGTGCGGGAGTTGAGCACCACGTCGCCAGCCGCGATCGGTCTGAAGTGGACGGTGCTCTGCGGCGGACCGCCGCCGGTCAGCCACCGCCGCCAGGAGCCGCCCCGCGCGACATATCGGGCGAGCTGCTCCAGGTCGTTGGGCGCGTCCCAGGACCGCGGGCGGGAGTGGAAGCCGCTGTCGTCCTCCTGGCCGCCGTGGTAGTAGTACACCCGCGTGCCGACGACGATGTCGCCGATCCGGATGTCGTCGTGCAGCGCGCCGGCCACGCCGACAAACAGCACCGCCTTCGGGTTGAACATGCCCGCGGCCCGTTCCGTGATGATCCCGGCGGTCTGCGTGCCTTCTCCCATCACGCAGATCGCGATCGGCTGCGGGCTGCCGGGCAGCTGCCCGACCTCGAAGATGGTGCCCGCCGGATGGCGGACGGCCTGGAGGTTTCCCAGCGCGGTGCGGACCGCGTTGTACTCCACCTCCAGGGCGGTCAGGATCACGACGATCCCACCCGGCGGGGCGACGGCGGTCGGCTGAAAGCGCCCTTGCAGGATGTGCGCGAGGCGCAGGCTTATCTGCTGGGGCGCGATCCCCGCGTGCGTCAGCATGTCGGCGACACCGCCCGGCTGGCTGAGGATGCCGAGCAGGATGTGCGGCGAGTCGACCTGCGGCGCGCCCCAATCCCGGGCGATCTCGTATGCCCGCCCCAGCGCGTCGCGGCCCCGGGCGTTGAGGACGAGGGGCGTCTCGCTGACCCCGAAGCCGGCACCCAGCCACGCCTGTACCAGCCCGCGCGTGGCCGCCTCGGTGAGGCCGAGGCTGGCCATCGCCACCGCGTCGGCACTATCCGGCTGGCAGAGGAGCCCGAGCAGCAGGTGCTCCGCCCCCAGCCGGGAGTGGTGCATGGCCCGTGCCTCCTCGATGGCCCGCGCGAAGACCCGTTTTCCGAGATCGGAGTAGTACTCGAGCGACGGCGGCTGGCGGGTGTGGTGCGGATTGCCCGGCGGCCCCGTCACCCCGATGCCGTCCGCGCGCATCCCACCGCCCGCGGCCTCCTCACGCGGCGGCGTGCCATTGAGGCTGGGCCGCAGGTACTGGCGGATCGCCACGACCTGAGCGCCGTCGGTCTGGAGCGCCGCCAGGCCGCCGACGCACAGCAGGGCCAGCAGCAGGTGCTCGGTGCCGACGTTGGGGGCGCCGAGGTTGGCGGCCTCCCCGGCGGCGTGGGTGACGAGCACGGCGATGCTGGGATCCGGCGTCACGATGCCGCTGTGCGGAGTGCGGACCGGCAGCGTGAGATCGACCCGCTCGTACATGTCGTCGGTCGCCACGGCCATGGCCACCAGTAGCTGGTGACCCAGGCACTCCGGCTGCCGGAGGATGCCGAGCAGGAGGTGGGCGGGCAGCAGCCGGGTGTCGCCGCGCCCCCGCGCCTCGTCGGTAGCGACCCGGAACGCCTCGCGCGCCTGGGGCGTGAACCGCTCGACCTGCGTCACGCTGACCCCCGCCCAGTCTCCAGCTGCGGGGTGCCGGCGGGCTCCTTCCGCGAGACTTGCCTGCGATGCCCGGGCAGAATATCGAAGGTGCGCATCGTCCGGTATAGCGATAATCCGCCCGACATTCGTGACTGATCGTCGAGGCACGCCACCGTCCGGCCGTCCCGTTCCGGAGTCGGGCTTCTACAAGCAGATTTGCCCACGTCCGCTTTTGGTCGCGCGCCGCATGCTCCCGCGGGCCTCAGCTTCGCTTGTGGTTGCGGTTAGGTCGGCGCCTCCGGCGAGGCCTCCGGCTCCGGACGGGGCCGTCTCCGGCCAAACGATCAGGGTGAGGCCGCGGGAAATGCACCCCAAGAAAACGCTCCGCTGCGCTCCGCGTTTCCCCGGGGGCCCCGCGCAGCGGTCTGGACCACGACGGACGTCGCGGTAGCTCAAAGAAACTAGCCTGTGGCGAGTTTCAGGCCGAAGCCGAGGAACAGCGTGCCGGCCGCGGTGGTGGCGCCGGCGGCCAGGCGGCGGCGACGGCGAAACTGGGCGGCCAGGAACGTGCCGGCGAAGATGAGCAGCGTCAGGTAGAGCGCGCTGGCCAGCTGCGCGATCAAGCCCAGTAGCAGGAACGACAGGGCGGGGTAGGCGTACGCCGGGTCGACGAACTGGATGAAGAACGAGATGAAGAACAGGATCGCCTTCGGGTTGAGCAGGCTGATCACGGCCGCGCGGCGGAAGGGGTTGACCACCGGCTCGGCGGTCGGTGCGGGCGTGGCCGGTGAGGGTGAGCGCCAGCGGCGCCAGGCGCCGCGGAGCATCTGGACGCCGACGTAGCCGAGGTAGACCGCGCCGGCCCACTTGATGGCCAGGAAGACCGGCGGGTACGCATTCAGGAGCGAGGCGACACCCGCGGCCGAGAGCACCATGAGCACGGTGTCGCCCAGGAAGACGCCCGCGGCGGCGCGGTAGCCGGACGATACGCCGCGCCGGGCCGCCGTGGAGAGCACGAAGAGCGAGTTGGGCCCGGGCAGCAGGATGATGGCGACCGTGCCCAGCACGTAGGTCCAGATGTCGGTGATCCCCAGCACGGCGCCATCCTCACCCGACGGCCGCCGGAGCGCGAAGCTTTTCCCGCAGCCTCACATGTGCCGCTGGCCACTCGTCGAGGGTCATCGCGTACTGGACGCTGTCGTACCAGGCGCCGTCCGCGCGCAGCCGGTGCATGCGCAGCACGCCCTCGCGCCGCGCGCCGAGGCGCTCGATGGCGGCCTGCGAGCGGTCGTTGCGGGTGTCGGTGTGCCACACCACGCGCACCGCGCCGAGCTCCTCGAACGCGCGGGTGAGCAGGAGCAGCTTGGCCTCGGTGTTGATCCCCGTGCGCCAACACCGGCGGCTCAAGAAGGTGTAGCCGATGCCGAGCGAGCGCTTCGCCTCGTTGAGCTCGTAGTAGGAGGTGGTGCCGATCACCTCGCCGGTGGCCGCGTCGCGCTGGACCCAGGGCACGCGCGCGCCGGTGTGGTGCATGTGGAGCGCGCCGGCGACGACGTCGGCCATGCCGTCGCGGTCGGTGGGCTGGCCGTGCGTCAGGTGCTGCCACACCTCCGGGTCGCGGGTGGCGGCGAACAGCTCGTCGACGTGCGCCATGTCGAGCGGCTCGAGGATGACGTGGTCGCCGTGCATCGGCTCGGGCGTGAGCCAGGGGGAGCGGGGCGGCCGCAGGCTGTGCGGCACCGGCACGGTCACGCCGGTGTCCGGCTCGGGCATGCCGGGCACGAGGCGCAGCGGCACCACGCCCGCCCAGTAGGGCAGGTCGAGGTCTTCCTCGTCTTCGACCACGCCGCCGGTGCGGGCCTTGACGGAGACCTCGCGCAGCGGGATCGCCAGCATCGCGGTCTCGGCGAGCTCCCTGCGGGTGGGGACGCGGGTCTGCGCCGAGCGGCCGCTCGCGATCTTGTCGATCATCGCGCTGAGGACCGTCCGCTTTTCCTCCTCGCTCGTCACCAGCCGGGCCACACCGTGCGCGACGACCGAACGGTAGTTGGCACTGTGGTGAAGCTGCGAGCGGGCCAGCACCAGCCCGTCGAGCT
Source organism: Phytohabitans sp. LZ39 (assembly GCF_059359075.1). Classification (NCBI taxonomy): domain Bacteria; kingdom Bacillati; phylum Actinomycetota; class Actinomycetes; order Micromonosporales; family Micromonosporaceae; genus Phytohabitans; species Phytohabitans sp. LZ39. The sequence continues at coordinate 66,492 of NZ_JCADBM010000035.1, read as the reverse complement.
GGGTGACCGTCAGGCAGACGCGCAGCCCGGCGTCGCCGCGCGCGGCCAGCAGGGGGCGGCTGCCGGTGGAACCGTGCACGTACACCGTCTCGCCGACCCGGACGTGCAGCGTGGGCAGCACCCGCGGCTCACCGTCCACAGTGAACGCGAGCGCGCAGTGGTATGCCTCGTCGAGGATCGCGTGAGCGGTGGCCCGCTCGTAGGACATGCGCCCGCGCTCCCGGCTGGCGGTCGTCCGCTCGGTCCGCTGGTACATGCGCCGTCCTCCGAAGTTTGTTATAGTACAAAACCGTGACTGTGTCAGTACATTATCAGATCTCTGGGGCCACGTCAGCGGAGATTTCGGCGAGCGTGGAGTCCGGGGTGCGCACCGGCGAGCTGCCTTCCGGCGCCCCACTGCCGGCCGTCCGGGCGCTGGCCGACGACCTCGGCGTGAGCCCCGGGACGGTGGCGAAGGCATACCAGGTGCTCCGCCAGCGCGGCGTGATCGAGACCGCGGGCCGCAACGGCACGCGGGTGCGCCCCCGGCCGCCGGTCACCGCCACCCGCGCCGCGCTGCGCCCGGCAGTGCCGCCGGGCGCGCTCGACCTCTCCTCCGGAGAGCCGGACCGCCGCCTCCTGCCCCCGTTGGGTCCGCACCTCGCCGCGCTCGCCGCGGAGGTCGGGCCGCCCAGCGGGTACGCGCAGGCGGGTGTGTGGCCGGATCTCGCCGAGCTGATCCGCGCCCGCTTCGCGGCCGACGGCGTGCACGCGCCGGCCGTCACCGTGACCAGCGGCGCGCTGGACGGCGCCGAGCGGCTGCTCACCGCCCACCTGCGCCCCGGTGACGCGGTGGCCGTCGAAGACCCGGGCTGGTCCAACCTCCTCGACCTGGTCGCCGCGCTCGGGCTGCGCCCGGTGCCGGTGCCCGTGGACGGTGACGGGGCGACGCCGCGTGGCCTGCGTGCGGCGCTCGCCGCGGGCGCGCGGGCCGTGGTCGTGACCACCCGCGCGCACAACCCCACCGGCGCCTACCTCACCGCGTCGCGGGCGGCCGACCTGCGCGAGGTGCTCGCCGGCCAGGACGGCGTGCTGCTGATCGAAGACGACCACGCCGGCGAGCTCGCGGACGTGCCACTGCACGCCCTGGCCGGTGCGACGCGGAGCTGGGCGTTCCTTCGCTCGGCCTCCAAGCCCTACGGCGCGGACCTGCGGCTCGCCGCCCTCGGCGGTGACGAGGCCACGGTGGCGCGGGTCGCCGGCCGCATGCGGCTCGGCGCCGGGTGGGTGTCCACGCTGCTGCAACGGCTGGCCGTGAGCGTGTGGCAGGACCCGGCCGCCGCGGCCGGCGTCGTCGCGGCGGGCCGCAGCTACGACCGCCGCCGCCACGCCCTGCTCGCGGCGCTCGCCGAGCGCGGCGTGGGCGCCTCCGGGCGGACCGGCATCAACGTCTGGATCCCCGTCGCCGACGAGACCCGCGCGGTCACGGCGCTCCGCGACTCCGGGTACGCGGTGGCGCCCGGCGCGCTGTACCGGCAGGCCACGCCACCGGGCATCCGGATCACGATCAGCCCGCTGGAGGAGTCGGACATCCCGCCACTCGCCGACGCGGTGGCCGAGGCCGCATCTTCCGCGCCCGAATGGGGTAGAACAGTGCGGTGACGACAGCGCAGGACTTCGTCCCGGACGGTGCCCGCACGCTCGACGAGCTGAAGGCGGCCGCGCCCTCGTGCAAGGGCTGCGAGCTCTACCAGGACGCCACCCAGGTGGTCTTCGGCCGGGGTGACGCGCACGCGCGGGTGGTCTTCGTGGGCGAGCAGCCCGGCGACGTCGAGGACCAGAAGGGACTGCCCTTCGTCGGGCCGGCCGGCCACCTGCTGCGCCGCGCGGTCGACGAGGCCGGCATCGACCCGTCCCACGTGTACATCACCAACGCTGTCAAGCATTTCCGCTTCGAGCCGCGCGGCAAGCGGCGCATCCACAAGACACCCGATCGGGTACACATCGAGGCGTGCCGGCCATGGCTGGTGTCGGAGTTCGCGCTGCTGCGGCCGGAGGTCGTCGTGGTGCTCGGGGCCACGGCGGCGAAGGCGCTGCTCGGGCCGTCGTTCCGGGTGACGCAGCAGCGCGGTCAGGTGCTGGAGTGGCCGGCCGCGGCCCAGCACCCGGAGGACTTTCCGGTGGAGCCGGCGAAGCTTGTGGCCACCATCCACCCGTCCGCCGTGCTGCGCGCCGACAACCGCGACGTCGCGTTCGACGGTCTCGTGGCCGACCTCAAGGTTGTCGCCCAGACACTGGCGAAATAGGCACTCAGAGTTTGGTGGTGCACGCTTTGGGGGTGGTCAGGTAGCCGGCGAAGAAGGCGGCCCGCCGTTGGGAGGCGGAGCCGTGCGCGCCGGAGTCGAACCATCCGACTCCCGGCTCGTCGGCCACCTCCGACATCCCGCGGAAGAGTTCCTCGAAGTCGCCCTTCTCGCGGGTCAGGCGGCCGCTGTTCGTCACGTCGCCGAGGTAGGCGCCGGCGAGGCAGTCGGCCTGTAGCTCGGTCTTGATGGAGAACGACGACGACAGGCCGAGCCGCGCCTGGATGGCGTGGCCGTACTCATGGCCGATCACGAAATAGACGAACGCGTCGCCGATGTCTCGCCACGTCTTCCGTAGCCAGTCGGTGTCCCAGGCGATGTAGTCGGCGCCGGAGCAGTACACGGCGTTGTTGGCCGGGATCCGCTCCGAACCGCACTTCGGCCCGCCCTTTCCGCGGTAGGGGATCATCCGGGCCACTGGCTCGAAGCCCAAACCGCGTTTGGGGAACTCCTCCCGCCAGTACTCTTCCACCGTTTCGCGAGCCAGGTCGACGTCTTCCTCGAAGGTCTTGCCGGCGACGTCGGGGCTGGTCTCGGGCACCGCCGTCGAGGGTTTCGGCTCATCGCGGGGCGCCGGGGCGGACACCGTGGGATCGGCGGTGGTGCCGCCGCCCTCGGGCAGACCAGCTGACACCGCGCAGCCCTGGAGGGCGATGACCGCGGCCATGGCACCCGCGGCGTATCTCAGCTTTCGCATCCGGACTCCCCGGTCGGTTCGCCGTACTTGACGACCTGGAGCACGATCTTGGTCGTCAGGCTCGGACTTGTCTCCGGCGGCTCGGACTGGGCGACGACGACCCAGTCGCGGTCGATGAGCTGAAACCGTCCCTTCCCGGTGGCGTCGTGTGAACGGATGTTGAGGAACCGGGCGGACCGCAGCGCCTCCTGCGCCGCCTGGAGCTCCTTGCAGACGACGTCCGGCACGACGCCGACGGTGGTGTCGGTCGAACCTTTGCCGTCCGTGGGTTTCCGGACGTGGAGGGTGACGACTCCGGTGCTGGTTTCCTGCGAAACCACGAGCCAGTTGTTGTCTTCCAAAACCATCCGCTCCGCGCCGGTGGCGTCGACGACCTTGACAGAGGTGTAACCCGCGCCGGCCAGCAAGGCTTTTGCCTCGCTCAGCCGCTTCCGCACGACGTCCGGCACCGGTCGACCTTCTGATGTGGACGGTGGCGTGGCCGCGGGCGTAGACGGTGCCGGCGTCCGTGGCGCGGAAGCCGGTGCCGTCGATGGCTCGGCGTCCGCGGAGCCGCCGTCTCCGTAGGTGATGCGATTGACCGCGAGGCCGCCGCCGCAGCAGGCGAGCACCGTGACGACCGCCAGCGCGATCCACCAGTTGCGCTTTCGCCGCCAGCCGGGCAGCCCGGCGTGAGATCTCCACTCAGCCACGCCAACGCCTCTCCGTGCGATATACGGCCAGCACCGTCGACCAGATCCCGACCAGCGCCATGAGAACCACCGCCAACGGCACCCACACGGCGCCGTTCTCGAACATGGGGTCCTGCCGCCCGTCTACGACCCACTCCGTGTTCAGATCGGCGTAGGAGGCGACCATGCCCAGCCCGAGCCGCGACGGCAGGAGGACGGTGAGCCACAGCGGCACCTTGAAGAGGGCGCCATTGAGCGCGACCTGGCAGATCGCCAAGACCGTGTTGTACGTGATCGCCTGCTCCACCGAGTCGGCGAGCGACGAGACGAGGAGGCCAAGACCCATCGAGCTGACCATCGTCATGAACGTGGCGCCGAAGAGCAGCAGCAGGGGAGATAGGCCGAGCGCGGGGGTGGGGAGCGGCCGCGCGCAGGCGTAGACGAGCGTGATCGCGAGCGACAGTACGACGCACGCCGCGGTGTAGACGGCGACCTTGGCCGTCAGGAGCTTCCCGGCGCTCACCCCGATGCGCCAGTCGCGCCGCAGAATGTCCCGTTCCTGCACCAGATCCAGGTAGGTGAGTGCCGCTCCGGTCAACGCGGCGACCGTCACGAGGATCGAGAGCACCTGGGTCGTTTCCGGTCCGGGGACCAGCCCGCCGGCGGACGACACGATCGCCAGGGCCGTGCCGACGACCGGCAGCGCCGTCAGCATGGCCAGCGACTTGGGGCCGCGCCGCACGACGAGCGTGGCCTGGCGCACCAACACATCGAGAAAACCGGTGGTCGTGAAACCCGCGGTCCGGCGTGGACGGGGGCGCCGCGCCGGACGCCTGGCGGGCGCCGCGGCTCCGCGGACTGGTGCACGGTCGGCGTCGACGAGCAGGTCCGCCCAGCCACGGTGCCCGAGGCTCTCCGGAGCGACCGGAGGACCGGAGTAGCGCACCCGCCCACCACGTCCGACCAGGACGAGCCGGTCCGCCTGGTCCAGGTGTGCCACGGTGTGGGTAACCAGGATCGTCGTGCAGTGGTACTCCCGGCTGATCCCGCGGAGGCGCACCATGACGTCGCGGTCCTTGCCAAGGTCGAGGCCGCTGGTCGGCTCGTCCAGCAGCAGCAGTTGGGGCCGCCCGACAAGCTCCGTCCCGATCGACACCCGCCGCCGCTCGCCGCCGGACAGCGCGCCGACGCGGTGGCCGGCTCGGTCGACCAGGCTCAGCCACGACAGTGCCTCCCGAACCCGCCCCGTCACCTCGTCCCGCGGCGCGTCGCCGGCGGCGCGAAGGCGAGCGGCGAGGGTCAGCGTCTCGGCCACCGTGAGGTCGTCGAAGAGGTCGTCCGACTGGGGCACGTAGCGCACCTGCTGGCGGCCCGAGCTCGCGCGACCCCGCTGGGCGCCTCCGATCGTGACGGAGCCCCGCAGCGGTTGGTACTCGCCGAGCAGCAGCTTGATGAGCGACGACTTGCCCGCGCCGGACGGCCCGACCACCGCCACGATCTCGCCGGCCTCGATCCGCAGGGTGACGTCGTCGAGGAGGATGTGGCCGTGTCGCGCGACAGTGACCTCGCGCACTTCGACAGAGAGGCCTCTCCCGGCGCTGACGCTCAGCGCGGCGTGCGTGTCCCGGAGGCGATCGTCGACGAATGCCATCGGCGAAGCGGTGACGGTGGTCTGGCCGATGACGAAGGTCCCACCCTCGTCGAGGACGGCTCGCGCCGCCCGCGCACCGTTGACGAACACCCGGCCCGCGGCCTCGCTGACCCGCCACCTGCCCCGCGCGTCAATCTCCAGCATGGCGTGCCGGGCATGTACGGAGGGATCGTCGACCTCCAGGTCCGCGCCGGCCCCGGCGCGCCCGATCGTCCACTGTGGCGTTCCCATGGGTCCCCCTAGTCGGGCTTGTTGAGCTTCCGGCGGAGCCAGAACGCCGAGAGTGCGAAGAACAGGACGGTGAGACCAAGGAGCCAGCCGAGGTCGAAGACCCACTGCCCCATCTCGTGCCGCCACAGCGCGTCGCGGGGCACGGTGGGGGCGGCCGACCGCAGGTCGATGGCCGAGGCGGTGGCGGCGAGCCCCCAGCGCGTGGGTAGGAGCACCGCGATCCACCCCCCGAACGAGCCGCTGGACAGGTCCGCGGTCACGCCGTTGAGCGCGATCTGGCCGATGGCGACGAACGTGTTCCAGACGACCGCCTGCTCGACCTTGCTGGCCAGTACGGAGATCAGCATCCCGAGCGTCATGGCGGCGACCGTCACGGCGGCGAGGTTGACGAACAGGGCGGTGTCGGGATGGAGGAACAGGGACCTCTCGGGTCCCTCCCGGAAAACCAGAAACACCAACGTCATCAGGAACGCCTGGATGACGGCGATCGCGGCGAACACCAGCCATTTCGACAACAGCACGGCCATCGTGTACGTGCCGGTGCGGTGCTCGCGCTTGATGATGTGGAACTCGGCCACGATGTCCGTGTACGTCAACGCCTGGCCGGCGAGCATGCACAGCGTGATGAGCAGGCTCAGGGTGGCCGGTGCCGAGGGGCCCGGTCCGAGCCCGGAGGGTTTCGCCACCATGCTGGCGATGACCGCCCCACCCGCCGCCACCAGCAGCGGCAGCAGCGCGATGGCGAGCATGGCCATGTGCCGCCACGAAAAGCGAAGTGGGAGGTCCTTTTTCGCGCCGCGGAAGACGACGAGTGCGACCTGGCGTTGAAGCAGCACCGTGAGCTGGCGCGGAAACCGCAGCAGGCGCCGTGCCACGCCCGGGCGGCGCACGGTGGTGGATTGGCCGTTCTCCGCGGCGCGGCGCTCGACCTCCGTGCGGGCCAGCTCGACATCGTCACCCTCCAGATAAGCGTGGGCGCGTTCGCCGATCTCGGCCGGCTCCGGCTCCTCGCTGAGGGTGTTCATCAGGTCCGCATAGCTGTCCTTGCCGAGCGCGCTGAGCTGGGGTGGCCCTGAGTAGATCACCCGGCCCTCTCTCGCCAGCACGAGCAGTTGCTGCGCCCGATCGATGTGTTCGGTCGCGTGGGTGATGACGATCACCAGGCGCTCGCCCTGCTCGGCGTACGCCCGCAGCTGCTGCATGATCTCGCGGTCCATCCCGGCGTCCAGCCCGGACGTCGGTTCGTCGAGCAACAGCAGGTTGGGCTCGGCGAGCAGTTCCAGCGCGATCGAGACGCGCTTGCGCTGGCCACCGGAGAGCGTGGCGACGAGTTGTCCGCGCTGCTTGTCGATCCGGAGCTTGTCACACACCTCCTTGATCCGCCGTTCCCGGTCGGCCTTGGCGGCCTTGGGGCGGCGCAGGCGGTCCGAGTAGCGCAGCAACCTCTCGACGGTCAGGGTCCTGTGCATGTGGTCGTCCTGGGGGACGAAGCCCAGCATCGTGCGGATCTGGTCGCCGTGCGTGTCGAGATTGAGCTGGCCGAAGTAGAGGGCGCCGGTCTCGGATATCTTGAGCTCTTTCATCAGGGCGGCGAACAACGAGCTCTTGCCGGCGCCGGAGGGGCCGAGGACGGCGAGCATCGTGTTCATGCGCTGCACCAGGCTCAGGCCGTTGAGCCGGACGGTGCTGCCCGACTTCGCCGACAGGTTGTAGGCGACGAGGTGATACGGACCGATCGAAGACGTCTCCAGCGCCGTGCCGTCGTCCGAGATCTGGTAGCGCAGCCCGCCGAAGTCGAAGTGGTCGCCGGGGTTGAGCCACGCCTTGCGCACCTCTGTGCCGTCGATGTACGGCCCCCGGGTGCCGTGGTTGACCAGCACGAACGAGTCTTGCTCGCGCCGCAGCGTGAAGTGGCGGGGAATGGCGTAGTAGTAGTCGACGTAGACGACGTCCGGCGACTGCTCGGCACCGAAGACGGTCGTGTCGCCCAGCGGTATCACGCTCGGCGTCGGCGGCGTCGCCGGCAGCGCCTCCGGCTCGCCGGCCGGCTTCCCGCCATTCGTCCGCTGTGGACTCTCCGGCTGGATGCCGGCGTTGGCCCAGCCCGGGATGTGCGGATCGATTACGCCGAGCACCCCGTTGACCCAGGGCCCCTCGTCATGCGACCGCACGAGGTACCGCCGGTAGGCCGCGATCCGCCGCTGCGCGTGCTCGTGGATGCGCAGCACCCGCGCGCGGCGGACGGCGAGGTGACGGGCGGCCTCGTCCGCCGCCGCGGCGAGCGTGCTCTCCGCCTCGTTCCGCTCGCTCACGGCGGCCTGGCGCCGGCGGACGAACGGCTGGATGCGGCGCAGCCGCTCGCGCTCGCGGCGCCGCCTGACGATCGACGCCGCGTGGTCAGCCTCGGCCGACCGCCGGGCGGTGCGTTCGGCCTCGGTCAGCGGGCGGGAGGCCTCGGCCAGCTCGCTTTCCGCGGTGGCGACGGCCTCCTCGGCGCGGAGCAGCCGCGAGCGTGCGGCGGCCACCCGCCGCGCCGCGGTCACGCGGTCACGCTCCAGCTCGACACGCTCCCGCTGGAAGGCGTCCTGAGCCATCCTGATGAGGAACTCGCGGTGCGGAGTGGTGGCGGTGCGGGTCGGGCGGGCGGGCTTGTGTGGTATGCCCGCCACCCCGTCCCGCCAGCCGTGGAAGAAGTCGGCCAGGCGCGCGAACGGTCCATAGAAGACTGGCTTCATGGACGTGATTCGCAGATGGTGCGCAGCACGATGGACCGGTTGCGGGCGGCTTCGGCGGGCTTGAGCGGCCCCTTCGGACCACCGTCGGGCACGTAGTACTTCGAGTACGACCCGACGCCCTCCGTCGTCACCATGCCGGCCGAAACGCCTTGGGAGACAAGGATGTCCTTCACCACCTCGGCCCGCTCCTTGCCGAGCTCCTTTTGCGACTCGGGGCTGTTCCACCGCGCGGTGGTACCGAGGATCTCGACCCGCTTGATGCTTCGGTCGTTCCGGATCGTGTTCGCGTAGCCGCTGAGCCGCTCCCGCGCCGCCGACGGGTCGCGCAGCTCGGGCGTCCGGGGCTTGAAGCCGACGTCGCCGCCGTCGGAGAGCACGACCTCGGTGCACGGGCGCAGCGGAGGCGGGGGCTTCGGTAGCCCGATCGGTGTGACCTTGGGTACGCCGGAAAGTGCGATCTCCCGTACCGGTGGATCGGGGAGCACGTCAACGCACTCCGCGCCGCCCTCCCGCGCGATCGCCTCCCAGATCGCCACGACGTTGTCGTGCAGGTTCTGGTCGAGCTTGGCCTGCGGATCGATGGCGTCGCCGATGCCCATCAGGACGACCCGGCGCCCATCGAGATCGGGGAGCTGCTCGCGCTTGGCCAGATCGTCCACGACCTCCTGCGGATCCGCCTCCAGCATGCCTTCGGTGCGGAAGTTCAACGCCCCGGTGGTCTGAAGGCCGGAGTCGAACAGCACAACGGTGCCGCCCGCCGGTGTGTCCCGGCTGGCGAGCCACAGCGCCTCGAGGGGGTTGGCCTCCGGCTTCGCCGCGCGGATCTGACTCATGTCCGCGTTGAGCTTCGTCATGAAGGCTTCCAGCGCCTCTTCGTACGGCTCCTTCGCCTTGATCTTCGTCTCGAACCTGCTTCGCAACGCTGTCGACGGCTTACCGTCCACGCGGTAGACGACGATCTCCTTGCCGGCGCGGGCGGCGGCGGACACCTCGCTCTCCAGCTTCGGCGGCAGGAGTGGCTCGGGGCTGTTGGCCCGCGCACCGAGGGCGAACGTCATCTGCGTGGGGCTGCCCGTGCACGCGTTGACCTCGCAGGCCGGGTCGCCGGGCTCGCAGGTGCTCCGCCAGTACAGGAAGCCACCGACCGCCACCACCAGGGCGACCGCGACGGTCGCCGCGACGAAGGGCCACCGTCGCGAACGGCGCGGCTGGAAGCGTGAGCGGCCACGAGCCGCGTACCGGGAGCGGGGTGGTGTTCTCATCGGGTTTCTCCTGGGCGTGAGGGCGTCACGGACGCTCGGGGAAGTAGGCGTCGGTCAGCGCGGCGTCCTGTGCGCGCTCGGCGATCCGCGCCCGGATCCGTTGTTTCAGTTCCTCACCGGCGTGCAGGATCTCGACCTGCTCCGCCCAGCGGATGAGTTCGGAGTCACGGGCGCGCTGTTCGAGGTGTTCCACGGTGTTCTTGGCTTCCTCGTAGACCCGGGCCGCCTCGGCCGCCGAACCCACCGCGGCCTCGTACGCCTTCTTGGCCCTGGCGTAGGCGGCACGGGCGGGATTGTGGGTCAGGTAGCCGCCGATCGTGGCGGCCAGCCCGGTGCCGAGGTAGAGCGCGAGGAACATGCGAGCCGATCCGGTCCGCTCGAAGTCGGCGGCCGCCGTCGCGTCACGTTCGCCGGTGTCCGATGTGGGGGTCGGGGCCAGGGTCGGCAGCGGCGCGGGTGTGGCGGCCGGTGCCGGGATCACGCCCTCCTGCTGCTGGGTGGTGGCGTTGGTCGGGTTGTCCCAGGTCCACCGCAGGTGGAAGGCGAACACTCCGAGTAGCAACCAGACGCCGAGCGCGGTGCAGGCGAACACGATGGAGAACCGATCCCTCACCTTCCGGGTCGCCGGCCGGGCGTTCGCCGTCCGTTCGGCCCGTTCGGCCCGCTCCGCCCGCCAGACGCGCAGCTGCACACCGGCGATGTGGGACAGGAAGAGGACACACGCGGTGAAGCCGATGACGACGGCCCAGCGTACGAAGTCGCGTTCCAGCGGCATCACGAACTGGATGACCTGCGAGAACGTGCCGATGTCCGCCAGCGCGGCGAGGGCGAGTACGAAAATGTAGAACCGGTTGGCGGCCGGCCGCCCGGCGATCAGCGCCGGATCGGCGAAGCTGGCGGGATTCGCCGGTGGCGGCGGCCCGTCGTCCGGCGGCTCGCTCTCCGCACCGTTGATCGCCGGGGGCCGGGGCGGCGGTGGCGGCAGCCGCAGCGTTGGCGGCGTAGGCGCCCACGTCGGGTCGACCTGGGAAGGCCAGCCGGCGGAGATCAGCGAGGCGCTCCGGTCGTCCGCGACGGGGAAGGGCTGTGTCACGACTGCTCCTGCTGGTCGGTGGCGGGCTTGCGAACGCGTCGACGAGTGCCGGCCAGCGCTCGCTCGGCTTCCCGGTACGCGAACTCGAGGCCCGCCATGGCCCGCCGCTCGGCGGTGTAGACCGCCTCCTGATGGGCGAGCTCGGCGCGGGCTTCGTTGAGCTCGAGCTGGGCCGCGTCCCGATAGAGCACCCACTGCTTGGCCAGACGCGCCACGCGCCGGAGGGTGTGCCGGTCGACGAGCCGGTCGAGCACATGCGGCGTCGCCTCGTCGACCCCGTGCGGCAGCAGCCGTTCGACCATCTCTTCGAGCTCGCGCTGAAGCTCGGTGGTGTCGTACGGCTCGGGCTCGAACGGCCGGTCCGGGAGAGGGGCCTCTTCGGTCATCGTTGCTCCTCGCCGTCGGTGTCGTCGCGCGTCCAGTCGGGCAGGCGGGGTCCGGCGGGACGCAGGTTCTGGTTCAGCTCGGCGCCCCGCTCGTACGTTCGGATCAGATGCGTCCAGTACGTGGCGATCCGGCGCTGCGTGTGTGCGAGTTGCGCGCGAACGCGGCTGTCCGCGATCCGCCGCTCGGTAGATATCCGGTTTCTCAGATCGGCCACCTCGGCGTTACAGGCGTGCCATTCCTCGTCGAGCGCGGCGTACCGGGACTCGCTGCGCTCGCGCGTGCGGCCGTGCTGTGCCAACCGGCGCTGCCGGCTGAGGTAGGTGGGCCGGTCGAGCTCCTCCTCGGCCACGTGCCGCGTCCGCAGCGTTTCTTCCGTGGGCGGCTGTGAAGCGCCCTTCCACGCGGCCTCGGCGACCTCGAGCTTGTTCGCGGCCGTCTTTTCCCGAGCGACCGCGGCTTCGAGCTTCTTCGACAGCAGGTAGAGCCGCTCGTCCCGCTGCTGCTTCTCGTGTTCGGCCACGGAGCCGAAGCGCTTGCAGAGCGAGTCGACGTAGAAGGTGCTGATCGGCGGCGGTGCGGGCGTCTCCCGCGGGTGGGTGTTCGCCGTCTCCGCCCGGTCGTCGCTCGCATCAGGCTCGGCCTGCACCAGGCGCAGGACGGCCTTCTTGCCGTCGATCCGGCCGTTGCGCCGGTCGAGCCAGCGCTCGACGAGGCCGTACCGGATCGGTCGCGCGGGGGGCCGTACCCACGACTCGTAGGCCGCGCCGGTGACCTCCGACCGGCGGCCGGCCCCGCCGTCCAGGTAGCGCCTCATGGCGTCTGGATCCCCTGGTCGAAGGCCCCGACCGTGAGCGTGTGGAGCACGAACCCGGCGGCGTTGGCGGCGGCCAGGGCGGGCTCGTACCGTTCGTCGCGATCCATGCCCCAGTCGGAGATCGCCTTGGCGAGGATCCACGGCACCCCGGCGTCCGCGGCGGCGGCGTACAACCCGTGCCCTTCCATGTCGCCGCCGATCGCCCGGCTGTGCTCCCGACGGAGTTCCTCCCGGCGGGTGGCCGAGCTGATCAAAGCCGAGGAGGCGAGCATGGGTCCGAAGTGGACGCTCGCGACCGGCCAGTCGGTCGAGGCGGCGGAGAGCCTGGCGACGAGGGCCGTCGACGTGCTGACCCGGTCGCCCATCGGCTCGACCCGGCCCTCGAAGACGATGGCGCGGTCGAGGTCGTGCACGGTGCTCGCCACCAGCACGTCGCCCATCCGCTGCGGCTCCTTCCAGTCCTCGCGCAGGCCGTAGCAGATGCCCACCATGATCACGACGTCGGGACGCCAACGCCGGATGACCTCGGCGGTGGTGAGGATCGCGCCGCCCGGCCCGCCCGGTCCGGGGCGCGCGCACTGAGCCATGGCCACGCGGGCGTTGCGGATCGAACCGAGCTCGTAGATCACCGCGTTTTCCGCGAAGATCCGCTCCGGAACCTCGCCGGTCGCCGGCCGGAACACATCCAGGACGGCGGTGCGCTCCGTGGCGGTGACGGTCATCAGCAACACCCGGGTCTTCTGCAAGGCGCGGGACTGGATGGTCACGAGATCGACCACGCCGCGCTTGTTCGCGGCGATCGCGAGGCGCGCGGACACCCAGGCCACAGGCAGTGTCATCAGCCCGACGAGGCTCGTCAGCCATCCGATGATCCACGTCTGTGCGGTCTTCGGCACGAGGCCGGGCGCGTCCTGGAACATCAGGCGCCACGCCAACCAGCGCAATGCCGACCCCCAGTCGGCCGGCCGGCCCGCGCAGTCGGCCGCGCAGGCCTGCGCCTCCCACGTGGCCACGAGGTACGCGCAGATCGGCACGACGACGAGGACCCCGGCCAGGTAGGTGAAGAAGAACCCGCCGCCAGCCTGCACGGGCTCCCGGTATCCCTCGACCGGCCCGGTCGGCATGCGGAAGGCCACCCGGGCACCCGGCCCGTACGGAAGCGTCAGCGCCGCCTCGAGCGTCCTCCGCATGCCCGTGGTGGTGACACCGTGGTTGAGGCAGATCAGGACCTCCCGTACCCGGACACCCTCCGGCTCGGCGCCCTGCGCCGCGAGCAGCTGTGTCGCGTGCGCCCGGATCAGCCGCTCCATCTGGTGCGTCACGAGGTCGAGCAGCACTCGACCGGGCTGGTCGGTCTCGTGATGGCACAGCGGCATCGACCAGTTCCAGCCGGGCAGCGACTCCTCGGCGACCCGGTCCGCGGCGACGCCCTCGTGCCCGAACACCCTGCGCACCCAGGCCACCTGGGTCGCGACCTGGGCCAGCATGAAGGCCGTGACATAGGCCATGGCCGCCACCGCGAGCCAGACGATCGCGAGCGGTGGCGTGGCGCCGGCCGCCGTCGCACCGAGCGCGACCGCCGCCGTGACAGCCAGCAGGAGCGCCGGCGGCACGGCGAAAATCAGTAGATCCCAGCGCCGATCCAGGACGCGGAGGAAGCGGATCACCAGCCCGCCGTCCCGGCGGACCGGCGACACGTACCGCGGTGCCTCCAGGACGGCGAAGCTGCGCTCGCTCTGCCAGACCAGCCGTGCTTCTACCGCCGACAGGTAGAGGAGAATGGCCAACGGCGCGCGCGTACGGACGATCCCGAGAACACTTCGAGGCCGGATCGTGTTGATGGCCTGGCGGCTGTGCTCGGCCTGCCGTACTGCGCTCGCGGCGGCGCGGCATTGCGTGAAGGTGACGGATGCCATTGCCTCACCGATCGGTGGTGTTGGGAGTGGATGCCAGGTTTCTACGGCCGTACTGGCGCGCAATTGAGGGAATGCGCATGCTGTGCCCGTGCCTTGAGAGCACGATGATCCGTTCCTCCAGGATGTCGGCTCGGGCGCCTTCGCTGCCATCCCGCGTTTGCGTTATTCGGTTCCCGTGACGAGGTCGAGCGGGGCGTTCCATCCGTCGCTGTGGTGCCGGCGTTCCAGACTTGACGGCAGGCGCAAATTGTTTACGGCGGTTGTGATCAACGTGAACAACCTTTCGGATGACGTCACCGCCATCGTCTGTCGCCCGGTGAAATGACGGACCGGCACGCCTCGTATCGGTCGGATGAATACAAAGGCGGCTCAGGGGTCGACATGCACTGATAGTTCTCGATGTTTTGATTCCGTGAGTCGATGGGCAACTGTCGCAAGACCGTCAATAGCTGCCCGGTAAGGGCCCGACTCAAGGTGGAACGGCATTCGGCCGCATTCGCGGCTCGGTAAGACGAGAACGTGTGCGAATGGTACGGACGGCGGCACTGGTTGACCGTTCGAATGTCTCGTCGCGGACTTGCGGACGGTCGCGGGGGTGCTGCGAGACTGGCGGGCATGGAGCAGCACCTGTACGAGCCGGTCCACGACGAGTTTCGCGCGCTCTGCCGGGAGTTCCTGGCCCGCGAGGCGGTGCCCTACCACGACGAGTGGGAGCGGGAGGGCATCGTCGACCGCGAGGTGTGGCGCAAGGCCGGTGCGGCAGGTCTGCTCGGCATGGACGTCGACGAGGAGTACGGCGGGGGAGGGCAGCGCGACTTCCGCTTCAACGCGGTGCTCGTCGAGGAGGTGGTGGCGTCGGGCTGCGCCGGCCTCGGCTTCGGGCTGCACAACGACATCGTCGCGCCGTACCTCACCGACCTCACCACCGAAGACCAGCGCAAGCGGTGGCTGCCCGGCTTCTGCTCCGGCGACCTCGTCACCGCGATCGCGATGAGCGAGCCGGGCGCCGGCTCCGACCTTGCCGGGGTGCGCACGTCCGCGCGGCGCGACGGCGACTCGTATGTCCTCAATGGACAGAAGACCTTCATCACGAACGGCGACATGGCCGACCTCGTGGTGGTCGTCGCGAAGACCGCGCCGGACCAGGGCGCGCACGGGGTGAGCCTGATCGCGGTGGAGCGCGGGACGCCCGGCTTCTCGCGGGGCCGCCGCCTGGAGAAGGTGGGCATGAAGGCCAACGACACGGCCGAGCTCTTCTTCGACGACTGCCGCGTGCCCGCCGAAAACCTCATCGGCACGGAGAACCACGGCTTCTACCACCTCATGGCCAACCTGCCCCGCGAGCGGCTGGGCATCGCGGTCGCCGCCGTCGCCGCCTGCGAAAAGCTGCTGGCCATCACGCTGGAGTACGCGCGCGGTCGCGAGGCGTTCGGCCGGCCGATCGGAAAGTTCCAGCACAACCGCTTCCTGCTCGCCGAGCTCGACACCGAGGTGACGATCGCGCGGACGTTTCTCAACCACTGCGTCCGCGAGTTCAACGCGGGGCGGCTCACCGTGGTCGACGCGGCCAAGGCGAAGTGGTGGACCACCGAGCTGCAAAACCGGGTGGCCGACCGGTGCGTCCAGCTGCACGGCGGATACGGCTACATGCTGGAGTACCCGGTCGCCAAGGCGTGGCTCAACAGCCGCGTGCAGACGATCTACGGCGGCACGACGGAGATCATGAAGGAGATCATCGGGCGTAGCCTGGGGCTGTGACGGTTCTCGATGTAACGAGCGTCCAGCGGCGGACGCTGCGGCTCCTCTTCGTCACCCAGGTCGTGGGCGGCATGGGCGTCTCGATCGGGCTTTCCGTGGGCGCGCTGCTCGCCGCCCGGCTCGGCGGCGCCGGCATCTCCGGCCTCGTGATGAGCGCCGGCGTGGTGGGCACCGCGCTGCTCGCCGTGCCGATCACCCGGCTCACCAACGCGCGCGGACGGCGGTGGGGCCTCACCGCGGGGTACGTCATCGGCGGGCTCGGCGGCGTGGTCGTGGTGGTGGCCGCGACACTCGACGCCACACCGCTGCTCTTCCTCGGCATGATGCTCTTCGGCGGCGGAAACACGGCCAACCTCCAGGCCCGGTACGCCGCCGTCGACCTCGCCGAGCCGGCGCGCCGGGGGCGCCACCTGTCGCTGATCGTGTGGGGCACGACCATCGGCGCGGTCGCCGCGCCCAACCTCGCCCCGCTCGCCGACCGCGCGGTTCGCTTCACGGGGGTACCGGTGCTGAGCGGCCCGTTCCTGTTCAGCGGTTTGGCGTTCGCGTGCGCAGCGGTGGTACTCGCGCTGCTTTTGCGGCCGGACCCGCTGCTCACCGCGCGGCGCGCCGCGGCGGTGGAGCCGGCACCGCACCGCGCGGGTTTCCGGCCCGCGCTGCGCGCGGTCGCGGAAAGACCGGCGGCCCGGCTGGGGATCGCCGCGGTCGCCGTCGGCCACCTCGTCATGGTCGCGGTGATGGTGATGACGCCGGTACGCCTCGGCGAGTCGCATTCGGACGCGGACGTGCTCCGGGTAGTGGGCATCGTGCTGAGCCTGCACATCGCCGGGATGACGGCGCTCGCCCCGCTCGTCGGCTGGCTCACCGACCGGGTGGGGCGGCGCGCGGTGGTGCTCGGCGGGATCGGGCTGCTCGTGGTCGCGTGCGCGACGGCCGGCACGGCGGGGCACGACACGCCGTGGCTGGCGGTGGGGCTGACGCTGCTGGGGCTCGGCTGGTCGTGCACGATGGTGGCCGGTTCGACGCTGCTCTCCGAGTCGGTGCCGGTCGAGGTGCGCCCGTCCGCGCAAGGGCTGTCCGACCTGGTCATGGGCCTGGCGGGGGCGTCCGCGGGCGCGGTGAGCGGGTTCGTGGTGGAGGCGAGCGGGTACGCCACGCTGACCGTGCTGGCCGCCATCGCGACCGTGCCACTGGTCGCGCTAGCGTTGCGGCCGGTGCCAGCGTTTCCAAGGGGGGTTTGACGGGGTGCGGCTCACGGATTTCTGGGCGCGGCTGGAGGAGGCTTTCGGGCCGGTTTACGCGGCCAGCCTCGCCGCCGACCAGGTGCTGCCGCAGCTCGACGGCCGGACCATCCGGGAGGCGCTCGACGGCGGCACTCCGGCGGTGGTGGTGTGGCGTGCGGTGGTGGCCGCGTACCCCGATCGGGTGCCTTCTCGACTCCGCTGAGTGCCGTCCTGACTTCGTTCGGTCATCTTCGGGTTAACGGACTCTTTGTGTGGCGTGTCGGCACTTGCGTCGTACAGGTGTTCGGCTATTGTCCACACCTGGGTGCTTGTCCACAGGTTGCGGCTCGTCGGCTGTTTTCTGTCAGACCCAGCGCCTAGCGTGTCCGCGTGACGAGAAGCTCTTCGGCGAAGACGCCCGCGAAGGCGGCGAATGTAGGGGTGGCGGCAATGGGGGCAGCAGCACCAGATCGGGAGAAGGCACTAGACCTCGCTCTCGCGCAGATCGACAAGCAGTTCGGCAAGGGCTCGGTCATGCGGCTGGGCGAGCGGCCGGTCATCCAGACCGCGATCATCCCGACCGGCTCGATCGCGCTCGACGTGGCCCTCGGCGTGGGCGGCCTGCCCCGCGGCCGCGTGGTGGAGATCTACGGCCCGGAGTCGTCCGGTAAGACCACGGTCGCGCTGCACGCGGTGGCCAACGCCCAGCGGGCCGGCGGCATCGCCGCGTTCATCGACGCCGAGCACGCGCTCGACCCGGAGTACGCGAAGGCGCTCGGCGTCGACACCGACCAGCTGCTCGTCTCCCAGCCCGACACGGGCGAGCAGGCGCTGGAGATCGCCGACATGCTGGTCCGCTCCGGCGCGCTCGACATCATCGTCATCGACTCGGTGGCCGCGCTCGTGCCACGCGCCGAGATCGAGGGCGAGATGGGCGACAGCCACGTGGGTCTCCAGGCCCGCCTGATGAGCCAGGCACTGCGAAAGATCACCGGCATTCTCAACAACTCCGGCACGACCGCCATCTTCATCAACCAGCTTCGCGAAAAGATCGGCGTCATGTTCGGCTCGCCGGAGACCACGACGGGTGGCCGCGCGCTCAAGTTCTACGCCTCGGTCCGCCTCGACGTGCGCCGCATCGAGAGCCTCAAGGACGGCACCGACGTGGTGGGTAACCGCACCCGCGTCAAGGTCGTGAAAAACAAGGTGGCCGCGCCGTTCAAGCAGGCCGAGTTCGACATCATGTATGGCAAGGGCATCTCCCGCGAGGGCTCGCTCATCGACGTCGGCGTCGAGCAGAGCATCATCCGCAAGTCCGGCGCGTGGTATACGTACGACGGCGATCAGCTCGGCCAGGGCAAGGAAAAGGCCCGCGAGTTCCTGAAGGAAAACCCGGACGTCGCCGCCGAGATCGAAAAGAAGATCCTCGAAAAGCTCGGCGTCGGGCAGGGCGCTCCCGACGAGGCCGGCGGGGTCGAGCTGCCCCCGGTCGACTTCTGACCCGGCCCGCCATGCCCGGACGACGGCGTGGCGCACGCTCGGGGCGGGGCTGGGATGCCGCGCCGCCCCGAGCCCGTTCTTCTCGCGGTTCCTCAGCGACGCCCGCCAGCCGCCGCCCGCTGCCCGCACCCGGCCCAGACGAGGGCGAGTTCGAGTGGCCGGAGGGCGCGGTGCCCGCTCCCGCCTCGAGGCCGGCCCCCGAGGCGGACCCGCACGACGAGCCCCCACGTGGGCGCGGCCGCCGGGCCGGCGGCCGCCCCGCGCCGGACGGCGAGCTTGCGGGCGGGCGCTGGGGTGATGCGCGCCTCGCGGCGGACGGCGAGTCGCGTGGCGAGCTTTCGGGTGGGCGTGGGCGTTGGGGTGGTGGTCGCCCTGCCGTGGACGGCGAGTCGCGTGACGAGCTTTTGGGCGGGCGTGGGCGTTGGGGTGGTCGTCGCCCCGCCGCAGACGGCGAGCCGCCGCGCGACGAGGCCGAGCGGGCCCGCGAGATCTGCCTCGCTCAGCTCGCCGTCCGCCCGCGCACGCGCGCCGAGCTGGCCACCGCGCTCGCCCGGCGGGGCATCTCGCCCGAGGTGGCGGTGCAGGTCCTCGAGCGCTACGACGAGGTCGGCATGATCGACGACGCGGCGTTCGCCCGCGCGTGGGTCTCCAGCCGCCACCACGGCCGCGGGCTGGCCCGCCGCGCCCTCGCCAACGAGCTGCGCCGCAAGGGCGTCGACGCCGAGACGGCCGGCGCCGCCCTCGACGACCTCGACCCCGACACCGAGGAGGCCACCGCGCGGGCGCTCGTCGACCGCAAGCTGCGTGTGGCCCGGGGCGAGCCCGAGGCCATCTTCCGCCGGCTGGTGGGCATGCTCGCCCGCAAGGGCTACGGCCCGGGCCTGGCCATCCGCGTGGTCAAGGACGCGATGGCGGCGCAGAGCGCGGAGGCCGCCGAGTTCGCCGACGCCGTCGACGCGGACGCACTGGCCGACATGGAGGGTGGCGACCGCACCGACTGACCCGCGGGCGGACCAGCAGGCGGCCTCGACCGCGATTTGGGCTACCGCGATGTGCGTCGTGGTCTATGCCGTCGCGCGGGACCCCGGGGAAAATGTGGAGCGCGGCGGAGCGTTTTTGGGGTGGCATTTCCCGCGGCCTCACCCGTCCGCCGTTGGGCGCGGCAGTCTCGCCGAGCGGGTGCGGTTTGTGAACCACGGACGGTGTGGCCGAGGGAGCAACGGCATGGACCACAACGCAGACAGACCGCGATCCGCTGCCGTCCTGCCCACGCACTCGGCCAAGATCCAAGTCGCACGGAGGTAACGCGACGTCACTGGCCCGAGTCGGGGACTTTGAGATCTAGGAAACCTAGGGTCGAAATGTCGCCCTAACTCTCCAAGATCTCGACCCGGGGGCCGCTAACCCTGTCGCGACGGTTACTCGGCGCAACGAAAGCTCGAGCCAACGACGCTAGCAAGCGACAGGATGGGCAAACCCCAATCGCCCCCCGGCACGTCGCCCAAGAGCGCGGCGCCAGACGGTCGTAACAGTCAGGCCCAACGATGGCGCCTCGGGCGTTGGCATGCTCGGCTCTTGACGGGGTCGATGGCCGTCGGGATGGCGCCTTCACGATCCTGATGGTCCGGAGGCTTAAAGGGCTGACCGCGACCAACGGCGAATGGGTGAGGCCGCGGGAGCAACGGCATAGACCACGACGGACTTCGCGGTAGCTCAAATCTCCACAGTGGAGCCGCGCGGACGGGGCTGCCGATCGTGCCGCGAGCCGTCAGGGTCCCCGGGCGTGGATGATCGCAATCTCGACGGCCTGTGGACGGCCGGTTGCCCGCCGACGAGGCCGCGAGGTGGCTGAGCCTGGTAAAGCCCTCCGAGCGCGGCTGAGCCCGCGCGGTCGCAGAATGGGGGAATGCTCAAGGCCTGCCTGAACGGCGGCGTACTCCGGCACGAGCACCCCGCGGTGCCGATCACGCCCGCCGAGGTGGCGGCCGACGCGGTGCGGTGCGAGACCGCGGGCGCGGCCGCCGTACACGTCCACCCGCGCGACGAGGAGGGGCGGGAGACGCTCGCCGCGGAGGCGGTGGACGCGACCGTGGCGGCGTTGCGGCGGGCCTGCCCGGAGCTGCCCGTCGGGGTGAGCACCGGCGCGTGGATGGCGCCCGATCCGGGGGAGCGGGTCGCCGCGATCGAGTCGTGGCGGGTGCTGCCGGACTTCGCCTCGGTCAACGCGCACGAGGAGGGTGCCGAGCGGGTCGCGGCGGCTCTGCACGCGCGGGGGATCGGCGTGGAGGCGGGGCTGTGGACGCCGGCGGCCGTGGCGGCCTACCAGGCGTGGCGCGTGCCCTGCCTGCGGCTGCTGCTGGAGTGCATGGAGCCGGAGGAGGAGCGGGCCCTGGCCAACGCACACGCGATGCTGGACGCGCTGGGAAGCGACCCTCCCGTGCTCCTCCACGCGGAGGGGCCGGCGGTCTGGGCGGTCCTGCGCGAGGCGATGCGGCTCGGCCTGCACGCGCGTGTGGGGCTGGAGGACACCCGGACGATGCCGGATGGCACGATGGCACCCGACAATCGCGCTCTGGTGGAAGCCGCGTTGACCTTTGGGAGGACCCCGGGGTCGGCCGAATGATCGCGCAGGTTGGCCGAAAAATGTGCGGCGTTCGTGACTCGTCCCGGAATGCCCGTACCGGCCATGACCTGCGTGTGAGCGTTCGAATGCCGAACGTCCCGGCTTCGGCCGGATCATGGGTCCTTGACCGAACCGCCACTCGCGACCTAGCCTCGCGTTACAGACGAGAAAGCCCGACCATCGCAGGCTAATCGCACAACATAGATCGCGTAACAGTACGGCATCACTTTAGATCCGTCGTCGACCGGGCCGCGTCGGCGACGGCGTGACATATCAGGCCAGTGGCGGTGCCCCAGGTGGGCGCCGCTGGCGGTCGTACCTGCGGCCCGCTGCCTCGGTCGGGCGACACAGCCGTAAGGCGCGTCAGTGGGCGGGCACAACCCGCCCCCCGGCGCCCGAGGCGGCGAAGGGAGGCGGCATGGGCGGGATGACCGTAGTACTGCTGATCGCGGTGCTGGCGCTGGCCGTACTCGTGCTTGTGGCGATCGCTCTCGGCGCGCGGGCGCTGCGTGGCCTGACGGTGCCCCAGCCCGCGGTGGAGCGGGCCGAAGATCCGGCGTTCGTGGCCGAGCGAGACCGCCAGGAGGAGTCCCTGGCCGCGCTGCGCAGCGCGGCCGGCGAGGCGACGTCCGCGGCGGAGCAGGCCAAGAACGCCGCCACCGCGGCCCGTACGGACGCGGCGGAGGCCAAGGCCGAGGCCCGCGCGGCGCGTGCGGAGGCGCGCCGGGTGCTCGACGCGGCCCGGGCCGAGGCCGACACCATCCTCGAACGGGCACACCGGCAGGCCGAGGCGGACGCGGAGCAGGCGCGGGCGGCGGCGCGGCGCAGCGGTGAGCGCGAGATCGCCATGCTCAGCACGACCGTCAAGGAGCAGGCCGCGGATCTGGAGCGGCGCACCGCGCGGATCGACGAGCGGGAGCGGCAGCACACCGAGGAGCTGGACCGGATCGCCGAGCGCGACCGGCGGATCGCGGCGGCCGAGGCCGAGCTGGCCGAGCGCGAGGCGGCCCTGGCCGAACGCGAGGCGACGCTCGTCGAGGCGGAGGAGCTGCGCCGGCGCGAGCTGGAGCGGGTCGCCGGGCTCACCGTCGACGCGGCCAAGGCCGAGCTCGTCGAAGCGATCGAGGGGCAGGCCAAGCGGGAGGCGGCGCTGCTCGTCCGCGACATCGAAAACGACGCGCGCAGCACCGCCGAGCAGCGTGCCCGCCACATCGTGGTCGACGCGATCCAGCGGGTGGCGAGCGAGCAGACCGCGGAGAGCGTGGTCAGCGTGCTCCACCTGCCCGGCGACGAGATGAAGGGGCGCATCATCGGCCGCGAGGGCCGCAACATCCGCGCCTTCGAGTCGGTGACCGGCGTCAACCTGATCATCGACGACACGCCCGAAGCGGTCCTGCTCTCCTGCTTCGACCCGGTGCGGCGCGAGATTGGCCGCCTCACCCTGGAAAAGCTGGTACTCGACGGGCGGATCCACCCGCACCGCATCGAGGAGGTCTTCGAGACCGCCAAGCACGAGGTGGAGCGGCTGTGCGAGCGCGCCGCGGAGGACGCGCTCGTCGAGGTGGGCATCACCGACCTGCACCCGGAGCTGATGACGCTGCTGGGCCGGCTGCGCTACCGCACCTCCTACGGGCAGAACGTGCTCAAGCACCTCGTCGAGACCGCGCACATCGCCGGCATCATGGCCGCCGAGCTCCGGCTCGACGCGCAGATGATCAAACGGTGCGCGTTCCTGCACGACATCGGCAAGGCACTCACCCACGAGGTGGAGGGGAGCCACGCGCTGATCGGCGCCGACCTCGCCCGCAAGTACGGCGAGCCGGAAGAGGTCGTCCACGCGATCGAGGCGCACCACAACGAGGTGCCGCCGCAGACCATCGAGGCGGTTCTGACCCAGGCCTCGGACGCCTGCTCCGGCGGCCGGCCGGGGGCGCGGCGGGAGAGCCTCGAGGCGTACGTCAAGCGGCTGGAGCGGATCGAGGAGATCGCCGCCGGCAAGACCGGCGTGGAGAAGGTCTTCGCGATGCAGGCCGGCCGCGAGATCCGGGTGATGGTCAAGCCCGACGACGTCGACGACATCGGCGCCGCCGTGCTGGCCCGCGACGTGGCGAAGCAGATCGAGGAGGAGCTCACCTACCCCGGGCAGATCCGCGTGACGGTGGTCCGCGAGTCCCGGGTCACGGAGATCGCTCGCTGACCTCGGTGATTACGCAAACGTCGCGCGAGCGCCATCGCCCGCCGACGTGCTGCCGGCTTCTCGGCCTCGGACGCCGGGCGTCGCGGGTTCGTCGCCGGGAAGAGAAACTGTGAGCTACCGCGGCGTCCGTCGTGGTCCATGCCGTTGCTCCCGCGGCCTCACCCGTCCGCTGTTGCTTGCGGCTCACCCCTATGCACCCCAAAAACGCTCCGCCGCGCTCCACGTTTCCCGGGGGCCCCGCGCAACGGCATGGACCACGACGCACATCGCGGTAGCTCAAGGAACGCGTACTCAGGCAATCCGCCTTAGCCCTGCGGCTCCACCACCGCGGCCGAGGGTGGCGCGGCCGCCTCTTCCCGGGGAGCGCGACCCTGGCGCTTGGTGCGGCGGTCGAGCCAGTTGGCCAGCAGGGTCAGCAGCGAGTTGACCACGATGTAGATGGCGGCGACGACGATCGCCGCGGCGACCACGTTGCCGTAGTTGGCGGGCAGGTCGTTGACGCCGCGCTGGAGCAGTTCGGGGTAGGCCACGATGTAGCCCAGCGCCGTGTCCTTCAGCAGCACCACAAGCTGGCTGACAATCAGGGGGAGCATCGCGCGGGCCGCCTGCGGCACAAGGATGTGCTGCATGACCTGGCCCTTGCGCATGCCGACCGCGTACGCGGCCTCGGACTGGCCACCGGGCACGGCGCGGATGCCGGCGCGGAACGCTTCGGCCAGCACCGAGCCGTTGTAGAGCGTCAGGCCGACGACCACGGCCCAGAACGCCTCCACCGGGCCGTCGATGAGAAACGGCACGCCGTAGAAGATAAAGAAGATCATGAGCAGCAGCGGCACGGCGCGGAAGAACTCGACGACCATGCCGGCCGGGACGCTGATCCACCAGTGGTCGGAGAGACGCCCGACGGCGAAGATGATGCCGAACGCCAGCGACAGCACCATGCCGGTGGCCGCCGCCTTCAGGGTCGCCCACAGGCCGGGGAGGATGAAGTCGGTCCACGTGCCAGACTTCGCGAAGGGCTCCCACAGCGGTCCGGCGAACTGGCCCTTCTCGTCGAACTTCGAGTAGACCCACCACAGCAGCGCGATCAGCGCGAGCCCGAAGACGACCGTGAGGATCCGGTTGCGCCGGATGGCCTTGGGGCCCGGGTGGTCGTAGAGAACCGTGCGGTCGCTCATCTAACGCCTCACTGCGAAACGGTTGGCTAGCCAGCCGAACAGGTAGCCGGTCGGCACCAGGAACAGCACGAAGATGCCGGCGAAGACAAGGAAGATTTCGATGACCGCGTCGCCGTTGTCGTTGATGAGGCTGCGCATGGCGTCGGATGCCTCGAGGACGCCGATCACGACGGCGACCGTGCTGTTTTTCGCCAGGGCGATGAAGACGCTGCCCAGCGGTCCGATCACCGAGCGCCCGGCCTGGGGCAGGATGATGATCCGCAGGATCTGGCTGAAGGTGAGCCCGATCGCGCGCGCAGCCTCCGCCTGGCCGGCCGGCACGGTGTTGACGCCGGAGCGAAACGCCTCGCAGACGAAGGCCGCGGTGTAGACCGAGAGGCCGATGACGCCCAACCAGAAGTTGTTGAGCTCGATGTTGTCCGAGAGTTTCAGCCCCAGCGTGGAGAAGAGGGCGAAGTAGCAGAAGACGAGGACCAGCGTCAGCGGCGTGTTGCGGAAGATGTTGACCCAGGCCGTGCCGAAGCCGCGCAGCACCGGCACCGGCGACACCCGCATCGCCGCCAGCAGGATGCCGAGCACCAGTGCGAACGCCGCCGACACGAGGGTGAGGCGGAGGATCCAGGAGAACCCGTTCAACACCAGGTCGACGTTGGCCGAGTCCTGGAAGACGTGCATGGTCCACTCCCTATTGGCGCCCAAGCGAGTGGGGCCGGCCGTCGCGGGCCGACCCCACTCCCGCGGATGTCAGCCGCAGTTGGTCAGCTTGCTGGTGTCCAGGGTCGGTGCCGGGGTGCCGCTCTTGCCGAGCGTGTTGTCCCAGGCCGCCTTGTACGAACCGTCGGTGCCGGCCGCGGTGAGGATCTCGTTGATCTTCTTGCAACCGGCCGAGTCGTCCTTCTTCAACCCGATGCCGTACGGCTCGGTCGAGAACGGCTTGCCCACCACCTTGAACTTGCCCGCGTACTGGTCCTGCGCCGCGTACCCGGCCAGGATGATGTCGTCGGTGGTCACCGCGTCGACCTGGTTACCGGCCAGCGCGGTGATGCACTTGGAGTACGCGTCGAACTGCTGGAGCTGCGCCTTCGGGTAGTCCGTCTGGATCCGCTTGGCCGGCGTCGAACCGGAGACGGAGCAGACCTTCTTGCCGTCCAGCGACTCCGGACCGGTGATGTCCGAACCAGTCGGCACCAGCAGGTCCTGACCAGCCGTGTAGTACGGACCGGCGAAGTTCACCTTCGTCTTGCGCTCGTCGTTGATCGTGTACGTGGCCACGACGAGGTCGACGGTGCCCTGCTGGATGAACGGCTCCCGGTTGGCCGACACGGTGGTCTTCCACTCGATGCCGGACTCGGGCACACCCAGCCCCTTGGCGATGATCTTCGCGATCTCGATGTCGAAGCCTTCGTAGGCCGAGCCGGTCTGTAGACCGAGGCCGGGCTGGTCGGCCTTGACACCGATCACCAGCTTCTTGTCCTTCTCGGCCTTGCCCACGATGCCGGACGCGCCGCTACCACTACCCGAGCCGGCGTCATCGCCGTCATCGCCCCCACACGCGGCGACGCCCAAAGACAGCACCGCCACCGCGGCGATGGCCGTCAAGCGCGACATACGCATTTGTTAACCCTCCTCTTTCGACGGAGCTCCCGGATCCCGGCGGAATGCTCCACAGTGGACGCTTAGTGCGTCAGGATCTTCGACAGGAAGTCCTTGGCCCGCTCGCTCTTCGGGCTGCCGAAGAACTCATCGGGTGCTGCCTGCTCGACGAGCTGGCCGTCGGCCATGAAGACCACCCGGTTGGCGGCGTGCCGCGCGAACCCCATCTCGTGCGTCACCACCACCATCGTCATGCCGTCTCGGGCCAGTGATGTCATCACGTCGAGCACCTCGCCGACCATCTCCGGGTCGAGCGCGCTGGTGGGCTCGTCGAAGAGCATCGCCTTCGGCTGCATCGCCAGCGCCCGGGCGATCGCCGCCCGCTGCTGCTGGCCGCCGGAGAGCTGGGCCGGATACTTTTCCGCCTGGCTCGCGATGCCGACGCGCTCCAGGAGCGCCATCGCCCGGTCGCGGGCCGTCGCCGGCTTCTCCTTGCGCACCTTGATCGGCCCCAGCGTGACGTTCTGGAGGATCGTCTTGTGCGCGAAGAGGTTGAACGACTGGAAGACCATGCCGACGTCGCTGCGCAGCCGCGCGAGGGCACGCCCCTCGGCGGGCAGCGGCTGCCCGTCGAACGTGATCGAGCCTGAGTTGATCGGCTCGAGCCTGTTGATCGCTCGGCAGAGCGTGGACTTGCCCGAGCCGGACGGCCCGATGACCACCACTACCTCACCGCGGTCGACCGAGAGGTCGACGTCCTGGAGCACGTGCAACGGACCGAACCACTTGTTGACTGACTCGAGCACGATGAGCGGTTCGCCCGCTGCCACTGTCGTCACCGCCCTGTAACGTCACGACTACTCTCGGTAGGCCGATTGCCTCGGCTCCGGCCACTTTAAGCGGGTCGGAGTGCGGAAAAGCCACTTACTTGGTCACGAGGGAATAACACCGGCCACGCATACCGTGCTGGACAGCCACCATCGACGTATGAAAACCCCCACCGCCATCTGGACCTGGTCGGTGGACGCCTGGATCCACCCGGTCCGGCTGTGCGCCGCTCTCGAGGCGGTACTGGCCCGTCCGGTGGTCCCCCTGGGCGCCGCCGACCCCGCCCGATTACCGGCGGATGCGGTGGTCTGCGACGTGTGGCAGACCTCGGGCGACTTTCCCACGATCGTGGAGTGCTACGGCCCACCCGCCGGCGTGATCGAGGCGGCGGTGGTCGCCGGGCTCGCCCGGCGGCTCGGCCACCGCTTTCTGGTCGCCGACGACACGCTCAACCCCGGCCGCCACCTGCTGGCCACGCCGGACGGCACGCTCCGCCCGGCGCACGTCGACGTCGCCGACACGGACGACGGCGCGGCACACTCCAACGCCCGCCCGTGCACGATCGCCACACAGCGCTGCCGGGAGTCCGAAGAGTGCCGCCAGTCGCGCTGGGAGCCCGACAGCGCCCATCGGCTGGGCTCCGGGCTCGCTCCGCTCCTCGGCCGCTAGCGCTCCTGTCGCCGGGCGTGTGGCGGCGGCCCCTGACCTAACGGCGGCCTGAGGCGGCGCGGGCCGCGCGGGCCTTTTCGCGGCGTACGTCGGGGGAGTCCGCGTTCGGGCTGGGACGCACCACAAGATCAGCGAGCAGCGTCCGCGTGGCGTCGGCCACCGCGGCGACCGCGGTCTCGAAGGCCTCGGCGTTGTGCGAGGCGGGGGTACGGAAGCCGGAGATCTTGCGGACGTACTGGAGCGCGGCGGCCTGGATGTCAGCCTCGGTGACCTCCTCGACGAACGGCTCCCGCAGGGTAACGATGCTCCGGCACATTTACGCCTCCCAGAAGAATTGGTCCCGCCCCAAGACAGTTAGTCTTGACTCTGCCATGACTACCGCACCCACCGGCAACCCGCGTACCTACGAGGTCCGCACGTACGGCTGCCAGATGAACGTCCACGACTCCGAGCGCATCTCCGGCCTCATGGAGCAGGCCGGCTATGTGCGCGCGGCCGGGTCGGACGAGCCGGACGTGGTTGTTTTCAACACCTGCGCCGTGCGGGAAAACGCCGACAACCGCCTCTACGGCAACCTCGGCCACCTGCGGCCGGTCAAGGACAAGCACCCCGACATGCAGATCGCGGTCGGCGGTTGCCTGGCGCAGAAGGACCGCGGCGAGATCGTCAGCCGCGCGCCGTGGGTCGACGTCGTCTTCGGCACCCACAACATCGGCTCGCTGCCGGCGCTGCTGGAGCGGGCCCGGCACAACTCCGCCGCCGAGGTGGAGATCCTCGAGTCGCTGGAGGTCTTCCCCTCCACGCTGCCGACCCGCCGCGAGTCCACCTACGCGGGTTGGGTGTCGATCTCCGTCGGGTGCAACAACACCTGCACCTTCTGCATCGTGCCGTCGCTGCGCGGCAAGGAGAAGGACCGCCGGCCGGGGGAGATCCTCGCCGAGGTCGAGGCGCTGGTGGCCGAGGGCGTGCTGGAGGTGACGCTCCTCGGGCAAAACGTCAACTCGTACGGGGTCGAGTTCGGCGACCGGCTCGCGTTCGGCAAGCTGCTGCGCGCCACCGGCGGCATCGAGGGGCTGGAGCGGGTGCGCTTCACCAGCCCGCACCCCAAAGACTTCACCGACGACGTGATCGCGGCGATGGCCGAGACGCCCAACGTCTGCCACCAGCTCCACATGCCGCTCCAGTCCGGCTCCGACGCGGTGCTCAAGGCGATGCGCCGGTCCTACCGGGCCGACAAGTACCTCGGCATCATCGAGAAGGTGCGCGCGGCCATGCCCGACGCGGCCATCACCACCGACGTCATCGTGGGTTTCCCTGGCGAGACGGAGGAAGACTTCGCCCGGACGCTCGACGTCGTGCGCGCGGCCCGGTTCGCGGGCGCCTTCACCTTCCAGTACTCCAAGCGTCCCGGCACACCCGCCGCCTCGATGCCCGACCAGCTGCCCAAGCAGGTGGTGCAGGAGCGATACCTGCGGCTGATGGCGGTCGTCGAAGAGGTCACCTGGGCCGAAAACAAGGCGCTCGTCGGCGAGACCGTCGAGGTGCTCGTGGCGGTCGGCGAGGGACGCAAGGACGAGCGCACCGGCCGCATGTCGGGCCGCGCGCGAGACGGGCGGCTCGTGCATTTCGCCACGGACGGCATTGAGCCGAGGCCGGGCGACATCGTGCACACCGTCGTGACGTACGCGGCACCGCACCACCTCAACGCCGACGGCGCGCCCCTGCACCACCGGCGCACCCGGGCCGGCGACGCGTGGGAGTCGGGCCGGGCCCCCCGCACACCGGGCGTACTGCTCGGTATGCCCGCCGTCCGTCCTAGCTAGAAACCTTTCGCGGCCACGGTCGCCGCCGTTGCTCCCGCGGCCTTGCCCGTCCGCCGCTGGTCGTGCTTACCCCGGCGGCTGCGCCGGGCCTGACGGCTCCGGCTGGGTAGGTGCGCGCGGGATGCGTTTGCTCTGCTTCCCTGGAGTGGCCACCCGCATTCGGCCCGCCGCCACCCGCGGAGGCCCGCCGCATAGCCGACCGTCAAATGACCTCCGGAACGCGACACTAGAGCCTTTTCGGAGTCGAGGTAACCGGGCCGCTAAGTTCCTTTTAGGACAAAGATTTGAGCTACCGCGATGTCCGTCGTGGTCCAGACCGCTGCTCCCGCGGCCTCACCCGTCCGCCGCTGGTCGCGCTCACCCCGTCGGGCCGCCGCGACGGTCGCTGTTTGTCCACAAATGCCTGCTCCCGGATCGGCGCTCTGGGAAAGCAACAGCGGTTTCGTCGCCGCGGGTAACCGCCGCGGCGGTGTGAGCGGCGCGAGATTCCAGATCTCGGAGAGTTAGGGCGCTATTTCCACCCCAACTCTCCTAGATCTCGAAGTCCCGATCCCTGGGCTGGTGACGCTGCGTCAGGATGGCGGAGGTAGGCCCCGCGAAGACTCCCTTCGGGGCTTGTCTCGCGGACCTGGCAGTGGACGGCCGGGGATTTCGGCTCGCCCCGCGAGCCGCCGGCCGGGAGCGGTCCCCGCGGGAGCGTACGGTCTCCAGCTGACGCGGACCGGGGGAAATCTGCCGGAGCGCCGCCACGCGCGTAACCCGACTCCGAAAGCTCTTCAGATCTCCCCCCGCCGGTGGCGCGCGGGGGTGAGCGCGACCAACGGCGGACGGGTGAGGCCGCGGGAGCAGCGGTCCGGACCACGACGGACATCGCGGTAGCCCAAATCTCTTTGGTCAAATGGGTTTCGGGGCCGGGCTGGCCGAAGCCACCCCGACCCCGAAGATCTCTAGATGCTGATCCGGCCGGCGCCGGCGCCCTGGGAGACCAGGTTCTTGACCGCGCTGGCGGAGTCCATCGAGTACGCGTACGGGATGCCGGCCACGCTGCCGCCGGTCTGGCCCGAGCCCGAGTTGACGAAGTGGTTGTTGCGGGCCACGAGCGATCCCGGACCCGAGTCGCCCTCACCGAGGTGGAACGGGTCGTCGGTGTTCTCGAAGTAGTTGCCCTCCACGAGCACGCCCGCGCCCTCGGTGGACGCCACGCCGTAGCCGCCGACGTTGCTGTAGAAGTTGTTGTACACGTGCACCGGGTTGCCGAAGCGCACGCGCGGGTGCCGCTGGTTGCTGCCGTCGAACCAGTTGTGGTGGTACGTGACGCGCAGGTGCCCCACGTCCTGGCTGGCGTTGTCGTCGCTGTGCCCGAGCAGCATCGACTTGTCGTGGCCGAAGACGCGGTTCCACGACACGGTCACGAAGTCGGAGCCGCGCTTGATGTCGACCGCGCCGTCGTACCCGGCGGTGAAGCTGTTGTGGTCGATCCAGATGTTGGTGGCCGACTCCTGGATGTTGATCGCGTCGTCGTCCCAGCCGCGGAAGGTCAGGTTGCGGATGATGACGTTGCGGTCGCCGTTGACGTTGAAGCCACAGCCGGCGATCGTCGCGCCCGCGTTCCCGATGATGGTTTTGTTGGAACGGACCCGCAGCATGCCCGAGCACGAGATCGTGCCGGAGACCCGGATGACCGAGGCGCTGGTCGACCCGAGCGCGCTGGTCAGCGCGGAGGCCGAGGTGACGGTCGTGGTGGCCGCGTTGCCGCCGCCGGTGGTGCCGCCGTTCTGGGTGGCCCAGCCGACCAGCCCGGCGCCGCTGCCACCGGGCGGTTGGGTCGGCGGGGTGCCGGTGGTGGGAGAGGTGCCCGGCGTGGTCGGGGTGGCGCTGCCGGTGCAGGCGGTGCCGTTGACCGCGAAGCTTGTCGGCGCCGGGTTGGTGCTGTTGTTCCACGACCCGTTGAAGCCGAACGAGGTGCTCGCGTTGGTGGCGAGGCTGCCGTTGTAGCTGGCGTTCTGGGCGGTCACCTGGCTGCCGCTCTGCGTCACGGTGGCGTTCCACGCCTGGGTGACGGTCTGGCCGGCGGAGTACGACCAGGTGAGCGTCCAGCTGGTGATCGGGTCGCCGAGGTTGGTGACGGTGACGTTGGCGCCGAAGCCGCCCTGCCACTGGTTGCTGACGGTGTAGCCGACCCGGCACCCGGCCGCGGCCTGGGCTCCGGTGGCGGCGATGACGACGCCCGTCGCGGAGAGCGCGGCGGCCGTGGCGGCGGCGGTGCACAGCGCGATGCGGCGCCGTGTATCGAACATGGTTGTCTCCTGGGCTTCGTGTGGGGGCGCTGCCCATTCGCCCACGATGTCCGGCTCTGCGCTCGCAGCCCGGAGGCAAGCGCTTTCCCATGAAAGCATGAACCAGGGCGCCACTCAAGACCGTCAATGAGTAGCGCCCTGGTTCGTTGCGCTATGCCGTAGCTGTACAGGTGGCGCCGTTGAGGCGTACGTTCCCCGGCGGACTCGCGGTGCCGTTGGCGGTGAAGCCGATCGTCACCGAGCTGCCGGCGGGCAGCGACGGGCTCCAGGTCGGCGCCGCCGCGGTAACGGTCGTGCCGCTCTGGGTGACCGTGGCGTTCCAGCCGCTGCCGAGTGTCACCCCGGACGGCCAGGTCCAGGCGACACTCCACGGGTTGGCCGCGCTACCGCTGTTGTTGCGCACGGTCACGTTGCCCTGGAAGCCGCCCTGCCAGGCGTTCGTCTGCTGGTACGTCACCTGGCAGCCGAGCGGCCCATTGGTGGTGGGCGGTGGTCCGGTGGTGGTGCCGCCGGTGGGCCCGCTCGTGGTGGGGCTGGTGGGCGTGCCGCCGCCGACCGGCGGGATCAGGTACGGCTGGAGGATCGCCTGCTTCTCCGTGTTGATGTTGGTCCAGTCGTCGAGCGCGATGCCGCCGGTGTCACCCGAGTTCGGGTTCCACGACCAGTACGTGAACGACATGCCGTCGACGCCCGTGCCGGTGTAGCGCATCAGCTCCTGGAGCCACACCTTGTCCTTCGGGTCGGCCAGCGTGCTGCCGAACTCGCCCATCATGATCGGCGCGACGTTCTGCTTGTAGAGGTAGCCCCAGAAGCCGTCCCAGAGCGCCGGCATGTTCGCCGGGTAGTTGGGCTCGTCGAACCAGTCCTGGTGGAAGACCGAGATCGCGTACTCGTGCGGCGAGTAGACGAGCCGGTTGGCGACGTTGAGCCGCACCGGGAACTCGCCGGCCTTGGACAGGTTGCCGCCCCACCAGCCACAGCTCTCGTCGTTGCTGGGGTCGCCGTCCCACACGTTCGACAGGCCGCCGCTGGGGCAGCTCACGCCTTCGACGAAGATCAGCCAGTTGGGCTGCACGCCGAGGATCGCGTTGCCCGCGCGCTCCGCGGCGAGGCGCCAGTCGCGGCTCTCCACCCCGCAGCCCCAGCAGGCGCCGGTGGCGTTGGGGTTGGTGCCCTCGGCGTGCGGCTCGTTGTGCAGGTCGGCGCCGATGACGGTGGTGTTGCCCGCGTACCGCTGCGCCAGCATCCGCCAATCGGCGATCCAGGTCGCCTCTGACACGGTGGGGGTGTACCAGAGGGCGGACTGTCCAGCCGCCGTCGGGCGGTGCCGGTCGAGGATCACCCGCATGCCCTTGGTGCCGGCGTAGTTGATGACCTTGTCGAGGATCTGCAACGGCGTGTTGCCGACCAGGTCCGGGTTGACGAAGTCGTTGATGCCGGTCGCGGTCGCGCCGGCCTTGAGGGCGTCGTTCGAGAAGGGGATGCGCAGGGTGTTGTAGCCCAGGCTGGCCATCTTGTCGACCTGGTTGCGCCAGGGGTTGTTGGACCACAGGCCGTGGAACGTCTTGTTGTCGGTCTCCATGCCAAACCAGTTGATGCCGGTCAGGCGTACCGTCGCGCCGGTGCTGTCGACAATCTTGTTGCCGCTGGTGCGCAGGTATCCGGTGCCGGTGCCCGCCGCGTGCGCGGCCGGCGCCATGGCGATGGCGACCAGAAAACCAGCGGCGGCGGTGGTGGCGACGGCGAGGGCGCTCGCGAGCGCTCTGCGGGACATTGCCAGGGTTCTCCGTTCAAAGGAATGCAGCGTCGAGGAAAGAACGTTGCCCTGGCTCCAACGGCCATTCTGATCCTTGTAAATGTCCTCGTCAAACCCTCAAGCCCAAAGATCAAGATTTGGGCTACCGCGACGTCCGCCGTGGTCCAGACCGTCGCTCCCGCGGCCTCACCCGTCCGCTGTTGGTCACGCGCACTGGTCTTGCTTCGCGGCATGCGCTGACGCGGACCCGGGACCTGGGTCTGCCTAGGTCTGCCGGCGGAAACGAAAGCGGTGAGGGCTCCCCGACCCGCCGTCGGGGAGCCCTCACCATTGGGAGGAGGAACAGCTAGTGCGTGCCGGCCGTCACCGGCTCGCGCTCGGTCGTCGGCT
Organism: Phytohabitans sp. LZ39; assembly: GCF_059359075.1. Taxonomy (NCBI): domain Bacteria; kingdom Bacillati; phylum Actinomycetota; class Actinomycetes; order Micromonosporales; family Micromonosporaceae; genus Phytohabitans; species Phytohabitans sp. LZ39. The sequence continues at coordinate 32,858 of NZ_JCADBM010000035.1, read as the reverse complement.
GGCCGTGCCCGCCGGGCGCGTCGCCGTGGCCGGGCCACCAGGCGGCGTGGCCCAGCAGCGCGGTCACGCTCGGCACCAGGAACATCGACATGACGAACGCGGAGATCGCGATGCCGATCGAGACCGCGAAGCCCATCTCGCTCAGGAACGCGATGCCCGCCAGCATCATCGAGGCGAACGTGCCGGCCAAGATGAGTCCCGCCGAGGCGACCGAGGGGCCGCCGTGCTCGACGGCGAGGTCGGCGGAGGTGCGCGGGTCGTTGCCGAGTCTCGCCTCCTCGCGGAGTCGCGCGATCATCAGGATGTTGTAGTCGGTGCCGATGGCTACCACGAAGAGGTACAGGATCGTGGGCAGCATGAACGACAGGCCGGGCCGGCTGCCGATGCCCTGGAAGACGAGCACCGTCGCGCCGAGCGTGCTGAAGAAGCCGAGCACCACGGCCAGCATCAGGTAGATCGGTGCGACCAGCGCGCGCAGCAGCAGGGCCAGGATGATCGCGATCAGCGCGCCCGCGACCGGGAAGATGACCCACAGGTCGCGGGTGTTGGCGTCCCGGATGTCCGCGAAGATCGAGCTCGCGCCGCCCACGTACGCGGTGGCGCCGGATGGAACGTCGGCGTGTGCCACGTCGCGCAGGCGGTCGCCGGCGAGGTCGAGCGCCTCGGTGGAGTACGGGCTGGTGGCGAGCAGCAGGTTGATCTGCGCCGCCGTCCCGTCCTGGCTCACCGCGGCGCTCGCGCCACCCGGAGCGGGCATGATGCCGCCGACGCCGGGCACCTCCTTGAGCTTGTTCGCGTACTGCTCGAGCGTCGCCGGGTCGAGCCGCCCACCGCCGTCGGCGCGCAGGTACACCGTCGTGGGGTTGAGCGCGCCCGCTGGGAAGCCGGTCTGGAGGTCGCGGAAGCCCTGCGACGACTCGGTGTCCTCGGGCAGCTGGGCGGTCTGGTCGTAGTCGGTGGCCATGCCGAGCGAGCCGAGCGCGAGGGCCACCATGAAGAGGCCGGAGACGACCGCCACCACGGCCGGCCGGCGGCCGACGAACCTGCCGATGCCCCGGAAGACGCTGCCCCGTGGCGTCTTCTGCCACGCCTTGGACGGCCAGAAGACGCGCGGCCCGAGCAGCGACACCACCGCCGGCACCAGCGTCACCGACGCCAGCGCCATCACCGCGACGGCGATGGAGAGGCCCGGCCCGAGGCTGCGGAACGCGCCGAAGATGGCCAGCAGCAGCGCCATGAACGCGATGATGATCGCGGCCGCCGCCGAGGCGATGACCTCGCCGACCCGCGCCACGGCGCTGACCAGCGCGTCCTTCTTGTCGTCGCCGGCGCGCAGCCGCTCGCGGTAGCGGAATAGGAGGAACAGGATGTAGTCGGTGCCGACGCCGAACAGCACGATCGTCAGGATGATCTGTAGTGACTGGTCGACCTGGAGGTCGGTGGCCTTGGCGACGAGCGCGATCAGTCCGGGGGAGATGGCGCTCACGATGCTGACCGTGACGATCGGCAGCAGCGCGGCGACCGGGCTTCGGTAGATCACCAGCAGCAGCACGATGATGAGCACGATCGTGGCGATGCCGACGATCGTCAGCGCGTTTTCGAACGCGTCCTGGTTGTCCAGCTGCATGGCCACGTCGCCGGTCACCGCGAGCGTGAGCGGGCTGCCGGCCACCATCGGCTTGACCGTGTCGCGGATGCGCTGCACGGAGTCGAGCACCTTCTGGTCGTCGGCCAGCCCCTGGATGCCGATGCTGATCAGCTGGACCTGTTTGTTGGGGGAGACCGCCTCGGGGCCGGTTACCACGCCGGTGACCTTCTCGATGTCGGCCGACTGCACCGCGGTCGCCAGCTCGCCGACCTTGGCCTGGTCGGCCTCGGTCAGCGGCTGGTTGTCGGTGCGGCGTACGACCACGGTGGCCGTGGAGTCATTGGACTGCGCGAACTTCTCCTCCGCCAGCTCCTGAGCCTTGACCGACTCATAGCTGTTGGGCAGGAAGTTTGCCTGGTCACTCGTGGTCACGTCGGCCAGCGTCGGCGCGAACACGACGACACCCACCGCCGCGATCACCCACGCGAGGATGACCTTCCACGGGTTGTAGACGACGAAGCGTCCCAACCGTTCGAACATGACTCCCCCTCAGTCAGCCGTTCGGTCCTTACCGTCCGGCAAGTAGATGTCTACCTGCCGCACGGTAGATAAGATCTGAGCGTAGAGCAAGGACTTTTCGCGCGTATGACCAAGCTCGCATCAAGATGATGCGGGAGGCGCGCTGAGAGACTGCTGAGAGTGCGTAACGCGCCTGTTGCTGGGTACGATCGGCGCGCGTCTAGGAGGTGCACGACCCGTGGTCGCTGACGACACCAAGGCCCGGATCCGTGCCGTGGCGATGGAGCTTTTCGCCTCCCAGGGCTACGAGCGGACCAGCCTCCGCGAGATCGCCGAGCGGGTCGGCATGACCAAGGCCTCGCTCTACTACCACTACCCCTCGAAGCAGGCGCTGCTGCTGGCGCTCATCCAGCCGCTGGTCGACGAGTGGCGCCACGAGGTCGAGGCCGCCGAGCGCGAGCCCTACGGCCCGTCGACTGTGCGCGTGGCCCTCGGCCGCATGATCGACACGATGATCCGCCACCGCGCCGCGTGCGGGATCGTCATGCGAGACACCCCGGCGCTCGCCTCGGTCAAGCCGATCCTCCAGGAGATGATGCAGGTGGCCAGCCAGCTGCACACCTGGCTGGCCGGCCCGCACCCGACCGACGTCGACCGGATCAGGGCGATCGCCGCGTCCGAGGTGCTCGGCGGCGCCGTGTCATCGGTGGTCACGGTCGCCGAGGTCTCGCCGGTCCTGCTCCGGCAGACGCTGCTCGACTGCGCCATGGGCGTGCTGGGCATGGACCGCGAGCCGCCGCCGGACGCGCCGCCACCCGTCGGCAGCCAGCGCGTCCCGGTAAACCAGCACGCCTAGCGAGAGCGTCGCCGTCGGCCCCGATCCAGACCCACGATCACGAAACATTGAGCTACCGCGATGTCCGCGGTGGTCCATGCCGTTGCTCCCGCGGCCTCACCCGTCCGCTGTTGGTCGCGCGTCGGGCTCAGCCAGCGTGTGTGCCGCCGGCGGCGACCGCGCCCCAGGTCCCGCGCCTTTGCCGCGCGGTAGCCGCGGCCACAGGCGAAGGCGGGGGGCACCGCGTGACAACGGCGGAGGGCAAGGCCGGGGGAGCAGCGGTCCGGACCCGATGCCACTCACCTGACCTGGACATTCCGAAGCGCGCGGATGACAGGACCGGCAAGAGCATAGATTTCCCGCCCGCACAGGGTGGGCCGGCTTCGCCGGCCACCGTCTGTGACGCGGCCTCAGCAGGCTCAGGTAAGAAACTTCCGGATCTAGGAGAGTTAGGGCTGATATGGCGCCCTAAGTCTCCAAGATCTCGAATTTGGGCCGCGTACAAGGCGGCAGCGGTTACTCAGGGCGACGAAGCCCTGTTTGGGATCGCCCGCCGGCTGTTCGGAAACATGCCGCGACCGAACGCGAGGATGAGCCGCGGGAGCGGCGGACCAGACCATGGTCGACTTGCGGTAAGTGGCATTGGGTCCAGACCACCGCGGCCGTCGCGGTAGCCCGAATCTTGTCTCTGATCTGGGAGTTAGCTTGCCTGCTCGGCCAGCTTGAGGAACTGACGCTTTGACTCCAGGGCCTTTTCCGCCTCGCGGATGCGCTTGGCGTCGCCCGCGGCGCGCGCCCTATTGAGCCGCTGCTCAGCCTCGGCGACCTGGTCGCGCATCTGGGCCAGCAGGGGGTTGGCCGACGGCTCGGTGCGCCGCCAGGCCGACTCCATCGCCTGGCGCACCTTGTCGTCGACCGCGCGGAGCCGGCGGTCGAGGCCGGCGGCCGCCTCGCGCGGCACCCGGCCGGCGTCGTGCCACTGGCCCTGGATCTCACGGAGCCTGGCCTGCGCGGCCCGCGGGTCGGCGTCGACGTCGATCGCCTCGGCCTGGGCCAGCAGCTCCTGCTTGCGGTCGAGGTTTCCGCGCTGCTCGGCGTCGCGGGCCGAGAAGACCTCGCTGCGCCGGGTGAAGAACGCGTCCTGCGCCGCCCGGAACCTCTCCCACAGCCGCTGCTCGGCCTCCTTCGAGGCGCGGGGTGCGGCCTTCCACTCGGACATGAGCTCCTTGAGGCGGGCGGCCGTCGGTGCCCAGTCGGTCGACTCGGTCAGCGACTCGGCCTCGACGACGAGCGCCTCCTTGGCGCCCTGTGCCTGCTTACGCTGCGCGTCGAGCGTCGCGAAGTGCGCGCCCCGCCGCCGGGTGAAGGAGTCACGGGCGGCCGCGAAACGCTTCCACAGCTCGCCGTCGGTCTTCTTGTCGACGCCGCGGATCGTCTTCCACTCGTCGAGGATCTCCTTGAGCCGGTCGCCGGCCGTCTTCCAGCCGGTGGACTCGGCGGCGAGCTTTTCCGCCTCCTCGACCAGGGAGGTCTTGCGGGCCAGCGCCTCGGCGCGGGCGGCGTCGCGGGCGGCGCGGGCCTCGCCGGCCTTCTGCTCGGCCAGGCTCGCCAGCTTGTCGAGGCGCGCGCAAAGACCGTCGATGTCGCCGACCACGTGCGCCTCGGCGAGCTCGGTGCGGAGCCGCCGGACGCTCGCCAGCGAGTGGGCCGCGTCGGCGGCGCCCGAGTTGAGGCGGGCCTCGACCAGATTGACCTCGGTGACCTTGTCGGCGAACCTCCGGGCGAAGTGGGCCAATCCCTCCTCCGGTGGGCCGGCCTGCCACGACCCGACCACTCGCTCGCCCTCTGCCGTCTTGACGTACACCGTGCCGTCGGCGTCCACTCGACCGAAGGCGGTCCAGTCGCTCATGTGCCCATCCTCGTTCTCCCGGCGCCGTCGGGCGGGGGTTACCCGGCGGCTACCGCCACAGCGCAGTATGTTTGCAGCGGAGTATCTCCCGGCATTGTCACAGGTCCAACCCGGTCCGCGTCGAGCGCTAAACGTTGACCGTGACCATACGGTGTCCTTGGTTGGCTTGCGCACGACACAGTTAGGTCGCCGCTACCGTGTGACCGTGCCATTGGTCGCCGCAGCGGTCTGTCCGCATCCGCCCATGATCGTCCCAGAGATCGCCGGTGGCGCGGCTCCCGAGCTCGACCCGCTGCGGGCCGCGTGTGACACGGCGGTGCGGCGGCTCGCCGCTTCCGGCGCCCGTTCACTGGTGGTCCTGGGTAGTTACACATCGACGATGGACTATAGCTTTCCGGTGCGGGTCTCGTTTTCCCGATGGGGCCTGCCCGAGCCTCCGGGCGAGCCGCCGTCGTTGCCGCTCAGCCTGTCGGTCGGCGCGTGGCTGATCAATCGGGCGTTCGTGCCGGTTCCGCCGGTCATCCGTAGATTCGCCACGATCGCGGAGTCCGCGCCGGTCGAGGAATGCGCCGCGCTCGCCGACGACCTCGGGTCCGACGAGCCCTGGGCGCTCCTCGCGCTGGGCGACGGTTCGGCCCGCCGCGGCACGGGTGCGCCGGGATACGACGACCCGCGCGCCGTCCCGTACGACGAATCAGTCGAACAGGCCCTGGCCACCGCGGACCTGGACGTTCTGCGCGGTCTGGACCCCGTGCTCGCCGCGGAGCTGATGGTCGCCGGGCGCGCGCCCTGGCAGGTGCTGGCGGCGGCCGCGGCGGGCGGCACCTGGCGGGCGCGCCTCGACTACGCGGCCGCGCCCTATGGTGTGGCCTACTTCGTCGCGTCGTGGGAGCGGGAGTGGGAGCGGGCATGACTGTGATCGCCGTGGTGGGGCCGACGGCCGCGGGCAAGTCGGCGCTCGGCATCGCGCTCGCCCACGCGCTCGGCGGCGAGGTCGTCAACGCCGACTCCATGCAGCTCTACCGCGGGATGGACATCGGCACGGCCAAGCTCACGCCGGACGAGCGCGAGGGCGTGCCGCACCACGTGCTCGACATCTGGGAGGTGACCGAGCCGGCGAGCGTGGCCGCGTACCAGCGGGTGGCCCGCGCGGCCGTCGACGACGTGCGGGCGCGCGGCCGGGTGCCGATCCTGGTGGGCGGCTCGGGGCTGTACGTGCGGGCGGTGCTGGAGGAGTTCGAGTTTCCCGGCACCGACGCCGACCTGCGGGCGTCGCTCGAGGCCGCGCTCGCCGCCGGCGGCCCGGGCCCGCTCTACGAGCGCCTGCGCGCCGCCGACCCCGCCGCGGCCGCGAAGATCCTCCCCACGAACGGGAGGCGCATCGTGCGGGCCCTCGAGGTGATCGCGCTGACCGGCGCCCCGTTCACCGCCTCGCTGCCCGACCCCAAGCCCTACTACGACGCGGTGCAGATCGGCGTCGACCGCACCGACCTCGCTACGCGGGTGGAGGAGCGGGTGGACGTGATGTTCGCCGCGGGGCTGGTGGCGGAGACTTTGCTTCTCACCGAGCGGGGACTCAGGGAGGGGCGGACGGCCAGCCGGGCGCTCGGCTACCAGCAGGTGCTCGCCCACCTCGCCGGCTCGCTCTCCCTCGAGGAGGCCCGCGCCGAGACCGTCCGTGCCACCCGCCGCTTCGTACGGCGGCAGCGCACCTGGTTTCGCCGCGACCCCCGTATCGCCTGGCTCGACGCCACGCGCCCGGATCTGGTGGAGGCCGCGTTGGAGATTGCGGGATGATGGGTGGCGTGCGATTCCTGAAGGGCCACGGCACCGGCAACGACTTCGTCATCCTGCCGGAGGGCACGCCCGAGCTCACACCCGAGTTCGTGGCCGCGGTGTGCGACCGGCGGCGCGGCATCGGGGGCGACGGCGTGCTGCGCGTGGCGCGCTCGGCACAGTCCGGCGTCGAGTGGTTCATGGACTACTGGAACTCGGACGGTTCCCTGGCCGAGATGTGCGGCAACGGTGCGCGCGTCTTCGCCCGTTACCTCGCCACCGCCGGCCTGGCGGCCGGCACGGTGCCGATCGACACCCGGGCCGGCGTCGTGCGCGCGGTGATCGGTGACGAGACCATCAGCGTCGACATGGGCCTCCCCAAGGTGTACGGGGAGAGCAGCGCTCGCGTCGGCGCCCTCCAACTGCCCGGCGTGGCGGTCGACTGCGGCAACCCCCACCTTGTGTGCGCGCTGCCGGCCGCGGTGCCGCTCGACGCGCTCGACCTGCACCTGGCGCCGGAGCACGACGAGCAGTTCTACCCCGCCGGGGTCAACGTCGAGTTCTACGTCCCGGTCGGTGACCTGCACGTCCGCATGCGCGTGCACGAGCGCGGCTCCGGCGAGACCCTCTCGTGCGGCACCGGCGCGGTGGCCGTCGCGGCGGTGGCGCTCGCGAACGCCGGGCGCGACACCGGCAAGGTGACGGTCGACGTCCCGGGCGGCCGGCTGACGGTCACCTTCGACGGCGCCGCGTGCCACCTGGCCGGACCCGCCGTGATCGTGGCATCGGGGGAGCTTTCACTCTGACCACTTGATCGATGTTGGTCGAGGTGCCAGACTGCACGCTTGGGAACGCTCCCACTGACTGCGATCAATCTCGGAGGTCGACCGATGCGCTGGACCAGCGGTGTGCTGTTCGGTGTCGCTGTCCTGGCGTTCGCCACCGGCTGCAACGGCCCGCAGGGCGACAACGCCGGCCCGCCCGGCGGCGTACCCTCGGCGTCCGCGCCCGCCCCGGTGGAGGGCACCCCGGTGCCCAACGGCCCGAACGTGCAGGAGGCGCTCGACGTCGCCAACAAGCAGTTCGAGATGCTGGCCAACGGCAACTGGGCCGGCGCCTGGGGCTTGTGGACGGAGTCGGCCAAGAAGCAGGTCGGGCAGAAGGACTTCGAAAAGGTCAACAAGACCTGCCCGGCCCAGAAGGGGCAGAAGATCGAGCTCCAGGACGTGCGCCCGGTGAACATGGAGCTGGTCGAGCTGACCTGGCGCCAGGGCGACAAGGTGGGGCACAGCGCGCTACGCCAGGCCGGCGGCAAGTGGCAGTACGAGCCCGCGAGCGAGACGCTGGTCGAGTACGCCAGCGGCGCCGACGCCGCGATAGCCAAGCGCAAGTCGTCCAACCTGTGCCCGGCGGCCTAACCGCGACCACCCGCGGAGCTAGAGCCCGCGGGAGCAACGGCGGGCGACCAAAAGCGGACGCGGGCAAATAGGCCTCAGCTCGAAGAGGGACGCCCGGCCTCCCGTACCGCCGCGGCCACCGCCGGCGCGACGCGCGGGTCGAAGACGCTGGGAACGATCACGCTGGGGTTGATCTTCTCCTCGCCCACGACGTCGGCGATCGCCCTCGCGGCCGCCAGCGCCATCTCCTCCGTGAACTCCTCGGCGTGCGCGTCCAGCATGCCGCGGAAGACGCCGGGGAAGGCGAGCACGTTGTTGATCTGGTTGGGCTGGTCGGAGCGGCCGGTGGCCACGATCGCCGCGTGCTTGCGGGCCTCGCGGGGGTCGACCTCGGGGTCGGGGTTGGCGAGCGCGAACACGATCGAGTTGGGCGCCATCGCCGCGATGTCGTCGCCGGTCAGCAGGTTAGGCGCGCTCACGCCGATGAAGACGTCCGCGCCGCGAAGCGCGCCGGGCAGGTCGCCCGAGTACCCGCCGGAGTTGGTGTGCTCGGCCAGCCACCGCCACGACGGGCTCATGTCGGCCATGCCGCGGTGGAGGGCGCCGAGGCGGTCGTACGCGATGATGTCGCCCACACCCTGGCGGAGCAGGAGCTTCATGATGGCCGTGCCCGCCGCGCCGGCCCCCGAGACGACGACCCGCACGTCTTCGAGGCGCTTGCCCACGACGCGCAGCGCGTTGGTGAGCGCGGCCAGGACGACGATCGCGGTGCCGTGCTGGTCGTCGTGGAAGACCGGGATGTCCAGCTCCTGCCGCAGCCGCTCCTCGATCTCGAAGCACCGCGGCGCGGCGATGTCCTCCAGGTTGATGCCGCCGTACGCCGGCGCGATCGCCTTCACGATGCGCACGATCTCGTCGGTGTCCTGGGTGTCGAGCACGACCGGCCACGCGTCGACCCCGCCGAAGCGCTTGAAGAGCGCCGCCTTGCCCTCCATCACCGGCAGCGCGGCGGCCGGGCCTATGTTGCCGAGGCCGAGCACCGCGGTGCCGTCGGTGACCACCGCCACGGTGTTGCGCTTGATGGTGAGGCGGCGGGCGTCGGCCGGGTTTTCGGCGATGGCGAGGCAGACGCGGGCCACACCCGGCGTGTACGCGCGGGACAGCTCGTCGCGGTTGCGAAGCGCGACCTTCGAGTTGACCTCGATCTTGCCGCCCAGGTGGAGCAGGAACGTGCGGTCGGAGACCTTGTGCACCTCGACGCCGGGCAGCACCTCGAGCGCCTTGACCACCTGGTCGGCGTGGGTGGAGTCGGCGGTGTCACAGGTGATGTCTACGGTCACCCGCACGTGGTCGGAGTCGACCACGTCGAGTGCGGTGACGACCGCGCCGGCCTCGCCGACGCACATGGTCAGCCGTCCGATCGCCGATGCGTCGGCGGTGACGCTCACCCGGACGGTGATGGAGAAGCCGGCGCTGGGCAGGCGGGTCGTGGGCACAGTATCCCTTTCGACTTTGAACGGGTAAGGCCATTTGTACTCCGGCGGAGACTGGGCATTTAACCCAGGTGCGTTCGAGCGATGCTCGTGACACCATGGAAGGCCGGACCAAACGGACACTCACCAGGGAGACCAGCTTGCAGGACGTCGTTCTCATGAGCGAAGACGCCACGACGGGCGAGCTGGAGCTTGAGGACCGCCACGCACTGCGCCGTGTCGCCGGCTTGTCGACCGAGCTCGCCGACGTCACCGAGGTGGAGTACAGGCAGCTGCGGCTCGAGCGCGTGGTGCTCGTCGGCGTGTGGACCGAAGGCACGATCACCGACGCGGAAAACTCGCTCACCGAGCTGGCCGCGCTCGCCGAGACCGCCGGTTCCCAGGTGCTCGAAGGTGTGATCCAGCGGCGCGGGCGGCCCGACCCGGCCACGTACATCGGGCGGGGCAAGGTCGACGAGCTGGGCTCGGTGGTCCAGTCGAGCGGCGCCGACACGGTGATCTGTGACGGCGAGCTCTCCCCGTCGCAGCTGCGCAACCTCGAGCAGCGCACCAAGGTCAAGGTGATCGACCGCACCGCGCTGATCCTCGACATCTTCGCCCAGCACGCCAAGAGCAAGGAGGGCAAGGCGCAGGTCGAGCTGGCCCAGCTGGAGTACCTGCTGCCCCGCCTGCGTGGTTGGGGCGAGGCGCTCTCCCGGCAGACCGGTGGCAGCGGCCGGGGTGGCGGCGCCGGCGGCGGCGTGGGCCTGCGCGGGCCCGGTGAGACCAAGCTCGAGACCGACCGCCGCCGCATCCGCACCCGCATCTCGAAGCTGCGCCGCGAGATCAAGGGCATGCGCACGGTACGTCGCACCATGCGCGCCAGTCGCGCCCGCAAATCCGTCCCCGCCATCGCCATCGCCGGATACACCAACGCCGGCAAGTCGAGCCTGCTCAATCGGCTGACCGGCGCGGGCGTGCTGGTGGAGGACGCGCTCTTCGCCACCCTCGACCCGACCACGCGGCGGGCCGAGACGCCCGACGGGCGGGTCTACACGCTCTCCGACACGGTCGGCTTCGTGCGCCATCTGCCGCACCAGATCGTCGAGGCGTTCCGCTCCACGCTGGAGGAGGTGGCCGAGGCCGACCTCGTCGTGCACGTGGTCGACGGTGCGCACCCCGACCCGGAGGAGCAGGTGCGCGCGGTGCGCGAGGTGCTCGCCGAGGTGGGCGCCGACGCGCTGCCCGAGCTGCTCGCGGTCAACAAGGTCGACGCGGCCGACGAGGAGACGCTGCTGCGGCTCAAGCGCACCTGGCCGGACGCGATCTTCGTCTCCGCCCGCACCGGGCGGGGCATCGACGAGCTGCGTGCGGCGATCGAGGCGCGGCTGCCGGTGCCGGCGGTGGAGCTGAGGGTCGTGGTGCCGTACGAGCGGGGCGAGCTGGTGTCCCGTATCCATCGACGGGGCGAGGTGCTCTCGTCCAGCCACACCGACCGCGGCACCGAGCTGCACGTGCGGGTCGACCAGGCACTCGCCGCTGAGTTGGCGCCGTTTGTGCACGCGGAGTGACGAAACATAGCGTTACCCACGGGATGCGCGCGGCGTGCGACACTGATCTGATGCGTCGTTTGGTGTCCTCGGTGGTGGTTGCGCTGGGCCTGGTCGGCACTGGTCTCGCCGCCTTCCCGGCGCCCGCTCTGGCGGCTGGTAAGAAGATCTGCACCATCCAGGATTCCAAGCTCGACGAGCTGTCCGGTCTGGTGACCACGAGCAGCGGATACATCGCGATCAACGACAGCAGTGAATCGTCCAACCGCAAGCGGGTCTTCTACCTCGACGGCAAGTGCGGCATCACCAAAAACGTGCAGTACACCGGCAACGGCCCCCGCGACACCGAAGACCTCGCGGTCTCACCCGACGCCAAGACGCTGTGGATCGCCGACACGGGTGACAACCCCGAGGCGAGCGAGCGGCGCAGCAGCGTCGCCTTGTGGAATATGCCGATCGGCGGCGGGTCGCGGCCGGTGCTCCACCGCGTGTCCTACCCGGGTGGCAAGCACTTCGACGCCGAGGCGCTGCTGATCGGCGCCAACAACACGCCGATCATCATCACCAAGACGGCGGGCAAGGCCGAGCTCTACAGCCCTTCGGCGGCGCTCAAGGCCAACAACGACACGCCTGTCCCGCTCAAGAAGGTGGGCGAGGTCACCCTGCCCAAGACGGAGACCAACAACCCGTTCGGTGCGGTCGGCCGGCTCACCGTCACCGGCGCCGCCCGCTCGCCCGACGGCAGCCGGGTCGTCCTGCGCACGTATGCCGACGCGTTCGAGTACGACGTGGCCGGCGGTGACGTGGTCAAGGCGCTCACCACCGGCGAGCCCCGCGCGACGGCGCTCGACAGCGACCAGTTCGGCGAGGCGATCACCTACAGCGCCGACGGCAAGACCTTCGTCACCGTCTCCGACCTGGGCAACCTTGGCGAAGACGCCAGCAACGACATGCTCCGGTACACGCCGTCGCAGAGCAAGCCGAAGGACACGGTCGCGGCCGAGGTGCAGGGCGGCGCCAGCGGCGCCAGCGAGCGTTCGTGGACCGACGACCTGACGATCGGCGACATCACCTACATGGTGGGCGCGATCGGCGTGGTCGGCGCGATCATGGTGGGCGCGGGCGTCTTCGGCATCATGCGGGCCCGCCGCCGCGCCCCCGGCGCGCCGCCCGCGCTCAAGGGCGGGCTCGGCCCGCGCGACGACCCCTCCGGCCCGACGATGGGCCGCCAGCCCGTGCCCGGCGCCACGGGCGTCGCCGCGGCGGCACCGGTCGACAAGAGCTTCGGATACGACGAGGCGAGCTGGGATCGCCGGCCGGGCGGCTACGACGACGGCTACCACTCGGGCCGCCCCGACGACGACTACCAGCCCGCCGGCACCACCTATGGTTCGGCCCGCCCCAAGTCCGGCGGCGTCTACGGCGGCGGTGGCGGCGGCAGCGTCTACGGCGGCGGTGGCGGGGGCAACGTCTACGGCGGCCAGGGCCGGGCGCCGCAGGAGAGCCCACCGGTCGTCGGCGGCGGCTACTCGTCGGGCGGCGTCTACGGCCGCCCGCAAGGCGGCATGTATCCGCCCGACGAGCCCTACTGACCCAAGGCCCAGATCCGAGCTACCGCGACGTCCCGTCGTGGTCCAGACCGTCGCGCGGGGGCCCCGGGGAAACGTGGAGCCCTTTGCCTGGCGGATGCGCGGCCCGCGGTGGAGGGGTGGTTGTCCACGATGCCTGTCGCCGCACAGGCGGCGAGGCGGCGAGATCGCAAACAAGGGCTTCGTCGCGCTGAGCAATCGCCGTCGCCATGTGCGCGGCCCAAGATTCGAGATCTTGGAGAGTTAGGGCGCCATATCAACCCTGACTGTCCTACATCTCGAAGTTCTTACCTGAGCCTGCTGACGCCGCGTCACCGATGGTGGCCGGCCCCCAGACCCCGCCCGCGAGGCGACAAAAGCAGGGATTTTGTCGCCTCGCGGCGCCTTACTTCACTTCACGCGGCGGAGGACGGCCACTACGCGGCCCAAGATGGTGGCGTCGTCGCCGGGGATCGGGTCGAAGGCTGGGTTTTGTGGCATCAGCCATACGTGGCCGTCTTTGCGGCGATACGTCTTCACGGTCGCCTCGCCCTCGATCATCGCGGCCACGATCTCGCCGGCGTTGGCGGTCGGCTGCTGGCGCACGACCACCCAGTCGCCGTCGCAGATCGCCGCCTCGACCATCGAGTCGCCCTTGACCTGGAGCATGAAGACCTCGCCCTCGCCGACCAGCTCGCGCGGCAGCGGGAAGACGTCTTCCACGGCCTGCTCGGCGAGGATCGGGCCACCGGCGGCGATGCGGCCCAGCATCGGCACGTACGCCGGGGTGGGGCGCGCCGCGCGGGCGGTCTCGTCGTCGAGCATCTCGCTGGGCGGCCGCACGTCGACCGCGCGCGGGCGGTTGGGGTCGCGGCGCAGGAAGCCCTTTCGCTCCAGCTCCTTCAGCTGGTAGGCCACGCTCGACGGAGAGACGAGCCCGACCGCCTCGCCGATCTCGCGCACGCTCGGCGGGTATCCGTAGCGCTCCACCCAGTCGCGGATGAACTCGAGGATCCGCCGCTGCCGTGCGGTCAGGTCGGCCGTCACCAGATCGGGGAAGGAGCTGACCACCGGCGTGACGGCGCGCAACTGGGGCGCGTCGGCGCTGCGGGACCGGGCCGGGCTGCGCCGCCGCGTGCCGGCGGTCGTCGCCGCGCCCTTGGTGCTCTTTTGCTGGGTCGGCGCTGGCCGTCCGCCTCGCTCGTCGGTGGGCACGGGTCTGTCCTCCCTGTTCGCGGTGGTGCGTCGCGGTGCGCGGTGGTGCTCACCCAATAGCTTGTCGCCCGGCCGGCCGCGTGTTTCGTGGGGATAGTGCCGCGGTGCCCCGGATCGGTGGACTCACCGTAACGGCAAGATTCGCCAGTTTCAAACATCTGTACGACCTGCGTGTCGGCGTGTCGTGTGTCAGGCCTCGACATCGCACAGATGTTCTGGTAGACCATCGTACGTCCGTTCGATCGAACTGCCGTTCGACCAGGGGTCGGGTCAATCGATGGGGGCCGCTATGCAGACGATGGAGGCACAGGCCACGATGGGTGCGACGCGCAGGCGTCCCACTCTCGCCCGGCCACCCGCGCCGGCGCTGCCCGGCGTGCTGGCGCTGGCGACCGCGGCCGGCGTGGTGCCCGCCCGAGCCGCGACGGCCGTCCACGGCGCGCGCGCCGCCGCCCGAGGTGCGGGTGGCACCCGCGGCGCGGCAAAGCCACGGTTGCGCCTCACCCGCCGCGGGCGGGTCGTGGTGTTCGCGCTCTTCCTGCTGCTCGCCGCCACCGCGGTCACCCTCGCGGCCACCGCCTCCCGTGCCGCCGACCCGTCCGGTCCGGCCGTCACGACGGTCGTCCAGCAGGACGACACCCTCTGGTCGATCGCCGAGCGCCACCACCTCAAGGGCGACCGCCAGGCGGTCATCGAGGAGATCCGTCGCCTCAACGGCCTCGACGACTACACCGTCTACGTCGGCCAGGAGCTCAAGCTCCCCAGCTGACCCAGCGGCCACTCCGCGCGCACCCTCGCTCGACGCGAGGGGCTGTCGCGTGTCCGCGGCCTGCCCCGACGCACCGGCGAAACCGGCCTGAGATCCACAACACGGCGACACCAAGCGGCAGGAATGACGTTGAGCTTGCGTCAGAGCGTCCGCTGGCCTAACGTCGAACCCCTAGATGTAGTAGTTACAAGGGTGTAAGTCGTCCACAGGTTGGGTTTCGCTCCACACAGCTTTCCCACACGTCATACACAGCCGTGTCCACAGGCCGTGGCGCTCGGCTGGGTATCAGCGTGCGCGAAAAGTTGTCGTAGGTGCCGCCTAGCCTGAGGGTGCTGAAGGGAGGTGTGTCGATGCGCTGTCCGTATTGTCGGCACGCCGACTCCCGGGTCGTCGACTCGCGAGAGGCCGACGACGGCCAGTTGATCCGCCGCCGCCGGGCGTGTCCCGAGTGCGGCAAGCGGTTCACGACCGTCGAGGAGGCGGTGTTGGCCGTTGTCAAGCGCAGTGGGGTGACCGAGCCCTTCAGCCGGACGAAGATCATCGGTGGCGTGCGCAAGGCGTGTCAGGGTCGGCCGGTCGACGAGGACGCGATCGCGCTCCTCGCGCAGAAGGTCGAGGAGACCGTCCGGGCGCGCGGCGCCGCCGAGATCCCCAGCCACGACGTGGGCCTGGCCATCCTGGGGCCGCTGCGCGAGCTGGACGAGGTGGCTTACCTGCGCTTCGCGAGCGTCTACCGGTCGTTCGAGTCACTGGGCGACTTCGAGCGGGAGATCGCGACACTGCGCGCAGCGGCCGCGGCTCGCGAGGGCGCTGGTCGAGCGGAGAGCGGCGGTCGCAGTCCGGTGCCAGAGCCGGCCGGCGGGCGTACCCAATAGGGCTCTGGGTTTTTGATCTTTAAGGTTTTGGGTTCCGAGGGGGCATTGACTATGTCGGGGGAAGGCGTGAGCGCAGGAAAGACGCGTGCGACGCGTAGCGCGACCGGGGGGCTGAAGGTCGAGCGGGTGTGGACGAGCGAGGGTGTCCACCCGTATGACGAGGTCGCCTGGGAGCGTCGTGACGTCGTGATGACCAACTGGCGCGACGGCTCGATCAACTTCGAGCAGCGGGGGGTCGAGTTCCCCGACTCCTGGAGCGTCAACGCGGCAAACATCGTGACGACCAAGTACTTCCGCGGCGCGGTCGGGACGCCGCAGCGGGAATGGTCGCTCAAGCAGCTCATCGACCGGGTGGTGAAGACCTACCGGGCGGCGGGAGAGCAGCACGGCTACTTCGCCACGCCGGCCGACGCCGAGATCTTCGAGCACGAGCTGACCTGGATGCTGCTGCACCAGGTGTTCAGCTTCAACTCGCCGGTCTGGTTCAACGTGGGCACGCCGTCGCCGCAGCAGGTCAGCGCCTGCTTCATCCTCGCCGTCGACGACTCGATGGACTCGATCCTCGACTGGTACAAGGAGGAGGGCCTGATCTTCAAGGGCGGGTCCGGCTCCGGCGTCAACCTGTCGCGCATCCGCTCGTCCAAGGAGCTGCTCTCCAGCGGCGGCACCGCGTCCGGCCCGGTCAGCTTCATGCGCGGCGCCGACGCGAGCGCCGGCACGATCAAGTCGGGCGGCGCCACGCGGCGCGCGGCCAAGATGGTGATCCTCGACGTCGACCACCCGGACATCGAGGAGTTCGTGGTCACCAAGGCGCGCGAGGAAGACAAGATCCGCGCCCTCCGCGACGCGGGCTTCGACATGGACCTCGGCGGCCGCGACATCGTCAGCGTGCAATACCAAAACGCCAACAACTCGGTCCGCGTCTCCGACGAGTTCATGCGCGCGGTCGACGAGGGCGCCAGCTTCGACCTGCGCGGCCGCCTCGACGGCTCGGTCGTGGAGACCGTCGACGCCAAAAAGCTCTTCGGCACGATCGCGCAGGCCGCGTGGGAGTGTGCCGACCCCGGCCTCCAGTACGACGACACGATCAACGACTGGCACACCTGTCCCGAGACCGGCCGCATCACCGCGTCCAACCCCTGCTCGGAGTACCTGCACCTGGACAACTCCTCGTGCAACCTCGCCTCGCTCAACCTCATGAAGTTCCTCCGGGCCGACGGTGGCTTCGAGGTGGAGAAGTTCGTGCGGTCGGTCGAGTTCGTGATCACCGCGATGGACATCTCGATCTGCTTCGCCGACTTCCCGACCGAGAAGATCGGGGTCACCACCCGGGCCTACCGCCAGCTCGGCATCGGCTACGCCAACCTCGGCGCGCTGCTGATGGCCTCCGGCCTGCCCTACGACTCCGAGGGTGGCCGCGCGGTCGCCGGCGCGATCACCTCGCTGATGACCGGCACCGCCTACCGCCGCTCGGCCGAGCTCGCCGGCGTGGTGGGCCCCTACGAGGGATACGCGCGCAACGCCGAGCCGCACAAGCGGGTCATGCGCAAGCACGCGGCCGCCAACGACGAGATCAAGCCGTCGCACCCGGTGGCCACCGCGATCGTCCGCGAGGCCACCAAGCAGTGGACCCAGGGCAACAAGATCGGCGACAAAAACGGCTGGCGCAACTCGCAGGCCTCGGTCCTCGCCCCCACCGGCACCATCGGCCTGATGATGGACTGCGACACCACCGGTGTGGAGCCCGACCTGGCGCTGGTCAAGTTCAAGAAGCTGGTCGGCGGCGGCTCGATGCAGATCGTCAACCAGACGGTCCCGCGCGCGCTCCGCTCCCTCGGCTACCCGGAGGAGCAGGTCGAGGCGATCGTCGAGCACATCTCCGAGCACGGCCACGTGGTCGACGCGCCGGGCCTCAAGACCGAGCACTACGGGGTCTTCGACTGCGCGATGGGCGAGCGTTCGATCGCGCCGATGGGCCACGTGCGGATGATGGCGGCGGTGCAGCCGTTCATCTCCGGCGCCATCTCCAAGACGGTCAACATGCCCGAGTCGGCCACCGTCGAGGATGTCGAGCAGATCTACTACGAGGGCTGGAAGCTCGGCCTCAAGGCGCTCGCCATCTACCGCGACAACTGCAAGGTCGGCCAGCCGCTGTCGGCGAGCTCGAAGAAGGCGGAGGTCGCCACCGCGGAGCCGGAGAAGGTCGTCGAGTACCGGCCGATCCGCAAGCGGCTGCCGAAGAAGCGCCCCTCGGAGACGGTCTCGTTCTCGGTCGGCGGGGCCGAGGGCTACCTCACCGCCTCGTCCTACCCGGACGACGGCCTCGGCGAGGTCTTCCTCAAGATGTCCAAGCAGGGCTCGACGCTGGCCGGCGTGATGGACGCCTTCTCGGTGGCGATCTCCATCGGCCTCCAGTACGGCGTGCCGCTGGAGACGTTCGTCAGCAAGTTCACCAACATGCGCTTCGAGCCGGCGGGCATGACCGACGACCCGGACATCCGCATGGCCGCCTCGGTGATGGACTACATCTTCCGGCGGCTGGCGCTCGACTTCCTGTCCTACGAGCGCCGGGCCGAGCTGGGCATCTTCACCGCCAAGGAGCGCGCCGCCCAGATCGCGGCCGAGGCCGAGGGCACGATCGACCTGGCCGGCATGGCCCAGTCCGCGCCGGTGTCGGCCCCGGTCCCGCCGCCGGCGTCCGTCTCCGACGAGGTGGCGGCGGCCAAGCCGGCGCCTAACGTGGGCTCGTCGACGGAGCTGCTGGAGGCCGTGATCGGCAAGGCGGCCGACGCGCCGCTCTGCTTCACCTGCGGCACCAAGATGCGGCCGGCGGGCAGCTGCTACGTCTGCGAGGGCTGCGGCTCCACGAGCGGCTGTAGCTGATCGCTCTCTGACGTGATGGCCGCCCCGGCCGGGGCGGCCATCACGCGTTTCAGGCGGTGCGGGTGAAGTACATGTGCCAGTTGGTCTCCCACTCCTTGCCGTCCAGGGAGAAGGCCTGCTGCCAGTGCGCCGCGTCACCCGTGATCTCGGACCAGACGAAGCGCACCTTCACCGGCCGCCCCTCGAACATGTCCGTGCCCATGAACTCGCCCACCCCGTCCACGAAGCGCCCCGTCACCGGCGGGTCCATGCGGCCGGTGCGGCTGCTCATCCAGTAGAGCGACCACATCTCCGTGTCCAGGTCGTAGACGCGGGCGGTGGCGCCGCGCCAGCCCTTCGTGGGGAAGGTGATCTCGTCGAAGTTGCCGGCGCCGTCGAAGAACGTGTGCGCCACCGAGCGCCCGGGGAACTCCTCCCACTCGTCGCTGCCGGCCAGCCGCTTCGTCAGGTAGCGGTTGGCAACGTCCCAGGTGCCGGTGAAGAAGTCGAAGTCATTCATGGAGGCATCATCCGGGGTGGTGACTGACAGCCAGTGGCAGGAATTAGCGCGACGTTTCCGCGGACACCGGCTAGGTTTGTCGCCGTGCATCTTGGCGTGCTTCCCCCTCCCGTCCGCTAAGCGCGGGCGGGTCCTTCACTGAGCCCCCACCGCCGGACCGGCTAGACGGTCCCGCGGTCGATGGCTGCCGCCCGCATTCCCAGCGGTCCTCGTCAGCCATCCACAGTGGAGTCTTCGCATGCCCGTCTTCTTCATCGTCATCGCCGCGGCCGCCTGGGGTACGGGTGGAGCCGTGGCCGCCCTTCTCTACCAGGACAGCGGCCTCGGCCCGATCGCCGTGTCGTGGTGGCGAATGACCATCGGCGTCATGGTCCTGGGCGCGGCCCTCGCGGTCCGGCGCCGCACGCTCCTCCCGCGTCGTTTCGTCCGGTCGCGCCGGGGCTGGGGGCGGCTCGCCGCCATCGGGGTGGGGCTGGCCGTCTACCAGAGCGCGTACTACGGTGCGATCGCGCACATCGGCCTCGCCGTCGGCACGGTCGTCACGCTGGGCGCCGGCCCGGTGCTGATCGCGTTCGGGGCGCGGGTCACGATGGGCGAGCGCATCGGCCGCGCCGGCACGGTCGCCGTCGCGCTCGCGCTCGCCGGCCTGGTCTTGCTGACCGGCGGCTCAGGCAGCGCCGGCACCCGGCCGGCGCTCGGCATCGGCCTGGCCCTCCTCTCCGCCGCCGGCTACGCGGTGGTCACCCTCCTGACCCGCGCCCGGGGTACCGGCGGGCAGCCTTACGACACGGCGCTCGCCGGCTTCGTGGTCGGCGGGGTGTGCCTCCTGCCGTTCGCGCTCGTGGAAGGGCTGGGCGGTGCCTACACGGCGGGCACGATCGGTTCGCTGCTCTACCTGGGGGCGGTGCCGAGCGCGCTCGCTTACGGCCTCTTCTTCGCCGGCCTGGCCCACGTGCGCGCGGCGACCGCCTCGGTCGTGACGTTGCTGGAGCCGGTGGTGGCGGCCGGGATCGCGGTGGCGCTGCTGGGGGAGCGGCTCTCCGGCGCCGCTGTGGCCGGCACGGTGGTGCTGCTGGCCGCGGTCGCGATCCTGGTGGCAACGGAAGACACACCAGCGGCGACCGAGCAGCTGAAGCCGGCCGAGCGGCCCGACGCCGCCGGGCGGCCCGAGGCGGCTGGGCGGCCCGAGGCGGCCGGGCGGTCCGAGGTGGCCGGGCGGCCTCAAAAGACCGAGCGGCCCACGAAGGCCGAGCGGACCGAGGCGGCCGAGCCTGAGCCGGTCGGCGGCTGAAACCGAACGATAGGGTCGGGGCGTGGACCGGCTCGCGCCCCGACCCTTGCACGAGCCCCACCCGTCCCGCCTACCCCTCGACCACCCCCGCCACGACGAGATCATCGCCGCGCACGACGCCGCCCTCGCCGCGGACGAGGCGGGGTACCTCGACCCGGACACCGGCCTCTTCGTGCTCACGGCGAGCTTCCACGCCAAGCGCGGCACCTGCTGCGGCCGCGGCTGCCGCCACTGTCCGTACGTCGACAGTCCGTAGATCGGCAACCCGCGCTACTGTCCCGCCATGGCGAAGTTTGTCGTGGTGGGGGCCGGGATCGTGGGCCTCGCGGTCGCGCACCGGATCACCCAGGATTTCCCGGACGCGCAGGTGACCGTCCTGGAGAAGGAGGAGCGGGTCGCCACCCACCAGACCGGCCACAACTCCGGCGTGATCCACGCGGGCGTCTACTACAAGCCGGGCAGCCTCAAGGCGACCCTCTGCCGGGCTGGTTCGCGGTCGATGGTGGAGTTCTGTGCCGAGCACGGCATCCGCCACGAGGTGTGCGGCAAGCTGATCGTCGCCACCAGCGAGGAGGAGCTGCCCCGCCTGCGCGCGCTGCACGAGCGTGCCGCCGCCAACGGCCTCCCGGTCAAGCTGATCGGCAAGGAGGAGGCCGCGGAGTACGAGCCGCACGTCAACTGCGTCCAGGCCCTCCACGTGGCCTCGACCGGCATCGCCGACTTCGCCGCGGTGTGCGAGACCCTCGCCGCGCTCGCCGAGAAGGCGGGTGCCGAGGTGCGCTTCGGCGCCAAGGTGACCGGCATCGTCGCCCGCGACGACCGGCAGATCATCGAGACGACGGTGGGCGACGTGCGCGCGGACGTGCTCGTCAACTGCGCCGGCCTGCACGCCGACCGGGTGGCGCGGCTGGCCGGGGTGGACCCGCCGGCGCGCATCATCCCGTTCCGCGGCGAGTACTACGAGCTTCGCCCCGAGCGGCGCGACCTCGTGCGCGGCCTGATCTACCCGGTGCCCGACCCGCAGTTCCCGTTTCTCGGCGTGCACCTGACCCGCATGGTCGACGGCACCGTCCACGCTGGACCGAACGCGGTGCTCGCGCTCGCCCGCGAGGGCTACACGTGGCGCAGGGTCAACCCGCGCGACATCGCCGACTTCGCCGCCTACTCCGGACTGTGGCGGCTGGCCCGGCGCCACCTCGGCTACGGCCTGACCGAGGTGCGCCGCTCACTGTCCAGGCGCCGCTTCGCGCAGAGCCTGGCGCGCCTGGTGCCGGAGGTCGGCGAGGGCGACCTGGTGCGCACGGAGGCGGGTGTGCGGGCGCAGGCGATCGCGCCGGACGGTGCGCTTGTCGACGACTTCCTGATCGTGGCGCGCGAGCGGCAGGTACACGTGCTCAACGCCCCCTCGCCCGCCGCCACCAGCTCCCTCGAGATCGCAAAACACATCGTGTCGCACCTTCCGGGCTTTCCTGCCGCCGCCTGAGGCCCTATCGTGGCCCACGAACTTTGACCCGGTACCGGCAAGGCTGCCGCGAACCAGGAGGGCCACACCCGTGCGGACCCGTGCGCGACGCTTCGGCGCGAGCCTATTGCTGCTGCTCCTCGCCGGCTGTGGCACGGAGGCGTCCGCCGACACACCGCCCGCGCCGCCGCCGGTGGCGCCCGACATCCCCGCGGCCGCCGCGGGTGGCGTGTGCCAGCTGCTCGACTACGTGCTGATCGAGCGGATCGTCGGCGTCAAGTTCGACATCGCCGCCGCGCAGAAGGTCGACAAGACCTACACCTGCGCGGTGCAGTCGATGGGCGCGCCCCGCCCCGACCTGGTGCTGTCGGTGACGGTGACGCAGGCCGACGCCGAGGTCTTCAAAGAGGAGCTGATCCCCGAGGGCGGCGCGGCCGTCAGCGGCCTGGGCAAGGCCGCCTACCGCCAGATCCGGGGCGCCGGCGGCAGCGCCGGCCCGGGCGTCGAGGTCGGCTGGCTGACCGCCGACGCGCGCCTGATCGTCCTCCGCTACACATCCGCGCCCGGCGATCCCAAGTCGGCCGCGGACGCGCTCGCCCCCAAGCTCATCGCCCTCGCGAAGGAAATCAACCAGACAAGCGTATAGAGCAAATTTCCCGGGCCGCGTCAGCTGGAGACCGCCGCTCCCGCCGGAGACCGCGGCGGCCGGCGGCTCGCAGAGCGAGCCGAAATCCCCGCCCCCCGCTGCCACGTCCGCGCGACAAGCCCAACCCCGGCGGCTCGCCCCGAGCCCCCCAATAGGGCAGCCGTATCACCGTCTGGACGGGTATACGGGAGCCCTCCTCATCTCCGGCTTTGAAATGGATCTTCTCGGACGAGGCGGAAGAAGGTCGGGTTAGCGGGCGGCGACGAAGACGCGGGACGCCACCTCGCGGGGGAGGCGGACCTTGTCGCCGGAGCGGTCGATCGTCACGCCGTCGCGCTCCTGTGCGACGGTGACCGTCACGCCCGGGTCGACGCCCGCCGCGTGCAGCTGGCGGAGCACGTCGGCGTCGGTTTGGACGCTCTCGCAGATGCGCCGCACCACCACCTGGCCGACGAGGCCGGGGAACGCGAGGTTGCGCTCGCCGCCGTCTTCACCACCGGCGGCCGGGGTCGCGCCGTTGCCGAGCGCGTCGAGGCCGGGGATGGGGTTGCCGTACGGCGAGCGGGTGGGGCGGTTGAGCAGCTCGTAGACCTTCTTTTCCACCGTGTCGCTCATCACGTGCTCCCACCGGCAGGCCTCCTCGTGGGCATCCTCGTAAGGCATGCCGATCACGTTGACCAGGAGGAGCTCGGCCAGGCGGTGCTTGCGCATGACGGACACGGCGTGGGCCCGACCGGAGTCGGTGAGCAGCAGGTGCCGGTCGCCCTCCACGGTGAGCAGACCGTCGCGCTCCATGCGGGCGACCGTCTGGCTGACGGTGGGGCCGCTCTGGTGCAGCCGCTCGGCGATGCGCGCACGCAGCGGCGGCACACCCTCCTCTTCGAGCTCGAGGATGGTCTTCAAATACATTTCGGTGGTATCGACCAAGTCGTTCACGGCGCAGCCCTCCCTCGCACATGCTACCCCTGCGAGACGGCGCGGCCTGTCCCGCAGTAGCAGCCTGGCGGTGGTTGACTGGACCGCGTGGCCGTACGCGAAGACTTTATCGTGCACCCCTCCGAGCTCGCGAGCGAGCTGAGCAAGCTCAGCACGCTGGAAACACCGACGCTTCTCGACGTGCGCTGGCGGCTCGCCGGCCCGCCCGGCCGCGACGACTACACGGCCGGGCATCTTCCCGGTGCCGTCTTCCTCGACCTCGACGCCGACCTCTGCGGCCCGCCCGGCAAGGGCGGACGCCACCCGCTGCCCGACCCCGACGACCTCCAGCGCGTGCTGCGGGCCGCCGGCGTGCGGGCCGGTCACCCCGTCGTCGTGTACGACCTCGGCGACGGCGTCCCCGCCGCCCGCGCCTGGTGGACGCTGCGCTGGGCGGGGCACGAGTCGGTGCGGGTGCTCGACGGCGGGTTCCCGGCCTGGGTGGCGGCCGGTCTGCCGGTCACCGCCGAGCTGCCCGAGCCCGAGCCGGGCGACTTCACCGTGCGGCCGGGCGGCATGCCGGTGCTCGACGCGGCGCAGGCTGGCCGCCTGGCCAGCGAGGGCGTGCTGGTCGACGTGCGGGCGGCGCCGCGCTACCGGGGCGAGGTCGAGCCGATCGACCCGGTCGCCGGCCACATCCCCGGCGCGGTCAACCTCCCGACCACCGACCATGTGGAGGCCGACGGCCGGCTGCGCGACGCCGATGCCCTCCGGTCCCGGTTCGCCGAGGTCGGTGTCGACGACGGGGTGCGCGTCGGCGCGTACTGCGGCTCCGGGGTGACCGCGGCGCACACCGTGCTCGCGCTCAACCTGGCTGGCCGCACCGACGCCGCGCTCTATGTGGGGTCGTGGAGCGAGTGGATCACGGACCCCGACCGCCCCGTGGCCTGAACCCGCTGGCGCTCCTCGCGCGGGCCCGGCGCCGGGGCACCGTGGCCCGGCTGGGGGTGCCCGGCGCCCGCGTCTACCTGGTCAGCGATCCCGCCGCCATCCAGGAGGCGCTGACCCGCACCCAGCGGGAGTACGCGAAGGGCGTGGGCCGCCGCGGCCGCGAGCCGCTCAAGCGGGTGCTCGGCGACGGCCTGCTGACCAGCCCGCCCGACCTGCACCGCCAGCAGCGGCGGCTGGTGCAGCCGCTGTTCCACCGGGAGGCCGTGGCCGGATACGCGGAGACGTTCACCGCGCTGGCCGGGGCGGCGGCCGCCGGGTGGCGCGACGGCGAGGTGCGCGACGTGCACCGCGACATGACCGCGCTGACGCTCGCGATCGTCGCGCGCACGGTCTTCGACGCCGAGGTCGGCGACGCCGCGGTCACCACGGTCAGCCGCGCGCTCGCCCGCAACCAGCGGGCTCTTCGCCGCGAGATCCTTCCCGGCGGTACCCTCCTGGACCGGCTGCCATTGCCGGCGACCCGGCGGTGGCGCGCGGACAGCGCGGCGGTCGATGCCGTGGTCTATGGGTTGATCGAGGCCCGGCGTGCCGAGCCGGGCGTGGCAAGCTCCGATCCGAGGAGCCCAGCGAGCGAAGCGAGCGCGGCCGGCTCACCGCGCGACCTGCTCAGCCTGTTGCTCGCCACCGGCATGCCCGACCGGCTGATCCGCGACGAGGCGCTGACCCTGCTGCTGGCCGGGCACGAGACCACGGCGAACGCGCTGGCGTGGACGTTCGCGCTGCTGTCGCACGACCCGGCGGCGCAGGAGCGGATCGCGGGCGGCGACCGGGCGTTCACGGCGGCGGTGGTGCGCGAGTCGCTGCGCCTCTACCCGCCGGCGTGGGCGATTTGGCGCCACCTCGTCGAGGCGCGCGAGGTGGGCGGTCGGCGGCTGCCGGCCGGCGCGACGCTCATCCTCAGCCCCTGGGTGATGCACCGCGACCCGGCGTGGTGGCCCGAGCCGGAGCGCTTCCTCCCCGAGCGGTGGCTGGACGGCCCGCCGCCGGAGCGATACGCGTACTTCCCGTTCGGCAGCGGGCCCCGGCAGTGCGTGGGCAACGAGTTCGCCGAGCTGGAGGCGACCCGCGTCACCGAGGCCGTCTGCGCCCGCTGGGTGCTCGCCCCCGCGGGCCCGGTCGTGCCGCAGCCGTTGATCACGCTCCGTCCGCGCCACGGCGTGCCGGTCCTGCTCCGCGTGCGACGATGAGCCGATGAGCGGGAGTCGTGAGGCTACGGGCCTGGGCCACGACGGCGGACGAGCGCCGAGCGACGGAGCGTCGGTAGGCGGAGTGCACGGCGCTCTGGTGGTGTGGGACGAGGCGCTGCTGGCGTACGACATGGGCGACCACCCGCTCGACCCCGTCCGCGTCGAGCTGACCATCGCACTCGCCCGCGAGCTGGGCGTCCTCGACCGCCCGGGAGTGCGTGTGGTGGCGCCCAAGCCGGCCGACGACGCCGCGCTCACCCGCGTGCACCGGGCCGACTACATCGAGGCGGTCCGCGCCGCGCCGGACGACCCGTTCTTCTCCGGCTGGGGGCTCAACACACCGGACAACCCCGTCTTCGACGGCATGCACGAGGCGAGCGCGCTGGTCTGCGGCGCCACCCTCGCGGCCGCCGAGGCGGTGTGGCGCGGCGAGGTGCGGCGGGCGGTCAACGTCGCCGGCGGGCTGCACCACGCGATGCCCGCGCGGGCGGCTGGCTTCTGCGTGTACAACGACCCGGCCGTCGCCATCGCCCGGATGCTCGACCTGGGCGCCGAACGCGTCGCGTACGTCGACATCGACGTGCACCACGGCGACGGCGTGCAGACGATCTTCTACGACGACCCGCGGGTGCTCACGGTCAGCCTGCACGAGACGCCGCTCGCGCTGTTTCCCGGCACCGGCTTCCCGGAGGAGACCGGCGGCGAGGGCGCCGAGGGCACGTCGGTCAACGTCGCGCTCCCGCCCGGCACCGCCGACACTGGCTGGCTGCGCGCGTTTCACGCGGTGGTGCCGTCCGTGCTGCGCGCGTTCCGGCCGCAGGTGCTCTTCACCCAGTGCGGCGCCGACAGCCACCGCCTCGACCCGCTCGCCGACCTGCGCCTGTCGGTCGACGGGCAGCGGGCCGCCCACCTGGCCCTGCGCGCCCTGGCCGACGAGCTGTGCGAGGGCCGGTGGATCGCGACGGGCGGCGGCGGGTACGCGCTCGTCGAGGTCGTCCCGCGGACCTGGACCCACCTGCTCGCGGCCGCCACGGGCGACCCGATCGAGCCGGCGACCCTCACCCCGCTGGGCTGGCGCGCACTGGCCAAGCGCCGCCGCCCGCAGCGTGAGGTGCCGCTGCGGATGACCGACGACGCCGACGTGTCACACCGGCCGTGGCAGCCGGAGAGCGAGCCCGACGCCGTCGACCGCGCCATCATGGCCACGCGCAAGGCCGTCTTCCCCCTCCACGGCCTCGACCCGCACGACCCGCGCGACTAGTGCGGTGGCCCAACGTTTGTGGCCACCGCCCGAATCCCCTTGTTTAGACAGAGATTTGAGCTACCGCGACGTCCGTCGTGGTCCGGACCGTTGCTCCCGCGGCCTCACCCGTCCGCCGTTGGTCGCGCTCACCCCTGCGCGCAACCGGCGGGAGGAAAGGGGGTTGTCGTCGCCGCGTGTAACGGCCACGAGGGTGTGAGCGGCGCGAGGTTCGAGATCTCGAAGTCTGGTCCGTTTGGCTGGTTACGTTGCGTCAGGGTGGCGCGGGTGGGGCCGCGTAGACCCGCTCGGGCTTGTCTCGCGGAGCTGGCAGTGGACGGCCGGGGGTTTCGGCGAGCGCTGCGAGCCGCCGGCCGGGAGCGGTGCCCGCGGGAGCATACGGTCCGCCGCTGACGCGGACGTGGGCAAATTTGCCTTGAAGCAACGCCACGACGAGCGGCGACCCTGACCCCGAAAGGTCTCTAAAGAACGGTGTGACGACTTCCCGCCCGCGATAGTCGAGCCCGCGGCGGCCGGCGAGGCGATGATGGAGGCGTGATCCGGGACCGGTCGGCCGACGTGTTGCTGAGTGACGGCTCGACCGTCCACCTGCGCCAGATCCGGCCGGAGGACGCGGCCGGGATCGTCGCGATGCACTCGCGCTTCTCCGAGCGCACCCGCTACCTGCGCTACTTCTCGCCCTACCCGCGGATCCCCGAGCGCGACCTCCAGCGCTTCGTCAACGTCGACCACCACGCCCGCGAGGCCTTCGTCATCGAGACCGGCGGCCGGATCCTCGCGGTCGGTCGCTACGAGCGGCTGGGGCCGGAGGCGGCCGAGGCCGAGGTGGCGCTCGTCGTAGAGGACGCCTACCAGGGGCGCGGCGTCGGGTCGGTGCTGCTGGAGCACTTGGCCGCCGCGGCGCGGGATGCCGGCGTGAGCCGGTTCGTGGCCGAGGTGCTGCCGGAAAACTCCACCATGCTGCGGGTCTTCGCCGACGCCGGCTACCAGATCCAGCGCCAGTACGCGGACGGCGTCGTCCATCTCACGTTCCCGATCGCGCTGACCGAGCAGTCGCTCGAGGTGCAGTGGCGGCGGGAGCAGCGGGCCGAGGCGCGCTCGATCGCCCGCCTGCTCAGCCCGCGCGGTGTCGCCGTGTACGGCGCGAGCGCGAGCGGCCACGGCATCGGCGCGGCGATTCTCGGCCACCTGCGCGACGGTGGCTTCACCGGTCCGATCCACCCGATCCACCCCAGCGCCGGTGCGGTGGGCGGCCTGCCCGCCCTGCGCTCGGCGCGCCTGGCCGAGGGCATCGACCTCGCCGTGGTGGCGGTGCCGCCGGAGGCGGTGCCCGGCGTGGTCGACGACGCGGCCGCCGCCGGCGTGCACGGGCTCGTCGTGGTCTCGGCCGGCTTCGCCGAGACGGACACCGAGGCCGGCGCCGCCGCCGAGCGCGAGCTCACCCGGGCGGCGCACGCGGCGGGCATGCGGGTCGTCGGCCCCAACTGCCTCGGCGTGGCCAACACCCACGACGGGGTACGCCTCAACGCCACCCTCTCCCCGCGCCTCCCGCTGCCCGGCCGCGCCGGCTTCTTCAGCCAGTCGGGCGCGCTGGGCGTCGCGCTTCTCGCCGAGGCGGACCGGCGCGGGCTGGGGCTGTCGAGCTTCGTCTCGGCCGGCAACCGCGCCGACGTCTCCGGCAACGACCTGCTCCAGTACTGGGAGGACGACCCGGCGACCGACGTGATCCTGCTGTACCTGGAGAGCTTCGGCAACCCGCGCAAGTTCGCCCGGCTGGCCCGCCGGATCGGCCGCACCAAGCCCATCGTCGCGGTCGCCTCAGCCGCCCGCGGGCTCTCCCGGTCGCGCTCGCCGGGCGACCGGCGCGATCCGGCCACCGGGCCAGACCGCGACGGGGTGGCCGCGCTCTTCGCGCACGCCGGCGTGATCCGGGTCGACACGGTGGCCGAGCTCTTCGACGTCGGCGTGCTGCTGGCGCACCAGCCGCTGCCGGCCGGCCGGCGGGTGGGCATCGTGGGCAACTCCACCGCGCTCACCCGCCTCGCCGCGGCCGCCTGCGCGGACGGCGGGCTGGCCGTGGCCGAGGGGTACCCGCGGCACGTGCCGCCCCAGGCCGGCGCGAACGAGTTCGGCGACGCGCTTGCCGAGGCGTCCACCGACGGGGGAGCGGACGCGCTCGTCGTGGTCTTCGCGCCGCCCGTGCCGGGCCAGCTGTCCGATGAGGACGCCGACTTCGCCACCGCCTTGGCGAGCGTGGCGCTGGCCGGTGACAAGCCGACCGTCGTCACGTCCCTTGTGGACAAGATGCCGGCCGGCGTGCCGGCCTACCCGTCGGTGGAAGAGGCGGTGCGGGCCCTCGCGCGCGTCTCCGGGTACGCCGACTGGCTGCGCCGTCCACCCGGGACTGTCCCCGAAGTGGCCACAGTGGACTCGTTCGACGTCCTTACCGCGTACGGCATCGACGTCGTCCCCTCGCTGCCGGCCGAGTCGGCGGAGGAGGCGGTCGCGGCGGCCGACCGGCTCGGCTACCCGGTGGCGCTCAAGTCGGCCGGCGAGGCGCTGCGCCACCGGCTCGACCTCGGCGCGGTCCGCCTCGACCTGACCGACGAGTCAGCCGTCGCGCGGGCCTACACGGAGATGGCCGGCAACTTCGGACCGGGCGTGCTGGTGCAGGCGATGGTCCCGGCGGGCGTGGCCTGCGTGGTCGAGCTGGTGGAGGATCCGGCCTTCGGGCCGGTGGTGGGCTTCGGGTTGGGCGGCGTGGCCACCGAACTGCTCGGCGACCGGGTGTGGCGGCCGGCCCCGCTGACCGACCGCGAGGCCGCCGCGATGGTCGACGAGCCGCGGGCGGCGCCGCTGCTGCGCGGCTACCGGGGCGCCGAGCGGGTCGACCGGGAGGCACTGGCCCAGCTGCTGATCCGGGTGGGGCGGCTGGCCGACGAGCGCCCCGAGGTGCGCGAGCTGCGGCTCAACCCGGTGCTGGCGCGCGCCGACGGGCTGTCGGTGTTGCACGCCGAGCTGGTGCTCGGCCCACCCACCGACCGCCCCGACACCGCACCGCGCCGTCTCTGATACTGGGATAGGGCTCCCATATCGTGGGCGGCCGGCGTTAGCGTGCGGGTCATGGCGACGTACACGCACGGGCATCACGAGTCGGTCCTGCGATCGCACCGGTGGCGCACGGCGGAAAACTCCGCGGCCTACCTGCTCGGCCACCTTGCGCCCGGCCTGGACGTGCTCGACGTGGGGTGCGGCCCGGGCACGATCACGGCCGACCTGGCGAGGCTCGTCGCGCCCGGCCGGGTGACCGCGGTCGACACGTCCGAGGCGGCGCTGGAGGAGGCCCGCCGGGCGGCCGGCCCAGCCGGCGTCGAGTTCGCGGTGGCCGACGTGCACGCGCTCGACTTCCCGGACGCGTCGTTCGACGTCGTGCACGCCCACCAGGTGCTCCAGCACGTGGAGGACCCGGTGGCCGCGCTCCGCGAGATGCGCCGGGTGTGCCGACCGGGCGGGATCGTGGCCGCGCGCGACTCCGACTACGCGGCGATGACCTGGTATCCCGAGACGCCCGAGCTGGACACCTGGCTGGCCCTCTACCGCGACGTGGCCCGGCGCAACGGCGGTGAGCCGGACGCGGGGCGGCGGCTGCACGCGTGGGCGCGGCAGGCCGGCTTCGCCGACATCACCGCGACGGCGTCGGTGTGGTGCTTCGCCTCGGACGAGGACCGGGCCTGGTGGAGCGGCATGTGGGCGGAGCGGATCACGCACTCGGCCATCGCCACCCAGGCGCTCGCGGCCGGGTACCCGCAAAGCAAGCTGGACCACATCGAGGAAGGCTGGCGGAAATGGGGCGCCGTGGAGGACGGCTGGTTTGCCATCCTCCACGGCGAAGTGATCTGCCGGCCCTAGCTGGCGTACGCCTCCAGGCGCTTGGCCCGGGACGGGTGGCGGAGCTTGAGCAGGGTGACCTTCTCGATCTGGCGGATCCGCTCGCGGGAGAGGCCGAACTCGCGGCCCACCTCGTCGAGCGTGCGCTGGCGGCCGTCGTCGAGGCCGAAGCGGAGGCGGATGACCGCCTGCTCCCGCTGGGAGAGCGTGGCGAGCACGATCTCGACCTCGCTGCGCAGCTCGCCCTGCGCGACGCTGTCGGCCGGCTCCGCGCGCGGGTCGACACCGGCGACGAAGTCGCCGAGCGCGCTCTCGCCGTCTTCACCCACGGCCTGGTCGAGGCTGACCGGCTCGCGGTCGTACGAGATCAGCTCGATCACCTGGAACTCCGGCACGCCCATCGCCTTGGCCACCTCGGCGATCGTGGGCTCGCGGCCGAGCGTGGTGCTGAGGTCGCGGCGGGCGCGCACCATGCGGTTGACCTGCTCCACCATGTGCACCGGGATGCGGATGGTGCGGGCCTGGTCGGCCATGGCGCGGGTGATGGCTTGGCGGATCCACCAGGTGGCGTAGGTGGAGAACTTGTAGCCCTTGGTGTAGTCGAACTTTTCGACGGCGCGGATGAGGCCGAGGTTGCCCTCTTGGATGAGGTCGAGGAAGGCCATGCCACGGCCGGTGTACCGCTTGGCGATGCTGACCACCAGCCGCAGGTTGGCCTCGAGCAGGTGGTCCTTTGCCGCGCGACCCTCGACAGCGACGGTCGCCAGGTCTTCCCGTATGGCCGGCGAGAGCGTCGCGTCCGCGAGCTTCTCCTCGGCGAAGAGCCCCGCCTCGATGCGCTTGGCCAGCTCGACCTCCTGAACGGCGGTGAGCAGCTTGGTCCGACCGATACCGTTCAGATACGCCCGGACCAGGTCGGCCGACACTCCCCGCTCGTCGGTGGCGTCGAGGTCGGCATCGAGGGTGAGCTCGTTGTCGTTCATTTGCAGGACCACCTTTAGTCGCCTCCCCGCGTCGACAGATGGCACGCGTCCCAGCTGCCCGAGTGGCGCTGGTGAGAAAAGCTTGGCGGTCGGGGCGTGAAGCGGGAGTGAGGCGGACGCTCCGTGGCACTAATCCGGTAGTTGATTAGCCCGGGGTACACCTTTTAGGGGAAATGTCGGCGGTTGCTGCCTGGAGTTAGTGTGCTGGAGTTGCGATAGCTCCAACCCCCGATCCGGGAGGACGACGTGGTCTTCAAGCGCATGTTGCAGGCGATGGGTGTGGGAGGCCCGTCGGTCGAGACGGTGCTCAGCAACCCCAACTGCCGGCCGGGCGGCTACCTGGAGGGTCAGGTGCACGTGGTCGGTGGCGACCACGCGGTCGACATCGAGTACGTGGCCGTCGGGCTGGTCACGCGCGTAGAGGTGGAGAGCGGCGACTCGGAGTACGACACGACCCAGGAGTTCCACCGCCAGCGGCTGACCGGCTCGTTCCGGCTCAACCCGGGCGGCCGCCACGACGTGCCGTTCCGCTTCGACGTGCCGTGGGAGACCCCGATCACCGAGCTCTACGGGCAGCACCTGCACGGCATGACCATGGGCCTGCGCACCGAGCTCGAGGTGGCCCGCTCGGTCGACAAGGGCGACCTC
Source organism: Phytohabitans sp. LZ39 (assembly GCF_059359075.1). NCBI lineage: Bacteria > Bacillati > Actinomycetota > Actinomycetes > Micromonosporales > Micromonosporaceae > Phytohabitans > Phytohabitans sp. LZ39. The sequence continues at coordinate 711 of NZ_JCADBM010000035.1, read as the reverse complement.
GATGCCGTGGCCGTGCACCCGCTGCCCGCCCAGGAACGCATCCTCGACGCCCTGCTCAGGCTGGGTTTCCGCTTCAGCAAGGCCGACGTCGAGCGCGGCCGCATCCGCGGCGTGCAGCAGTCGCTGCCGTTCTACCAGGAGATCGAGTTCTACCCGGCGCCCCAATACGCGCGCGCCTTCAACCAGCTCGAGGTCACCTTCCTGCCCACGCCGCACCAGCTACAGGTCGTGCTGGAGCTCGACAAGCGCGGCGGCCTCTTCACCGAGGGCCAGGACGCGTTCGGCCGCTTCACGGTCGACTACGCGGGGGCCGAGCAGGCCGATTGGGCCGGCCAACTGGACGCGTGGCTCCGCCAGTCAGCTCAACGCCGGGGGCTGTTCTTCTAAATCTCGCCGAGGTCGTCGGGCCCGGGAGGATCACACTTCAAAGACGGAGACATTGAGCTACCGCGATGTCCGCGGTGGTCCGGACCGCTGCTCCCGCGGCCCCACCCGTCCGCTGTTGGTCACCCCCGCACAGGGTGGGCCGGCCTCGCCGGCCACCGTCTGTGACGCGGCGTCAGCAGGTTCAGGTAGGAAACGTCGAGATCTAGGTGTACTGCCCACGGACGTTGGTGACACGGGGATCTTGAAAGGGTGAGGACCTCCTCGGTAGGTGTGGAGCTACCACAACAGCCGCACCATCCGAGGGAGGTCCTCGTGCCCCACCGT
>NZ_JCADBM010000034.1:0-82214 GCF_059359075.1 Phytohabitans sp. LZ39 | reverse complement strand
GGGGTTTCGGCGAGCGCTGCGAGCCGCCGGCCGGGAGCGGTGCCCGCGGGAGCATACGGTCCGCCGCTGACGCGGACATGGGCGAATATGCCTCGACCTAATGCCAGCACGGGCGGCGACCCTGGCCCCGAAAGGTCTCCAGGCCGCGGACCGGGTCGGGACGAAGCCGAGCAGCTCGTTAAGACCAGGTCGTGACCCCGGCGGACGTGGATTCGCTCCGAGCCGCTGGCCAGACCAGCAGCAGCGACTAGGGTCGTCGGAGAACGCGGCGCCGACGACGAGGACTGCGATGACCTTGACCGACGAAGACGTCGCCCTCGACGCGGCGCTGGACCCGCTGGTCCTGGCGCTCGACATCGGCTCCACCGCCACCCGTGGCGGCGTGCACGACGCGTCCGGCAGGCGGGTCCACGGCCTGCACCACAAGGTGCCGCACGCCTTCACGGTCGCGCCCGACGGCACCTCGGTCATCGACCCCGACCAGGTGACCGCGGAGGTCGAGCAGGTCCTCGACGCGGTGACCGGCGAGCGGCGGCTGAAGACCCGCGTCGCCGGTGTCGCGCTGGACACCTTCGCCGCGTCCCTGATCGCGGTGGACGCGGCCGGCCGCGCGCTCACCCCGTGCCTGACCTACGCCGACTCGCGCAGCGCCGGCGCGGTCACCGCGCTGCGGGAGGAGCTCGACGAGCACGCGGTGCAGCAGCGCACCGGCACCCGCCTGCACACCAGCTACCATGCCCCGCGCCTGCGCTGGCTCGCCGCCGCGCAGCCGCACGTCGTCGCCGGTGCCGCGTCCTGGTGGTCGCTGGGCGAGTACGTCCTGGCCCGCCTGATCGGGCACCCGCTCGCCGGGACGTCCACGGTGGCGTGGACCGGCCTGCTCGACCGCCGCACCGGCGAGCTCGACGCCGAGCTGCTCGCCGCGGCGGGCGCCGGCCCCGGGCAGCTGTCCTCACCGCGGGACCCGACACAGCCCGCGACTCCGGTCGCCCCGGCGCGCTGGCCCGCCCTCGCGCGGGCCGCGTGGTTCCCGGTCATCACCGACGGCTTCGCCAGCAACGTCGGGTCCGGGGCGACCGACGCCACGGTGCTTACCGCGGCGACGGCCACCAGCGGTGCGCTGCGGGTGCTGCTCGACGGCCCCGCCGATCCCCTGCCGTTCGGGTTGTGGAACTACCGGGTCGACGCGGCACGCACCCTGCTCGGCGGGGCGATCAACGACGTCGGTCGCGCCGTCAGCTGGGCGCAGGAGACGTTGCGACTCAGCCCGGCGCTCGCCGCCGTGCTCACCGCACCGCCCAGCGACACCACCCCGCTCGTGCTGCCGTACCTCACCGGTGAACGCGCGCCGGGCTGGGTCGGCGAGGCACGCGCCGTGCTCGGCGGGGTGTCGGCGGCCACGGACGCCGACGCCATGTTCCGCGGGATCGTCGAGGGCGTGGCCATGACCTACGCGCGCGTCGCCGACGAGCTGCGCCCGGCCGCACCGCAGATCGTGCAGGTCGCCGCGGCCGGCCGGGTCAGCAACGACCAGCCCGAGTGGCTCCAGATCCTCGCGGACGTGCTCGGGCGACCCGTCACGCACGTGACCGGCCGGCGCACCACGCAGCGAGGCACCGCGCTGCTCGCCCTCGACCTGCTGGCACCGGACGCCCCGCGCGCGCCCCGGACCACCGGGACGACGTACGAGCCCCGGCCCGCGCACGTCGAGCACTACGCGGCGAGGCGCGCGCGGTTCGCCAAGGTGTACGACGCGCTCGTGCGCGGCTGAGGACTGACGCGGCCAGGGTGTGTCCTCTTGTCCGGGCAGGATGAGAACGCCACTGTCCGGGACGGGTGATTCGCTCCCGCCCCGGACAGGCGGTGGTCAGGAGGCGGTGCAGACCGGGGTCAGGCCGGTGGCCGCCCCGGTGCCCTGGAAGCCGAACTCGGTGGTCTGTCCGGCGTTCAGCCGGCCGTTGTAGCTCACGTTGCCGAACTGCACGGCGCCGCTGTTGCCGCTGCGGTTGGCGTTCCAGGCGTTGGTCACGGTGGCTCCGGACGGCAGGGTGAGCCGGACGTTCCACCCGTTGATCGGCGCGGTGCCGGCGGTGACCCGCACGGTGGCGACGAAGCCGCCGGTCCAGGAGTTCAGCGAGACCGCGGCTGTGCAGCCGGCGGTCGGGGTGGGCGACACCGTGGGTGACACGGTCGGCGACACCGTCGGCGAAACGGTCGGTGACACCGTGGGCGACACCGTCGGCGACGTCGTGTTGGTGGGGACGCGGCCCTTGTTCAGCTCGTCGAGGACCGCGTGGTAGGCGGCCTTCTTCTGGTAGTTTCCGCTGCTGCCGGTGAACAGCAGGCCCCGCTCCGAGGCGCGCCACGACTCGCTGTCGGCGATACCCCAGACGGTGATGCCGGTGCAGCGCGCGACGTTCAGGCAGGCCCGGACGACCTTGCGGTAGTTTTCCGCCTGGCCGGCGCCGATGTCGTTGTTGCTCAGGTCGTCGTCGATGTCCAGCTCGGTGATGTGCACCTCGACGCCCAGGTCGGCGAAGCGCTGGATGTTGGCCTGGAGGTCGTCGGTGATGATGCTGTTCGGGTTGTCGTTGAAGTGCGCCTGGAACCCGACGCAGTCGATGTACTGCCGGTAGTTGCGGACGATGTCGTACAGCGCGTTGGCCTTGCGGTTCTGCGTGCCGCCCCGGACCGTCAGGCCCTCGACGTCGTAGTCGTTGATGCACAGTTTCGTGGTCAGCCCGCCAGCCTGCACGACCTGCTTGGCCCGGATGAACGAGTCCCGGATGACGTCGGTGTCGCCGGTGTCGAAGAAGTCACCGTCGCCGTTCGCGTCCCGGTTGAGGGTGTGCGGCCACTGGGTGCGGCGGTTGCCGGTGTTGTTGTCGTCGAGCGCCTCGTTGACGACGTCCCAGTACGCGATCCGGTTGCCCCAGCGGTTGAGGGCGTTGCCGATGAACGTGTTCAGCGTCGCCTGGTTGGCGCCCTGGAGCGAGCCGGCCTGCGAGTGCCACACCAGCGTGTGGCCGCGTACCAGCATGTTGTTGGTCTGGGCGTAGTTGACCAGGGTGTCCGCGTTGCCGGTGTTCTGAAGCCCACCGCTCGACGTGGCGATCGTGGCGGGCTTCATGTCGTTTTCGGGAGTCAGCTGGTTGAACTCCTGGCCGACGATCGAGCTGAGCCGGCCGGGTGAGGCGGCGACGCCGAAGAACAGCCCGGCGTTGGCGGCCGCGGCCCGCAGCGTGGTCTCGGCAGCGGCGGCCGGGCCGATGGACTGGATCGCCGCGGCGCCGCCGACCAGCAACAACACGGCCGCGGACAAAGCTACGCTGGTGACTTTTTTGCGCTGTCTCGGGCTGCTGTTCACGGGACCGTCCTCAGTGCTTGGCGTCATGTGATCGGCGCTCATATATGTCTGCCGAAGGGCAGTATCGATACCCGCGGGCCGCGCTGTCAACAATTTCCGGAACTGTTCCGGAAGCGTTCAGGAGAGCAAAGGGGCCTACTTGTGCAGGTAGGAGAGGCGCGCGACCGACGAATGGGCGCCCGGCCGCGCCCCCTTTCGACACTCAGGTACCGGAATGCGCCGACCTTTCGAACGCCTACGCCGCGCGAGCGACGGCGAGTTCGCCGGCCGGGTCCACCGCCTGCCGGCGCACGCCCCGGACGACCAGGTAGCCGACCATCCAGAACTCGCCGACGGAGGCGGGGTACGCGAGTGCCTCGGCGAGGACGTGCGCGTCCGGGGCGAGGTACCTGACGAACGCGCTGAGCACGTAGCCGAACCCGCCGCCGACGAGGATCCAGCCCAGGGCGCGGGGCATCCAGCCCGAGCGCAGTACGCACCAGCCCATGGGTACGAGCCACAGGCCGAAGAACAGCCCTCCCACGGCCCACATGTTCTCGCTGATCAGGTACAGGACGTGGGCGGTGGCCGCCGCGTCGCCGAACGGGTCGGCCGCGACCTGGACCGCCGTACCCAACAGGGCCGCGCTCACCAGGCCCACGACCGCGTTGACCAGCCCGAAGGCGGCGATGCCGCTGGCCGCCACGCGGTCCACGGTGCGAAACAGGCGGTAGAACCAGACCGCGGCGAGGGCCTGGACGACGACCATGAGCAGCTCCACGGCAACGATCGCGCGGGCGAGCGACTCGCGCGTGACCAGGTTGGCCAGTGTCGCGTCGGGGTCGTCGGCCGTGTAGAGCCGCGGCAGGAGGACGAGGTAGAAAGCGACGCCGGTGATGGCCATGCCGAGGTAGAGCAGCCCGGTCTCGCGGGCGGTACGTACCAACGGGTGCACGACTCCTCCTTGACTTCGGACGCGTGGAGTCAGGCCATGAGACGGATGCCTCACGCGCCATGTACAACAAACTTGACATCTCGAAGGTAAAGCAGTCGCGACATGATGTCAATAATTTGTGACACCACCAGCGCCCAGGCTACATCTGCTCCGCCAGCTCGTTCGCGGTTTCGACGGCGATGTCGATGGCTCGGGCCGCGAGTGGCGACCGGGTGCGTCCGGCCGGCCAGTACAGGTACCACGTGCTGGTGGGTGACGGTCGGAGCCGGTGGATGCTGAGCTGGTCGTCCGACCAGGCATCGGATCCGTGGAGGGCGAGCCACGGCAGCACCGCCGAGCCGATGCCCGCCCGCACCATCGACACGACGGTTTCGTGGCCGGCCGTGCGGAACACGATTCGTGGCCGCGCCCCGTCGCCGGCGAGCACCCGCTCCAACCATCGTTGGTGGTAGTTGGGCGGCCAGGCGACCATCGGTGCGCCGTCGAGCTGCTTCACCCGCACCGCACCGTCGGGAAACGTGCCGGCGCCGGCCACCAGGAGGTACGGCTCGTCGAGCAGCTTGACGTACTCGACGTCGCCGTCGATCCGGGCGTAGTGGAACAGCAGGTCGAGGTCTCCGATCCGCGGATCCTCCGGCCCCACCTCGGTCAGCCTGATGTCGCAGCCGGGGTGCTCGCCGAGCAGCCGGCGGACGACAGACGGCAGGATCAGCTTGGACGCGCCCTGGAAGGTGCCGATGTCGATCCGGCCGTTGCCCGCCCGGAAGCGGTCGACGGCGTCGGCCAGCCTCTCCGCCTTCGCCAGCAGATCGCGCCCGTGGGCCAGGACCACCTCGCCGAGCGGAGTGATCCGCACCGGCCGGGGACCTCCGGGCCGGTCGAAGACGGCACCGCCGACGGCCTTCTCCAGCGCGGCGACCTGCTGGCTCACCGACGACTGGGTGTAGCCCAGCCGGGCCGCCGCCCGCCCGAACGTGCCTTCCTCGGCGATGGCGACCATGGTCCTCAGGTGGCGCAGCTCGACGTCGACCACGAGTCACAGCATAGGCGAGAGCGATCAACCCGATCGGTGGTCATCGCCTTCCCCGATGCACCGCCGGCCCCCGTCCGACCCTCCTCGATCGCGCGCCCGCACCGGTAGGTGAGGTTTCGTTGTCGAGAGATGGACCGGCCAGAAGAAGGACTTTCATCGGTCCGCCGCCGGCAGGCGGCGATCTTCCAGCGGATGCGGGTCGAACGGCCGACCTGATGGATCAACCACCGTGGATACGCTGCCGGTACCGACCAGACCACGATAGGAGGGGTCTGATGCGCCGGATCGCGACCACCCTGATGCTGTCCCTCGCCCTGATCCTCACGCTCTCACCGGCGACCACCGCCGCCGCGGACACCGGTCTCACGGTGAACGCCCGATGGGCCCTGCTCAGCGACGACCCCGCCACGGTGGTGCTGGTCGGCACGTACACCTGCGGCCCGTTCCCCGGCGGTGTCCCCGACCGCGGCGTCATCGACCTGGGGGTCGACCAGCGCGTCAACGGCGCGACCCGCCGCGGCATCGGCTACCTCACGCCGACCGTCTGCGACGGCGCTCCGCAGTGGTTCGCGGCCGGCGTGTCCACCGTGGACGGCACCGCCTACCGCCGCGCGACCGCGACGTGGAGCGCCTCCGGCTACGTCGAGGGACCGGACGGCGTCCAGCACGGCTCGGTGCCGCCCACCACGATCCAGATCCGCTGAACCGGCGCGCCTCCCGGATCACCCGCCCCGCCGTGCAACGCGACGGGCCCTCGGCTTCGTGTTGAGGGGGTGAGCGGGGAGGGTCGGTTGACATTCGAGGAGTACGTGGCGGTGCGGTTGCCGGCACTGCTGCGGCAGGCGACGGTGCTGGCTGGCGATCCGCACGCGGCCGAGGACGTCGTCCAGGACGTGCTGGTCAAGGCACAGCCGAGGTGGGCGCGGATCCGCGAGCTGGACATGCCGGACGCGTACCTGCGCAAGATGATCGTGAACGAGTTGCTCTCCGCCCGCCGCCGGCTCGCCGCCGCGCGCCGCCGGGAACGGGTCCACTGGCCGGCACCGGACCAGGACGGCGCCGACATGGTCGTGCAGCGCGAGGCGATCTTGCAGGTGATCCGCGCTCTCCCGGTTCGCCAGCGCCTCGTGATCGCTCTGCGCTTCTACGAGGACATGGCCGACAGCGACATCGCCGCGCTGATGGGCTGCTCCGAGGGGACGGTTCGCAGTCAAGCCTCGCGTGCGCTGGCCAAACTGCGCGAGATCGCCACGCTCCAGCCGGTACGGGAGGACGAATGATCGACACCGACGCCATCCGAGGCGCCTTCGCCGCCCTCGCCGACCAGGCCCCTCCCCCGGACCGGATCCGCGCCTCGCTGGCCATCCGCGCGCGGCGGCACCGCCAGCGTCGACTCGTTCTCCGGCTCGCCGGCGCCGGTGCGGCCGCGGCCACGACCGGCGTCGCGGCGGCGGGAGTGTGGCGCCTCACCCGGCCGACCGAGCCGGCGTTCCCGGTGCTGCACGCCGGTCCCGGTGGCGGCTGGTCCCGGGTCCCCCTGCGCTTCCGCCCGGCGTGGCTGCCGCACGGCTACGGCGAGGGCCAACGCTCGGTCGTCGTGGACGGGACACAGGCACCGGTCCTCTCGCGGACCTGGCAGCCGGGCACGCCGGACCAGCTGATCTCACTGCTGATCGGCTCGCACCCGTCGCTCGAAGCCGACCGGCCGAGCGGCCGGGCGACCACCATCGACGTCGGCGGTGTGCCCGGCGAACTCGTCCAGGTCGGGGACCAGCCTCCCGCCACCCACCTCACCTGGCAGCCGCCCGGCCAGCCACGGCTGATCGTGAGCGTGCTGACCGACGACGGCGCGGACGCCCAGCAGGACGTGGCCGTCCGCGTCGCGCGTTCGGTGCGGCCCGATCCGGGACACACCTGGGTCGGTCCCCGCTTCGGCTGGCTGCCACCGGACTTCGCCACCGTCCCCTGGCGGCTGCAACAAGGCTTCGACGACGCGAGCTGGGCCCAGCACGTGGCCGTCGACGCGGCCGACGGGCGGCAGCTCCTCATCACCATGGGCAGCAGCGCGTCGAGCCGGCTGGAGAACACCTTCGCCACCACGCCCGTCCGCATCCGCGGGTTGAGTGGCTGGCAGGTGCCGGAAAACCGGCAGGTCTTCCTGACTTTTCCCGACGGCGTCGAGGTGTTCGCGCAGCTCGAAGACGGACCCGACCGCGAGCAGACCATGCCCGACCTGATCCGGATCCTCGAGGAGTTCGAGTTCGGACCATGGCCGGACATGAGCTGGATCGGTGGACGCTGAGGATCAGACGACCGGGCCGAGGCTGTACGGCGCGTTGTTGTCGGACTGTCCAATTTGCGTGCATCGGATTCCGTATCCCGCGACCGGAGCCGCCGCCCGCTTCCGTCAGAACCGCGCCGCGCTTCGCCGCGGTTCAGGACCCGGTCGGCGTGGGGGGCTCGCCGAGACCGGCTTGCCGAGCCCGCACGATGGCTTCGGCCCGATCGGCGACGTGTAGCTTGGCGAAGATGTTCGAGACGTGGTTTCGGGCGGTCTTGGGCGCGATGAACAGCTCCCGGGCGATCGCCGCGTTGCGGTAGCCTCTGGCCAGCAGGTCCAGTACCTGGCGTTCTCGGTCGGTCAGTTCCGGAAACACGGGCGCGCCGGCTTCGTTCGCTCTGGAGTCGAAGTACCGGCGGACGTGCTCGACGATTCCCTGGGCCCATGATGAAGTCGCCGTCGTGGACAGCGGCGACGGCGCGGGCGAGCTCCGCGCGGCCGGCGCTCTTCAGCAGGTAGCCGTGTGCGCCCGCGCGGATGGCGTCGAAAACCAACTCGTGGTCTTCGAACATGGTCAGCACGAGCGTCCGGATGTGCGGGCTCGTTTTGGTGATCCGGCGGATGGCTTCGATTCCGCTCGCCTCCGGCATCTGAAGGTCCATGATGACGACGTCGGGCTGAAGCCGGTCGGCGAGGTCGACCGCCTCCAGGCCGGTGCCGGCCTGCCCGACCACGTCGACGCCAGGTGCCGAGGCGAGCAGCGCCTGAAGGCCTTCTCGGACCGCGGGGTGGTCATCGGCGACGACCACGCGTAAGGGCTCGCGGCTCATCGCCGTGCTCCTTTGGTATGTGCGGCGCGGATCACTGGTTTTTCCAGTCTTCCGCTGTCGTTGTCCCGTCGTCATGGTGCTGTTGTCCCGTTCCGGGGCGCGACCGCGGGTTCGCGCCCACGGCCGGGCGACGCGTCGGCAAGGGGATGCGGATTCGCACGGTCGTGCCGTGGCCCGGTCGGCTGTCGACGCTGAAGGCGCCGCCAAGCTCGACCGCGCGGTCCTGCATCGAGGTGAGGCCGACTCCTTCTGGCGGGTCGGCGGGGAGCCCGGCACCGTCGTCCGCCACCTCCACCACGAGGTCGTGGCCCGCCTCGAGCCGGACCCGGCAGGTGCTGGCGGACGCGTGGCGAACGACGTTGTTCATGGCCTCCACGGCGATGTGGAACGCCGCCACCTCCACCGCGGCGGGTAGCCCGTCGAGATGGCCGTCCTGTTCCACGGTGATCGTCGGGGGTGTGCGCGCGCCGGTGCCGGACTTGGCGAAGTAGGTGGCTCGCTCCTCGATCGCGGCTTTGAGCCCGAGCTGGTCGAGCGCCGGTGGGCGGAGGCCGTCGACGAGTCGGCCGATGTCGGCGATCGCTCGACGTGTGCCGTGCAGGAGCCGGCCCACCAATGCTTCCGCCTCGCCCGGCGCGGAACGGATCAGGTCTTGGGCGACCTCCAGCTGCATAGCCGTGGCGGCGAGCGAGGGGCCCAGTCCATCGTGTAGGTCGCGGCGCAGCCGGCGGCGTTCCTCCTCGCGGGCGCTCAGGAGCCTCGACCGTGACCTTTGGAGGTCCGTGGCGAGCAGCAGCGTGTACCCGGTGATACCGACCTGGCGGGCGAGCTCGTCCAACAGCCGTCGGTCCGCCGCACCGAACGCCTCACGGCCGGCTGCCACGCTGAGATGCAGCTGCCCGAGTCGTCGGCCGGCGTAGGTGAGCGGCAACGTCTGCGGTCGGCCTGTTGGTCTGCCGTAGGTGGCGCGAACTACGCGGTGCTCCGGTGAGATGCCCACCTCGACGGCGGCGTACGACAGCCGCAACACCTCGGCGAGCGTCGTGACGATCTCACCGAGCACGGCCTCGGGCGCCCCGTGGACGTTGATCCTGCCGAGTGTGGAAGCCACCGTGAGAGGTTCGTGCCGCTGCCCGAAAAGGCGCCGGCCGACGGCCCGCTGGAGCCGGACCCGCAGCGGGTGCACGGAAAGCGCCACGAGGGCGGTGGCGAACAGCGCCGCGGGTGTCGGCCCGAGGGTGTCGGTGAGCAGGTACACGGCGAGCAGGTACACACCGCCCAGGCAGCCGGTGAGTGACCCGTAGACGAGCGAGCGCCGCAGAACCAGCTCCACGTCGAAGAGCCGGCGGCGCAGGACCGCCGAACCGACGGCCACCGGTAGGGGCAGCAGGATCATCGCGAGCCATCCCGGCGGTACCGGGTCCTGCCCTAAGGCCTGCGGCAGTTGACCGACGACGAGGTAGAGGGCCGGGGAAGCCGCGAAGAAGACCAGCTCCCACCGGATCCGTTGGGAGCGCTCGAGGCCGCGTTCGCGGATCAGGCTGGCCAGGATCGCCGCGATGATCAGGATTGGATAGGTACGCGCCGCGGGCAGGGAGACGTGCAGGACGGTCCGCAGCCGGTCCAGCGGATCGCCGTCGCCCGGTAGACGGAACAACAGGTAGACCCCGTAAAGCACGAACGGCAGCACATAACCCGCCCCGACGAACCAGGGCCGGTGCCGCACGATCACCCGCGGTTGGGGAAGGGTCAGCGCCAGGTGGAGGAAGGCTCCCCAGGCGAGCGCGTTGGCGATGCCGCCGCCGATGTACGGCCAATGACCGTACGGAACGACCACGTCGACCACCTGCGGGCCGAACGGCCACGAGGTCGCCCCGATGGAGATCAGCACCGGAATCGCCAGCAGCGTGCGGGTGGCCGGGCTGCGGGGCGCCCGGAGAAAGACGCCCACCGAAACCGCGAGGAAGGTAACGAGCAGCAACACCGCGCTGCCTGAGCTCCGGAGAACCATGAGGAACGGATAGGAACCGGTCGTGACGGGCACGTCGACGGTGGTACGGCCGGACGCCTCCCCCGCACTCCGCAGAACCGTGTAGACGAGCCGGTCGCCCTTCTCCGGAGCGGGTCCGCCTCCGCCTGCGAGCAGCGCGTGCACCGGCTGGCCATTGATCGCGATCACCTCGTCGCCCGGCCTCAACAACCCGTCTCCCACGACACGAGTCACCGTGATCCCGCCCGCGTTCGGGGTGTCCACATAGGCGAGAGTCGCATCCGACGGGGCAACCAGCCGGCTGAGAATTATCCAGACAACCGGTGCCGCCAAGCCGACCAACACGACCGTCACCGGCCGGAGGCGGCGGCGCCCCGCGCCCGTCTCGGTGCCACGCACGCGGCCGAGCCAAACCATCGAGCCCACTCTATAGCCGCTGCGATGCGCCCGGTGCGCGTCCCGAAGTGTGTCCCGTTTCCGGCCCGCCGATGTGGCCCTACGAACGGGACCGCGGCCCTATGGTGCCCGGGATTCGTCGGCATTCATGCTCGCCTCAGTAACTTTCGCCGACCCGGACAGCTGGGAATGCCGCGCTTCGAGGAGTGACCATGCTTACCCGCAAATTCTGGAAGCAAGTGGCGGAACGGGCCGTCAAGACCTTCGCCCAAGCGGCTGTCGCAGTCATCGCCGGCGACGAGTTGGGCATGCTCGCCGTGGACTGGCTCAACGTCCTCTCCGTCGCCGGGCTCGCCGCGATCATTTCCGTCTTCACCTCGCTTGGTTCCGGAGCCATCAACGAAAAGCCGACCCCGAGCCTCGTGAAAATCGATTAGTGCGCGATATCGCGTCGTCGGCTCCTGCCACCGGGTCGGCCCCAACGGCACGCCTCAGCCCTGCTGGGGCAACGAGACGACAGGAGGCCCGGCCATGGCCGCGGCAGTAGTGGACAAGTATTTCACCGTCAATATCAACAGTGATGCCGACACCGATGCCGGCGTGGAACTGATGAACGGCGATTGGGTCGACGTCAGTGCCACCGGCACAGTCTGGTCCGGAGTCTGGGCCACAGGCCGCAACGGACCCGAGGGCTGGTCCAGCTGGTCCGCGAGCGGCGACGCGCTGGTTCCGGGCGTACCCCCGTTCTCCTTGCTCTGGCACACCGCGGAAGACGGCTATCTGTACATAGCCTCGGGCTTGCGGCGGACATACCAGAACGCCACTCTCGGCCCCGGGAAGACGCGGCTGTCCTTCAACATCAACCGGGATCCGCGAAGCCGCAGAGGCGACGGCGGGTTCCAGATCCACCTCGTCGTCTGGCGCTGAACCGATCGAACCGGGCGGGTGGGGATCTCACCCGCCCGTCGGTTCGCGACATCGTCTTGGACATGGATGGCTTGTCCTGGGACCATTACCTCTTCGGCGCGGGTACCCAAAAGCGGTTGGTCCGCTTCGTCAGCCGGGTTGCTTGATGCTTTCGATGATTCGCGCGAAGCCTTCAGGTCCGTGACCCGCGTCGATCTGGTGTTGGATGAGGCGCTGGACCATGGCGACCACGTCGGTGCTGATGCCCTGGTCGGCGCTGGCGGTGAGGATGTCGCCGAGGTCGGAGAACTCCAGGCTCTGCTGCCCGTCGACGGTGTAGTCGCCGCCGTCGATAACCGTGGCGAACCCTTGGAAGGCGCCGGTCATGGCGGTCAGCCATGGTGCGGCCATGGCGGCGAACTCTCCCGCGGTCACGCCTTCGGGCGCAAGCATGGCGGCACCGTGCACGAACCCGGCGAACATCACGTACATGCCCGCGAGGAGGGCCAGGTCGTACAACGACGCCAGCCCGGGATCCGCACCGAAGTAGGTGCTGGTGCCCCACAGGTCCAGTAGCGGCTTGTACCGGTCGAAAGCGGCGACCGACCCGCTGTAGAGGATTGACGACCCGGGCTGGCCGATCATCGTTGGGACGGCCATGATCCCGCCGTCCAGGTACTCCACGCCAGCATCGGCGGCCCACGCGGCGAGCTCGCGCGCCTGCGCCGGTGTCGTCGTGGTCACGTTGATCAGGGTCCGGCCGGCCAGAACGCCGGACAGCGGGTCGAGCACCTCGTGGACCGATGCGTGGTCCAGCAGGCAGGCGATGACCAGCCGGCTGACCCGGACCGCGTCGCCCGCCGTCTCGGCGCCGGTCGCACCCTGGGCGACGAGGTCGCTCGTCCTGCCCGGCGAGCGGTTCCAGACGGTTGTCGCGTGTCCCGCCTTCAGCAGGGCGGCCGCGAGCGCGGTGCCCATCGCGCCCAGCCCGAGAACGCTTACCTGGACGTCGTGGTCCGTCGTCATGTTTCTGGCTCCCTCGTGATCGTCGTTCGAGGCGATCCTTTCCGCTGCCGGTAACGTTGACCAGTACCGACTAAATAGTCAGGTACTCACCTTTTGGTAAGTACCTGTGGAGGGCAGATGGCAGCGGCAGCGCGACGCGGTCCGTACTTCTGCGGCATCGACGCCGCGCCCGTTGGGGACGTGGGGCACCGAACGCATCCGGCGGATCGGCGCCGAGAAGATCTCGCTCGATGTCGCAGGCCGGTTTCAGACGTCGCGGGCGTTGTGGCGTAAGGCTGTTGGCGGTTGGCACCGCCTCGGGCGTGTCACGAGGCGCGCGGCAGCGCGAGCCAGTCCTGCCAGGTGATGTCGCGGCCCAGATAGCGTGGCTGCCGGAAGGGCCAGTCGGCGGCGATCCACCGCGGCACCAGCGCGTCGAGCGCGCGTTCCACCTCACCGCCGACGAGGTCGTCCACCACCCACCAGGAGACCTCGCCGTCGGAGCCGGTGCGTTCGGGTGGGTCGACGTAGACGCAGCCGAAGATCGCCGTCTCCCCCTCGTCCAGCAACGCGTAGTTGAACGACTGGTGCGCGGCTATCTCCCTCTCGTGCCGCAGCAGGTCGATACGGTCCTCTTCGTAGGTCATCGTCTCTTTGGGCCAACCCCAGGCCGGACCGAAGATGTCCCACAAGCGCTCCCGCGATCCCATCACGGCGGGATAGTCGAGCGCGGTGTCCGCCTCGCGGATCGGCCGCAGGTGAAGCGCGGTGCCGGGCACGGGCACGTAGACGGGGTGGACGAAGCCCTCAGGCAGCCAACTCATGAGGGCCGAGGCTACAACTCGTGCGGCGCGGGATGATCCAGGTGGGCGACTGGTAGCGCTGGCTTCGAGGCTTAGGGTGGTGGGCGTGGCACGCGAGGTGTGGGCGCGGGGAGACGCGTACGAGGCGTATGTCGGGCGGTGGAGCCGCCGAGTCGCGGCGCGGTTCGTGGCGTGGCTGGACGTGCCGGCCGGGCGGCGGTGGCTCGACGTGGGATGCGGCACCGGCGCGCTCAGCGCGACCGTCCTGACGCTCACCGACCCGGCCGAGGTGACCGGCGTCGACCCGTCGGACGGGTTTCTGGCGACCGCCCGCGCGCAGGTCGCCGATCCGCGAGCGTCCTTCCTGACCGGTGACGCGCGGACACTGCCGCTGCCGGCGGCCGGCTTCGACGCGGTCGTGAGTGGGCTGGCGCTCAACTTCGTGCCCGAGCCCGCCGAGGCGGCGGTCGAGTTCGCGCGGGTCGCCGCGCCGGGCGCGGTCGCCGCCGCCTATGTGTGGGACTACGCCGAGGGCATGGAGCTGATGCGCCACTTCTGGGACGCGGCGGCCGCCCTCGACCCGGCCGGCGGCGAGCTCGACGAGGGCCGCCGCTTCCCGATCTGCCGCCCCGGTCCGTTGCGTGCACTGTGGACGGACGCGGGCTTCGCGGACGTGTCGGTCGAGGCGATCGACATCCCGACGGTGTTCACCGGCTTCGACGACTACTGGGAGCCGTTCCTGGGCGGGCAGGGCGCCGCGCCGGCATACCTGATGGCGTTGAGCGAGGAGCGCCGCGCCGCGGTGCGCGACCTCCTCCGCGACCGCCTACCGTCCAATCCGGACGGTGCCATCTCGCTGACCGCGCGCGCGTGGGCGGTCCGGGGATACGCGCCGGGCGCCTGAGCCGCAGCGTCCTCAGCTCGTCGACGACGCGGCGCGTCCACGCCTCGCGGCGGTGACGGCGCCGAGGGTGGCCACCAGATCCGCGGCCTGCGCGCGGGCGGCGGCGGTCAGATGCCGCGGGCCCGCAGGTCTTCGACGATCCGGGCGGTCACCGGGGTGTCCACGCCCGCGCGGGCGGCCGCACGCAGCACCGCCCCGCCGATCGCGTCCACTTCGGCCGGTCGGCCGGCCTCGACGTCGCGCTGCATCGACGACTTCATCCCCGGCGGCATGCGGTCGAAGAAGCCGATGACCGCGCCGGCGTCCCCGGTGGCGCCGGCCGCGCGGGCGACCGCCGCCACCTCGCCGACCACCGCTTCCAGATCGCCGCGGTACTTCTCGCGAACCTCGCCCGCGGTGGCGCCGTAGGCCGTGGTGAGCAGCGCCAGCGGGGCCAGGAAGGCGAGCTTGTCCCAGATCACCAGGGCCTCGGAGTCGCGCACCGCCGCGTCGATGCCGGCCGCGCCGAGCTGGCCGGCGAGCGTTTCCAGCCGCGTGCGCGGGGTGTCGTCGCCGGCGAGCTCCACCGCGCAGAACGGGCTGGTGTGCGCGATCCGGCCGGGCGCGACCCGGGTGGACTCGACCCGGATCGCGCCGGCGAGCACCCGCGCGGACGGGAAGCGCTCGCGCAGCCCGGCCATGTGGTCGACGCCGTTGAGCAGCGGCAGGACCAGGCCCGCGCCGAGCACCTCCGCGGGCACGGCGTCGAGGGCAGCGTCGAGCGCGGTCGCCTTGGCCGCGACCACGCACACGTCGACCGGCGCGGCGAGCCGCGGCACCGCGGTCGCGGGCACGCGGAAGTCGCCGTACTGGACGCTGGATACCTCCAGCCCGCCGGCGGTGAGTGCCGCCGCGGTGTCCGGCCGCGCCACGAACACGACCGGGTGGCCGGCCCGGGTCAGCACCGCGCCGACCAAGCCGCCGACGCCACCCGGCCCGACCACCGCCACACTCCACGGCGACTGCGTCACGTGCCCTCCTTCAGGCCTGCGGCGTCAGCCCTGGCGGCCGTTCCACCGGGGGTCGCGCCGGTTGATCACGCGGACCCGGCCGCCGCGGCGGACCACCACCGCGCCGGGCTTGCGGGCCAGCGAACGTAGCGAGCTACGAACCTTCATCATGGTCCTCTTTCCACTCCGCGTCCGGTCGTGTGACCGTTCGCCGCATCCGGAACGCCGTGGACCCGCTACGGATTCCCTCCGATTCTTGCGTTGCCCTGTCAGGTTATTGCGGTGATGTGTTCATTCCTGGCATGATGACCGTCGATCCCGAGCTTGAGGAGCGTCGCCATGGCGGTATCGCGCCGTACGTTCGTGACGTCCGTGGCCGCCGGCTCCGCGCTGGCCGCCGTGTCGACCACCGCGGCCGTCTCGACCTTGACCAGCGCGGCCGGTGCCGCCAGCCCGCCCGGCGACGTGGTGGGGAAGATCTCCGTCGGATACCAGGGGTGGTTCGCCTGCCCCGGCGACGGCGCCCCGATCGGCGGCTGGTGGCACTGGAGCCGCGACCGCTTCCAGCCACCCTCGCCGAGCAACACCACGATCGTCTCCTGGCCGGACCTGCGGGAGATCGCCCGCGGCTACACCACCGCCTACCCCAACCTGGGCAACGGACAGCCGGCCCGGCTGTTCTCGTCGTACGACCAGCAGACCGTGGACACCCACTTCCAGTGGATGCGCGACCACGGATGCGACACGGCCGCGCTCCAGCGGTTCAACCCGTTCGGCGACGAGGGGCCGACCCGCGACGCGATGGCGGTCAAGGTGCGCGACGCGGCCGAGCGCTTCGGGCGCAAGTTCTACATCATGTACGACGTCACCGGCTGGACCGGCATGCAGTCCGAGCTGAAAACTGACTGGACCACCAAGATGTCGGCACACACCGCCTCACCGGCGTATGCCCGGCAGAACGGCAAGCCGGTCGTGTGCGTCTGGGGCTTCGGCTTCAACGACTCCGGCCGCCCGTTCGCGCCGGCGCCCTGCCTCGACGTGGTGCACTGGTTCAAATCGCAGGGCTGCTACGTCATCGGCGGCGTCCCCACCTACTGGCGGCAGGGCATCAACGACTCCCGCCCCGGCTTCCTCGACGTCTACCACGCCTTCGACATGATCTCGCCGTGGATGGTCGGCCGCACCGGCACGCTCGACGGGCTCGACTGGTTCTACACCAACGTCAACGTGCCCGACCAGGCCGACTGCGACGCGCACGGCATCGACTACCAGCCCTGCGTGATGCCCGGCGACCTGTCCACCGGCGCCCGCGCGCACGGCGACTTCTACTGGCGGCACTTCTACAACATGGTGCGGCTGGGGTGTCAGGGCATCTACATCTCGATGTTCGACGAGTTCAACGAGGGCAACCAGATCGCCAAGACCGCCGAGACCGCGGCCACGGTGCCGGCCGGCAGCGGGATCCGGCCGCTGGACGAGGACGGCACGTTCTGCTCGTCCGACTACTACCTGCGGATCACCGCCGACGGCGGCCGGATGCTGAAAGGCCAGCTCGCGCTCACGCCGGTGCGCCCCACACCGCCGGTCGCCGGCGGTGGCCCCGACCCGCGGCCGGGCGTCGACCTGGCGGCCGGCCGGCCCGCCTCGGCCAGCAGCCAGAACGGCGGCTTCGTCGCCGCCAACGCGGTGGACGGCAACGCGGGCACCTACTGGGAGAGCGCCAACAACGCCTTTCCCCAGTGGCTCCAGGTCGACCTGGGGACGGCCGCGACGGTCGACCGCGCGGTGTTGAGGCTGCCCTCAAGTTGGGGCGCGCGGACGCAGACCCTCTCGGTGCAGGGCAGCGCCAACGGCTCCGCCTTCACCACGCTCGCCGCCTCGGCCGGCCGGTTCTTCGACCCCGCGTCGGGCAACACGGTGACCGTGACGTTCCCGGCGACCAGCGTCCGCTACGTGCGCATCTCCGTCAGCGCCAACACCGGCTGGCCGGCCGCGCAGGTGGCCGCCCTGGAGGTGTACGCCGCGACCGGCCAGCCCACCGACCCGCCGCCCAGCGCGCCGGGCAACCTGACGGTCACCGCGAAGTCGTCGACGAGCGTGACGCTGTCCTGGACCGCGAGCACCGACAACGCCGGTGTGACCGGCTACCAGGTGCTGCGCGGCGGCGCGGTCGTCGCGACCACCGCCGCGACGCAGGCGACGGTGACCGGGCTGAGCCCGGCGACGGCGTACAGCTTCCAGGTCACCGCCCAGGACGCCGCCGGCAACACCTCGCCGCCGTCCAACACGGTCGGCGTCACCACCGACCCGGCACCCCAGCCGGGCGGCAACCTGGCCGCCGGCCGCCCGGCGACCGCGAGCAGCCAGACGCAGAGCTACGGCCCGGGCAACGCGGTCGACGGCAACGCGGGCAGCTACTGGGAAAGCGCCAACAACGCGTTTCCACAGTGGATCCAGGTGGACCTCGGTTCGGCGCTGACGGTGGGCCGCGTCGTGCTCAAGCTCCCGCCGCCGGCGGCGTGGGCGGCGCGCACGCAGACGCTGTCGGTGCAGGGTGGCACCAACGGTTCGACCTTCACGACACTTGTCGCCCCGGGCGGGCGGGTCTTCGATCCCGCGTCCGGCAACACGGTGACGCTGACCTTCCCGGCGGCGAGCGTCCGCTACCTGCGCGTGCACATCACCGCCAACACCGGCTGGCCGGCCGGCCAACTGTCCGAAGTGGAGGCGTACGCACCGTGACCCACTTGTCGTGTCACGCGCTAGGGTGGGCCGGCCCGGGTGACGGTTTGTGCCACTGGTAGTGATCGGGTTCGGACGCGCCGGTGCAGACCTCTTTCCTCGCCGGTCAGGCACTAGGGTGACCGCCGGCGCAAAGCGTCTACCAGGCCGTCCGGGTCGGCGACCGTGACCGTGAGCCCAGGATGGCGCAGCCACCGCCCCGGCAGCAGGGCGGGCACCGGCGTCGCGAAGCGGACACACACCCCCGCGGCGGCGTTGGTGCCGAAGGTGACGCCGCGGTCGGCGAGCGAGAGGTGGGGGCCGATCACCCGCCACCACCGGTACGGCCCTGAGCGGCGCGCGTCGAGGACGTTGTCCCGAGCGGTCCGCAGGCGCCATGGTCCGAACCGGACCACAAGCTCGGCTTCCGACAGCGCCAGCCACGCGTTGCCCGGCCGGACACCGAACGGCGCCAGCAGCCACCACACGGCTCGCGACGCCGCGAACCGGAACCGCGCCTCCGCCATGTCAGCCGGTTACCCCGCGCGTCCCCAGCCCAACCACCGCCGGCTACCGGTGGGTGGTCGCGGACGAATCTTCCGTCGTTGGGACGATAAGCAGCGGTTTCCTATACGTCACGACGACGAATAGCTAGCATGGCGGCCGTGAGCGCACCGCACCAGGAGTTCTCCGGCGTCGCCGTGACCGTCGACGTGGTCGTCCTGACGATCCGCGACGACCAGTTGCAGGTGCTCCTGGTCGAGCGCGGCGTCGAGCCTTTCCGCGGCGCGCTGGCGCTGCCGGGCGGGTTCATCAACGACGACGAGGACGCCGAGCCGGCGGCCCGCCGGGAGCTGGCCGAGGAGACCGCGCTCGACGGCGACAGCCTCTACCTCGAGCAGCTGCGTACCTACGCGGCGCCGCGCCGCGACCCGCGCGGCCGGGTGGTCACTGTCGCCTACCTGGCCATCGCGCCGGACCTGCCGGTGCCGGTGGGCGGCACCGACGCGCGCGCCGCGTGCTGGCAGCCGGTGTGGTCGGTCCTGGCCCGGGACGTCGCGCTCGCCTTCGACCATCTGGCAATCGTGGAGGACGCGGTCGACCGGGCGCGGTCCAAGCTGGAGTACACGACCCTGGCGACCGCGTTCTGCCCCGAGGTCTTCACGATGACCGAGCTGCGCCGGGTCTACGAGGTGGTGTGGGGCGTCTCCATCGACGCCCGCAACTTCCACCGTAAGGTGGTCAACGCCGAGGACTTCGTCGTGCCGACCGGTGAGCGGCGGGTCCTGGAGACCGGCCGTCCGGCCGCGCTCTACCGCCGGCCGGGAGCGGTCAGGACCCTGTTTCCACCGATGCTGCGCGGCGCGTTTCCACCGGTGCTGCCCAGCGAGTCCGTGCTGCCCAGCGAGTCCGGGGCCTGAGGCACGGAGACGGCCGCGACCACGTACCGGCGGATCTGCTCGGCGCGCCACAGCCAGGCCACGTCGCGGGTGAACGACCAGATCAGCAGCGCCAGCGCGGTGCCCACGACAGCCATCGTCACCGGGTGCGGCAGCAGCCCCGAGCTGGCCACCACGAGCACCACGCCCTGGATCGCGGCCACCGTCTTGCGCGACACGCGGTGCGGCAGGGCACCGCGCAGCCACGGCACCGCCCAGCCGGCGACCACGAAGGCGTACCGGAACGCGCCGATCGCCAGCACCCACAGGCCCAGCGACTGCGCGACCACGGCGCTCAGCACCAAGATGAGGATGGCGTCAACTTCCATGTCGAAGCGGGCGCCCAGGGCCGAGGTCGTGCCGGTGCGGCGGGCCACCTGGCCGTCCACGGCGTCGAGCGCGAGCGCCACCGCGGCCAGCGTCACGAAGACGGCGACCGCCACGGCGTGCCCGGTGAGCCAGTCCGCCGCCAGCGCCGCCACGCCGCCCACGAGCGTCGCGCGGGCCAGCGTCACCTGGTTGGCCGGGCCGAGGAAGGTGGTGCCGGAGCGACGCAGGGCGCGGCCGAGCAGCACCCAGGTGCCGACCGCGTACACCACGCCGACCGCCCAGCCGGCGGCGTCCAGTCCGACTCCCACGGCCAGCATGCCCAGCAGGACAAACTGCACCGCCAGGCCCGCGGTATGCCCTTCGACGGTCGGAGTGGTCTCGAGGGGCCGGTCGCTGACGGTCAACGTTCCTCCGTAGTTGTCTGGGCGGGTAGGGCCCCACCACGTATGGTTACCAGGGCCTCGGTCTGGAGAACGGGAAACGGGCCGGTTCGGTTCACTTGTCCGCGGAAGGAGATCCATGACGCTCCGTGGTCGGGCGTTCTGGCTGGGCGCACCCGGGGTCGGCGAGATCCGCCCGGTCAGCCTCCAACCTCCCGGTCCGGACGAGGTCGTGGTGCGGGCGTTGTGGTCGGGCGTGAGCCGGGGCACCGAGACGCTCGTCTTCCGCGGCGGGGTGCCGCGAAGCCAGCACGACGCCATGCGGGCGCCGTTCCAGGAGGGCGAATTTCCGGCCCCCGTCAAGTACGGCTACCTCAGCGTCGGAGTTGTGGAAAACGGCCCGGACGCGCTGCGCGGCCGGACGGTCTTCTGCCTGTACCCGCACCAGACCCGCTACGTCGTCCCGGCCGCCGCGGTCACGCCGGTGCCCGAGGGGGTGCCGCCACGGCGGGCCGTCCTCGCCGGCACGGTGGAGACCGCCGTCAACGCGCTGTGGGACGCGGCGCCCCTGGTCGGCGACCGGGTCGCCGTGGTCGGCGGCGGCATGGTGGGGTGCAGCGTCGCCGCGGTGCTGGCCCGCTTCCCCGGCGCGCGGGTGCAGCTCGTCGACGCCGACCCGACCCGCGCGGCGACCGCGGCGGCGCTGGGTGTCGACTTCGCGACGCCCGAGGCGGCGGCCGGCGACCGCGACCTGGTGATCCACGCCAGTGCCACCTCCGCCGGGCTGGCCCGCTCGCTGGAGCTGCTCGCGCCGGAGGGCACGGTGGTGGAGCTGAGCTGGTACGGCGACCGGGCCGTCACGATCCCGCTGGGCGAGCACTTCCACTCCCGCCGGTTGACGGTGCGCGGCAGCCAGGTCGGCACGATCTCGCCCGCGGCGAAGGGGCGGCGCACGTACGCGGACCGGCTCGCGCTCGCGCTGGAGCTGCTCGCGGACCCCGCGTTCGACGCGCTGCTGACCGGCGAGTCAGCCTTCGACGAGCTGCCCGCCATCCTGCCCAAGCTGGCCGGCGGGGAGCTGCCCGCGCTGTGCCACCTCGTCCGGTACGACGCCGACCCAGGAGGTTGAGGGTTTGTTCAGCATCACCGTCCGGGACCACATCATGGTCGCGCACAGCTTCCGCGGCGAGGTGTTCGGCCCGGCGCAGCGCCTGCACGGCGCGACGTTCGTGGTCGACGCGACGTTCCGCCGGCCCGAGCTCGACGCCGACAACATCGTGGTCGACATCGGACTCGCCACCGCGCAGCTCGGCGAGGTGTTGAGCGAGCTGAACTACCGCAACCTCGACGACGAGCCCGCCTTCGCCGGCGTCAACACCTCGACCGAGTTCCTCGCCAAGGTGATCGCCGACCGCCTCGCCGACCGGGTGGGCGCGGGCGCGCTCGGCGAGGGGGCCCGCGGCCTGGCCGGGATCACGGTGGCGCTGCACGAGTCGCACGCGGCGTGGGCCAGCTACGAGCGGACCCTGTGAGCGGCGCTCCGCCGCCCGGCACCCGGACGCCATGACCACTGTGCACGTCGTGCTTCCCGGGGCTGTGGACGAGCCAGCCGCGCCCAGCGGCGGCAACCGCTACGACCGGCGGGCCTGCGAGCGGCTGGCCGCGCTGGGCTGGCACGTGGTCGAGCACCCGGTGCACGGCGCCTGGCCCCGCCCGGACGCCGCACAGGTCGCCCATTTGGCGGCCACCCTCGCGTCCGTACCTGACGGTGGCCTCACCTTGCTGGACGGCCTGGTGGCCTGCGCGGCGCCCGAGGTCGTCGTGCCGGCGTCCGCGCGGCTGCGGGTGGCGGTGCTGGTGCACCTGCCCCTGGTGGACGAGGCCGGCGACGCCGACCTGGACGCCCGCGAACGGCAGACTCTCCGGGCCGCCGCCGCCGTCATCGCGACCAGCGACGGCGCCGCGCGGCGCCTGACCACGCTGCACGGCCTCGACCAGGTACACGTGGCCGCCCCGGGTGTGGATCCCGCACCGCTGTCCACCGGCACCGGCGCCGGCTCGCGCCTGCTCTGCGTCGCCGCCGTCACCCCGCGCAAGGCCCAGGACCTGCTGGTCGCCGCCCTCGCCACACTGCCGGACGTCGACTGGACCTGCACCGTCGTCGGCGCGCTGGACCGCGACCCGGCGTACGCGGCCCGCGTCACCGCGGCGGCCGCCGAACTTGACGGGCGGGTCACCTTCACCGGCCCGCTGGCAGGCGCCGACCTGGACGCCCGCTACGCCGCCGCCGACCTGCTGGTGCTGCCCTCGCACGCGGAGACCTACGGCATGGTGGTGACCGAGGCCCTCGCCCGTGGCGTGCCGGTCCTGGCCACCGAGGTGGGCGGCGTCCCCGAGGCACTCGGCTGGGCGCCGTCCGCGGGCCCGCCGGCGCTGGCGCCACCGGCACCCACCCGGAGCGGCGCGCGGCGCCCGGAGGTCGAGACCGTGCCGGATCGCACGCCCGGCCCAGAGCGGGCGACCGCGGAGCCGGCACCCGGGGCGGAGCGGGCACAGCCCGGCACCGGCCCAGAGCACGCACCTGAAGCGGAGCGAGCACGACCGGACGCCGGCCCAGAGCAGGCGCCCGAAGCGGAATGGGCATCACCGGACGCCGGGCCGGGGCGGGCGACCGCGGAGGGATGGGTGCGGCCGGGGATCCTGGTGCCGCCCGGTGACCCGGGGGCCCTCGCGGACGCATTGCGGCAATGGCTGACGCGACCCGACCTGCGGGCCACCTTGCGCACGGCGGCCCGCTCCCGGCGGTCCACACTGGACGGTTGGGACGCGACCGGGCGGGCACTGTCCGACGTGCTCGGCGTCCTGTGAGGACGGCGGCCCCGACCCTCGCCGCGACCGGTTGAAAGACCCGGTGGGCGGCCCGACCGCATCGAACCAAGGAGGCCTGGTGAGCGAGTTCAGCGCGGCGTGGTTGGCGCTGCGGGAGCCGGCGGACGCCGGTGCCCGCGCGGTCGACCTGCTGGAACCCTTGCGCGCGCGGCTGGACGGCACCGCCCGGCCGGTGATCCGCGACCTCGGCGCCGGCAGCGGCTCGATGGGGCGCTGGCTGGCGCCGCGCCTCGGCGGGCCGCAGCACTGGGTGATGCACGACCGCGACCCCGCGCTGCTCGCGCTGGCCGCGGCGGGCATGGCCCCGTTTCCACAGGTCACGGTCGAGACGCGGCAGGGCGATGTGACCGGTCTCACCGGCGCGGACCTCGCCGGCGCGGCGCTGGTCACCGCCTCCGCGCTGCTCGACGTGCTCACCGCCGGGGAGGTCGACGCGCTGGCGGAGGCGTGTGCGGAGGCGCGCTGCCCGGCGCTGTTCACGCTGTCGGTGGCCGGAAGGGTCGACCTCTCCCCCGCTGACCCGCTGGACAGCGACGTCGAGGCCGCCTTCAACGACCACCAGCGGCGCACCCACGGCGCGCGGACGCTGCTGGGGCCGGACGCGCCCGGGGTGGCGGCGGAGGCGTTCGCGCGGCACGGCGCCACCGTGCTGGAGCGGCCCAGCCCCTGGCGGCTCGGCCCGGAGCAGGCCGGACTCGCCGCCGAGTGGCTACGCGGCTGGGTCGGCGCGGCCGTCGAGGAACGCCCCGATCTGGCCGGGCCGGCCGAGGGGTACCTGCGCCGCCGCCTGGACGCGGTCGCGGGCGGCGACCTGCACGCGGTGATCGACCACCGCGACCTGTTGGCACTGCCTGAATGAACCCTTTGCCACCTCTCCGCCGTATCAGTGCGGGAAGACCTCAGCGAGGGAGGGCGGCGTGAGTCGGTCGGTGTGGGCCTGGGTCAAGGTGCTGGGCGGGCTGGCGATCCTGGGCGCGCTGGTGTGGCGCCTGGGCACCGGCGCCTTCCTCGACGGGCTGACCGTGATCGACGGCAGCACGCTGCTCGCCGCCCTCGGCATCGGGCTGCTCACGACCGTGCTCAGCGCCTGGCGGTGGTGCCTGGTCGCACGCGGCCTGGGCATGCGCCTCCCGCTGCGCGGCGCGGTCGCCGACTACTACCGCGCGATCTTCCTCAACGCCGCGCTGCCCGGCGGCATCCTCGGCGACGTGCACCGCGCCGTCCACAACGGCCGTGAGACCGGTGACATGGGCCGCGGCGTGCGCGCCGTCGTGCTCGAACGTTCGGCCGGCACCGCCGTATTCGTCGTCGTCGGCCTGTCGGTGCTGCTCGCACTCCCCTCGCCGATCGTGCCCCGCAACCAGCTCGTCCAGGTCGCGGCCGCCGTCGCGCTCGCCGCCGCCGTCGCGTTCGCGCTGGTCGCGTGGGCCCGCCGCCGCCGGGGCACGTCGCTTGTCACCCGCGCCCTGGGTACCGCCGCCGCCGACATCCGCCGCGGCCTACTGGCCCGCCACGTGTGGCCGGGCATCCTGATCTCGTCGGCGGTGGTGCTGGCCGGGCACCTCGCGACGTTCCTGGTGGCGGCCCGGGCGGCCGGCTCCACTGCCTCGTTCGCCCGGCTGGCGCCGCTGATGCTGCTCGCGATGCTGGCGATGCTGATCCCGCTCAACGTGGGCGGCTGGGGGCCGCGCGAGGGCGTGACGGCGTGGGCGTTCGGCGCCGCGGGCCTGAGCCCGAGCCTGGGCCTGACGATCGCCGTGGTGTACGGGGTGCTCGCGTTCGCGGCCAGCAGCCCCGGCGCGGCGGTGCTCCTGGTGCGGTGGCTCCGCCCGGCGCCGACGCCCCCGAAGCCGGCGACCGACGAGGCCGCGGCACAGCCTGCCCTCGTCGAGGCGCTCCCCGCCCGCACTCCCGCGCTCTCCGTCGCCGGCTGAAATAGCGCGGGCCGCGCCCGAAAAGCGCCGTGCGCCCAGCGACCCGGCGCAGGTCACGCTCGGTCAAGCGAGGTCGCCGCCGCGGCACAGCGCCGGCCACGCTCGGAGAGAGCGCCGTCCGCACCGCGGGCCGCGCTCGGAGAGGAGCGCCGTCCGCACCGCCGCACACGCGTAGGCCGCGCTCGGAGAGAGCGCCGTCCGCACCGCGGCACAGCGCCGGCCACGCTCGGAGAGAGCGCCGTCCGCACCGCGGGCCGCGCTCGGAGAGGAGCGCCGTCCGCACCGCCGCACACGCGTAGGCCGCGCTCGGAGAGAGCGCCGTCCGCACCGCGGCACAGCGCCGGCCACGCTCGGAGAGAGCGCCGTCCGCACCGCGGCCCGGCACGGGCCGCACTAACTCAACGCGACATCCCGCATCCGGTCCAAAGCACGACCAACGCGCGATTACGACCTGGCGGACGGGCGCGAGCGGGTGCGCCGCGACGACGTCATGTCGTGAAGAGCGGGAGGGCCGGCGCCGTCGAACGGCGCCGGCCCCCTTTCCAGCTCCCCCGATCACCGCACCGTCGGCCAACGCCTGGACTCCGGGCCCGAGTCGCGGGCCAGCTCCCGCCAGTGGCCTTCCCGCTGGGCGCCGTGCGCCGCGACTTCGGGACGCTGGTTGGACCAGCCCGGTGTGACCGGTACCCCACCCCATCCGCGCCCACCGTCGGGGTCGCGGTCCAGGTCGCGGTCGCCGTCGCCGTCGCGGAGCGGGGCGTCGCCCATCAGCTCGTCGGCGAGCGGGCTGGCCGGAAGCCCGAGCCCCTCCGCGCCCAGCGGTCGGTCGCTCGGCAGCGCAAGCGGGGCGCCGGCTCCCACGAGCTCGGGTACCTCGTCGTGCCGGGCCGCCCGCCGCCAGCGTCCGACGCTGGCCACCGCGAGCAGCAGCGCGGCGCCCAGCACCATGGCGGAGCCGGTACGGAGCGGCGTCGCGAGGTCGGCTTCCCGGCCGGCCACCGAGATCGTCCCCGGCAGGAAGTTGAGGACCGCGTCAGGATCCACCAACAGGGCCAGGTAGGTGGCTGTGTACAGCAGCCCGGTGAGCACCGCGCCGACCGGCGAGAAGCGAAGGGTGCCTACCAGTCCCAGCAGCAGGCCGGCGGCGGCCAGACACAGCACGGGCCGGATGAAGTCGCCGTCGCGGAACGCGCCCGCGGTCTCCTCGTTGACGAAGGCCTGGAGGGAACGGTCCTGCCCGTACGCGAGCAGCACCCAGGCGAGCGGCGCGATGACCGCGGCGGCGATCAAGGTCCAGACGTGACGCATGCCGGACACCGTAGTGCCATGCATATGGGGCTACACCAGGCCAAACCCGAGGTGGACCGCCGGTTTCACGGCTGGTGCGAACATCGCGCGACGGGTGTAACGCGCAGGCCGGCCGGGACGCCCTTGCATCCGCGAGCACCGAGTGCCGCTAGCGTTCGGATCATGTTGCAGCGCTACGACGAGCGGAACGCCGGCATCTCCTACTGGGTCAACGGCGTGCTCCGCCACCGCGACGAGCCGGGCATCTCGCCCTTCGACTCCGTTGTGCAGGGCGGTGACGCCGTGTGGGAAGGTCTCCGCCTGTACCAGGGAAGGATTTTCGGGCTGGAGGCCCACCTCGACCGGCTGCGGCGGTCGGCGACCGCGCTCGGCTTCGCCGGCATCCCCTCGGCCGAGGAGGTGACGGCGGCGGTCGCCGAGACGTTGCGGGCCAACGACATGCGCGACGGCGTCCACATCAGACTGACGCTGACCCGGGGCGTGAAGGTGACCAGCGGCATGGATCCGCGCCTCAACCAGAGCGGCTGCACGCTGATCGTGCTCGCCGAGCACAAGCCGCCGGTGTACGACACGAGTGGTCTGCGCCTGGTCACGTCGAGCGTGCGCCGCCCCGGCCCGGACGTGCTCGATCCGAAGATCCACCACAACAACCTGATCAACTCGATCCTGGCCAAGATGGAGGCCACGGTCGCCGGCGCCGACGACGCGCTGATGCTCGACGGCCGCGGCTTCGTCGCCGAGACGAACGCGACGCACCTCTTCGCCGTCCACGGTGGAGCACTGTCGACGCCGCACGCGGTGGCCTGCCCGGAGGGCATCACCCGGGCGACGGTGCTGCGGCTGGCGGAGGAGGCGGGCATCCCGGCCGCCGTGCGGGATCTTAGCCTCACCGAGATGTACACGGCGGACGAAGTCTTCTGCACCGGCACGATGGGCGAGATCGCCGGGGTGACGCAGATCGACGGCCGGCCGATCGGCGCGGGCGGGGTGGGACCGGTCACCACGCAGGTGGCCGAGCTCTATGTGACGCACGCGCGGGCGAACGGCACCCCCGTGGTCTGAGCACAGCCCGGGCCGGCCGCCAACCTCCAGGGCATCTGGAACGGCCAACGCCACGATCGGGGCTCGATGCCACGAGCCTCGGTCGCGGCGGCTCAGACCCGGTGGGCGTACAGCTCGTCGTAGTAGGGCCGCGCCTGCTCCACCAGCGGCGCCAGCCGCTCGGGCACCGGACCGGACGGCGGTGTGTACGGGCCGAACCTGGTGGACCTCTCAACTCCCGCGTACCAGTGCGGCGCCCACACCCCGTCGGTCTCCCGCCGGCCGGACGCCCAGCTCAGCATCGCCGGGTCGTACCCGATGCCGAGCGCCGCGCACAGCCGCTCCAGCACGCCGGCCGGGTCGCGGAGCAGGTCGGCGGCGTCGACCACCGGGCCGCCGACGGCGCGGAAGATCTCCACCTGCTGCACGTACCCCAGGTCGGCCAAGGTCGGCTCGCCCCGCACCTTCGCGTACGAGGCGACGACGTGCTCCGGGTCGCGGATCAGGTACGCGTGCGCGAGCTCCGGTAGCCAGCCGCGCCCCACGTCGGGGAGCAGGTGGTGCGCCATGTGCTTCTGGTAGTACACGGCGACGCCGTCCGGCAGCGGGCCGGTGAGCGCGGCCGCCACGTCCTGCCAGCGGTTGGGCTGGCTGGCCAGCACGTCGGCGCGACCGGGGTGGTCGAGGCCGGTCGCGTCCAGGTAGTACGCGTACAGCGGCTCGTCGACCACGAGCGTGTCGGTCCGCGAGCCGAAGCTGCGCATCAAAGCCGTCGAGACGTTGCGCGGCCCGGACCACATGGCCAGCCTGGTCACCACGAACTCAGACCTCCTCGAACCCGGCGCGCGCGGCGCCCTTCTCGAACCGTTCGGAGAGCGCGTAGCGCAGCAGTACCACGTCGCCGATCTGGCGCACCTCGACGAGCGCGGCCCGCCGCTCCGGGCCCCACGGAAACGCGCCGTCGCCGACGAACCGGGGCGCCCGCGAGTCGCCGACGAAGAACGGCGCGATCACCAGGTGCAGCTCGTCGACGAGCCCGGCGGTGAGGAACTGGGTGTGCACCCGCCCGCCACCCTCGACCATCAGCCGGCGCACGCCGCGGCGGTGCAGATCGGCCAGCATGCGGCAGAGGTCGACGGGCTCGCCGGCGTCCACCACGGTCGCCACGTCGCCCAGCCGCTCGCGGGTGCCGTCCACCGCCTCGCTGGCGCAGTACACGAGCTTGTCCACATCGCCGGTGCGGAAGAAGTTGGCGGTGGGGTCAAGTTCGCCGCGTCCGGTCACCGTCACCTTGAGCGGCGTGGGGTGCAGGCCCCGGGCGACCCTGTCCGAACGGCGTTCGGCAGAACGGACCAGCAGCCGCGGGTTGTCCAGCCGCACCGTGCTCGCACCGACCATGATGGCGTCACAGCTCGCCCGTACGTCGTCCACCCGGTCGAAGTCGGCGTCGTTGGAGAGCAGCAGCCGCTTTCCGCCCGCGTTGTCCAGATAGCCGTCGATGGACATGCCGCAGCTGAGCAGGATGTACGGCCGCTCACCCACTGGTCGAGCCCCCTCGCGGTTGGGTCCACAGATATACACGGACGGGAAAGAAAACCCGATCACGAACTTACCTGTGGACTCACCACGACGCCGCCGGCCCAGACCGGCCGGGGTGGCACTCCGCACACCCGAAGGCGGGCACACGGCCCGAGCGACCACCAAAGCAAGCGCCGCACGCCCGAAGCCGCGCACGCACGGCCCGAGCGACCACCAAAGCAAGCGCCGCACGCCCGAAGCCGCGCACGCACAGCCCGAGCGACCACCAAAGCAAGCGCCGCACGCCCGAAGCCGCGCACGCACGGCCCGAGCGACCACCAAAGCAAGCGCCGCACGCCCGAAGCCGCGCACGCACAGCCCAAGCGACCACCAAGGAACGCGCCCCAGGGCCACGGCCCGGCCGGCCCACACGGCCCGAGCGACCACCGCACCACGAAGGCGCACCGCGCCACCAAGGCGCCACGCCACGAAGGCCGCGCCACGCCACGAAGGCCGCGCCACGAAGGCGTGGTCGGGGCGTCCAGCACGGTTCCCAGTGCCGTGCGGGGCGCCCCGACCACCAAGGGAAGCTCCGCGGGGCCGCGACCCGGCCGGTGGTGGGCTGCGCCAGGGAGGCGGTGCCGCCGGAGGGCGCTACAGGCCCCGGCCCGGCACCAGGCGACCGCTCACCACGAGCGGGTTGTGTAAAGATCCCCCACGGTCTTCCCACGACCCCAACGGCTTTCCCGCCGTGCCAACGAATGTACCGGCGTTCCTATCCGCCCGCCCGACAGATATCTGACAGGGATTCACGTTGCTCGTGGGCAACCACCCCCGTCGATCCTGAGGACGCCGCCAAATTAGGCGACATGCATGGGTCACGCCAGACCGGGTACGCGAAGGCATGCGCGCACTCATCGTCAACTGCACCCTCAAGCCCAGCCCGGCGGCCTCCAACACCGAGGCCCTCGCCCGCGTGGTCGCCGAGGAGATGGAGAAACGCGAGGTGGAGGTCGACTGGGTGCGTGCCGTGGACCGCAACATCCTGCCCGGTGTCAGCGCGGACATGGGCGCCGGCGACCAGTGGCCCGACATCCACGACCAGCTCCTGCGCTCGCAGATCCTCATCATCGCGACCCCTACCTGGCTGGGCCATCCGTCGTCCGTGGCGCAGCGCGTGCTGGAGCGGATGGACGCCATGCTGTCCGAGACCGACGACGAAGGGCGGCCGGTCGCGTACAACCGGGTGGCCGGCGTGGTCAACACCGGCAACGAGGACGGCGCCCACCATGTGATCAGCGAGATCTGCGGCGGCCTTGTGGACATCGGCTACACGGTTCCCGGCCAGGCGTGGACGTACTGGCACCTGGGCCCTGGCGCCGGACCCGACTACCTCGACGACGAGCGTGGCCACGACTGGGCGGGCAAGACCGGGCGGGCGATGGCCGCCAACCTGGTCACCGTCGCGCGCGCCCTCCAGGCCAACCCGATGGGCCCGCCACCGCAGTGAGGTCCACTCAGGACACGGCGCACACGCAGAACTCGTTGCCCTCCGGGTCGGTGAGCACCACGTAGTCGTCGTCCGGGTCGTCGTGGTGGCGCACGAACGTGGCACCGAGCTCACGCAGCCGCCGCACCTCGCCCGCCTGGTCGTCCGTGTACAGGTCGAAGTGCATCTGGTCGCGCGCGCTCACCCGCGTCAGCGCCACCTGGAGCGAGACGTTGACGGCGGTGCCGCGCAGCACGCGAAAGCGGTCACCCGGCGCCGGGTCCAGGTGCAGCGCCGCCGCCCAGAACGCGGTCATCCGCTCCAGGTCCGCACAGTTGATCACAACGCTCCCGAGCCTGATCATGCCGCTCATCCTCCCACCTGGCGGCCGGCGGGCGACGTGTGAAGAGCGGCGGGCCGGGTAGCCCGACAGGCATGGATACCACGCTGGAGCCGGCGTCCCCCCTCACCGACACCGAGCTCGCGCGGCTCGACGCGTACTGGCGGGCGGCCAACTACCTCACGGTCGGCCAGATCTACCTCATGGACAACCCGTTGCTGCGCGAGCCGCTGCGCCGCGAGCACGTCAAGCCCCGCCTGCTCGGCCACTGGGGCACCAGCCCCGGCCTCAACCTGCTCTACGCCCACCTGGACCGGGCCATCGTCGGGCGCGACCTGAACGCCATCTACGTCACCGGGCCCGGCCACGGCGGCCCGGCCATCGTCGCGAACACCTGGCTGGAGGGCACGTACAGCGAGCTGTACCCCTCGGTGTCCCGGGACGAGGCGGGCATGGCGCGGCTGTTCCGCCAGTTCTCGTTTCCCGGCGGTATCCCCAGCCACGTCGCGGCCGAGGTGCCCGGCTCGATCCACGAGGGTGGCGAGTTGGGGTACTCGCTGATGCACGCATATGGCGCCGCGTTCGACAACCCGGACCTGCTGGTCGCCTGCGTGATCGGCGACGGCGAGGCGGAGACCGGGCCGCTTCAGGGCAGCTGGCTGTCGAACGTGTTCAACAATCCGGCCCGCGACGGTGCGGTGCTGCCGATCCTCCACCTCAACGGGTACAAGATCGCGAACCCGACGGTGCTCGACCGCATCCCCCGCGACGACCTGCTCACCCTCCTGCGCGGCTACGGCTACCGGCCGTACCTGGTGGAAGGCGACCGGGTCGAGGCCGTCCACCAGGGGTTGGCGGCCGCGTTCGACCGGGCGCTGGACGACATCGCCGGCATCCAGCGGCACGCCCGCACCACCGGCGACACCAGCCGCCCCCGCTGGCCGGTGATCGTCATGCGCACGCCGAAAGGCTGGACCGGCCCCCACGAGGGCACCTTCCACTCGCACCAGGTGCCCCTCACCGGGATCCGCGAGAACGACGAGCAGCTGCGCCTGCTGGAGGAGTGGCTGCGCTCGTACCGGCCGGAGGAGCTCTTCGACGCGACCGGCGCGCCGGTCGGCGAGGTGGCCGCGCTGCCGCCGCGCGGCGACCGGCGGATGAGCGCCAACCCGCACGCCAACGGCGGCTCGGTCCTGCGCGACCTCGTGCTGCCCGACTACCGGACGTACGGCGTCCGGGTGCCCCGGCCGGGCGAGCCGCCCTCGGAGGCCACCCGCGTGCTCGGCGGCTGGCTCCGCGACGTCATCCGGGCCAACCCCGACCGGTTTCGCCTGTTCGGCCCGGACGAGGTGGCCTCCAACCGGCTGGACGCGGTGTTCGAGGCGACCGACCGGACGTTCCTCGCGGCACGTCAGGAGGGCGACGAGCACCTCGGCGCCGACGGCCAGGTCGTCGAGGTGCTGTCCGAGCACCTGTGCGAGGGCTGGCTGGAGGGCTACCTGCTCACCGGGCGGCACGGCGTCTTCACCAGCTACGAGGCGTTCATCCACGTCGTCGACTCGATGGTCAACCAGCACGCGAAGTGGCTCAAGGTAACCCGCGGCATCCCGTGGCGGCGCCCGATCGCCTCGCTCAACTACCTGCTCTCCTCGCACGTGTGGCGCCAGGACCACAACGGCTTCTCGCACCAGGACCCCGGCTTCATCGACCACGTCGTCAACAAGAAGGCCGAGGTCGTCCGCGTCTACCTGCCACCGGACGCCAACACGCTGCTGTCCACGATGGACCACTGCCTGCGCAGCCGGCACTACGTCAACGTCGTCATCGCCGGCAAGCAGCCCGGCCCGAGCTGGCTGACGATGGAGGAGGCCGACCTGCACTGCCGGCGCGGCCTCGGCATCTGGCACTGGGCCAGCACCGACGAGGGCACCGCGCCGGACGTGGTGCTCGCCTGCGCCGGCGACGTGCCGACGATGGAGACGCTCGCCGCCGCCGACCTGCTCCGCCGCCACCTGCCCGAGCTCAAGGTGCGCGTGGTCAACGTCGTCGACCTGATGCGGCTCCAGCCGGAGAGCGAGCACCCGCACGGGCTGCCGGACACCCAGTTCGACACCATCTTCACCACGGACCGGCCGGTCATCTTCGCCTACCACGGCTACCCGGCGCTGATCCACCGCCTCACCTACCGGCGCACCAACCACAAGAACCTTCATGTGCGCGGATACAAGGAGGAAGGCACCACGACCACGCCGTTCGACATGGTGATGCTCAACGACCTCGACCGGTACCACCTGGTGATCGACGTGATCGACCGCGTGCCGGACCTGCGGACCCGGGCCGCCCACCTGCGTCAGTCCATGGTGGACGCCCGCCAGCGGTGCCGCGACCACACGCGCGAGCACGGCGAGGACGCGCCCGAGATCACCGAATGGCGGTGGGACCAGGAACGCCCGTAACCCACACTTCGCCCGCACGTCAACGAACCGGGAGGTACGGGTTCCATCCGGTGGCGACGATCGCCACCATGATCTACAAATTCCGTACCGGAGTCCTGGCCGCCGCGACGGCGGTCGCGCTGGCCGTCGGGCTCGCGCCCGGCGCACCCGCGCTCGGCGCGAGCCCCCTGCCCCTCGGCGACGCGGATCTTGTCGAGGCGCGGACGACCCAGACGCTCGCCCGGGGCGTCACGCTCACCCGCATCACCCGCGGCACCGAGCCGGCGCCCGCCGACCAGATCAACACCACCACGCGCGGCCCGTGGGTGGTCAACGTGCTGACCATCGACCCGCGCCGGGCTCGTGGCCACCTCGCCGCCACCTACGGCCCGAACCTGGGCCAGGTCGAACCGACCACCGAGCTGGTCCGCTCCGCCGGCGCGCTCGCCGGGGTGAACGCCTCGTTCTTCACCTTCACCGCGAACCCGCAGTATCCGGGCGACCCGGTCGGTCTCGGGATCTTCGGCGGCAGGCTGCTCAGCGAGCCGACCACCGATCCCGCCGAGGTCAACCTCGTCGTGGACGCGGCCAGCGACAAGGTACTCATGGGGCGGCTGTCCTGGACCGGGACGGTCCGCAACCGGCGGACCGGCGCGACACTCCCGCTGGAGTTCCTCAACCACCCGCCGGTGGTACCGGCCGCCTGCGCGACCCTCGCCGACCAGACGCGGTGCGGCGTGAGCGGTGACGTCGTGGAGTTCACACCGGAGTTCGGCCCGGCCACTCCGGCCGGCGCCGGCGTGGAGGTCGTGCTGGACCGGCACGGGTGTGCGGTACGCACCGCGACCACCCGGGGCACCTCGCTGGCCGCCGGCCAGAAGTCCCTGCAAGCGACCGGGCAGGAGGCCGCCGCGGTGCTGGCCATCACGGCGTCCGGCTGCCTGACCCGGACGGTCACCCTGCGCGACGCCGAGGGCGACCGGGTCGACCTGCGGCCGGGCCTGTTCGGCGTCAACGGCCGGTACCCGCTCACGGCGGACGGTCGCATCGTCGTGCCGGCCGGCACGGGCAGCTTCTTCGCCCGCAACCCGCGCACGATCGCCGGCGTCACCGGCGACGGGCGGATCGTCCTGGCCACCATCGACGGCCGGCAGACCACCAGCGTCGGTACCACGATGGACGAGACGGCGGCCGTGGCCCACGCGCTCGGCCTGCGCGACGCGGTCAACCTCGACGGTGGCGGCTCGACCGCGATGTCGGTGGGTGGCGCGCTCGTCAACAGGCCGAGCGGCGGCACCGAGCGGGCGGTCGGCGACGCGCTCGTCTACATCGACAGCCCGTGGCGCGGCGGTCACCACTAGACACTGTGGGTGCCGGGGCGGGCGGCGCGCGTGCCGCCCGCCCCCGAGCTGTAGCCAGACTGACAGCAATACGGGCAGGTGAGGGGCGCGCGGCCCTGCTAGTGTCCGGCCGTGACTCAGCCCCCTCCGTACGGATCTCCGCAGTCCTACCCCACGTCAGGCGCACCGCAGCAGCCCTATCCCACGTCCGGAGCGCCGCAGCAGCCCGACCCGTGGGGCCAGCAGCAGCCGGCCTCCTGGGGCCAGCAGCCGCAGCAGCCCGGCGTCTACGGGCAGCCGCAGTCCGGCGTGTACGGCCAGGCCCAGCAGCAGCCCGGCGTCTACGGCCAGCCCCAGCCGGGTGTCTACGGCCAGCCGCAACAGGACCAGTGGAGCCAGCAGCCGCAGGCTGACCAGTGGGGCCAGCAGCCGCCGCGACAGGACCAGTGGGGCCAGCAGCCACAGGCCGACCAGTGGGGCCAGCAGCCACCGCCCGGCCAGTGGGGGCAGCAGCAGCCGCCACCACCGCCGCGCCAGGGCGGCACCAACGGGTTCGCGATCGCGTCGCTCGTCTTCGGCCTGCTCGGCGGCATCCTGCTCAGCGTCATCTTCGGCTTCGTGGCGCTGTCCCAGATCAAGAAGCGCGGCCAGGGCGGCCGGGGCCTGGCCATCGCCGGCCTCTCGCTGTCCGGCGTCTGGGTGCTCGGCATCGTGGCCCTGGTGATCGTCGGCATCGTCGCCGGCGGCACCGGCAACACGAACGACCCGACCACGTCCCTGGCCGACAGCGGCGACGTCAACGTGCAGCGGCTCACACCCGGCCAGTGCCTCAACGGCCTCAAGGAGGGCAGCGCGATCCGCGACCTGCCGGCGGTGCCCTGCACCCAGCCGCACGAGGGCGAGGTGTTCGCGACCTTCGACCTGGCCGACGGCGACTTCCCGGGCGACACCGAGGTGGGCAAGCTCGCCGAGGACGGCTGCGTCGACCGGCTGAAGACCTACTCGGCCAAGGCCGCCGACGACCCCAACGTCGAGATCTACTTCCTGCACCCGACGCAGACCTCGTGGCGGCTCGGCGACCAGGGCGTCGCCTGCGTCGCGATGTCCAGCACCGGCAAGGTGACCGGCTCCATCAAGGACTGACCGGTGGGCGGCCGGCCGCCCACCGTCAGCGCCGCTTCAGGGCGAAGACACCCCAACCGAGGAACCGCCGCTGGTACCTGACGTAGGCCAGCGGCGCCCGGTCCAGCTCGGCGCGCATCTCGCCGGCGAGCGCGTGGCCGGGATTCGCGTCCAGCCACTCCCGGACGTTGAGCCACTGCGCGGCCACGTAACGGTCCCAGCTGTCCTCGTCGGCGAGCACCATCTCGACCAGGTCCCAGCCCAGCTCGCCGAAGCCCGCGACCAGGCCGGGCAGGTCGGCGAACTCGTCCTTGCCGGTGGCGTGGCAACCCTCCACCGTGGCCTGGTCGGGCGGCTCCTCGCGCCAGAACGGTTCGCCGATCAGCACCAGGCCGCCCGGACGCAGGCTGCGTTCCAGCAACGCGATCGTGCCGGCGACGCCGCCGCCGATCCAGGTGGCGCCCACGCACGCGGCCACGTCGACCGGCGCGGGCGCGACGTGGCCGGCGGCGTCCCCGTGCACGAACGTGACCCGGTCCGCGACGCCCAGCTCGGCCGCCCGGTCGCGCGCCGAGGCGAGGAACGCCGTGCTGATGTCCACGCCGGTGCCGGTGACGCCGTGGTCGCGTGCCCAGGTGCAGAGCATCTCGCCGCTGCCGCAGGCGAGGTCGAGCACGCTCGCACCGGCCCGCAGCCGGAGCGCCCGGCCGAGCACGGCCAGCTTCTCCTCCGTGAACGGGTCGTGGATGCGGTGGTGGCGCTCGCGGATGACGAACGGTTGCGGCAGGTCTTCGGTCACGGACCGGCAACCTAGCGGGTGTGCCGCGGCGCGTCGACCTCATTCCCGCGGCCGAGCACGGACAGCATGTACTCCAGGGCACCCCGGTCGTCCAGCTCGGCCGCGCCGCCGGGGTCGGGCAGGCCCGGCACCGGGTCGAGCTGGGCCCGCCACACCGGCGTGTCGAGCAGGCCACTCCCCCGCAGGTACGCCAGCACGGGCTCGGCCTCCGCCGGGCGCCCGGAACGCGCCAGCATCGACACGAACTCGACCGACGCCACGCAGGCGCCCTGCATGTTGTCGCTGTCGAGCAGCTCCTCGACGTGCGCGCGCAGCGCCCGGAACGCGCGCGGCCGGTCGCCGCGCCGGAACGCCACCCGCGCCTCCACGGTGCGGTTGGGCGAATGGGTGCGCGGCGGCACCTCGACGTCGACCGCCGCGTCGAAGAGCCGCTCCGCCTCCTCGTGCCGGCCCTGCCCGGCGGCGGAGTAGCCGAGCAGCATGAGCGCCCAGTTGTACAGCGTGGGCGGCCCCTGCACCCGGTAGCGCTCGGCCAGCCCGCGCATGACCGCGTCGTGCTCGGCGAAGCGGCCGCGGAACAGCAGCGCGGCGCCGATGTCCACCTCGACGTGCTCGGCCAGGTCGTGGTCGCCGTGCGCGCGCAGGTCGGCGAGGGCGTCCGGCGCGCAGGCGGCCAGCGCCTCCCAGTCGCCGTACACGCAGGCCCGCGCCCACCCCGCCGCCGGGTGGTCCGGCTCGCCGTGCTCGGCCAACAGCCGCTCGTAGGCCGCTGAGTCGTGGCTCAGCTTGTACCGCTGGGCCGCCACGGCGAGCGCGAAGGGCGCGCGGTCGGGCAGGAGGCGCTCAGCCCAGTCGCCGACCTCGGCCCGGCTGCGCGACGACACCTCCGTGGCCACCGTCCGGACCAGCGCGTAGGCCAGGTCGCGGTCGCCGCTCGCACAGGCCCACTCGAACGCCGCCCGCTGGTGGGGCCAGTGCTCGTCGAGCCGGGCCACACCCTCCACTTCGGACGGACCGGCGAGCAGCCGGCCGATCGCGGCGGCGCGGTCGCGGCACCAGCGGGCGTGCGCGGCGGCCGCCCGGTCGCTCTCCCCCGCTGCGGCCAGCCGCTCGGCCGCGAACTGCCGCACCGTCTCCAGTAGACGGAAGCGCCGCCCGAACGGGCCGGGCTCGGCGAGCACCATCGACCGCGCCACGAGATGGCCGAGCGCCGCCTCCGCCCCGGTGCCGCCGACCGCCTCGGCGGCGGCCAGGTCGAACGGGCCGGCGAACACGGCGAGCCGGCACAGCAGCGCGCGTTCCGCCGCGCCGAGCAGGTCGTACGACCACTGGATCGTGGCCCGCATCGTGCGGTGCCGCTCGGCGCCGGTCCGCCGGCCGCCGACGAGCACACCGAGATGGTCGTCGAGGCGGGCGAGGAGGTCGGCCGGGGCCAGGCTCGTGGTGCGGGCGGCGGCGAGCTCGATGGCGAGCGGCACGCCGTCCAGGCGCCGGCAGATCTCCTCGACGTCGCGCCGGCCGGCGACCGGGTCGTAGCCGGGGAAGGCGGCCGCGGCCCGCTCGTCGAACAGCTCCACGGCCGCGCCGGCCGGCTCCAGCGGCGGCACCGCGACGAGCATCTCGTGCCCGTCTCCGACGTCGAGGCCCTCCCGCGACGTGGCCAGCACCCGCACGCCCGGACTGCCCTCGGCGACGGCGCGGGCCAGCCCGGCGGCGCCGTCGACGACATGCTCGCAGTTGTCCAGCACCAGCAACGCGTCCCGGGAGCGCAGAGTAGCCACAATGGACTCGCGCAGGCTCCGCCCGGCGCTCTCCCGCACGCCCAGCGCGCCGGCGACCGCGCGCGGCACGTCACCGGGCGCGGTCACCTCGGTGAGGTCGACGAGCCACGCGCCGTCGGCGGCCACCACCTCGCGGGCGGCGGCCAGCGCGAGCCGGGTCTTGCCGATCCCGCCCGGCCCGACGAGCGTCACCACCGGGTAGGCGGCCAGCGCGGCCCGCACGGCGAGCAGCTCGCGCGCCCGGCCGATCAGCCGGCCGGGCCGCAGCGGGAGGTTGCCCGCGTGCGGCGGCGGCTCCAGACGCTGGTCGAGGATCTCCGCCTCCAGCTTGCGCAGCTCGGGGCCGGGCTCGACGCCGAGGCCGTCGACCAGGTGCCGCCGCGCGGTGCGGTACGCGGCGAGCGCGTCCGCCTGCCGCCCGGCCCGGTACAGCGCGGTCATCAGCAGCGCCCACAGCCGTTCCCGGTACGGGTGGCCGGCGGTCAGCTCGGTCAGCCGTCCGACGGCGGCGCCCGGGTCGGCCTCCACCCGCGCGCCGAGGTCGGCCTCGACCGCGCCGAGCCACCGCTCGACGAGCCCGTCGACGGCGGCCGCCAGCCCAGGCGCGGTGAGGCCGGCGAGCGGGTGACCGGTCCACTCGGCGATGGCACCGGTCACATCGCCGGCGTCGAGGCATCGCTGGAAGCGGGCGGCGTCGACCGCGGTGTCCGGCACGTCGAGCCGGTACGCGGCGCCGGCCCGCGCGATGGTGCCGGGGCCGAGGCTGGCCCGCAGCCGCGTCACGTACGACTGGAGGGTGCGCTCGGCCGTCCGCGGCGGGTCGCTGCCCCACACCAGCTCGACCAGCCGCCAGGTCGGGACGGCCGTGCCGGGGGCGAGGGCGAGCGCGGCGAGCAGCGCGCGGCACTTCGCCGGCCCCACGTCGACCGGCTCACCGAGGTCGGTCGCCGCGGCGACGCCGCCGAGGAGCTGGATGCGTACCCCTGCGCCCACGCTCAACAGTCTCTCAACACCCGCACAACGCCCGCCGCCGACAGTGGGCCGATGAGACTCGTGAGCGCCCGCCTCGCCGGGCTGCTGTACCTCGTGATCATCGTTTTCGGCCTCTTCGCCGAGGTCGCGGTCCGCGGCCGGCTCACCACCGCGGACGACATCCTGCGGTCGGAGGGCCTCTACCGGGCCGGCATCGCCGTCAACCTTGTGTTCCTGCTCGCCGAGACGCTCCTGGTGGTCATCCTGTACCGGCTCTTCGAGCCCGTCGACCGGGACGTCTCGCTGGTCGCCGCCATCTTCCGGTTCGCCGCCGTGGTGGTCCAGGCGGCCAACCTGACCACGATGTTCGCGGCGCTGCTCGCCGCGCGCGGCGGCGACCCGGGCGTCCCCCTGCTGCTCGACCTCTTCCGGTACGGGTACGGGATCGCGCTCGCGTTCTTCGCGGTCTGCTGCGCCGCGACCGGCTACCTGCTGGCACGCACGGCGCTGGGCTACATGTTCGCCGTCGCCGGGGTGGTGTACCTGGCCAACAGCTTCCTGCTCTTCCTCGTCCCCGGCTACGACGCGTCCGTGACGGCGTTGCTGCTGGCGCCGGCGGCGGTCGCCGAGATCTGGTTTACCGTGCTGCTCCTGCGTCGCGGCGACGTCCCGTTCACCGCCGGCGGTACGCTGTCGGTCCATGAGCGTGGGACCGCCGTCGGGCGATGAGGCGCCACCCGGCATCGACACCAGCGTGCCGCACTCCGCCCGGATCTGGAACTACTGGTTGGGCGGCACCGACAACTTCCCGGTCGACCGGGCGGCCGGCGACGAGTACCGGCGGGTCTTTCCGGGCGTGGTGGACGTGGCGCGGGCGTCCCGCGGCTTCCTGGTCCGCTCGGTCCGTTACCTGGCCGGCGAGGCCGGCGTCCGCCAGTTCCTCGACGTCGGCACCGGCCTGCCGACCGCCGACAACACCCACCAGGTCGCCCAGGCCGTGGCGCCCGACTCCCGGGTGGTCTATGTGGACAGCGACCCGCTGGTGCTCGCCCACGCGCGGGC
The DNA here is from genome assembly GCF_059359075.1 of Phytohabitans sp. LZ39. Taxonomy (NCBI): domain Bacteria; kingdom Bacillati; phylum Actinomycetota; class Actinomycetes; order Micromonosporales; family Micromonosporaceae; genus Phytohabitans; species Phytohabitans sp. LZ39. Next base: position 41,876 of record NZ_JCADBM010000034.1, on the reverse strand, counting down.
CCTGCTCGCCGGCACGCCGGAGGGCGCCACCGCGTTCCTCGACGCCGACCTGCGCGACCCCGACCGGATCGTGTCCGGGGCCCGGCGGACCCTCGACTTCGGACGGCCGGTGGCCCTGATCCTCAGCGGCGTCCTCGGCCACGTCGCGGACACCGGCGAGGCCCGCGCGATCGTCCGCGGGCTGCTCGCCGCGCTGCCGTCCGGTAGCTACCTGTCGCTCAACGACGGCACCGCCGTGTTCAGCGATCGGATCGGCGCGGCGCAGGAGGAGTACAACGACACCGGCGCCGTGCCGTACACGCTGCGCACCCCCGCCGAGATCGCCTCTTTCTTCGACGGCCTCGAACTCGTCGAGCCGGGCGTGGTCGCCTGCCCGCGGTGGCGGCCGGATCCGGGGGCCGGGGGCGCGGCCGACGTCGACGCGTTCGGCGGCGTGGGGCGCAAGCCGTGAGCCGCCCGTTCCCTTCGCCGACCGTCCCGGCCGGCGGGCGGGCCGAGGTCTTCCTTCGGTACCTCGACTACTTCCGCGAGTCCACAGTGGAGAAGGCTGCGGCGTTGCCGGAGGCCGAGCTCCGCCGCAGCCGCCTGCCCAGCGGCTGGACGCCCATGGAGCTGCTCAAGCACCTGCGGTACGTGGAGCTGCGCTGGATCGAGTGGGGCTTCGAGGGCAAGGACGTGGGCGACCCGTGGGGCGACCGCCGCGACGACCGCTGGCACGTGTCACCCGGCGAGACCCTCGACGACCTGGTCGCCGCGCTGCGCGCGCAGGGTGCCCACACCCGCGCGGTGGTCGAGGGCGCCGACCTGGCGGCCGCCGGGCCACCCGGGCCGCGCTGGCCCGACGCCGAGCCGCCGACACTGGAGCGGGTGCTGTTCCACCTTGTGCAGGAGTACGCCCGCCACCTCGGCCACCTCGACATCGTGGCCGAGATGGCCGGCGGCCCGGTCGGCGAGTGAACGGCCGCTACGCCGCCGTGGACGTGCACTACCCCGCGTCCGGTGGCGCCGGCGCGGCGGCCGTCGTCGCCGCCGACGAGCGATTCGCGTCCATCGTGGACGTACGCCGGCCCGGCCTCGGCGCCCACCTGCACGCCGAGATCCGGGTGCCGGTGGTGGGCGTGGCGAAGACCGAGTTCCGCGGCGCCGGCCACGCGATCCCCGTCCACCGCGGCGGCGCGGCGCGACCGCTGTACGTGACCGCGGCCGGCCTGAGCGCCGAACGGGCCGCCGCGCTGGTCGCCGCGATGGCCGGTCCACATCGGATGCCCGACGCCCTGCGCCGCGTCGACTCCCTCGCCCGCCGTCGATGAGGCGCTCGAGACCTTCGGAGATGTGAGCTACCGCGATGTCCGTCGTGGTCCGGACCGCTGCTCCCGCGGCCTCACCCGTCCGCTTTGGTCGCGGTCACCCTTGCGGGGGTGAGAATTTGTCCACAATGTCGCTGGCCCGGGTCGGTGGCGAGGCGGAAAGCGGTGCTGCGTCGCCTACAGTGACCGCCGCGAGGTGCGCGAACAGCGCGCGGGTTGAGATCTAGGAGAGTTGGGGCGCTATATCAACCCTAAGTCTCCTAGATCTCGAAGTCCCGGCCCCGCGGGTTGGTGACGCTCTGTCAGGGCGGCGGAGGGTAGGGGTCTGCGACCGCCCGCGAAGATCTTCAGGGCTTGTCCCGCGGACCTGGCAGTGGACGGCCAGGGGTTTCGGCTCGGCCCACGAGCCGCCGGCCGGGAGCGGTGCCCGCGGGAGCATACGGTCCGCCGCTGACGCGGAGGCGGGAAAATCTGTTTCGAAGAGCGGCGACCCGCTCGCTAGACCAAGGTGGAGGCCGCCGCGGAGAAGGCGTGGTACGTGGGCGTGCCGGGGGCCCGGTCGAGCACCGCGAACACCACGTGGTCGAAGGCGTCCACCCGGTCGAGGGCCGCGGTGAAGGCGCTGGCCACCAGGGCCGGGTCGTTGCCGAAGACGCCGCAGCCCCACGCGCCTAGGACCAGCCGCCGGTGCCCGTGCGCGGCGGCGACCTCGACCACCCGCAGGGCGCGGGCGCGCAGCACGTCGGGCACGGTGGCGGCGAAGTGCGGCTGGTTGCTCCGCAGCGCCCGAAGGTTTGGCGCGGCCGCGGTGATGAAGGCCGTCCGGTGTGGACGGTCCAGCAGGCGCAGGCTCTCGTCGCGGAAGACCGGCACGCCGGGCGAGTAGATCACTCGGTCGCTGTAGCGCAGGTCGGTGTTGGCGCGGTGGTGGAGGTAGAACGCGGGCACCGCGCTGAGGCAGGAATGCAGCGCGGTGGACCGGACGATGTCCTCCTCCTGCGCCCGGGCACCGGTGAGGAAGCCGCCGCCGGGGTTGCGGGCCGAGGCGAACACCAGCGCGGCCGCGCCGTCGCCGAGCCGCCACGCGGCGGACAGCGTCGACTCGTTGCTGACCTCCACCAGCCCGCTGCCCGCGCGGGCGAAGCCGACCGGCAGACGCTCGCCGGGCAGGTACAGCCGGGTGCGCGCCACGGCCGCCCGGATCGACTCGCGGATGTCGACCCATCCACTGGACGGCGTGCGGTAGCCGCCGACTTGCGAGATTGTGACGGTCTCCGCCGCGACCGCCCGTAACCGTTGGTTGTTCATAGCCGCTCCCGTACGTCCATGAGCGCGAAGCCGAGCAGGTTGAGCCCGCGCCATTTCAGGGGATGCGCCACGTCGGGGTTGTTGGGCCCCATCCCGATGCCCCAGACCGGGTCGTAAGGGCTGGCCTCCACGAGCACCCGGTCGCCAGTCGCGAGGAGGAACTCGCGCAGGCCTTCGTGCTGGCTGAACTTGGCCAGGTTGCCGGTTACCACGATGTCGTACCGCGCGTCGACCCACTTCTGCTGGTGGAAGTCGCGCACCTTGCGGCCGGCCGCCTTCGCCGCGACGGGACTCCGGGCGGCCAGCACCGCGGCGAGGCCCTCGTCGTCGCCGAACAGGCGCGCCTTGGCGGCCATCATCCAGTGCTCGGCGGTCGGGTAGGTGACGCCGTCCACTGTGAACTCGGCCAGCCACCACTGGCTCAGGCAGCTGGGCCCGACCATGCCGCTCGCGGTCGGCCGGTGGCCCCAGAACGGAGCTATCTTCATGGGCTTGCCGTCCAACTCGGCATCGCGCAGGGCGGTGAGGCGTTCCTTCGGTGTCATGACGCTCCCTTCCCGAGCGCGGCGGCGGTCCCCCACTCGCTGCCCGTTCGCCAGAACATACACAGCATCATGACTCACTTTGAGTCTCTACACAACTCATCATGAGTACAATGCTGTGTGTGACCGTCGACAACCACCTCACCGACGAGGACCGCGGCTTTCTCGCCACCTACGACCCGCGGGCCTTCCCGCCCGTCGCCGTCACCGTCGACCTGGTGATCCTCACCGTGCGCGAGGGCGAGCTGTGCGTGCTGCTGATCCGCCGTGGCGAGCCGCCGCAGCGCGGGCGGTGGGCGCTGCCGGGCGGCTTCGTCGGCCCGGACGAGACGCTCGACGCGGCCGCCGGGCGGGAGCTGGTGGAGGAGACCGGCATCCGGGCCGGCGCGCACCTGGAGCAGCTGGCGACGTTCGGCGACCCGCGGCGCGACCCCCGGATGCGGGTGGTCTCGGTGGCCTACCTGGCGCTGGTGCCCGACCTGCCGACGCCGGTGGCCGGCACCGACGCGAGCGAGGCCCGCTACCAGCCGGTGGCCGAGCTGGCCGGCGCCTCCGGCGCGCTCGCCTTCGACCACGACCGCATCCTCGCCGAGGGGGTCGAGCGGGCCCGGGCCAGGCTGGAGTACACCGGGCTGGCCACCACGTTCCTCGACGAGCCGTTCACGATCGCGGACCTGCGCCGGGTGTACGAAACGGTGTGGGGGGTGCCGCTGCACGCGGCCAACTTCCGGCGCAAGGTGCTCTCGACGCCCGGTTTCGTGGAGCCGACCGGCGAGAAGCTGGCGACCGGACGCGGCTGGGCCGAGCTCTACCGGCGCGGCACCACCGCCCACCTGCACCCGGCGATCCCCCGGCCGTCAGCTAGTTGAGGTGTGTTGGCCTTCCTCCCCTGCCTGAGGGTGTGTTGGCCCTCCTCCTCGCCGCCCCCACGTCCAGCGGCGAGGAGGAGGGCCGGGCCGGCCGGTGGGGGTGTCCCGGTCAGCCCTCCTCGGTGAGCACCGGCAGCAGGCCGGTCACCTCGAGGAGTCGGCGCACCTGCGGCTGCGGATCGGCCACCCTGAAGTGGATGCCCTCGTCGCCGGCCCGCTGGTGGGCGTAGACGAGCGCGCTGAGGCCGGTCGAGTCCAGAAACGTGACGCCGCCGAGGTCGACGGTGAGCGAGGCGGGGCGCAGGTCGAGCGCGCCGGACAGGTACTGCCGGAACTGACCGGCGGAGACGACGTCCACCTCGCCGGCGACCACCAGCCGGACGCCGTCGCCGAGGTGCACCGCGGACACCAGCAGCCCGGACGGTGCGCCGCCGAGGTCGTCGATCATCGTGAGCCCTTCCGCCGATTCGGAGTACCGCGGGAAAGAGCGTCCGGCCGCGGCCGCGCGTTACCCGCGGCAGGTTTTGCGGCGAACCGCGCCGGGCATCACTCACCTCACCGAGAGTGAGGAGTGACCGATCATGTCCGATGCGGGTACCGGCGAACTGGTCCGCCAGGCGGCCGACCAGATCACTCGCCTGGTCCGCGACGAGCTCGCCCTGGCCCGCGCGGAGATGGTGGAGAAGGGCAAGCGGGTGGGCACCGGCGCCGGGCTGCTCGGCGGCGGCGGGGTCGTCGCGCTGTACGGCGTGGCGGCGCTGCTCGCGGCCATCGTGCTCGGCCTCGCCGAGGCGATGCCCGCCTGGCTCTCCGCGCTGATCGTGGCCGCGGCCCTCTTCGCCGTCGCCGGCGTGCTGGCGGTCATCGGCCGCCGCCAGGTCGCTCAGGGTGTGCCGCCGGTGCCGCGGGAAGCGGTCCAGAGCGTACAGGCCGACATCGAAGAGGTACGAGGGAGGGCCCAACGATGACCACCAAGAAGAGCACCGAACCCACACCGGCACCGCCGCCCGGTGACACCGACGCCATCCGCGCCGACATCGCGCACACCCGTGAGGACCTGGGCGACACCGTCGAGGCGCTCGCGGACAAGGCGGACGTCAAGTCCCGCGCCAAGGGGGCGGCCGCCGACGCCAAGGAACGGGTGCGGGACACCGCGCACGCCGCGACCGAGAAAGCCGGCGAGAAGGCCGGCGAGGTGACCGAGACGGTACGGCGCCGCCCCGGCCGGGTCGCCGCCGCGGCCGGCGGGGTCGTGGCCGCCCTGGGCACCGTCGTGGTGTTCCGCCGCCAGCGGGCCAAGGCCCGCGCCCGCCGGCCGTGGTGGCGCCGCGTCCGGTAAGCGTTCGGCGAGCCGGCTGTCCCGGGCTGATTGTGGCCCAGGAGAGCCGGCTTCCGTCTGTTCAGCCGTCGACTCCGCCGGCGGAGTCGTGCCAGGCGGTTTCGCCGTCCGCGACCAGCCCGGCCCGCAGACCATCGGCGAGCCGCGGCTCGTCCTCGACGACCAACACCCGCATCGTCCCCATCCTCGCCCACCGCGGCTGAAGGCCCGCTGAAAAGCGCAGGCCCATTGACAAATTCCCATCCGGTACGCGACGGTGCGGTCGCACGCCGGGCCGAACGATTTTGACGGGGGAATCGCCATGCGGGTGTGGAAAAGTCTTGTCCTGCGGGCCGCGCTGGGTGCCGCTGTCGTCGCCGGAGCGGTGGGGATAGCCGCGGCGCCTGCCCAGGCGGCCGGGTGCTCGCCGACGTCCAACCACGCGGGGTACGCCACCTACAACTGCTACATGTACCGCTCGTCGGTGCACCTGTGGAACCGCTGGACCACCTCGAGCACCTACTCGGTCGCCGACAACACGACCGGCGTGCTGTACCAGGGCACGAGCTGGTTCGTGTGCCAGCGCACGTTCCCGGCGGGGGTCCACTACGGCAGCGCGGCCAACAACTGGTGGGCGTACACGCTGAGCGACAACGGGGTGTGGGGCTGGGTCAACGCGGTCTACATCTCCGGCGGCGTCAACTGGGGCCCGATTCCCGGGCTGGCGGGGTGCGCGGCCGGTTTCGGCGGCAGCACGTCGTACCCGGGTGACTTCGCCGCGTGCAGCAGTGTCGTGGCCTGGCCCGACGGCGCCTCACATGTCGACCTCACCGCCGCCGTCACGCGCTTCGGTGGCGTCTGCTGAAACCGCCGACAGCGAAAGCCACCGGCACCAGGCCCCGTCGCGGACCGGCGAAGCGGCCACGGAGGGCCAACCGCAAAGGCCCGACGGGCACCGCACCCTTCACCGACCGGCGAAGCGGCCGCGGACGGGCAGCGAAAGGGCCCGGCGCCACCGGCGCCGGGCCCTTCGCGATCCGCTGGTTCAGGCGGTCGGCTTCTCGTCGTCCGGGACGGCGAGCACGACGCGCCGCCGGCGGGACATGAGCAGCATCGCGCCGCCGCCGGCCACGACGACCAGGCCGACGCCGCCGATCAGGCCGGCCTGCACGCCGGTGACGGGCAGCTCGCCGCCGCCACCGCCGCCGCCGGCCTTCGCCAGGTGCACGGAGAACTCGTCGGTGTTGTCGCTCTCGTCGATGTCCTTGGCCGACACGCCCTTGACACCCTCGGGCAGGGCGGCGCTCGCCAGGCGGGCCACCTCGGGCGTCTCGACGGTCTTGATGCCCTCGGCGCTCACCACGCCACCGTCGAGCACCGCCGGGGCGGGCGCGTCGTCGGCGACCTTGAGGACGTGGACGTCGATCTGGATCGCCGAGTACGGCGCGCCCTCACCGGTGTCCTCGTCGGCCGGGATCAGCCCGACGTCGAAGGTGCAGACGGCGCTGCGGTTGTCCGCCGCGTACTCGCAGTCCTTCCGCTTCTCCACGAACGTGACGTGCTCGGGGAGGTTGAGCTTGACCTTGAGGCCCTGCACCGCCTCGTCGCCGAAGTTGATCACGTAGTAGAAGAGCTCGGTCTCCTCGCCCGGCGCCACGGTGCCGGTCAGGCCCTCTTCGTTCAGCGGCACGTCCGGCGCGACCGTGGTGAGGTCCGGGCCGGTGCTCTCGCTGACGGTCACCGTCGCGGTGGCGCTGTCGTTGGTGGAGACCGCGTCGTCGGCGCCGTGCGACACCGTCGCGGTCAGCTTGCCCGGGGTGCCGTCGCCCTTGCGCACCAGGGCGAACACCAGGTCGAGGTTTTCGCCCGGCTTGACCGGGATCACGCCACAAGCGATCTTGGAGCCGGTCTGCTCGCACGCGTCGGCGTCCGGCAGCGGCACCTCGACGACACTCGTGTCGAGCCCGCTCAGGTCGAAGGTGATGACGACCTCGTCCGCGGTCTCGGCACCCTTGTTGGTGACGGTCGCGGTGGCCACCTTGCCCGACGTGGTCGCGGCCAGCGTGGTGCCACTCAGGGTGAGCGCGAGGTCGGTCGGGCCCGCTGCGAGCGCCGGCGCGGCGAAGGCGCCCGTGGCCACGAGGCCGACGGCCGCGGCGCCGGCGAAGGCCAGGGCGCGGGTACGAACGTTCATCAAATGACTCCCGTGGGAGAGGTGTTAAGGAAAACGAAAGGTGAGACGCGGGGACGCTAGCGGTACCGATGGTGCGTACGCCACCCCGAACCCTCAACCTCAACGTGAGCTGCACTCGGGCCGTGCGGAGGGAATGTCTGGTTTGGCCGGCGATATCCGCCCGACACACCCCCTGGCCAGGCACAAAGATCATCCTGCGGTACCAGAAGAGTCGGCCGTTCGGCGGACCGATGCCGCGAAGAACGCGCACCCTGAGTAGCCGCGCCGTGCCGTAGGCGAATCGCAATGTACTGGCTGTTGACCGGCGTCGATGGGGTCGGAACGATCGTTCACACGTCCACCTTGGAGGTGCCGCTGTGCCCCGAACCCCGCGTGTCCTCGCCGCCCTCCTCTCCCTCGCCGTCGCGCTGCCGGCGACCCCGGCCGCCGCCGCTCCGCACGGTCCGCCGGCGCCCGGCGAGCGCGCCACCCGCGAGCCGGGCAACGGGCCCGAGCGCCACGAGGTCGCCGCCACCGACCCCCTCGTGGCGGCGGCGGCCGACGCCCGCGCACAGGGGCACAACCAGCCCACGAAGACGGCCGGCTACCCGCGGCAGACAAGGCTCCGGGTGTACCCGGTGGATCCCACCGACCGGGCCGTCAAGCTCGGCCTCGTGCCGTACCACGGGATCGCCCCCCTGCTCAACGACCTCCAGGCCCGCAGCGACCGGGTCTCGGTCGAGGTGGTGGGTCAGTCCACATTGGGCCGTGACCTCTACCTCGTCACAGTGACCGCACCGGAGCACGCGAGCCAGACGCGGCGGCAGGACCGGTGGCGGCGGCTCATCGAGGACGACCCGCGGGCGGCGGCGCGCGACCGGGGGCTGCGGGCCGGATACAAGACGCCGGTGTGGTTCAACGGAAACATCCACGGCGACGAGTGGGAGGGCACCGACGGCGCGCTCCGCGTGATCGGCCAGCTCGCGACCGCCACGGACCCCGCGACGCGGCGGCTGCTGGAGCGTACCCGGCTGTACTTCACGGTCACCAACAACCCCGACGGGCGGGTGGCCGGCACCCGGGTCAACGGCGCCGGCTTCGACGTCAACCGCGACCACGTCACGTCCAGCCAGCCGGAGTCGCGGGCGGTGCGCGACGTGGTGATCGCGACCCAGCCGGTGCTGATGCTCGACGAGCACGGCTACACCGGCACGACGCTCATCGAGCCGAGCACCGCGCCGCACGGGCAGAACTACGACTACGACCTCTACATCCGGCACGCCTACCCGAACGCGCTCGGCATGGAGGCCGCGATCGCCGCGCTCGGTCACCCGGAGACGGCGCGGGCGGACATCCCGTTCCGCGACTACGCCCCCGGCGACTGGGACGACTGGCCGCCCATCTTCACCCCGATGTACGCCATCTACCACGGCGCGGTCGGCCACACCGTCGAGGTGCCGCTCCAGGTCAACCGGGGCGCGTACGACGGCCTGCCGGTCGAGGAGCTGCGCCGCCGCTCAGCCGTCAACACCGACGTGGCGGCGGCGACGATCCGGGCCGCCATCGGGTACGCGGACACCCACCGCGCGGCGCTTGTCGCCGACCAGATCGAGCTCTTCCGCCGCGGCTGGGCGGGCGAGCCGCAGCGGCACATCCCGGACGGGTACGTGCCGGGCTTCGGGCCGGAAGACCGGTACACGACCGAGTTCCCGCGCGCGTACGTGATCCCGGCCGGGTCCGGCCAGCGCTCGCCGGCCGCCGCCGCCCGCCTCGTCGACCTGCTCGTCGCGCACGACGTGCGGGTGCGGCGGGCGAAGGCACCGTTCGCGCTGGCCGGCACGTGGCATCCGGCTGGGTCCTATGTGGTCGACATGCGCCAGCCCAAGCGCGGCCTCGCCAACGCGATCCTCGAGGCCGGGCGCGACATCTCCGCGCTGGTGCCGCAGATGTACGACATCTCCGGCTGGAGCCACGGCCTGCTCTGGGGTGCCACCGTCCACACCAGCCGGTGGGCGGCGCCGCGCGTGCCGACCTCGCCGGTCGCCGTGGCCGGTCCGACCGGTGGCGTGCTCGCCCCGCCCGGACGCGACCTGGCGCTCACCGTCACCGACGGCAAGGACGTCCAGGCCGTCAACGCGCTGCTCGACGCGGGCGTCCGGCTCCGCCGCCAGGACGACGGCACGATCCTGGTACCGGCCGCCGCGCGGCGTACCGCGGCCGGCCTCGCCGACCGGCTGGGTGTGCGCTTCACCGCCGCCCGGCCGCACGCCGGTGGCCGGGTGCTGACCAAGCCGGTGCTGGCGGTCGCGGTATCCGCCGACGAGCTGTTCGTGCTCCGCCAGTTGGGCTTCGACGTGCGGCCGGTATCCACGGCGGCACTCAACGCCGGCTACGACTTGTCCGAGGTGGACACTCTCGTCGTCTCCTCCGGACTGTCCTATCAGGCCCTCAACGCCGCGGCGAAGTCCCAAGTGGACGCGCTGCTCGCCCGGGGCGGCGTCGTCACCCGCGGGGCGACCGGCGCTAGGTTCAACTCCGACGCCGGTGTGCTCCCGGCGCGCGCGGTCGCCGGCCGCACGGACGCCAACGGCGTGGTCTCCGTCCGCAATGGACCCGGCCCGGTCGGCGCGGGAGCGCTGCCGCACTCGTTCGTGTACGCGCCGCTGTGGTTCACCGACCTGGGCGCGGGTGTGACCGTCGACCAGCGGTACGCCGCGACGCCGCTCGTCGCCGGCCACTGGATCGCCGACCCCGACGACGGCACCGGTGGCCCTGCGGAGGCGGCCGGGCAGGCGGCGGTGGTGTCCGGTGTCGGGCCGCGCGGCACGGCGGCGGTCCTCTTCGGCACCGAGCCGCTCTTCCGGGCCCACCCGAAGGGCCTCTTCGCGCAGGTGGGCCGGGCGATCTACTGGACCGCGACGGCCTCAGCGGACACCGGAGCGGCGGTACGCGCCGGGTGACACCCCGAACTCGCGCTTGAACGCGGCGGCGAAGGCCACATCGGAGGTGTAGCCCACCTGGGCCGCCACCGCCGCCACCGTGACCCGCTGGTCGCCGAGCAGGGCGCGGGCCCGGCGCAGCCGCAGCGCCTGTAGGTAGCGCATGGCCGGCTCACCCACCCGGCCGGTGAACCGCGCCGCGAACGCGGCCCGGGACAGCCCCGCCGTGCGAGCCAGACCGGCGAGGGTCCACGGGTGGGCGGGGTCGGCGTGCAGGGCGGCGAGGGCGGCGGCCACGTACGGGTCGGCGAGTCCGGCGAGCCAGCCCGGCCGGTCGACGGCCGCGCTGTGGTGGCGCAGCGCCCGCACCAGCATGGCGTCGGAGAGCCGGGCCATCACCAGGTCGCTGCCCGGGCCGCCGTCGGCCGCCTCGGCGGTCAGCGCCTCGATCAGCGGGGCCAGCCACGCGGCGGGGCGGCCTCCGGCTCCGGGCAGCCGGATCGTGCGGGGCAGCCCGGACAGCGCGGGGTGGTCGGCCTCCCCGACGAGGAACGCGCCGCACACCACCTCGGTGTCCACTGTGGGCCCACCGGCGCGCAGCCGGTTTCCGGCGGTACGCATGGCGAGCGCGAAGCCGGAGGTCGCGGAGGCGGAGGCGGCGCCGGGCGAGCGGATCTCGTGGGCGTCGCCGCGGGGCAGGATCACCAGGTCGCCCGGCTCCACGCGCTCGGTCGTGCCGTCGTCGAACACCAGGTCGCAGGCGCCGCGCGTGACGAGGTGCACGCCGCGCAGGTCGGGGTGGTCGAAACGGACGCGGAACGGCGCGCCGAGCTCCAGCCACCGGTACGCGGCGCTTTCGAACCGTGCCTCCCGCAGTACGCTGCTCAGCAGGTCGTGCGAGACGGACACTGTGGTTTGCCGGACGCTCACCCATAGAGTGTCTCGCTTGGCCGCCCTAGCGTCGACCTCGTGAGAGACAGACGAACCGCCGTCGTGACCGGCGGCACGGGTGGGATAGGCGCCGCGGTCGCGGCGGAGCTGGCCCGGCGGGAGCACCGGGTGCTCATCGTCGGGCGGGACGCGGAGCGGGGTCGGGCGGTGCTGGGCGGCCTGGTGGGGACCGGTCACACGTTCATCCGGGCGGACCTCGCCCTGATGAGCGACACTGCCAGGGTCGCCCATGAGGTGACCGGTCACACCGACCGGTTGGACGCGCTGGTGCTGTGCGCCGGCGTACTGTCCACTGTGGCCGAGTGGACCGCCGAGGGCCTGGAGCGCACCCTGGCGCTCAACTACCTGTCCCGCTACCTGCTGGCCCGCCGGCTGCTACCGCCGCTCACCGGGTCGCCGTCGGGACGGGTGGTGCTGGTCGCCAACGCCGGCCGCTACCGCGACACCCTCGACCTCGCCGACCTCCAGCTGCGGCACGGCGGGCGCGGCCTGCGGGTGTCCGGGCGCAGCCAGTTCGCCAACGACCTCCTCGCCGTGGAGCTCGCCGAGCGGGTAGAGGCGACCCGGATCGCCGTGACGTGCGTCTACCCCGGGCTCGTCGCGACCGATGTGTTCGCCAACGCGCACGGCCCGTCCCGCCCGCTGCGGGCCGTGGCCGCCGCGCTGCAACGCCGGTTCGGCGCGCCGCCGGCGAAGGCAGCGACGGTCCCCGCCCGCCTGGCCGCCGACCCCGACGCGGCCGGCTTCGGTGGCGCCTTCGTCGGACCGGGGATGCGACGTATCCGCATCCCCGACCGGGCCCGGCGCGCCGATCGGCGGGCCGCGCTCTGGGCCGCCAGCGAGGCGCTCGTCGCCGCCTGGCTGACCGACGCCGACCGCCGGCTCCGTTGACGGCGGATTCCTTCGCGAGCACCCCGCCCGGCTTGACGCTCACGCCCTCGCCACCGCGGTCAGCTCGGCCGCGACCGCCGGACCACGAAGACCACGGTCGCCAGCGCGAGCACCGCCGAGGAGGCCGCGCCTACCGCCGCCGGACCAGCGGCGGACGGGGTGAGGCCGGGAGCAGCGGCCACGCGTCCGTCTACAGTGTCTGGACGAGCTGGACGGGATGGCCGTCCGGGTCGGTGACCCAGGCGATCAGCAGCCGGCCCAGCCACTCGTGCGGGCCCGTGAGGCCGGGCGTCCCGCCGTCGGTGAGGGTCGTGTAGGCCGCCGCCACGTCGTCGGTCCACAGGACGACCGCCGCGCGCTGGCCGTGCGCGACCGGGTCGAGGCCGTGGTCGTCCCGTGTGGACGCGACCGAGGCGAGGCCGATCCGGTATCCGTCGAGGGCGAGGTCGATGTGGATCGGCTCGCCCTCGCGTGGCGTCCGGAACGTCTCGGTGAACCCCAGGCCCTCGTAGAAGGCGGCGGCGCGGGGCAGGTCCCCGCTGAACAGGATGACCTGCGGGCTGCGGAATCGTGCCACCCGGCGACGTTACCAGCCGGCCTCACCGGCGCGGTGCCCTCGCCGGCCGGCGAGCACAATGCTCGGCGGGCGATGAGTTTTCGCGGGCCGGCCCGTCTGAGCCGGTGGACGCAAACGCCGATCGGGAGGACCGTCATGAGGTTTCGCGCGGAGCTGGAGGCCACCGGCGCCACGACCGCCGGTTTCGAGGTGCCGGAGGAACTGGTCGAGTCGCTCGGCGGCGGAAGGCATCCCAAGGTGGCCGTGACGGTCAACGGGTACCGCTTCCGCACGTCCATCGCCCGCATGGGCGGCCGCTTCCTGCTCGGCGTCAGTGGCGAGCGCCGCGCGGCCGCCGGGGTACGGGCCGGCGAGGTACTCGACGTGGACGTGGAGCTCGACACCGCGCCGCGCGAGGCGGAGGTGCCGGACGACCTGGCCGCGGCTTTGGCCGGTGACACGGCGGCCAAGGCGTTCTGGGACACGCTCACGCACAGCAAGCAGATGTGGCACGTCACGCAGGTCACGTCGGCGAAGAAGGCCGACACCCGGGCCGCCCGGGTGGCGAAGTCGGTCGCCATGCTCCGCGAGGGCCGGGCCCGCTAGCGCGGTGGCCCACGACGTTGGCCGGCTTCGCCGGCCCGGGTGAGCGGCGGCCGAAGGCCGCCACCGCACTGGCGCGCTGGCCGTCGACCCAGCCAGGTCGGCCCCGCTCAGAAGCGGTCGAGGCGGCAGCCCGCCAGCAGCGGCTCGACGGTGCCGTCGACCAGCTCCCGCGCGACAAGGCGGCCGACGGCCGGGGCGAGCGTGACCGCGGAATGCAGCACCGCCACGTAGAGGCCGGGCACCTCGGCGACCGGGCCGACGATCGGCTCGCCGTCGGCCGGCATGGGGCGTAGGCCGACCCGGGTGCCGAGCAGCTCGACGTCCGCGGTGCCGCGGAAGGTGGAACGGACGGCGGCGAGAGTCCTTTCGGGCGAGTCCGCGGCGGCGAGCAGCCGGTCCGGGGCGACCTGCCGGAGATCGAAGTCCGGTGTGTTGACCACGGTGCGGACCAGACCGGCCGGGGCGCGAAGCCGGAAGAGCGTCGCCGGCGACGGGTCGACCGGGATGTGCACGCCGAGCGGGGCGCCCAGCGCGGCCGTGGCCACCCCGGCCGCGAGCACCACCGTCGCGCCGGAGAGAGGCCCGGCGGCCGTCTCGACCCCGACGACCCGACCCGCCGCGTCCCGGCGGACCGCGGTGACCGGGGTGTCCGGATGGACCCGGGCGCCATGGGCGCGGGCACCCGCGACGAGCCGCTCGGTCACGCCCACCGGGTCGGCGGCGCCGTCGCCGGGTGCCCAGACCGCCCACGGCAGGGGCTGCCGCAGGGCGGGCTCGAGCGCCGCCGCGGCGGCCGCGTCCACGATCTCCTGCCCGGGCCCGGGCTCCGGCGCGCGGTCCGCCGCACCCCAGGACAGCGAGCCGGACCAGGTGACCGGGAGTCCGGGGAGTTCGGCCTCGAGCCGGCGGTACTCCCGGGTCGCGGTCGCCCGCGCCGCGGCGGCCGGACCGGTGCGGACGCCGGACGCTCCGATCCAGGCGAACGAGCCCGCCGTGACGCCGGCACCCGGCCGCCCGGCGTCGACCAGGGTCACGGCGGCACCGGCCCGGGCGGCGTGGTAGGCCACCGAGGCGCCGACGATGCCCGCGCCCACCACGAGGACCGTTTCGCCAGAGGTTGCGTCACCGCCGGACCGGGAGTGGGACATGGTGCGATCATTCCCGAGCATCCGGACGGGACGCGTCGCCTACGCTGAGCGCGAAATCGGCGCTCGGCGGTTCAGCCCCGCACGTATGGTGAGCGGATGTCGGACGTGGCGTACATCGGACCGGGCGGGCACCGCGACCAGCCGTTGTTGCGCACGCTCGTGGGTGACGTGCTGCGGCGCCGGCGGATCGCGCAGCGGCGCACGCTCGCCGACGTGGCCCGCGCGGCCCGCGTGTCCCTGCCCTATCTGTCCGAAGTGGAGCGGGGTCGCAAGGAGGCCAGCTCCGAGGTGCTGGCGGCGGTCTGCGAGGCGCTCGGGTTCGACCTCGCCGACTTCCTGACCGAGGTGCGGCTCCATCTCGTCACGCGGGTCGCGCCCATGCCGCGCCCGCAGCCGCAGGCACCGGTGCGGCGCCCCGGCGACGTGGTGCTGCTGGCCGCCTGACGCTGGCTGGCCCGCGTGACCCCGACGGTCAAAGGACTTCAGACGCCGGTCGGGTAGGTCTCGGGTTCGAAGACCGGCGAAGCCGGCACCGGCATCGGGGCCACCGCGCGGCTTTCGTCGAACCAGCAGAACGCGTCGTAGCGGTCGCCGAGGACGGTGGGCACGTAGTTGTTCCACCGGTCGCGTTCCGGGTGGTAGACCACGCCGATCGCGCGGTGGTCGAGAGCGTCGGTGAGCAGGTCGGGGCGGTCGTCGCGGGAGAAGACGAAGACCGCGCGGGCCGGCGCCGCCGCGTGCAGCACGCCTTCCAGCGCGGCCTCGCGGGCCGGCGGCACGACCATCTCCTCCATCGGCGCGCCCCACCCGTCGCCGGCGACGACCGTGCCGTGGTGGCTGCCGAAGCCGACCAGGACGACGCCGTCCGCGCCGTGGCGTTCGCGGGCCAGCTGGCCGATGTTCACCTCGCCGCGGCCGCCCATGTCGGTGGCGCGGGCGTCGCCGACGTGCGAGTTGTGCGCCCACACCACGGCCTTCGACTCCGGGCCGTAGTGGTCGAGCAGGCGGGCGAGGGTGGCGTCCATGTGGCGGTCGCGCACGTTCCAGGAGTCGCGGCCGCCGCGGACCATGGCGCGGTAGTAGCGTTCGGCGCCGGCGACCACCTCGGCGTTCTGCCACGCGCCGAAGCGTTCCGCGGCCGCCGAGGCCGATGCCGAAGGGCCACCGCCCTCCTGTGCCCGCGACCGCAGCCGCACGAGCAGGTCGACCACCTCGTTCTCGCACCCGGCCGCGACGAAGCGGGTGGCCAGCGCGTACAGCTGGGCGTCCTCCGCGTACGGCTCGAAGCACTGGTACGCGGCGAGCGCGGCGGGCACCTGCCCGGGATCGTGCTCGCGCAGGTAGACGAGGATCTCGCGGAGCGACTCCCACAGCGAGTACACGTCGAGGCCATGGAAGCCGGCGCGCACCTCTGGGTCGGCCTGCGCGTTGTGCCAGCGCAGCCACTGGCAGAAGTCGGCGACCTCGTCGTTGGCCCACATCCAGGTCGGCCACCGCTCGAACGTGGCGAGCGCCGCCCGCGGGTCCTCCGGCGCGCCCGCTTCGAGGCGGACGCTGCGGTTGACGCGGTCGCAGTCGGGCCAGTCGCCCTCCACCGCGACGAACGAGAACGCGGCTTCCTCGATCAGTCGCTGGGTGAGCTGGGCGCGCCAGTGGTAGTACTCGTGCGTGCCGTGGCTGGCCTCGCCCAGCATCACGACGCGGGCCGTGCCGACCCGGTCGAGCAGTACGTCGAGGTCGTCGGGGCCGCCGAGCGGCGCGGCCAGCGCGGCGACCTCGTCCCCGTACCGTGACATCGTTACCCTCCCGGCGGGTTCGGTTGTGCCGTCCCCGTCGGTTACCCGGTGCGGGATGGCTCAACCGAGCCGGGCGGACTGCTCCACGGTGGTGATGACGCCGAGCGCGTGGGCGGGCGTGAGGCCGAGGGTGCTGGCGAGCCAGCCGAGCGCCTCCCGCTCGGCGGGGTTGAGCGCGCCGTCGGCGACGCCGATCCGGGCCGCCTCCGCGAGGTAGCGTTCGCGCGCGTCCAGGGTCAGGTGCGCGGCCAGGGCGCGCAGCGGCTCGACGACCGCCTCGGCGGGCCGGCTGACGTCGGCCTGGAGGTGCGCCACGTCGTACCCCTCGGCGCCGGCCGAACGCACGGCGGCGAGCGCGGCGCCGACGGCGGCCTCGGAGGTGCCGCCGGCGCGCAGGATGACCGCGGCGGCGGCCCGCATCCCGGCCGGGAGCGCGCTGGCGAGCTGGGCGCTGGTGGGCGCGGCCAGCACGGCGGGGTCGAAGCGGACCCGGCAGGTCTGGCACCGCACGACCTCGCCGACCTTGTCGAGCGGGATCACCGGCACGAAGAACAGGGTGAAGAAGCGCCGGGCGGTGCGGTGCTCGTAGTCGCGGTCGCCACCGCAGTTGGGGCAGGCGAAGCGGCCCTTGCCGATCAGACCCATGAAGTAGAAGACGGACAAGCCGAAGATGATCACGCGCGGGAGGATACCAATGCGGCGCCACCTCGGCGGGGTCCACAATCTGCTCATGACCTCCACCGGCTCCTCGCGCCTGTCGCTGTGGTCCACCGATTCGGTGCTGTCGATCGGCTCACACGGTTCGATGCTGTCGATCGGCAGTGTCGGCTCGATCGCCTCCGTTGGCAGCATCGGCTCCGCCGGGTCGATCCTGTCCGTCGGCTCCGCGCTCTCGACCGGATCGGCCCTGTCCTGGCGGTCGCGCTGGTCGCTGCTGTCCGACCAGTCCTTCGGGACCGCGATGGCCTCGCGCGGCGGCGCCCGCGCGGTCGTCGGGCCGCCCGCGGTGTTGGCGGCGGTCGCGGTCGCCGCCTACGCCGGCTACCTGCTGACGCGCCGCCGCCAACCGGCCGCGGGCCGATCAGGTCATCGGTAGTCGGCACCCGTCGTTCCGCGGGTCGCGGCCGCGCGCGGCCGAGCCGGCGACTCCGCCGGAACCTCCAGCCGCAGCGCGACTCCCAGGGTGAGCCAGACCAGGCCGATGCCGGTGATCGCGGGCGTGTTCGGCATGCCGAAGACCGCGAAGGCGGGCAGCTCCACGGCGAACGGGTACAGGCCGCAGGCCAGTGGCGCGAAGCGGCGCCAGCCGTGCCAGCGGCCGGTGCGCAGGACCTCGACGCCGGTCAGGGTCATGCCCAGGCCGATCAGCGGGTCGCCGGCGCCGAACATAGCCTTGGCGACCGTGAAGTCCACCCCGACCGTCAGCTCCGCCGCCGCGATCAGCGCCCAGCCCAGGCCGGCGAGCGGCAGGCCGATCCGGGGCAGCCGGCCGGAGCCGGCGGCACCGGACGCGGCGAGCGCGAGTACTCCGGTGAGGACCAGCAGGTGCGAGGTGGTTGTCGCGATCGTGAACGCCAGGCCGGGGTGCTCCGGGTCCACGGGATTGACGAACTGGGCGACGCCCACGGCCAGGTGCAGCAACGCGCCGGCGATCAGGGTGGACGTGGCCGCGCGGCCGAGCCTCGTGATGTCCATGGCTTCTCTCCACTCAGTCGGTGATTGAGCCGACCGTAGGAACAGCAGGGGTTCGCCCGGAACGTGGCGGGGACACAGTGCCGACCCCGTGGCCAGCCTCGGGGTGGGACCGCGGAGCACCTCCTGGACCGGCGCGACGGCTCCGGGGCACGATCCATGGGTGGCGAGTCGGGTTCGGCGGACGGTGGCCGCCTTCGGCCTGTTCGGGCTGGCGGCGGTGTGCGCGGTCGCGGCCCTGGTGGGCGCGGTCGTCGCCGGCTACGACCTCGACGAGGCGATCCGGGTGTTCGTGCTCCCGCAGGCCGTCATCGGCGTGTCGTTCGCGGTCAGCGGTGTGCTCATCGCGTGGCAGCGTCCGGGCAACCCGGTGGGGTGGCTGGTGCTGTCCGCCGGGTGCGTGCAGACGGCCACCGCCGCCGCGGTGCCCTGGGTCGACATCGGCGTCCGCGACGGCTGGCCGGAGGTGGTGCTGCGCGGCCTCGCGACCGTCTACGCGTACGCCTGGCCGTGGGGGATCTCCCTGTGCGTCCCGCTGGCGCTGCTGCTGTTCCCGGACGGCACGTTGCCCGGCCGGCGATGGCGGCCGGTGGTCTGGCTGGTCGTGGCCGGCAGCGTGTTCTTCGTCGCCGCGCTCGGCGGTGAGGGTGCCCAGCTGAAGGCGCCGCTGGCGCGGGCCTGGTTCGTGGTGCCCGGATATGACGACCTCGACACGCTGTGGCTTGTGGCCAAGATCGCGAACGTGCTCGTCAACGCGGTGGTGCTGGCCAGCCTGGTGGTCCGGTACCGGGCCGGCGACGCGGTGCTGCGCCGGCAGGTTCGCTGGCTGCTGCTGGCGGCCCTGCTGTCCGCGGCCGCGCTGGTACCGCAGCCGTTGTTCGGCGTCGGGCCGGTGCTGTTGTTCCTGGCGCTGGCGTTCATCCCGGTGGCGATCATGTTCGCGGTGCTGCGGTACCGCCTCTTCGACATCGACCTCGTCGTGCGCCGCTCCCTCGTCTACGGCGTGCTGTCCCTCGGCATCACCGCGACCTACGCGGCCCTCGCCGCCGCGCCCGGCCTCACGTTGGGCAGCCGGATCCCGGTCGAGCTCGCCGTGGCGCTGACCATCGTCGCCGCGGTGGCGTTCCAGCCGGTCCGGCGCCGCCTGGACGCCCTGGCGGACCGCTGGGTGTTCGGACCCCGGGTAAACCGCTATCAGCTGCTCACCGCGTTCGGCGCCGGCCTGGAACAGACCCTCGACCTGCGCGAGCTGCTACCGGAGCTGGCCGCCACCGTGCGGCGCGGGCTCGCCGCGAGCTGGGTACGGGTGTCGCTGCCCGGCACCGCCGCGCTCGCGGGCGAGCCCGACGGCCGCACCGCGCTGGAGGTGCCGCTGGAGCGCAACGGCGAGAGCGTCGGGCGCATCGAGTGCGGCGCCAAGGACGGCGGCTACGACCCGGACGACGTGCAGCTGCTGACCACACTCGCAGGGCAGGCCGCCACCGCGATCGCCAACGTGCGGCTGACCGCCGAGCTCGCGCGGCGGCTGGAGGAGCTGTCCCGGTCGCGGGCCCGCATCGTGGCCGCGCAGGACAGCGAACGCCGCCGCATCGAGCGGGACCTGCACGACGGGGCCCAGCAGCATGTCGTCGCGCTGATCACGAAGCTGCGCCTGGTCCGCAACCAGCTGGCCCGTGGCGAACGCTCCGCCGACAAAGCACTCGACGAGCTACAGGCCGACGCCCGGGAGCTACTCGCCGACCTGCGCGACCTGGCACACGGCATCCACCCGCCGGTGCTGTCCGACCGCGGTCTCGTGGCCGCCGTCGAAGCCCGCGCCGACCGGCTCCCCCTCGACATCGTCGTACACGCCGAACCCGCCCTGTACGACCGCCGGTTCGGTGCCGCCGTCGAGGCGGCCGCCTACTTCACCGTCTGCGAGGCCTTGACCAACGTCGTGAAACACGCCCGCACCGACGCGGCACGGATCGCGCTGACCGTCACCGACGGCCACCTGGCGATCGTCGTACACGACGACGGCGTCGGCTTTCCCGGCACGGTCACCGCCGGCCGCGGCCTGACCAACCTGCGCGACCGCATCGAGACGCTCGACGGCACGATGCACATCGAGGGCCGGGCCGGCGCCGGCACCCGCCTGCGCGCCGAGATCCCCATCGGAGGTACCCCATGAGCGACCCGCTGCGCGTCGTCATCGCCGAGGACAACTACCTGGTCCGCGAAGGCACCCGCAGGCTGCTCGAGGACTCCGGCGAGATCGACGTCCTCGCCGCGGTGGGTGACGCCGACCAGCTGCGCCACGCGGTACGCCGTCTCACCCCCGACGCCGTCCTCACGGACATCCGCATGCCGCCCGGCCACCACATGGAGGGAATCGAGGCCGCGCACGCCATCCGCGCCGAGCACCCCGGCATCGGCGTGGCCGTGCTGTCACAGCACACCGACGAGAGCTACGCGTTCGCCCTGCTCCGCGACGGCACCACCGGGCTGGCGTACCTGCTCAAGGACCGCCTCGGCGATCTGGAAGAGCTGATCCGCGCACTCCGGGAGGTGGCCCGCGGCGGCTCGGTCATCGACCCCCAGGTGGTGGACGCCCTGGTCGCCCGCCGCACGCGCACCACGACGTCGGCACTGGCCGCCCTGACCCCGCGCGAGCTCGACGTCCTGCGCGAGATGGCCCAGGGCAAGACCAACGCCGGCATCGAACAGGCGCTGCACCTGTCAAGCTCGACGATCGAGAAACACGTCAACTCGATCTTCGGCAAGCTCGGCCTGGCGGACGAGCCGGTGCACCGCCGCGTGGCGGCCGTGCTGACCTTCCTCCGCCAGACACACGCCGCCTGACCGTGGTGTCGCGGGCGCTCAGTCGAGGCAGAACTCGTTGCCCTCGATGTCCTGCATCACGAGGCACGACTCGTTGACGCCGTCGGCTTTCAGCAGTCGCACGCGTACCGCGCCGAGCGGGAGCAGCCGTGCGCACTCGGCCTCGAGCGCGGCCAGGCGCTCTTCGCCCACCAGCCCGGTGCCGACCCGCACGTCGAGGTGCACCCGGTTCTTGACGACCTTGCCTTCGGGAACCCGCTGGAAGAACAGTCGCGGCCCGACGCCCGACGGATCGACGCACGCGAACGCCGAGCCCTGCTTCTCAGCCGGCAACGCGCGATCGAAGTCGTCCCAGGTGGCGAAACCGTCCGGCGGCGGCGGCACGACGTACCCCAACACCTCACACCAGAAACGGGCGACACGCTCGGGTGCCGCGCAATCGAAAGTGACCTGGAACTGCCTGACCGACGCCATCGGACCACCATAGAGCCGAGGTCTTTCGCCGTCGCCGCGGGCCCGCCCCGGCTCGATCGCGGGAGCGCCTCCGTGCGCGTGGACGGCTCAGGCCGGCGACGCCCGGCATCGCGTCGTCGCGAAGGTCAGCGAGGGGTGACGAAAGAATCGCCCACGACATAGCCGTCCAACCCTCGAGCCTCGCCATAGGCGATCAGGTCAGAGGTCCGGTTGATGAAGCCCTTGCCGGAGAAGTTCAAGGAGGTGTTACACAGCACGCTGTATCCGGTGAGCTCGCGGAAAGCGACAAGGAGCGAGCAGATCGCGGGGTTGTCCTCGAAGGTGACGGTTTGCACGCGCGCTGTGCCGTCGACGTGGGTAACGGCCGGTAGAGCGTCCGACTTGACCGTACTGAAGTACAGCATGTAGGGATCAGGCGAGGCACCGCTGAACCACATGCCCGCGTCCTCTTCCAGAACGATCGGCGCGATGGGGCGGTAGTCTTCCCGTTGCTTGATCGCATTTAGCCGGCGGGTGGTCTCGTTGCTGAACGGAGCGGCCAGGATAGACCTGTTTCCCAGCGCTCGCGGGCCGATCTCCCATCGCCCGCGGGCCCACCCGATGATGCCTCCGTCCAGCAGGAATCGTGCGACTTCGGCTGGGTCGAAGGGCTTTGTCAGGTACCTGGAACTGTCGAATGGGATATCGTCGACGAATTCGGAGCCGCCGTACACACTCCACGTGATGGAAGCAGAACCCGCATAGAAGTGTTGAGCGTCGATCGCCGTCCCCAGCGCCGATCCACTGTCGTTCGGGCAGGGAGGTACGAAAACATCGGCGAATAGACCGGATTCCCGCCAGCGTCGGTTCCATTCGCAGTTTAGTGCGCAGCCGCCGGACACCAGGAGCGGAAGCCCTTCGGTCAGGTTCTCGCGAGCGTAGTCGTAGAAGCGTTCGAAGATGGCGTCGGAGAGTCCAGCGGCGGCATTTCGGTAGACCGGGCTATGTAGTCCGACGTCGTGAAGGGGCGACTCTCGAAGCGCGGCCTTCAGTCGGCCGGTGATCACCTCGGTTTGCGCGAGGATGAAATCCACGACGGCCTGTTCGCCGGGATCATTTTGGCGATCATCGGCAAAACCGGCCAACGCCATTTGCTTTCCGGCATCCTCGAGGCGCATGAACTCTTGGCTCGCGGGAAACTTCGGGTCGGCGAGTGCGAATAGGAAACCGTACTTGTTTCCGGGGTAGGTCAGGACCTCGCGGAGATGACTGACCCGTCCCTCTTCGTCGATCCGGTAGAAGGAACCGATGTTTCCTTCCCAAACGAGGCAGTAGCAAGGCTGCCCGGCCTCGACGGACGACATGCCGTACGCGGCCATGATGTGCGACCGCTCGTGCGTCGACGAGAAGACCCGCACCGGCTTGCCGAAGAACCGTCCCGCCTCGTCCGAGACCGAGGCCGGCCCGACGCCGTAGTATCCGGTGCGCGAACTGGGATCCATCGCCTGATACCCTTTGATCCATCCGCCGAGCGCGATGACATCCGGCTCTCTGGGCAGCTTGGACGCGGCAAGGGCGAAGACTTCGGCGGTAAGGCTGGAATAGCGGAGGCGGGAGTCTTTCTCAGCCTCCAGTGAAAATAGTAGGGCGCCATTGTCGATTGCGGCGATGGTCCCGTCGTGTCCTTCTTTGAAGGAGAGAATAAGCATCGCGCGCGTCCTCCGTATTGGCGAAAATCGGGGTCGGCATCGTGGGATGTGGCGATAGGTCTATGGGATTCAGGAAGAAGGCTCGTGTGCCTCCACGGAACCGAGGCTGAGGACCATGGTGTCGGCATACTCGAAGGACTCCACCGTCTGGAACCTTTCGGATGCGTACAGTTGGGCGGCGACATTGGCACGCTCCACGCTGAGCGAGACTCTTTTGATCCCGGACTGCCGAGCCCTCTCCAAAAGCGCCCGCAATATGGCACGGCCGATGCCTTTTCGTCGATGTTCGCCGGCGACTCCCATCCCCAACTCGGGCACATCGTCACCGACATAGCCGTAACCCGGTCGATCTGCGGTGAAGTAGCGCAGCCACGCCGCACCCAACCGGGCACCGCGCTCGTCGACGGCTAGCACTCCCAGGTCCGTCGGCCGCATCCACCCCTCCACATATCTGGCAAAATCGGGGTTGGCCAACACCTGGTCCTTTGGCATATTGCGGTCCGACTGCCAGTTTACCGACTCGACCAGCATGTCGGCCATAAAATCGAAGTCCTCAGCAACCGCTGAACGTATAGTGAACGACACGAACCTGTTTTCCTGCCTCGCTCAGTCCGATGTACCTGGCTGTCACAAATCGCTCGTAGGCCGGCGCGACCCGTCGATATGAGGCCGATTTCAGGCCCGCGCCCACCGTATTACCACGAACTGATCGACGCCGTAACCGTCGACGGAACTGTCGACGACGAGGTCGGCGTGGTGTGCCGGATGCTGTGTGGCGATGTACTCGTCCTCGGCCGGCATCCACTCGTCCACCCACATCGACCGGGCCTCTTCGCCATCTCGCTCCAAGCCGCGACCCAATCGGGTGCGCGGATCGGCTTGGCAGAAGATCGTGTAGGTGTAACGATCCCGAAGCGTCTCCTCCAGGCAGTAGACGCCTTCGATGATGATCGGGCGGCCGGCGGGCACCTCGATCCACTCTGCCAACTCGTCCTCGTTCCAGTCGTAACGCTGATAGCGCACCGCCGCCCCGGTGCTCGCCGGCCGTATCACCTGCTCCGTCAACCGTGGCCAATCGAAGTGCGACGCGATCTCGCCGACGCGGCTGCCCTGATCCTTACTCGGCAGGTAAAAGTCGTCGACGTGGACGATTACCGCCCCGGGTATTGCCACCGCGAATGCCGCCGCCAGAGTGCTCTTGCCCGAGGCGCCCGGCCCGTCGATTCCGACCAGGATCCGGGGCCGCCCTTGCCCCCGACGGCGCACATCTTCGGCAAGCGCATTGATATCAAGTACCGCAGAATTCACCATGACGCCTCATCATGCCGTCGTCGCTGAATCAGCCGTGTTGGGCGGCCGGTGGACGTCTCCGAACGTGCTCGACCGCCCTTCGGCATGACGCAGTAGCCAGTCGTTGGTCCGTCGACCGTCGTCTTCCATGACGGCCCGCGGATGGTAGAGGTGTGGGAGGTCGAAAGTAAATTGAGCCACCTCTGTATGCGCCTCGACCCTGTCGAAGAACTCGTTGTCCTCGTCACCCCAGCCCTGATATCGCTCGTCGAATCCCCCGACAGCATAGAACAGGTCGGTCTCCACGAAGATGCAGCCGCCGCGATGTGTCATCAAACGGTAACCATTGCATTCGTCTTCGTCAGTGCGAGCATCATCGTCCAGCAACCGCCGCCGGATTGCCAGCTCGCTCGACTGTTCGTCCAGGTGGAGAAGGCTCGACAGGGGAAGCAGCCCGCGACAGCCGGTTACCGACATGAAGTCGCAGGCGGATTCCAACAATGTGCGGGGAAGCAAGACGTCGGCGTCGAGGAAACACAGGTATCGCTCGGCGCGGCCGGTCGCGACGGCACCGACGTTGTGGGCCCACGCTCGTTGGTACTGCCCGCCGTGCGACGCGAACACGTAGCGGTCGACCATGGGCTCGATCACGGCTCGGTGTCGAGGATGACTGTCCTGCTCGACCGCGACGAGGTGGTACGCGGACCGTTCCAGTGTCTGGTCGTTGAGGGCGGCCAGTGCGGCGATCGTGTTTCGCAACCGGAGCCCCCCGGCGACGTCGCGGAAGTCGATCACGACAGTGAGCTGCCACGCGGAGCGCGGTGGCTGCCGCCGCGACTTCGCCGCACGGAGAATCTCGTCCTGGGTGACCGGAGCCACCTGTCGATGTGGGTCGTATCGGCCCCCGTACCACTGGTCGATGCGATTTCGTCGGTCGAAGGTGGTCAACGGCCCCCGTAGCGCGGTAGCGGCCGGTGGTCGCACCATCAGGAGGTTGCGCACCGCGTCGTTGACCGTGCGACGGCAGCGACGATCCAGCGGCGCCGCGGCCAGGGCGGCGAGCGCGGGTTCGAGTGGGGTCGGTAGGAATGCCCCTTTGGCGGTTTCGACGATCGCGGAGAGGATGGCTTGGGCGAGTCGTTCGGTCCGCCGCCACATCGGCGCGCAGATCCCCGGCGCCGCCGGATCCCACAGCGTGCTGAGCGCTCGCACCGCGACCTCGGCCAGTCGCGCGGCCTCGTTGACGTCGATGGGCGCGGGTCGGCTGTCCCCTTGCCGGGGCTCGACCACGTCGATCGCGAGCAGCCGGTCGACGACGTCGACGCCCGGCCACGTGGCGCGCGCGGCGTACCGGTCGAGCAGAGTGACACGGCCGAGCCCAGCGGCCTTGGCCGCCAGGGCCATCTGCATGGACGTGCCGACGAACCAGCATCCCGACACCGAGCCACCGAGCAGATCGAGGGCCCGCCCGATCATGCTGGTCGGGTCGGTGTGTTCGTCTTCCCGCACGACCGCGTCGATCGCCGGCAACCCATCGAGAAGTTCGAGTTGCCGGACCACCGCGCCGACCCGGACGCCCGCGGATCGCAGGCGGGCGACCACCGCGTGTGCGTCCGCGTCCAGGTCGGCTCGGCGATCGCCGCGGGACAACGCTCGTGCACACGCCTGTGCCGCGCTGGCCGGCAATCCGAGCAACGCACACCACGCCGTCGCGGGAGACCCGGGTGGCGGGACAAAGTCTTCGGCCGCGAGCAATGCCTTGCACACGTCCTTGTCGTCAAGGCCCGCGACAGGCAAACCTTCGGCCGTCAGGCCTGCCAGGAGCTCGTCACCGTCGATACGCCAAAAGGTGTGGCGGGCCTCGAACAGGACCGCGCCGAGGGACGAATCCTTGCCAGCCGTCACAGTCCGTCCTCCTTCCCGCGCGAGCCGTCCTCGCCGGGCAGCACCGGCCCCGCGGTAAGCCAGCCGCGGCGGTCCGCCTGACCCTGCCGGCACGCCGCGTAGTATCGCTCTTGCAACTCGCGCGTCACCGGGCCCGGTTTCCGATCACCGATCTCGAGACCGTCGACGTCGACGACCGGTGTTATCTCGCACAAGGTGCCGGTGAGAAATACTTCATCCGCCACGTACAGCTCACTGCGCTCGACCTCCCGCTCGTCGACGCGCAGACCCAGCTCCGCGGTCAGCAACTCGATGGCGCTGCGCCGCGTAATACTCTCCAAAATGGAGGAGCCGACGTGCGGCGTGACGATCCTTCCGTCGCGCACGAGGAACACCGATGCTCCCCCCGTCTCGGCCACTTTGCCCTGCCGGTTGAGCAGGATCGCTTCGTCATAGCCATTCGACGTGGCCTCCATACGGGCGAACCGGAGGTTGTAGTAGCTCGCCGCCGCCTTGACCCGGGGCGGTGCGGAGGCGTCGTCGGCGCGCTGCCAGGAGGAGATCTGGCACCGGAGGCCACTCGTGATCGACTTCTCGCGCGGGGAGGGGAAGATCGCGACGAAGAAGCCGCAGTCGTCCGGGGATCCGCCCACGGAGTAGCGACCCTCCTCCAGGAACAGGGTGGGTCGGATGTAGACGTCCTCGCGGTACGGCATCGCGCTGAGCAAGTCGTGCAAGGCCCCGAGACACTCCTCGAACGTGACGATCCGCGGGATTCGCGCGACGCGCGCCGAGTCGGCCAACCGTCGCATGTGGTCGGGCATGTGTAGGAAGTAGTGGCGCGACTCCTGCTCGTTCCAGTAGCCCCGCATGCCTTCGAAAACGCTCGCCGCTCGAACGACGGCCTCCGTCCAGACGTGGACCGTCGCCTCTTCCCACGGTCGCACGGCATCCTTGAACCATATGTACGGTGGTTTCTCCAGCACGGTCACGAGCCGCTCCTTACCGCGTCGTCGAGGAACTGCTGGACGGTGACCCGGGCGTACTTGTGGTCCACCAGCTTGGTCATCACCGCCGGTGAGACGGTGATGCCGTGCGCACCGGCCCGCATGCAACGGATGACGTCACCGGGGCCGCGGACACTCGCGGCGATAAGCCTGGTCGGCATCTTCCAGTCATCGACCCAGCTACGGGCGGCGGCGACGACCTCGGCGCCGTGGCCGCTCTCGTCGTCGATGCGGCCGACCAGCACGCTGATGTGTTGTGCGCCGGCCTTCGCGGCCAGCATGACCTGCGGCAGCGACAGGCACGCGGTGCAGTTTACGGACACGCCCGTGCGGACCAGCTCGGAGATTTCCCGCAGCAACGGTTTGCCCTCCGGGGTGAGCACGGGGACCTTGACCACAAGGTTGGCGGCGATCCGCGACAGCTCGATCGCCTCCGCGACCAGGACGGGACCGGCAGCAGCCGAGACCTCGGCGTGGAGGGCGCCAGGCGCGATCATTGCCGCTAGTTTGGTGATGGCGTCGATGGCGTTTCCGGCGACGTCCCGGCGGACCACGGACGGGTTCGTGGTGACTCCGTCGAGCACGCCTTGCCCCCACCAGTAGCGGATTTGTGCCTCGTCGGCACTATCCAGCATCAGCAGCATCTACCACTCCCGTCAGAATCCGCTCCACACAGGTAAGGACGTCAGGCGCTACCAAGTCCGGCGAGGTCCCGGCGCGGACCGGGCACACATCGCATCGCACGGAGCCGATCCAGGCGGTTCTGCATCCGGCGGCGCTGCCCGCGCGCAGGTCGACATGGGTATCTCCGATAAACCAACAGTCCGCCGGCCGGACTCCGAAATCGTGGCACGCGCGCAACAGCAGGCCAGGCCGCGGTTTGCGGTTCGGACATTCGTCATGACGTAGGCGCGGGTCCAACGACTGGGGATGGTGCAAGCAGTAGTAGTAGCGGTCCAGCCGCGCTCCGCTGTCGCGGAGGTGCGTGGCGATCTCCGCGGTAACCGCATGGAGCTGACCGCGGCTCAGCTTGCCTTTGGCCACTCCCGGCTGGTTGGACACGACAGCACACGGTATGTCGCGTTGGTTCACCCGGCGGACCGCTTCGGCCGCGCCGGCTGTCAGCCGCACCTGGGCCCGATTGGATGGTGAATCGACAAGTCCGAGGTCGGGCTCACGCCACAGCTCGTTGAGAACGCCGTCCCGGTCGAACAGGATCATGGCTGGCTTGGTCACGGCCGGAGTGACTCCCAACGCGGCACCACCTGTTGAAGGAGCGGATGGGTGGCGAGCATGTGCCAGACCACGGCTTGGAAGATCTCCGTGTGTGTGGTGCGCAAACCTGCGTCCTCGATCGGTATCCGCACGCAGAGGTCGGCCAACCTGGCGGTCTCACCGCCATCCGGGCCGACGATGCCGACGGTGAAGGCGCCCGCGGCGCGACCCAGCTTTACCGCCTCGATGAGGTTTTCGCTCACCGGTGGGTCTTCGCTGCCCCCGCCGACCGACAGGACGAGAAGCACATCCTGTGCCCCGATGCGGCTGACAAGCAACCAGCGTGTGAATGCCTGCCGCCACCCGTAGTCGTTGGCCGCGGCGGTCAGCGAGGCAGGGCTGTCGGCCGGTGTGTACGCCTCGATGTTCGCCAGGCCGCGTAGATCACACGCCGCGTGCGACGCGTTGGCCGCGCTACCGCCGAGGCCGACGATGAACACCCGGCCGGCGACCCGACGGGTTTCCGCCAGCCGGCCCGCGAGGCGGTCCACCGCTTCATGATCAAAACGCTGGGCGGTCGCCACGAGTTCGTTGAGGAACCGCTCGCTGAAACCCCCGGTATTCGCGATCTGCGGGATGGACGTCATGAAGACACCTTCCTCGTAGCTACCACGACAGGGCCGACGGTCGAACGACCGTCGTGCCCTGCGACTCGAAATGGAACGGGACGTGGCGCAAACCATGATTCGCGAGCGCGTTCGCGAGTGCGGGCGCCGAATCAGGATCGGCATACACCAGAAGGAAGCCACCGCCACCGGCGCCAACGATCTTGCCAGCCTTGGCACCGTTTCGGCGGGCCACGTCCAGGTACTCGTCCCACCGACCGTCCTTGTCCCGCACGCGCTTGAGCTCCCAGTGCTCGGACATCAGCACCGGGATGTCGTCCAGCCGTCCGGACTCCAAGGCGACACGGGTCCGGGCACCCAACTCACGGATCTGATGGAGGGCCTCTATCCGCGCCCGCAGACCGGCCTGCGTGGGTGGTGCGTGAAGCGACCCGGCGCTGTCGCGCCGTTGGCCGGTGTAGAACAGGTGCAACCTCCGGTCGAGGGCCTCGAGCACGTCCGGTGCGATGTCCAGCTCGGGCGCCCGCACCTCACCCCTCGAGCTGATGATCAGCCGTCGCATCCCGCCCAGCGCGCAGGCGTAGTGGTCCTGCCGTCCGACCGGTCGCCCGAGCCGCTCGTTTTCCAGCTGGAAGGCGTGCTCGGCCAGTTCCATCCGGCTTGGTTGCCGCCCGGCCAGTTCGTACAGCGCCGCCAATGTGCTCACCGTGAAGGCACCCGAGCTGCCCAGACCGGTGCCGGAGGGCACCGGACCGAGCGACACGATCTCGGTCGGCTCCAGGATCCCGACCGCTTTCAGCGCCTCGGACACGTGCGGGTGTCCCAGACCGTCCGGCGACCGGGCCACGTCCGTCCGCTCGTAGCTGTAGCGGAACAGCCCGTCGACGCGCCCGCGGCGGGCGACGACGGTTACCGGTAGCGAGACGGCCGCCGTGATCATGTCACCGCCGAACCGCTCCGCGTAGAAAGGTAGGTCGGTCCCGCCCCCGCCGAGGGTGAGCCGCAGCGGGGTACTGGCCACTACGAGGCCCTTGTCGCCTGTCATGGCTTGACGCCGCGGGACGTGAGGATGCGGGCGGCCGCGATCCGGACCGCCTCGGCGGCGCTGTGCCCAGGGGCCCAACCCGTCGACAGCGCTCGCTCGATGTCGAGTTCGACCACGGGTTGGTCGCCCGCCCAGGAAAGCGGTGCGTCCGTCGGGACGATACGCGGCGCCGGCAGCTCCATGGCGGCGGCGACAGCGGCCGCCACGCCCGCGACGTCGAGGCTGCCGCCGGCGGCGAGGTTGACGACGTCGACCAGATCGTCGCGGGCCGGCCGGTCCCTTATCCACCTCATGCCGGCGACCACGTCGTCGACGAGCACATAGCTCTTTCGCTGCCGGCCATCGCCAAGCACGTGGAGCTCGTCTGGGTTGTCGGAGAGTTTGGTGACGAAGTCACGGATGATCCCGCGCCCCATGCCTCCGCCGACCACGTTGCCGAGCCGGAAGATCCGGCCACGCAGTCCGAACGTATGCGCGTAGGCCGAGATGAGCCCCTCACACGCGAGCTTTCCGGCGGCGTACAGCGAACACGGCAACAGCGGGCCGTCGCTCTCGCGCGCCACCGGCGCCCCGTTGTCGCCGTACACGCCACTCGTCGACGGAAACACGATCAGCGGCGTCGCATGGTCGCGCATGGAGTCGAGAACACGTTGGGTGAGAAGGATCGACTCACGGATGTCGACCGATGTGTCCCTGGCGCCCAGCGGTATGTCGGCGTTCGCCGCGAAGTGCCAGACCTCCTGGACGCCGGGCATGACCTCGGGCAGCGTGCGGGCCAGATCACCGGTCACGTAGCGCAGCCGCGGCGAGTCCAACAGATCCGTCAATCGCCATGGGTCGGGCGCGAGATCGCTGGCGACGACATCGTGTCCGTCCGCGTGCAAGGCCCGAGTGACATGTGCGCCCACGAAACCGGCGGCGCCGGTCACCAGTACCGTCACCGGACTTCCTCCCCCGTGGTGGACCGCGTCTGGGTGAGGTCGAAGGTCACGGCCAGCGCCGCAAGGGTCGGCGCGTCGCTGAGCAACCCGGACCGTATGTGGGCGGACAGGTCGCGCCGGGAAACGAGGCGCGTCCGCAGGCCGGCCTCACTCGCGTCGGGCGTCGCCTGTTTCCGGTGCGCCGGCACGACCTGTACCAGAGAGAAGCCGTGACTCGCCCAGTCGCCCGCCTCGTGA
This sequence comes from Phytohabitans sp. LZ39, assembly GCF_059359075.1. Lineage (NCBI taxonomy): Bacteria > Bacillati > Actinomycetota > Actinomycetes > Micromonosporales > Micromonosporaceae > Phytohabitans > Phytohabitans sp. LZ39. The sequence continues at coordinate 10,553 of NZ_JCADBM010000034.1, read as the reverse complement.
AACCGTCCGGGTAGCAGCCGCGCCTCGGCGCCGATCCATCCGGTTTCCTCGCGAAGCTCGCGCAGCGCCGCGTCGACGACGTCTTCGTCGCGACCTTGCGCCCCTTGTGGGAACTCCAGGCTCCAGCGCCCGATGGCGTACCGATACTGCTCGGTCATCAGCAGGCGCCCGTCGGGAAACTCGCACACGACGACGACGAAGTCAGCGCGGGAGACCACGGCGAAATTCGAGACCGACCCGTCATCGAGCTGGATCGAGTCCTCGCGCACGGACATCCAGTCGCTCCTGAAGACGGTCCTGCTGTCCAGCCGGCGTTTGGTCGGCCTCCGGTACGGCGTGTCCCGGGGGCTCGGCGGACCCGGCGAACGCGACGCCGGCGGGGTGAGCCGCGGCAGCGTGCCGGTGCTGACCAGTCGGATGAACTCGGCATAGCCTTCCGGCGAGCCGATCTCGTAGAACCTGTGGTCAACCGGCACCGCGCCAAGGTCCCGACTGTCGATCATCGATTGAAACAGGACGTCGAGATCCACCGGGAACAGGTGAGGGATCCGCACGATGACGGAACGCCGCATGATCGCGATGCCGTAGTCGATGTATGCGAAGACCCCAGGACCTGCCTGCTTGTCGTACACCGTCACGCGGTCCCCGGCGACCGCGACGTTACTCGGCACCAACCAGTCCCGGTTGTGCAGCACCGCCATGCTGGCTTCCGTCCCGATGGCCCGATGCCGCCGTACCAGCTCGCGCAGATCGACAGGGGTGTAGGTGTCGCCCAGCAGGAGAATGAACTCCTCCTCGACCATCGCGGCGGCGGCACGAAGGCAACCGGCGGTCCCGAGTGGCTCCACTTCCACAGTGGACGTGACACACAGGTCGGGTGGGCGGTGTCGCTCGACCGCGTCGAGGACCGCGTCGGCGCCCACGCCCAGGCACATGTGTAACCGCCGGACGCCCTGCGTCGCCAGCAGTGCCAGCACGTAGGCCAGGAACGGACGACCCTGCACGCCGGCGAGGATCTTGGGGGTCCCGGGCGGGAGTTTCGCGGAGAGCCTCGTGCCCATGCCGCCGGCGACCATCACGACCTGCGGCACGACATCGACGGTGGGTTGGCGATCGCGTTCGGCGGCAGCGCCCTCGACGGCGGCACGATACGTCGGATCACTGACCTGCATAAAATTCCACCATCCGCATGGACGTCGGACGCGTTGACCAAACCTTGGCGACGATCCTCCCCGAAGCGGAAGAGAACATGCCGCGGCGGAGTCGAATAAGTTTGGCGACGGCGACACGGAGGTGAGCGACGCACCCCCGTGCCCTTACATTTACAGCCATCTCTGACTATAAGTGTCTCGTTCGGTCGTTGCAAGACTTGACAAGAAGCTTGGTTCGAGTCTTGCCGCTCGACGTCGACAACCCGATGCAGGCGATCGCGGTCATCTTGTCGGTTTCCAGTTGCCCATATTCTCCTCGTATATCTCTACAAGCGTGGCCGGCACGTCGTACGTCGGGGACCAGGACGGATAGTGTGACCTCCATTTGGCCATGCTGCTGACCCACCATATATGGTCACCGATTCGATTTTGCTCATGGTAGGTTACCCGCATCTCGTTTCCGGAGATCTTCTCTGCCAGCGCGATCGCCTCCAGATTGGAAACGTTGGCGTGCCGGCCGCCGCCCAGGTTGTAGACCTCGCCGCTGCGTGGACGGCGGAAGAATGCCTCGAAAGCCGCCACCACGTCGTGCGCGTGTATCGCGTCGCGAACCTGTTTTCCGTGGTAGCCGTACAGGTTGTACGTCCGCCGCTCCATGGCGCAACGCATCACATACGCGAGGAATCCGTGCAGTTCCGTTGCGGCGTGTGCCGGCCCGGTCAGGGTCCCGGCCCGAAAGCAGGCGGTTTTGAGACCGAAGTAGCGACCGTATTCCTGCACCATGATGTCGGCGGCGAGCTTGGAGGCACCGAAGATCGAGTGTAGGCAGCCGTCGATCGGCATGTCCTCGGTGACGCCTTCGTAGTACGGGTTACTCGGTTCGAGTTCCCATCTGGTGTCCAGCTCGACGAACGGCAGCGAGTTGGGCCGGTCGCCATAGACCTTGTTGGTGGAGCAATGAATGAACGGAGCGTCGGCACACTGCTCACGGACGTTCTGCAACAGATTGAGCGTACCCGTGGCGTTGATATCGAAATCGGTGAACGGGTCGCTTGCCGCCCAGTCGTGCGACGGCTGTGCCGCGGCGTGAACTACCAACACAATGTCGCGCCGGTATCGGCCGAATAGGCGAGAAATACCTTCCCGATCTCGGATGTCCATATGCTCGTGGTGATACGCGGCACCCAGGTCCTGCATGAGGCGCCTGACGTTGTTCGCGGTAGACGCCTCACCGCCGTAGAACCGAGCGCGCATGTCGTTGTCTATGCCCAACACGTCGAGGCCGATCCCCGCGAAATGACGTGCCGCCTCAGAGCCGATCAATCCGCCCGACCCCGTTACGAGTACGACGCTCATGATTCTCCAGGGACCGCGTGCCAGTGCCTGCGGGACGTTATTGTCATGATTTCCGCCTCGAGAGGATCAGGGAGCCTGGGCTTCGACAGCGAAATTGGCCTCGGGCACCTCGTCAGGAAACCTGATCGGGTGGACATCCGGCACGCAGCCCATGAAATAGCGCGTCTTGTCGGCGGGCAGCGCCTCGATGCCGTCGAAGCCGGCCGCCGACAACATCCGGATCACCATGTCGGGCGTGAGCAGGCTACGATGCTGGCCCCATTGGTGCGACATCCGGTTGATGTAGCGGGCCCACCGGAAGCCGTCGTCGTTCCACCGGTGTACGACCGAATCCGCCACCACCATCGGATCGCTCTCGGCTGCGGGGCCGAGCTGGAGCAGCCGCGCCACCTGCCTGGCGTCCGGCGACACGACGCGGATGACTCCGCCCGCGCGGAGCACGCGACGGCACTCGGCGAGCATGCCCGGCACGTCGTCGAGATAGAGGTGTTCGAAAAAATGCTCGGCCAGCACCGCCGCCACGGTGCCGGTCGCGGCGGGTATCCCCAGCAGGAGATCGGCTCGCCGTACCCGCGGGCCGCGGCGCCGAAGGTCGAGGCCGTACCAGCCGTCAGGCACTGTGCTACCCGAGCCCAAAGCTAGTCTCAGATCGTCGACGCGCCCCAGCAACCTTCGGGTCCTCGCGTTGCTCACCCACAGTGCGGCGTGCCGGAGGGGACGGGGAATCTCCGCGATCGACGCGCCGATCGCGGTCCGCCACCGGTATGGCGGTAGCCGCCATTCTCGTTCACCCGGCTCCTGCCAGCTCGGTTCACGCCCCATTCGAGTCTCGGTCCCTTCCCGGGTGACCGATGTGCGCCTCGATGTGTGACGCGACCTCGGTCAGCGAGGCGGCGGTCGGCCCGTGCCAGCTGACCGGGCGAAGCGCGTACCGATCGAAAAGGATGGCGGACCTCACGCCCGCCGCCAGACTGGCGGCCACGTCGCTGTGTGGGTCGTCGCCGACGAAGACACACGACTCGAGCGGAACACCCAGCCGTGCGGCCGCCCGCGCGAAGATCTTTCGATCCGGCTTGGCCACGCCTTCGAGTCGCGAGTCGAGGACCGTGTCGAAGAAGGACGCGATCCCGTGCCGGGCCAGGTCCCGATGGAGTTGTCCGTCGCCGTTGCTCACCGCACCCACGAGCAAACCCGCCCGCCGTATCGCGGTCAACGTCGGCACGGCGTGTTCGTCGAGAACGGACCACAGTGGATCGTCGTCGGTGTCCATCCGCTCCAGGACTCGCCAGATGGCCGGGCCGTCGTCGGGGGGCAGACCAGCGTGGCGCGCCCAGGACCGTGCCTTGTCGTCACCCGCCCAGAACGCCGACGGGTGGGGCTCCTTGGCGCCGGTCCAGACCGTCTCCGCCAATGCCTTCAGCGCGACGCCCGGCGGCAGCGGGTACCCGCGGCCGCGGAGCGTCGCTTGCCGGAAATGGCGTTCCTGGGGATGGATGATGACGCAGCCGATATCGAACAGAACAGCCCGTAGCCTCACGCGCCTCCACCCGGCCTTCCCACCGTGCCGGCGAGTGCCTCCTCGTATACCCCGATTACCTCGTTCGCCGTCCTGCCTATGTCGAAGTCCGAGACGTCCTTGGCCGCTCGGGTCACCAGCCGCCGCGCCAGCTGGTCGTCGGTCAGCAGCTCGGAGATCCTTTGTCCCAGTGCGGCGGGCTCGCCCGGCCTTACCAGGAGCGCGTTGCGGTCATGTACGAGAAAGCTGTCGAAGCCGGAAACCGTGGTGGCGACAAGTGGCCGCTCGGCCGCCATCGCTTCCAGCGCGGACAGCCCAAGCCCTTCGGCGTAGCTCGGCTGGACGACGAGGTGACAAGCCGCGTAGACGTCGGCCATGTCGCGGTGGGCTATCTCCTCGACGATCCGCACGGCCTCGGCCAGACCTAGTTCCGCGATCCGTTCCCGGATCCGTTGTGAATACTCGACCGAGCCGGAGTGTGCCGAGCCGGCCAGGACCACCAACGGGCGGGCCGGACCCATTATCGCCACGGCGGCGATGAGGTCGAGCTGGCCCTTGCGCGGGGTGAACCGGCTGGGGCACAAGACGACCGGACCGTCGGTCGACGACAGGCCGAGTATCGCCCTGCCGCGCTCGGCCGAGCCTTGGCGAAGCCATTGCACGTCGACGCCGGTGACCACGCGGCGAACGCGCTCTGCCGGGTAGCCGTGCCGCAACGCGGCGCGGGCATAGAAGTCGGAGGAAACCGTGACCAGCGTGAGCGGAAGCGAGTAGACGAACGTGGACCGGGCCTCGCCGAACCCGCCCGACTCGGTCGCCATCTCGTTGAACGTGCCGATCACCGGCACAGGCGGTTGGGCGATGGACGCCGACACGGCCGCGTCGTGCGAGAACACGTGCACAAGATCCGGCCGGCGCTGCCGGATGTGCTGCCAAAGAACGTGCGCCCGCGCGAACGTGTCGAACTCCCAGGCGATGGAATCAGCCGGGACGTCGCGGCCGACCGCGACGAAACGGCCACCCGCGCCGGTGACGGCGGCCCGTACCGCCGCGTCGGCCGCGCCGCAGACGACATCTACCTCGATGCCACGGGCGAGCAGCACGCCGATGACGGACTCGGCGATCACCTCGGCTCCACCGACGGCGGGAGGCAGTGCCGGGGCGACAACACAGACCCTCATGAGTCTTCCCTTCAGCACGACGTCCTAGCGCCGGAACAGACTGAGGTGGCCGTTCGTCTGGCGCCTACGCATGCCATGGCGGCCGAACGCCGAGATCACCGGCCCCGCGTCGATGTACTTGCGGTGGATCTCCACGACGACCGTGTCCACGATGTCCAACCAGCCTGTGTCGCCCTGCATGATCTGCTGTTCAGCACCCTCTACGTCTATCTTCATCAGATCGATCGACCTCAGTCCGTGTCGGCGGATGAAGGAGCTGACGGTGATGGACTCGACCTCGACCGGCGGCAAGACCAGGGCGCTCTCGAAGCGCGCGGCCCGGCCGGTCCGAGCGTCCACTACCGACTTGACCGTCGAACTCGACGCCCACCAGCGATTTGGATAGAACGGGATTCGACCGTCTCGATCCGATATGGCCAGCTGCTCTACAACCGCTTCGATCCCGTTCGCCGCGAAGTTCCTTGCGGCTACGGCGTTGTTTTCCGCCGCCGGGTCGACGCAGTAGAACCGTGCGTCCGTCGCCCAGCAGGACAGATAAACGCTCGCCAAGCCGATGTTCGAGCCGAAATCGACGACCGTTTCGGCCCGACCCAGCCATTCTCCGGTCACGTCCTGTAGCGCATTTTCGAGGAAGATCTCGCGGTACACGTGCCAGTCGCTGGCGTTTCGACGAATGGCCAGTCGGAGGTCTCGCCCGTTGACGCCTGTTCCTACGGTGGTAGCACGGCTTGACGCGAACGGCAGACCGAGAAAGGCACCGTGATACAGAAGGAGGTGGGCGGCGATACGCGGAAACTGTCGACGCGACGACACGGCCCTGACCCGGGCGAGATCCACCACGCATTCCCTCAACTCGCGACCAAGCAGCCACGGCAGGGTGCGGCTCGCGTCATCCCCGTCACGTCGCAGGCGGGGCCTGAATGGCATGACAACCCTCTTGTCAGACAGCCCGGCTGCGAACGAAATCGGCGCCGGACGGGCTGGCCTCGTCTGACCGCGGCCAGATCCGCGCCCTATTTCCTTCGATGACGACTCGGTCTTCTGCGAAGGCCTGGAGAATTCCCGGAAGTAGGCGGTCCTCCACTTCCGCCACCTTCGGATCGACCGTCGCCACCGTGTCGTCCACGTCGACCGGAATCGCACATTGAGCGATGATCGGACCGCCGGCTCCGGACAATGCCCGGCGCAGATGGAAGCTGACGCCGATAAGCTTGACGCCGTCCCGCAAGGGGGCGCCGATCGTGTCGGGCTCCTCGGCATAGGCGGGCAGCAGTGACGGATAGATGCTCAGTACACGATTCGGGAAGCGGTCCACAAGCGTGGCATCGACGACGTCCATGTAGCCCGCGGTGAACACGAAGTTGGCCCCGGCCGCGAGGAAAAACTCCGCTATTGCGGCGTCCCGCACCGAACGCGTGCCATACTTGTCGATCTCGAAGAGGCCCACGTGCGCGATGCCCGCGTCTCGAGCCACCTGCAACGCCGGGCACGGCATGTTGGCGGCAACGGCGACGACTGATCCCGGCGAGGGCTCGACTCCACATGCCCGCAGCGCCATCCGTAGCGCGACGCCTCGGCCCGAGACCATCATTCCGATCTTCAGCGCACCCATCCGCTACATCTCCCTACTAGCCGGAGTCACCGCTCCGGCGTCACGACGTCACCCGGCTACAGCTCGGCAAGAAGCTCGGCCACCGCACGCCCGTCCCATTCGACGCAGACTGTCCGCTCGGGCGTCACATCGAAGAGGCTCGCGCCACCGTTAGCCATCCACCGGCGGTGCCCGAACGCCGGGACAAGGTTTTCCGACATGTAAGTCAGCGCCAGTTGCAACAGCGTCTGATGGCTCACGACGACAACAGTGGCGTCGGCGGGCTGACTCTCCAAAATGCGTGTGACCACCATGCGGAACCGTTCGAGCGCATGCTGGCCCGACTCGCCTCCGGGCCCCAACTCGAAATCCAGATCACCGTGGATGAACCATCGCTCGAGCGCGAGGCTGAATCGCGCGAAACTGGCCTCGTCGGAACGCCCCTCCAGGTCCCCGACGTCACATTCACGCAACCGGTTGTCCTGGACGACGGGTATGCCGAGTCTTTCGGCGATGATTTCCGCACTTTGTGCCGCTCGCAACAAGGGACTTGAATAAATCGACGTCGGATTGCTCCCGCTCAGCAGCTCCGCAGCCCGTCGTATCTGTCCTACACCTTGCTGTGTAAGCTGACCGCCGGGCGATCCCGAGGTGATCACCATGCCAGCGTTGTGGTCTGTTTCCCCATGGCGAATGAAGACGATGCGCAACGAGTCGTGCCCCTCCGTGCCAACTCCGTTAGCCACCGATGATCACCCGGACCGCAACAGTCGGTTTCAATCAGGCGATCAGCCACCTCAGCTTGACCCAAGCGGTCGATGAAGTCAAGGGGAAACACCGCGAACAACATTGATGATCTACCATGGTCGGGTCACCTAGGCAAAGAAGTTGACCAATGCCAGGCCGAAGGAGCAAGCCATGGCGCGAGAAGCCGGACGGTCGCATCGCCGGTGGTGGATAGGTGTGCGTTTGGGGGTATTGACCAACGCAGCCTTCTATGCCACGATGGTCTTGACCCTGCCGCTGGCACTCGCCGACAAAGGTTTTGAGAAAAGCACGATAGCTTTCTTTTTCGCCATCGGCTCCGCCACCGCGGGAGTGCTCAATCTCAGCGTTGGGCCTCTTCTGCGCAAACGAGGCATCCCGTGGTGGAGTTTGGCCCTCGCCATTGCGTGCGGAATTGTCGGACTGCTAGGTGTCGGTTGGGCGACGGACCCGCTGGCGGCCTTGATATTCAGCCCGCTACTCGCCGCCATGACGCTGATCTTCCCGCTGCTCGTCGCGACGGCGAGCACCGCGTCATCGCAAAATGACTCCCGGCTGGCGAGCTCGATGCGCAGCACGTTCGTGATCGGCTATGTCATCGGTCTGTGTCTGGCCGCGCTGGCTCAATCAGCGCCGGAGCTCGGCGTACCGGTCGACGGTCTGGCACTGGCCGTCGTTCTCGCGTTCTGCAACTTGGCCGCGAGCTGGCTCATCCGCTCGCCGCGTCGTTCCGCCACTACCGAGCCAGCGGCACCGGCGGCAGAGTCGGTGTCACGAAGGGTGGCGCTGACCGCCACGATCGCCGTACTCGCTCTCGTCGCGGCGGACACCTTACGCCTCGTCTATCTGCCGCTCTACGTCGTCCATCGTGGACTGTCGCCGGAATGGGTCTCGATCCTCCTGCTCGCTGCCGTCGTCGCCGAACTGCCCATCCTGCCGGTGTTGGGGCGCTTGACAGAGAGGCTCGGCAGTCCCACCACCCTCGCAGTTGTCTGTGCCGTCGGAGTCATGTCGTTCGGCATGCTCGCGATCGGCGGCGGAGTTGTATTCCTGCTCGTTTCCCAGGCGATCTACGGCGCGTTCGCCGCGGGAGTACAAAGCGTCGGGGTCGTGCACCTCGGCAGCGTCCTGCGCGGCGGCCTCGGCGCCGGCGCGGGCCTTTTCACCACCCTCTTGCAGGTCGGTGCCTTGACCGGCCTGGTCGCCCCGCTGATGGTGCCCGGCTACACGGGTTCGATGTTCGTCATCGGCGCGCTGTTCTGCGTGCTCGGCGCACCGCTCGCGTTGACCGGCAGATGGGCGTCCACCCGGAGGGCGGTCGCCCGGTCACAACCATAGGCAGCGGCGGTCGAGCCGCGGCCCCGCCGCGGGCTTCAACCGCGGGCCCGGCGGGCACCCCAGGATCCCCCGCACGCGGTCCGCGGGTGGCGCGGGCGGATGTCGGTGAGCCGTCACGCGGCCGGGGACGAGGTGCTGGCGCGGAGGACGAGCTCGGGTGAGAGGAGGACGTGGTCGGGGGCGCTGGCGGCGGGCCGGGTGATCTGGTCGAGCAGGACGGCGAGGCTGCGGCGGCCGAGCTCGGCGAAGTCCTGGTGGATCGTGGTCAGTGGGGGCAGGAAGTAGCCGGAGTCGGGCATGTCGTCGAAGCCGACGACGCTGACGTCGTGCGGGACGCGGCGGCCGGCCTCCTGGAGGGCGCGGAGCACCCCGAGCGCGATCTGGTCGTTGCCGCAGAAGATGGCGGTCACCTCGGGGTCGCGGGCGAGTGCCTGGCCCTGCTCGTAGCCGGACTGGGCGCTCCACGAGCCGGGCTCGACCGGCGGGACCCGCGCGCCGGCAGCGTAGAGGGTGCCGCGCCAGCCCTCGACGCGTTCGCGGGCCTCCGGCCAGTCGGGCGGGCCCGCCACGTGGTGCACTGTGGAGTGTCCCAGGTCGAGCAGGTGTTGGGTGGCCAGGCGGGCGCCGGCGGCGTTGTCGATGCGCACGGTGGGCACGGCGTCGTCGTCGGCGCCGCCGCCCACGCCGACGCTGGCCAGGCCGGAGGGCACCTGGACGAGGGCGTTGGTGACGGCGGACTTGGGGGCGATCGCGATGATGCCCTCCACTGACTGTTGGCACAGTCGGTCGACGGCTTCGAGCACCGAGGGGCGTTCCAGGGTGCGGATCGAGGCCACGGTGACGAAGTAGCCGGCGGTGCGGGCCGCGTCCTCGATCCCGTAGAGCATCGAGGCCGGGCCGAAGAGCGTGGTCTCGAAGCCGATGACGCCGAGGGTGCCGGAGCGGCGGGTGACGAGGGTGCGGGCGGCGAGGTTGCGCCGGTAGTTGAGCGCCTGCATCGCCTCGAGGACCCGGCGCCGGGTCTCCTGGCGCACGTTGGGGTGCTCGTTGAGCACGCGGGACACGGTCTGGTGCGAGACGCCCGCGAGCCGGGCCACGTCTCGCATGACGGAGCCGCGGGGCTGGGGCGGCACCGTGCCCTCGGCCTTGGCGGCCTGCCCGTCGTCGGCCGCCGATCGCTTCGCTGCCACATCGCCCCCTGAGACCCAGTTGTTACCGATCACAAGTTAGCGCTCAGAGGCCGCGTGCGTTAGTCCTTCCCGGTGGCAACGCATCGGCAACAGATCGGGATCATCTCTTGACGCGTGAGTAGAGAACGGTAACATTCTCGTTCGCGGAGGGTGACACAGGCCACTCCCGCGGCCCACGTCAATCTCCCCTGGCGTGTGGGTCTCGCAGACCTGGATACGGCCAGCAGCACGACGCTCCTCGTTCTCCCGACGAGGCGCGTCACGGTTGTCTATGTTAACGCTCACCTAGCGGAGTGCGCACCAGTTTCGTGGCAGGAGGATGCGATGCTCAGGAGATTGTCCGCGGCGGTGGCCGTCGGCCTGCTGGCCGCCGTCACCGTGACGGCGTGTGGCGGCGATGACGGTGCCGGTTCTGGCAGCGGCTCGGACGATGGGAAGATCGTTCTCGGGTTTTCCCAGGTCGGT
>NZ_JCADBM010000033.1:0-84328 GCF_059359075.1 Phytohabitans sp. LZ39 | reverse complement strand
TTGATATACCGCCACGTGTTCGTGAACAGCTTCGCCAGCTCCGCCTCTTCGGGCTCCAGCGGCACGATCTGGTCGGTAAGGTTGCGGAAGAACTTTTCGGCGCGCTCGACCACCTCGGGGGTCCGCGCGGAGACGATCTGCGGCAGGTCGAACAGCTCCGTGAGCGCCTTGCCCTCGGCGATCCGCTCCGGGCAGAAGGCCACGTCGACGCCCGCGCCGAGGCCGGCGAGCAGCTTTTCGGTGAGCGCGGTCACGCCCGGGTAGACGGTCGACCGTAGGATCACGAGCTGGCCGGCGACAAGGTGGTCGGCGCACCGCTCCAGGGCCCGCGGCACCGCGCCGAGGTCGGGGTTGAGGTGCTCGTCGACCGGCGTGCCCACCACCACGACGACGTGCTCGGCCGCGCCGACGCTGGCGGGGTCGGTCGTGGCGACCAGCCGGCCCGCGCCGACCACCTCGGTGAGCAGCGGGGCGGCGCCCTCCTCGTCGAACGGCATGATGCCGTCGTTGACCGTCGCCACCGCGGCCGCGTTGATGTCGTACAGCGTCACGGAGAGTCCGCGCGAGGCGAGCGCGATGCCGAGTGGCAGGCCCACCCGGCCGCAGCCGCCGACGATCACCGCGTCCCGAGAAAACTGATGTGCCCGCACAGGCGCCCTCCCGCTGAGCATGCCGAAGACCAAACCGAAGACCGCCAGACGGGTCCAGGGAACTGCTAGATGCTATTTAGGCCTGGTTGCCGGTCCGATTCCACTGTCTGGAACGTGACACGGGTACCGGCCGACCGGTTGGACTCAGCGCTCCTGCTGGCGGGGAACCACGACCTCACGCAGGATGAGCTGGATCGCCGCGACCGCCGGGATGGCCACGAGCGTGCCGATGACGCCGAAGAGGGCGGCGCCGAGCAGGGCGGCCACGATCGCGGCCACGTCGCTGACCTCGACCGAGCGGCGCATCACCTTCGGGTAGATCAGGTAGTTTTCCACCTGCTGGTAGATGATGAAGAACACCACGCAGGCGATGCCGGCGGTCAGCGAGCTGGCGAAGCCGACGATGCTCACGATGACCGCGCCGAGCGTCGCGCCGATCTGCGGGATCAGGTCACAGACCGCGACCACCACGGCCAGGGCGAACGGGTACGCCACCCCGGTGATGATCAAGAAGATGTACGTGCTGGTGCCGGCCAGGAGCGCGACGGCGAGCGCACCCACCATGTACGCGCCGACCTTGGTGAGGATCTCGTCGGTGATCAGCCGCACCCGCTGCCGGCGGGAGGCCGGCACCAGCTGGTAAGCGCCTTCCTTCATGCGGTCGAACGCGGCCATGAAGTAGATCGTCAGCACGAGCACGGTCAGCACCCGGAACACCGTGCCGAACACGAGCGACGCCCCGCCGAGCACCCCGCCGAGCGCGCTGGTGATGTTTTGCGCGTTGACCGCCGACGACGCCCGCTGGATGATGTCGTACCGCTCGTTGAGGTCGCGGATCGTCGGGTTGTTGTTGAGCTGGTCGACGTATCCGGGGAGGTTGTCGATCACCTCGCTGGACTCGTTGACCACCGGCGGGACGAGCGCGAAGAGACCGCCGCAGAGCAGCAGGATGATGCCCAGCGCGACGGCGGCGACCGCGAGGCCGTGCGGTACGCCCCACTTGCGGAGCCGCACGACCGCCGGGTTGAGGCCCACGGCGAGGAAGAGCGCGATGAAGATCAGTAGGAGCATGCCGGCGGCGTTCTTGACCGCGATGTACGCCGTGTAGGCCAGCAGCACACCGAGCCCGAAGACGAACCCGGTGACGAAGGCGTTGCGACCCAGCGGCCGCCCCGGCGGGCCGAACTTGCCGGTCGATGGCGGGACCGGGGCTTCGTCGTCCGGCGCGTCGGCTTCGTCGTCCGGCGCGTCGGCCTCGTCTGCCCGCGGCGCGGAGCGCTCGGGCCGCTCTACGAGCTCGTCGCCGGATCCCTCAGCTGCCACTTGACCTCCCCGCCGTTACGACCCCGCAGCAGGGTAACGGCAGCGCGCCAGCGGCGCGACCGCGGGCGGCGGGTCGCGCGGGGAGGGTGAGGGAAAGGTCAGCCGACCTTCTGAGGCGTGTCGGCCCGCTCCTCGGCCTCGTCCTTTTCGTCCTGCGTGCCGGCGCTCACGACCTGGGTCTTTTCGGCGTCGCTCACCACTTGGGTCTTTTCCGAGTCGGACTCGGTCGAGACCTCGGAGGCGGCGTCGCTCGCCTTCTTGACGGTCGCCTTGGCCTCGACCACCTTGCGCTCGGCCTCCTCGGCCGTGCGCTGTGCCTCGGCGAGGCGCTGCCGCTCGGCGGCGAGCTGCTTTTGCACCTCGGTGAGCGCGCGCCGGAACTGGTCGCCCTCTTGGCGGGTGGCCACCGTCTGCTGCTTGACCTCGGCGAGCGCCTCCTGCGCGTGCGCCACCTGCTGCTGCACGTCGGCGAGGAGCTGGCCGGCGGCGGCCGTCTCCTTCTGCGTCGAGGCGAGGTGCTGCTGGGTCGCGGCGAGGTGGCCCTGCGCGGTCGCGGCCTGCTCCTCGGTCTGCCGCCGGACGGCCGCGGCGTGCTCCTCGGCCTCCCGCCGCACCGTCGCGGCCTGCTCCTCGACCTGGCGCCGGATCTCCGTCACGTAACGCTCGGCCTCGGCGCTCCGCGCGGCGACCTGCTGCTCCGCGCCCGCCCGCCACTGCGCGAGCTCCTGCTCGCCGGCCGCGCGCCGCTGGGCGAACTCCTGCTCGATCGCCGCCCGCCGCTGCGCGAAGTCGCGGTCGAAGTCGGCCTGGCGCTGGTTGATCTCCTGCTCGACGCTGCCGCGCCACTGCGCCAGCTCCTGCTGGGCCTGCCCGCGGGCGGACCGCACCCACGACTCGGTCTCCGCCCGGGAATGCTCCGCGAAGTGGGTGGCCTCCTCGCTCAGCCGCTGTGCCTTCTCCCGGGCCTGCGCCAGCGTCGCCTCCGCCTCGGCGTGCATCTTGGCGGCCTGCTCGCGCGCGCTCGCCAGGATCGCCTCGGCCTGCTCCTGCGCCTGGGCCACCGCCGCCTCGGCCGACGCGCGGCGCTCGGCGGACGCCTTTTCCTCGTCGGAACGGCGGGCGGCAAGGGCGATCTCGAAGTCACGCACCGCGTCGGCGGCGCGTGCCCGGGCCTCGCCCAGCGCCCGCTCCGCCTCGACCCGCTGCTCGGCGAGCTCCTGGGTGGCGCTGCCCCGGATCGCCTCCGCCTGCTCCTCGGCGAGCGCGAGGATTTGCTCGACGCGCGGACCGAGGTGGCGGAACGAGATCTTGTCGACGCTCGCCGCCTGGCGACGCACGTTGACCACCTCGGCCTGGAGCTGCTCCACCTGCGCGGCGAGACTCTGGATCTGCGCATACGCCTGCTCACGCTCGGTGGCGAGGGTGGCGATCTCACCCTCCGCGCGGGCGACGTAGCGGTCTACCTGGCGTTTGTCGTAGCCCCGCATGGCCGACTCGAAAGTCGGCTCCGTCGACACACCATCACCTAGACCAAAGAGCTCTCCGCCGTGCGACATGCCCCCCATCCTCACACGCTCAGCTGAATGGCGCCTGGATACACACCATTCGGCGGAGGGACGCGCGCCACTGCGTCTCCTGGCCCGGGCGGGCACGCCAACGCAGGCCGCACCGGTAAACCGGTGCGGCCTGCGATCGGTCGCATCTGCCCCGCGATGCGGTGACCGTCGTCAGCCGTCAGGGGTGGAGCCTCAGCTCGCCGTGCCCGCGTTGACGCGCTCGCCGTCGCCCTTGCCGGACTTGTCTTCCTCCGACTTGGCCGCCTGCGGCGCCGTGGGCACGATGCCCGCGAGGCCGGAGAGCATCTGGCCGAGCTGCGCGGTGACCGCGTCCTTCTGGCGGGTGAGGTCTTCGACCTCGCGCCGGGCGGCCTGCGTGGTGAGCTCGGCCTCGGTGCGGGCCTCGCTGACGAGGCGGTGCGACTCGGCGCGGGCCTCGTTGAGCGTCTTCTCCGAGAGGGCCTTGGCCTTGTCGATCGTCTCGCTGGCATTGCGCTCGGACTCGACCCGGCGGGCCTCGGCGCGCTGCTCGATCTCCTTGGCGCGGTCTTCGGCGGCGCGGGCGCGCTCCTCGGCCTCGGCGACGAGCTTTTGCGTCTGCGCCACCTGCGCGGCGTGCCGCTCGGACTCCTCGCGCTCCGCCTTCTCCCGGCGCTCGGCGAGCTCGAGCGCGAGGGCCTGGAGGTCCTTGTCGCGCTTGTCGCGGGCGTCGGTCAGCAGCTTGGTCGCCTCGGCGCGCTTTTCCTCGGCCTCGCGGGCCGCCTTCGCCCGGAGCTGGGTGATCTCCCGCTCGGCGGTGGCCCGCAGGGTGGCGACCTCACGCTCCACCGTGGACTTGAGCTCGGCCACCTCGTGCGCGGTGACCGTGCGCAGCTGCTTGGTCTCGCGGTCGGCGTCGGCGCGGAGCGTGTCGGCCTCGCGGCGGGCCTGCACCCGCACCTCGGCGGCCTCGCGCTCGGACGCGGTGCGGACCTGGCCGGCCTCGCGCTCGGCGGTGGCCTTCATGGCCGCGGCCTCGGCGCGCGCCTTGTCGGTGATCTCGCGGGCCTCCAGGCGCGCGGCGGAGAGGATGCCCTCCGACTCGCGCTTGGCCTCGCCGCGGTGGTCGTTGGCCTGCTCCTCGGCGAGACGCAGGATCTGCTCGACCCGCGTGCCAAGACCGGAGAGCGTCGGCCGGCTGTTTTCCTCGAGCTGCTTGTTGGTGTCGGTGAGCTTCGCCTCGAGCGAGCCGAGGCGCTGCTCGGCCTGGCGGAGCCGGCGCTGAGCGTCGTTCATACGCTGCTCGGCCTCGCCGCGGGCCTGCTCGGACTGGGTCAGTGCGGCGCTGAGGCGGCCGACGAAGTCGTCGACCTGCCCACGGTCGTATCCCCGGAGGACGACCGTGAAGTCGTGTTGTGAGTTCGCGTTTTCGAAGAACGCGAGGGAGGACGGCTGCTGCTGCTGGGGCATTGGGACATACTGGCAGACCCACCGGGGGGCTTCGCAAGGCCGTACGGCCCCATGTCGCCCCCACTTATAAGGTCATCTTTTCGGGTGAATGGCGACGTGACTATCGGCCCCGGAAGCGGTTGATCTCAGCCTCGTGGCGAGCCCGCAGCTCCGGGTCGCGGACCCCCAGACCGTCGGCCGGTGCGAGGCAGCGGACACCGACCTTGCCCTGATGCGCGTTGCGGTGCACCTCGTACGCCGCCTGGCCGGTCTGCTCCAGCGGATAGGTGCGTGACACGGTCGGGTGGATGCGGCCGAGGGCGACGAGCCGGTTGGCCTCCCACGCCTCGCGGTAGTTGGCGAAGTGGCTCCCGATGATCCGCTTGAGATTCATCCAGAGGTAGCGGTTGTCGTACTGGTGCAGGAAACCGCTCGTCGATGCGCAGGTGACGATCGTTCCGCCGCGTTTGGCGACGTAGACGCTCACGCCGAACGTCTCCCGACCCGGGTGTTCGAAGACGATGTCCGGGTCTTCTCCGCCGGTCAGCTCGCGCACCCGTTCGCCGAAGCGGCGCCACTCGTCCGTGTCCTGCGTCCGCTCGTCCTTCCAGAAGCGGAAGTCGCCGCGGTCGATCACCAGGTCGGCGCCCATCCGCCGGCACAGCTCCGCCTTGTCGGGGGAGGAGACCACGCAGACGGGTATTGCGCCGCCGTTGAGGGCCAGCTGGGTGGCGTACCCGCCGAGCCCGCCGGACGCGCCCCAGATCAGCACCACGTCGCCCTGCTTCATCTGCGCGCCGTGGTGGGAGACGAGCTGCCGGTACGCGGTGGAGTTGACCAGCCCGGGGCTGGCGGCCTCCTCCCAGCTGAGGTGACGCGGCTTGGGCATCAGCTGGTTGGCCTTCACGACCGCGAGCTCGGCGAGCCCGCCGAAGTTGGTCTCGAAGCCCCAGATCCGCTGCTGCGGGTCGAGCATGGTGTCGTCGTGCCCGGCCGCGTCTTCCAGCTCCACCGACAGGCAGTGCGCGACCACCTCGTCGCCGGCCGTCCACTTGGTCACGCCCGGACCGACGCGCAGCACCACGCCGGCGGCGTCCGAGCCGACCACGTGGTACGGCAGGTCGTGGCGCTTGGTGAGCGCGGAGACGCGGCCGTACTTCTTGAGGAACGTGAAGGTCGAGAGCGGCTCGAAGATGCTCGTCCACACCGTGTTGTAGTTGATCGCGCTGGCCATCACCGCGACGAGCGCCTCGCCCGGCCCGAGCTCCGGGGTCGGCACCTCCTGCACGTGCAGTGACTTGCGGGGGTCCTTCTCCTTGGTGGCCATGCCGTCGAACATGGCGGTCTCGTCGGACCGGACCACGACACCCCGGTAGCTCTCCGGCACCGGAAGGCCCGCGATGGCGGCCAGCTCCTTGGCCGGGTCGCCCGACCCCTCCGCCGCCATGATCGTTTCGAGGATCTTCTGCACAGCGCACCTCCTGGGCGATAGGCCCAGGATGTTACTGAACGGTAATTCAGGCTGGAACCGTTTTGTGAAGAACTGCACCAGGCTCGACGAGTTCGATCAATACGCCGCCGGCGTCCTTCGGGTGCACGAAGTTGACCCGCGAGCCGGCCGTGCCGCGCCGTGGCTCGTCGTACAGCACGCGCACGCCGCGCTCGCGCAGCGCGGCGGCGGCCGCCTCGACGTCCACCACCGTGTACGCCACCTGCTGCACGCCCGGCCCGTTGCGGTCGAGGAACTTCGCGATCGTGGACTCCGGTGAGAGCGGCGCGAGCAGCTGCACCTGCCCGCCCGAGGGATCCGGACCGACCGCGAGCATGGCCTCCTCGACGCCCTGCTCCTCGTTTGTCTCGCGGTGCACGCAGCGCATGCCGAAGACCCGCGCGTAGAAGCCGATCGCCGCTTCGAGGTCGGCCACCGCCACGCCCACGTGGTCGATGCGAAGGAGGCCTATGCCTGTGACATAGTCGGCAGCGGGCTCACCGTGGTCGTGTTCGTTCATAGCGTTAGTCTGACCGAACGACCGTTAAGTGGTGCGGGAGGGTGAGCAACATGACCGGCTCCGTGATCGTGAGTGGCGCGCGTACGCCGATGGGCCGCCTGCTGGGCAACCTCAAGGACTTTCCGGCTACGGCGCTCGGCGGCTTCGCCATCCGGGCGGCGCTGGAGCGGGCCGGGGTCGCCCCCGAGCAGGTGCAGTACGTGATCATGGGGCAGGTGCTCCAGGCCGGCGCCGGCCAGATCCCCGCGCGCCAGGCCGCCGTCAACGCCGGCATCCCGATGTCCGTGCCCGCACTGACGGTCAACAAGGTGTGCCTGTCCGGCCTCGACGCGATCGCGCTCGCCGACCAGCTGATCCGGGCCGGCGAGTTCGACATCGTGGTGGCCGGCGGGATGGAGTCGATGACCAACGCGCCGCACCTGCTCGTGGGGCAGCGCCAGGGATACAAGTACGGCGACGTGGTGATCCGCGACCACATGGCGCTCGACGGGCTCACCGACACCTGGGACGCCTGCTCGATGGGCGAGTCGACCGAGCGTCACGGCGCACGGTTCGGCATCTCCCGCGAGGAGCAGGACGCCTTCTCGGCGGCCAGCCACCAGCGCGCGGCGGCGGCCCAGAAGAACGGCGCCTTCGCCGAGGAGATCGCGCCGGTCGAGGTGCCCCAGCGAAAGGGCGACCCGATCGTGATCGCGGAGGACGAGGGCATCCGCCCCGACGCCACGGCGGAGTCGCTGGGCAAGCTGCGGGCCGCGTTCACCAAGGACGGCACGATCACCGCGGGCAGCTCGTCGCCGATCTCCGACGGCGCGGCGGCGGTCGTGGTGATGAGCAAGGCGAAGGCCGAAGAGCTGGGCCTGACCTGGCTGGCCGAGATCGGCGCGCACGGCAACGTGGCCGGCCCGGACAACTCGCTGCACCTCCAGCCGGCCAACGCGATCAACCACGCGCTCGGCAAGGCCGGCATGACCGTGGCCGATCTCGACCTCATCGAGATCAACGAGGCGTTCGCCCAGGTCGGCATCGCCTCCACCCGCCAGCTCGGGGTCAGTCCCGAGATCGTCAACGTCAACGGCGGCGCGATCGCGCTCGGCCACCCGATCGGCATGTCCGGCGCGCGCCTCGTACTCACGCTGGCCCTGGAGCTCAAGCGGCGCGGTGGTGGCACCGGCGCGGCGGCCCTCTGCGGAGGCGGCGGCCAGGGTGACGCTCTTATCATCAAGGTCCAGTGAGCGAGCGAGTTGGCGCGCCTTAGTCGCCGCACGAGCGAGCGAACCAGGTGGTGGAGTGAGACGAAGCCGCGACGTATCCGGATTGGTGGCGGCCGCGCGTGAGGGCGACCCCCGCGCGGTGGCCCGGCTGATCACGCTGGTCGAGAGCGGCGACGACCTGCTGCCGGAGGTGGCCGCGGCGCTCGCGCCGCACACCGGCAAGGCGCAGGTCATCGGCCTCACCGGCTCGCCCGGCGTCGGCAAGTCCACCACGACCAACGAGCTCGTGCGCGTGCTGCGCGGCGAGGGCCACCGGGTGGGTGTGCTGGCGGTCGACCCGTCCAGCCCGTTCACCGGCGGCGCGATCCTCGGCGACCGGGTGCGCATGCAGGACCACGCCACCGACCCCGGCGTGTACATCCGCTCGATGTCGAGCCGCGGCCACCTCGGCGGCCTGGCGGCGGCGACGCCGCAGGCGGTGCGGGTCCTGGAGGGCGCGGGCTGCGACGTGGTGCTGGTCGAGACCGTCGGCGTCGGCCAGGCCGAGGTCGAGGTGGCCTCGCTCGCCGACACCACGGTCGTGCTGCTCGCCCCCGGCATGGGCGACGCGATCCAGGCGGTGAAGGCCGGCATCCTCGAGATCGCCGACGTGTTCGTGGTCAACAAGGCCGACCGCGACGGTGCGGACGCCACCTACCACGACATCCAGGGCATGATCGGCCTCGGCGAGCGCGCCCCCGGCGAGTGGCGCCCCCAGGTCGTGCGCGCGGTCGCGGCGCGGGGCCAGGGCATCGACGACATCGTCAACGCGGTGCAGAAGCACCGCGCCTGGCTCGTCGAGCACGGCGAGCTGCGCCGGCGCCGGGAGGCCCGGGCCGCCGCCGAGGTCGAGGCGATCGCGCTGGGCACCCTCCGCGAGCGGCTCGGCTCGATCCGCTCGGGCACCGCCTTACAAGACGCGGCCGTGAAGGTCGCGGCCGGCGAAACCGACCCCTACGCCGCCGCCGCGTCACTCGTCGCATCGCTGCCCTGAGCTACTTTGACGTGCGCGTCATCCGGGCCGCTGAGATCGCGCGCCGGCGCCAACGTCGTCCGTCCATCGCGTCCAGCGCCCCTTTGGGCGGTCGACCCGGGATCGTCTCTCCGGAGATTGTCCCGGGTCCGCGTCAGCGGCGGGCCGCCGCTCCCGCCGGAGACCGCGCGGGCCGGCGGCTCGCCAGGGCTCACCGAGTTCCCCGGCCCACGCTGCCAGCCCCGCGCGCCAAGCCCACAATCTCCAATCCCGGGGGCATCTTCCTTGATCGTCGGCAGGCGGACGACTCGGGCGCCGATCGAGGGATAACGCCGCGCTCACCTCAGCGCCCGCGCCCGGCCCGCGGGCCCCGCTGGGTAGGTGTCCGCGCTGAATCGCCGCGGCGGAGAGGACTCTTGATGTCCATTCAAATAACTCGTATATCGTAGGCTGCTATGCAATTTAGGGCGGCATTATCTCGGCGGCTGCGGGATAATCTAGCGTATGCGGCAGCTTCAGTTGTTCACCTCGGCCGCGCTCGCCAAAATGCGTGACCACACCGCGTCGCGTAACTATTCTCCCGCCGCCGAAGAGTTTCGCCGCGCGCACGAGCGCCATCGCGCCTGGGGCTTGGCGCAACGCCACGGCGAGCGTCGGCGTCGCCTCCGTGATAGCTGCGCGCAGACGGCAAACGCGCACGCGAGCCGACAAGACCGGACCCCGCATCAGCCCTCGGTCCAAGCGTCGACGCCGCTTGGGCGGCGGCAGCACCCAGCGCCGAGCGAAAACCTGCCGACCGGCCGAGAGTCCTTAGACCGCAGCGAGCCCGCGGTCGCCGCCGCACCTGCTCCGACAGGTCAGCCCGCCTCCGCTACCGCCTCGCCGGGCAGGGGTGCTCCGGCGAGGCTGCCGCTGCGCCCGCCAACGTCCGGGCCGGGCCGAAACGGTCGAGCGCGCAAACCTCGGCCGCGGTCGATGCAGCGCCTACCGCGCCCAAGTCACAGGCCGGCAATTAATCTGTCGATCGTCATTTCCCCGCATTGCCAATTACCTGAAAGTCGCCGGCAAATGGGTGCCCGAGCAGCGATACCGACCGAGCCCGCGATGTCAGTCAAATCGCGCGGTCCACCGCTGCTTTTCCATCGGCGCCGCCGGCAATGCCGCGCGCCGCGCATCCGCTCGGCCCGCGTTGGCGTGGCCTGGAGCCGCGCCGGCCCTGCGGATCCGGCTGGGTAGGTGGGCAGGTCGTCGAACTCGCCGCTCTCCCGAGCGGCGCGGATGCGTGCCTCGATGAGGGACTCGAACCGCTCCGAGTAGCTCATGCCTCGACCCTGGCGACCGGCTAATCTCACGCCCGTGGGAACTACGGTGGTGGTCGATGGGCTCTCGGTGGCGTACGGGCGGGGCGAGCCGGTCCTGCGCGACGTGTCGGTGACCGCCGAGCCGGGGCGGGTGCTGGCCGTGACCGGCCCGTCGGGTGCGGGCAAGACCACCCTGCTCGCGGCGATGGCCGGCATGCTCCCGCCCGCCGCGGGCGGCGTGACGGTCGACGGTGAGGCGCTGCGCGACCGCGACCACGCGGTGGCCCGGGGCGTCGTGCTCGTGCCGCAGGACAACGGGCTCGCCGCGATCCTCACCGCCGGGGAAAACCTCCAGGTCGCGCTCATCGCCACCGGGGTGTCGCCCACGGAGGCGCGCCGGCTGACCGCCGCCGCCCTGGAGCGGCTCGGGCTGACCGGGCAGACCGACCAGCTCGTGGAGGAGCTGTCCGGCGGGCAGCAGCAGCGCACGGCGATCGCGCGCGGGTTGGCGCTGGCCGGTGGGGTGCTGCTGGCCGACGAGGTGACCAGCGAGCTCGACGCCGCCAACCGGCAGCGGGTGCTCGACCTGATGCACGACGAGGCGGCCCGCGGCGCGGCGGTGGTCTTCGCGACCCACGACTCCGAGGCGGCGGCGTCGTGCGACGCGGAGGTGCACCTCGTCGACGGCCGCGCGGAGCTTGTACGCGGCTGATTACCGCGGGTGAGAGCACTCCCCGCGTTCGCCCTCGGCGGGTACGCTCCGGACCCAGTGGCCTGCCAGCGACACAGGGGGAGAAGTCATGACCGACGTAGCGGCTCAGGTGCCCGCGCAGCGCGAGGAGACCACGCCCGACGAGACGGTCGTCGAGGTGGTGGAGGCGGCCCCGGCCACGACGCCCGCCCCGTCCGAGAGCAACGGCACCGTCGCCCAGGTGAGCGAGCAGATCAGCGACGCGGTCGACCGGGCCGGTGACGCGGTCGAGCGGGCCGCGGCGGCCTCCGGGCGGGTCGCCTCGCAGGTGGTCGAGCGCCTGCGCAACAACGCCGAGCTGGCCGCCGAGCGGGGCACCACCTCGATCGCCGACGAGGTGGTCGAGAAGATCGCCGGCATCGCCACCCGCGAGGTGCCGGGTGTGTACGACCTGGGTGGCGACGTGGCCCGCTTCTTCGCCAACGTCAAGGAGCGGATCGGTCTCGGCGACGCCGACGAAGACGCCGACCGTGGCATGTCGGTGCGGCTGGAGGGGCGCACCGCGGTCATCAACATCACGCTCGTGATCGAGTACGGCTTCGTGGTGCACTCCGTGACCGAGAAGGTGCGCGCCAAGGTGATCAGCTCGGTGGAAAACCTGCTCGGGCTAGAAGTCACCGAGGTCAACATCCGGGTCGACGACGTGCACGTCGACGACGCCGGCCCGGTCGGCGGCGACGAGACGCGGGCCGCGGGCTACCAGCCATAACCGCATGGCCTTAGCGATCGTTCAGTGTACCCTCTAGACTCGGTGCCATGAACGCCGAGGAGATCGCGGCAGGCCGCGCGCGCTGGCAGGCCCGGTACGACGCAGCCCGCAAGCGCGACGCCGACTTCACGACGCTCTCCGGGATGGCGGTGGATCCGGTCTACGGTCCACCACCCGGCGTCGACGTGCCCGGCTTCGACCGGATCGGGTGGCCGGGGGAGTACCCGTACACCCGGGGGCTCTATCCCACCGGCTACCGGGGTCGCACGTGGACGATCCGCCAGTTCGCCGGCTTCGGCAGCGCGCGGCAGACCAACGAGCGCTACAAGATGATCCTCGGCGCGGGCGGCGGCGGGCTCTCCGTCGCGTTCGACATGCCGACCCTGATGGGGCGCGACTCCGACGACCCGCAGGCCCTGGGCGAGGTCGGCCACTGTGGCGTGGCGATCGACTCGGCCGCCGACATGGACGTGCTCTTCGACGGCATCGACCTCACCGCCACCACCACGAGCATGACGATCTCCGGCCCGGCGGTGCCGGTCTTCTGCATGTACCTGGTGGCCGCCGAGCGCCAGGGCGCCGATCTGTCCACACTGGACGGCACGCTCCAGACCGACATCTTCAAGGAGTACATCGCGCAGAAGGAGTGGCTCTTCGAGCCCGAGCCGCACCTGCGCCTGATCGGCGACCTGATGGAGTACTGCGCGCACAACATCCCGCGCTACAAGCCGCTCTCGGTGTCCGGCTACCACATCCGGGAGGCGGGCTCGACGGCCGCGCAGGAGCTCGCGTACACGCTGGCCGACGGCTTCGGCTACGTCGAGCTCGGGCTCTCCCGCGGCCTCGACGTCAACCTCTTCGCTCCCGGGCTGAGCTTCTTCTTCGACGCGCACCTCGACTTCTTCGAGGAGATCGCCAAGTTTCGGGCGGCCCGGCGGATCTGGGCGCGGTGGCTGCGCGACGTGTACGGCGCGACCGACGAGCGGGCGCTGTGGCTGCGCTTCCACACCCAGACGGCGGGCGTGTCGCTGACCGCGCAGCAGCCGGTCAACAACGTCGTCCGCACCGCGGTCGAAGCGCTCGCGGCCGTGCTCGGCGGCACCAACTCGCTGCACACCAACGCGCTCGACGAGACACTCGCCCTGCCGACGGACGAGTCCGCCGAGATCGCCCTGCGCACCCAGCAGGTGCTGATGGACGAGACCGGCGTGACCAACGTGGCCGACCCGCTGGGCGGCTCGTGGTACGTGGAGGCGCTCACCGACCGCATCGAGGCCGAGGCCGAGGAGATCTTCACGAAGATCAAGGCGATGGGCTCGGACGGCACGATCACCTCCGGCATCCTGCGCGGCATCGAAGACGGATGGTTCACCGGGCAGATCGCGGAGGCGGCGTTCGTCTACCAGCAGGCGCTGGAAAAGGGCCTCAAGCACGTCGTCGGCGTCACCGGACACACCGGCACGGTGAGCCGCCCGCTGGAGATCCTCCGCGTCTCCCACGAGGTCGAGGTCGAGCAGCGCAAACTGCTCGGCGACCGGCGCGCCGCCCGCGACAAGGCGGCGGTCGACGCGGCGCTCTCCCGGATGGTCGACGTGGCCCGCACCGACGGCAACATCGTCCCGGCCATGCTCGACGCCGCCCGGGTCGAGGCCACCCTCGGCGAGATCTGCGACGCCCTCCGCGCCGAGTGGGGCGTCTACCGCGAGCCCGCCCGTTTCTGATCCCACGGGCGACCCATTCCAAGACAGATTCTTTGAGCTACCGCCCCAAGAGGGCAGCCCTCTTGGGCGTGAATTCCCAGCAGGGGTCCCGTATACCCGCCCAGACGGTGAGAGGGCTGCCCTCTTGAGGGCCAGGCGGGTGGGTGAGCGGGAGCGGTCTCGACAAAAGTTGGGGAGACAGGGCCTAATAGTGGCCGTGACTGGACTGGCGGTGGCGTGCCGGCGGGTGGTGCACATCTACCGGGCCGAGGGCGGCGACGTGGTGGCACTGTCGGGTGTCGACCTGTCGATCAACCCGGGCGAGATGCTGGCGCTCGTCGGCCCGTCCGGTTCGGGTAAGTCGACGCTCGTCGCGCTGCTCGGCGGCCTCATGCGGCCGTCGGCGGGGCGGGTCAGCGTCGGCACGTACGACCTGGGCAAGCTCACCGACGCGGAGATCTCCCGGCTGCGCGGCACCGAGATCGGCGTGGTGCTCCAGGGGGCGGCGCGCAACCTGCTGCCGTACGCGACGCTGCACCGCAACGTCTGGCTGGCCCAGCGCCGCGCGGCGCACACGGCCGGCATCGAGCTCGACGACCCGGAGCGGATCCTCGACCTCGTCGGCCTGCGGGGCAGGGCGGGCGCGAAGATCGGCGACCTGCCGCCGGGCGCCCGCCAGCGGGCCGCGCTCGCGGTGGGCATCGCCGCGTCGCCCGGCCTGCTGCTCGTCGACGAGCCGACCAGCCAGCTCGACACCCACGGGCGCGACGAGGTGCTCGGCGCGCTGGAGACGGTCAACGCCGAGCGCGGCACCACGATCGTGGTCGTCACCCACGACGCCGAGGTCGGCGCGCGGCTCGGGCGGGCCGTGACGATCCGCGACGGGCGGGTGGGCGCGGAGGGGCGCGACGGGCAGGACTTCGCCGTGGTGGCCGGCGACGGCACGATCCAGCTGCCGCCCGAGGTGCTGGGCGAGTTTCCGCCCGGCACGCTCTTCACCGTCGACCGCCTCGACGGTTCGGTGCAGCTCGTCGTCGGCGGCAGCCAGGCCGATTCGTGATCGGCACGGGATCGAATTCGATCGTGCCCTCGGTTTAAGGTCTCCGCATGCTTGCGGTGGTGCTGGGCGCGATCCGGGCGCGCCGGGCGCAGGCCGCCACGCTGTTCCTGCTCACCGCGCTCGCCGTCGCCGCCGCGACCGCCGCCCCGTGGTACGTGGTTTCCGCCGCCCGCTCGGTCGCGGTCGCCGACGTCACCGGCGCCCCCGCCATCCAGCGGGTCGTGCTGGCCGGCGCGCGGGTCGAGGGCAGCCCGGACGTGGTCGCCAAGGTGCGGGCGGAGATGAGCCGCGTCGTCGACATCCCGGGTGCCAGCGGCACGGCGTCGGTGCGGGTCTCCGCCCAGCTGGCGCACGAGGGTGTCAAGCAGGCGGCCACCGCCGCCTACCGCGACGAGATGTGCGCGCACCTCACGATCGCCGGCAGCTGCCCGGCCGCCGAGGGTGACGTGCTGGTCAGCGACCGCACGGCCACCCGCTTCGGGCTCGCCACCGGCGACCGGGCCGCCCTCTCCATCGCCGGCAGGAGCCCGGTCGAGCTGCGCGTCACCGGCACCTACCAGCTGCGCGACCCGCTCGGTCCGTACTGGGCGGCCAGCGCGCTGGGCCGGGCGAGCGGCACCGACACGAGCGCGGGTGCCGGCGACCCGGTCTTCACGACCGCGGAGACGGTGGCCGCGGTCGGCGCGGCGGAGCTCTTCGCCGAGTACCACGTGGTCGTGCCGGTCGAGGCATACCTCGGCATCGACGGCTACGACCTGGCCGCCGAGATCGACCGCCAGCAGGACACCTCGGGCGCACAGTGGCGGGTGGAGAGCCGGGCGCCCGCGCTGGTCAGCCGCGTCGAGCGGGAGCAGTGGCTGGTCAACCTCGGCGTGAGCATCGCCGCGATCCAGCTGCTGCTGCTGTGCTGGTTCGCGCTCTTCTTCGCGGTCCGGCACAGCGCCGAGCAGCGCCGCCCCGACATCGGCTGGCTCAAGCTCCGCGGCGGCGCGCGGTGGCGGGTGTGGGCGCTGGTCTTCCAGCAGAGCGTGCTGCCGATGCTCGCCGGCGCGGTCGTGGGTGCCGGCGCCGGCGTGGGCCTCGCCCGCCTCCTCGGCGAGGTCGACGCCGACCGGGCCGGCGTCGCCGCCTCCCTGTCTCTGGCCGCCGGTGGCGCGGCGGTGCTCGGCGCGCTGGTCGCCGCGGTCGCCGCCGACCGGGGCGGGATGGGCGCCGGCGTCATCGACCTGCTCCGCCACGTGCCCGCACGGCGCCGGGGGTGGCGCGCCGACGTCATCGACCTCGTCGTGGTGGTCGTCGCCGTCGCCGGGGTCTACCAGGCCTACGTCACCGACCGCGATCCCGGCGAGTCCACCGGCCTCGTGCTGGTGGCACCCGCACTCGTCGCCCTCGCCGTGGCGCTGGTCGCGGCCCGCGCGATCGGGCCGCTCGCCGTGCGGGCCGGCCACCGCGCGCTACGCGCCGGGCGGCTGCCGCTCGCGATGGCCGCCACCCACCTGGCCCGGCGGCCCGGCACCCACCGGGTCTTCGCGCTGCTCGCGGTCTCGGTCGCGCTGCTCGGCGCGGCGGCGAGCGGATGGTTGGCCGCGGCCACCGCGCGCGACGAGCGCGCCGCGCACGACCTCGGCGCCGACCGCGTCCTCACCGTCCAGGCACGCAGCCGCGACCACCTGCTGGCCGCCGTCCGGGCCGCCGACCCCGCGGGCTCGCAGGCCGCCGCCGTCGTGCGCAACGGCACGGGCGAGGCCGGTCAGGTGGTGCTCGCCGTCGACACCGAGCGGTTCGCGCGGGTCGCCCGCTGGCAGGAGGGGTACGGGCCGGGGCTGCCCGAGCTGCTCCAGCGGCTGCGGCCGGAGGCGCCGGCGCCCGTGCTCGTCGGTGACGGGCCGCTGGCACTCGACGCCGAGCTGGTCGAGCCGCCCGAGGCGCCCAGCGGGCAGGGCGAGGGCGGCGAGCCTACCCCCGGCATCCCGGTGCGCGCGGTCGTGCACTTCGTCACCGCCGGCGGCCTCCCGCTCACTGTCGACTCTGGACCGTTGACGGCCGGCCGGCGCTCGTACCAGATGGATCTCTCGGGTTGTGGCGGTCGATGCCGGCTGGCCGCGGTCGAGCTGGCCGGTCCCGACTCGGGTGGCGAGACACCCCCGGACCGCACGGTGCGGATCCACGCCCTGAGCGGCGGCGCCGGGCAGGTGGGCGAGGCGGTCGAGGCGGGCCGGTGGCGCGGCTCGGCGCGGGTCGACACGCGTGGCCCGACGGTCGCGGCGGCGGGCGGCGTCCTGGAGCTGACGACGCCGCCGCAGGACATGCCGACCGGCGTCAACCGCTCCGGCGTGGTCTACCTCGTCGACTCGCCGGTGCCGCTGCCGGTGGCGCACACCCGCTTCGCCAGCGCGAGCGGCACCCCCGGCGACCCGCGTCTGTCCATCTTCGGCGGCGACGAGGTGCCGGTGCGCTTCTCCGGCGCGGTGACCGCGCTGCCGCGGGTGACCGGGCGGGGCTTCCTCGTCGACCTGGAGTACGCCAACCGCCTGGCCGTCGACGCCGGACTCGGCGACGAGGCGCAGGTGTGGCTGGCGCCGGGTGCGCCCGACGGCATCGCCGACCGCCTGCGCGAGCAGGGGCTCGTCGTGCTGGCCGACGACTCGATCGGCTCGGCCCTCGGCCGGTACGCGGAGCAGGGCCCGCCGCTCGCCCTCCGCTTCCAGGTCATCGCCGGCGTGCTCGGCGTGCTGCTCGCCGCCCTGGCGCTGGCCGTCGCGGCCGCGGTGGAGCGCCCCGACCGCTCGGCCGAGCTCTCCGCGCTGCGCGCGCAAGGGCTGTCGCTGCGGGCGGTGCGGCTGATCGGCTACGGCGGGTACGCCGCACTGGTCGTCGCCGGCGTGGCGATCGGGATCGCGGCGGCCGCGCTGGGCGGCGGGCTCGTGGAGGCGGCGATGCCGGTGTTCGTCGACGACTGGAAGGTGCTCCCGCTCTCCACCGGCCCGCAGCCGCTCGCGCTGCTCGTGGCCGGACTCGGCGGGCTCGCCGTGCTGGGCGTGACCGGGGCTTTGGCCGCCGCCCAGCTGGTGCGGGCGAGCGGGGGTGGCCGTCCGTGATCGCGCTCGTGTTCGCCATGCTCGCCGCGCGGAAGGCGCAGGCCGTCGCCGTGTTGCTGCTCAGCCTCTTCGCCACCGGCGCGGCCGTGGCCGGACCCACCTACCTGCGCGCCGTCGACGACGCGGTGGTGCGCACCGAGGTGGGCGAGTCCGACCGGATGGAGCAGACCGTCAGCCTCTCCGCGTTCGTGGGGGAGGGGGAGCAGATCACCGCGGCGGGCTTCGACTCGGTGGCGCCGCGGGCGCTCGACGTCGACGGGTTCGAGCCGATCTACTCCACGACGTTCGTGGTGCTCGGCGTCGAGCCGGACCCGGCCATCTCGTGGTTCGTCTTCCGATCCGACGTCTGCTCCCATCTGCGCATGGTCGCCGGGCGGTGCGTCATGGCGGCCGGCGAGACGGTGATCGGCGACAGCACCGCGCGGCGATTGAAGATCGCGCCCGGCGCCACGGTCACGGTCGAGGCGGCCACCTACAGCGAGCAGGCCCGCCGCTACCTGCCGGCCGGCGCGCCGACCCGGCTGACCGTCGTCGGCGTCTACCAGCCGATCGACGTCGCGGATGTCTACTGGGGACGGACCGGATACTTCGCCGCGGGCAGCGCCGACAGCGAGCTCGAGCCGCTCTTCGTCAACAAGCAGACCGCCGACAGCGCCGACCATCCGCAGGACCTGCGCGCGATCGAGGGCGTGCCGGGGCCGGGCGCGCTCGACCCCGACCACCTCGACCGGGTCCGCGCCGACCTCGCCGACATGCGCGACGAGCTGGTCGGCGGTGTCGGCCCGTCCGGCTCCTTCGCCAACCTCGCCACCGAGCTCGACGCACTGCTCGACCGCATCGACAAGGCCCAGGTCCTGGCGCGGCGGGTGGTGCCGGTGGCGGCGGTGCCGCTGGTCGGGCTCTGCTGGTTCGTCATCTTCCTCGCGGTGGCGTACGGCACCGCGGGCCGCCGCCACGAGCTGGGGCTTGTCGCCCTCCGCGGCGCCCGCCGGCCGGTGCGCTGGTGGCTGAGCGCGGGCGAGAGCACGCTCGCGATCCTGGCCGGCGCCCCACTCGGATACCTGGCCGGCACGCTCGCCGTGTGGCTTGTCGCGCGGGCCCGGTTCGGCGGCGGCGAGCCGACCGTCTCCGCGGACGCGCTGCCGTACGCCGCACTGGCCGCCGGCGGTGCCCTGCTGGCCGCCCTGCTCGCCCAGCGGCAGCAGCTCGCCGCCCCGGTCGCCGACCTGCTCCGCCGGGTGCCCGCCCGCAGCGGCACGTGGCGTTCCACGGCGGTCGAGGCGGTCGTGGTGGTGCTCGCGGCCGTGGCGGTCTTCCAGCTGCGCGGCTTCGAGGGCGAGCTCGTGGGGTTGTCGCTGCTCGTACCGTCGCTCGTCGCGGTCGCCATCGCACTCGTGGCCGCCCGCCTGCTCATGCCGCTGGCCGGCCGGCTCGGTGCCCGCGCGCTGCGCCGCGGCCGCCTCGGCGCCGCCCTCGGCGCGCTGCACGTGGCCCGGCGCCCCGGCAGCCACCGCCTCTTCGTGCTGCTGGCGGTCGCGGTGTCGCTGCTCGGCTTCGCCGCGATGGCGGTCGACGTGGCCGCCCGGTCGCGCGCCGAGCGGGCCAGCGTCGAGACCGGCGCCGACCGCGTCGTCACGCTCCTGCCGGTCGACGCGGGCAAGCTGCTGGCCGCGGTGCACGCCGTCGACCCCGACGGGCGGTACGCGATGGCCGCCGCCGTGGTTCCCCCGGTCACCCAGCGAGGCGTGCGGATGCTGGCCGTCGACAGCCCGCGCCTGGGACAGGTCGCGGTGTGGCGGCCGGAGTTCGGGATGGCACCGGGCGAGGCGGCCCGGCTGCTGCGTCCGGAGACACCGGAGCCGTACGTGATGCGCGGCACCCGCGTCACCGTCACGCTCGACAACCCCGGCCAGCCCGAGGGGCAGCTGCGGCTCGCGGTGTCCCTGCGGCCGCTCGACGGGAGCGCGGCGGTCCGGATGACGTTCGGGGTGCTCGAGCGGGGCGTGCGCACGTACACCGCGGAGGTGGGCGCCTGCGCCGCCGGCTGCCGCCTGATCGGCTTCGACGGGATCTACGCGCGGAGCGGGTCGGAAACCACCAGCGTGGTCATCCGCGAAGTACACGACCTCGTCTCCACGGCGGAGCTGGCCGGCGGCGGGTGGAAGGGCACCGTGCGGGGCGACGTCACGCCGGGGCCGGGCGGGCTCACGCTCAACGTCGCCGCCACGGGCGCGCGGCAGGAGACCTGGGCGCTGGCGCCGGACGTACCCAGCCCGCTGCCCGTCGTGACGGCCGGTCCCCTCCCGAACTCGGCGTCGCTGCCCGGCCTCGACGCCGACCGGACCGTCCCGCAGGTCGTCGGCGAGGTCACCACGCTGCCCCGGCTCGGTGGCGCCGGGGTGGTGGCCGACCTCGAATACCTCGAACGGCAGACGGTCGGCGTCGCCCAGCTCGTCGAGCCGCAGGTGTGGCTCCGCCCGGACGCGCCGGCGGACACCGTCGACCGCCTCGCCGATCAAGGCCTGGTGATCGCCGGCGACGACACGGTGGCCGAGGCGCGGGCGTTGCTCGACAAGCGGGCGCCGGCGCTGGCTATCTGGTACCACCTGCTGGCGGCCGCCTTCGCCGTGCTCCTCGGGCTCGGCGGCCTCGCGCTCATGGCGGCGGTGGACCGGCGGCGGACCACCGAAGACATGCGCGCGCTGCGGCTCCAGGGCCTGTCCGGCCGGGCGGTGGGCCGGGCCGCGCTGTGGAGCTACCTGCCGGTGGTCGGCGCCGCCCTCGTGACCGGCGCGGTCGCGGCCGTGGTCGCGTGGTGGCTCGCCGGCGGATACCTGCCCGTGTTCGTCGACGACGCGATCGTGCTGGAGCTGCCGCGCTGGCCTTCGCCCGTGGCCGTGGCCCTGCCCGCCCTGCTCGCCGCCGTGGCCTTCGCCGCCGCGGCGGTGGGTGTGTCGGCGGCGCATCGCCGCTCCACCTCCCGGCCCCCGTTGGGGTGACCTTGTCGCAGCGCTGGGTGGGTTCGCGCGCGCGGCGCGCGTGCGAGACTAGGGAACCATGAGCGACCCACGGACCACTCCGTCGATCTTCACCCGCGGCGCGGTCGATCTCAGCGCGCTGCGTGCCCCCGCACCCACCCCCACCCGCGCCGAGGGCGCGCCGAGTCCGGGCGGTCCGCCGAGCGGCGGTGGCGGTGTCACTGTGATCGACGTCACCGAGGCCACGTTCCAGAGCGAAGTGCTGGAGCGGTCGCTCACCACGCCTGTCGTCATCGACTTCTGGGCCGAGTGGTGCCAGCCGTGCAAGCAGCTCTCGCCGATCCTGGAAAAGCTCGCCGTCGAGGGTGACGGCGCGTGGGTGCTGGCCAAGGTCGACGTCGACAGCAACCCGCGGCTCGCGCAGATGTTCCGGGTCCAGGGCATCCCGATGGTCTACGCCGTGGTGGGCGGCCAGCCGGTCGACGCGTTCACCGGCGTGGTGCCCGAGCCGCAGCTGCGCCAGTGGATCGACGCGGTGCTCAAGGCGGGCGGCGTGCAGGCGCCGGCCGCGCCTGAAGACCCGCGCCTGATCGAGGCCGACGACGCGCTGATGACCGGCGACCTCGACACGGCCGAGCAGGCATACAAGAAGCTCCTCGCCGACTCGCCCGCCGACGCGGCCGCCGAGGCCGGGCTCGCGCACGTCGCCCTCGCCCGCCGCGTGGTCGGCGTCGACCCGCGGGCCGCGCTCACCGACGCCGAGGCCAAGCCCGACGACGTGGCCGTCCAGCTGCTCGCCGCCGACGTCGAGGTGCTCAGCGGCCTCGCCGACCAGGCGTACAAGCGGCTTGTCGACCTTGTCCGCCGCACCTCCGGAGACGAGCGCGAGGAGATCCGCAAGCACCTGCTGTCGCTGTTCACCATCGCCGGACCCGACGATCCGGCGGTCGCCAGCGCACGGCGGGCCCTCGCGAGCGCGCTCTTCTAGCGGCCGCCCATGCGCCGCATCGCCATCCTCGACGCACCGTCGAACCTCGGCCTGCGCCCGCCGACCGAGACGTCGGTGCCGGGCTGTGCGAAGGCGCCCGGCGCGCTGCGCGACCACGACCTGGTGGCCCGCCTCGCCGCCCGCGACGCGGGCTGCCTGACCCCGCCGCGGTACGACCCGGGCGACTGGCGTCCGGGCGACGGGGTGTGCCACGCCGAGCAGATCGCGGCGTACTCGGTGGCGCTGGCCGACCGCATCGGCTCGATCATCGACGCCGGCGAGTTTCCGGTCGTGCTCGGTGGCGACTGCTCCATCCTGCTCGGCTCCGCCCTGGCCATGCACCGCCAGGGAGATGTGGTGGGCGGCCGGATCGGCCTCGTGTTCGTCGACGGTCACTCCGACTTCCGCCACCCCGGCAACGCCTCGTACGTCGGCGCCGCCGCCGGCGAGGACCTGGCCCTGGCCACCGGCCGCGGCCAGGCCGACCTCGCCGGCATCGAGGGCCGCCGGCCGTACTACCGCGACGTCGACGTGGTGGTGCTGGGCATTCGCGCGCAGGACGAGTACCGGCTCGACCTCCAGGCCGCGGGCATCATCACCCGCCCGGTGCCCGCGCTGCGCGTCGAGGGCGCGGCCCGCACCGCACAGTGGGCGCGTGACCAGCTGAGCGACTGTTCCGGCTACTGGGTGCACATCGACGTCGATGTGCTCGACCCCGCCGTGATGCCCGCGGTCGACGCGCCCGATCCGGGTGGCATCGCCTTCGCCGAGCTCGAGCTGCTGCTCTCCGGCCTGGTCGACACGCCACGCTGCCTGGGCGTGGAGATCACCGTCTTCGACCCCGACTACGACCCCGACGGCTCGTACGCCGCCGAGATCGTGGAGACGGTGGTGGCCGGCCTGGCCCCGGTCCGCATGGCCGACCCGTCCCCACCCCCGGCGGCTGGTCCCTCGCCAGCGGCAGAGCCGGTTTCGTCTCCGCCCGCGGCGGTTCCGTCTCCGCCCGCGGCGGTTTCGTCTCCGGGTGGGGTGGTTTCGCCTGCGGGCGCGCCCGATTCGTCGGAAAGCGAGGGCCCGTCGGCAGCCGGCGCCGTCTCACTGGAAAGCGAGGGCCGGCAGGCGACCGCGGGGGCCTCGCTGGAAGGCGAGGGTCCGCAGGCCACGGTGCCGAAAGCCGACGTACGCGCGGCGGAGGCGGTCGCACCGCCGGCCCGCAAGCCGCTGCCTTCGGAGTCGGATGCCGGCATCGCGTCGGCCGTGACACCGGCCGGCCGTGCGGCGGCGGGATCGGGCTTCCGCACCACGCCCGGAGTCGGTGGCTCCACTGTGGAGGGTGCGGCTCCTCCGCCGATGCTCGTCGACAGCGCCGCCGCCGAGGTGCTCGCCGCTGCCGCCGCGGCGGCGGGGATCCGCAAGCCCCCGGCCGCCCGCAAAGCCCCGGACGACGAGACAAGCGTGCGCCCGCCCGCCACCTCCGACGCGAAGCCCGCCCCGCGCAGAGAGTCCAAACCGGAGCCCGCGGGGCGCGCAAAACCGGAGTCCACCGATAGCACGAAGACCGCGCCCGCGGGTCGCGCAAAGCCGGAGTCCACCGGGCGCGCAAAGGCGGAGTCCACCGAGAGCACGAAGACCGAGCCCGCGGGACGGCCGAAGGCTGAGCCTGAGTCGCGCCGGAAGGCTGGATCCCTGCGACGCACGAAGGACGAGCCCGAGCCAGGCACACGCGATGCCGCGGAGCCGGATGTCCGTCTGCGGGGCAAGGCCGAGCCGGAGTCGGATGTCCGTCCGCGGGGCAGGGCGGAGCCGGAGCCGGATGTCCGTCCGCGGGGCAAGGCCGACCTGGAGTCGGATGTCCGCCTGCGGGGCAGGGCAGAGCCGGAGTCGGATGTCCGTCCGCGGGGCAAGGCCGAGCCGGAGTCGGGTGCCCGCCCGCGAAAGGCCGAGACGGATTCCGGGCTGCGCCGCAAAGCGGAGTCGGCGTGGATGGACGTCGCCGCCGACCTGGCCGCGCGGCGGGGTACACCGGCCGCGCGCCGGCCCGCCGACTCAGGGCCGGTCGGCCTGCGGAGAGTCGACGATCCCGGGCCGGTTGGCCTGCGGAGGGTTGACGACTTGGGGCCGGGAGGCTTGCGGAGGGCCGACGACTCCGGGCCGGCGACCCTGCGTCGTGGCGGTGCGGCGGAGCCGGCGTGGAAGGACGACCCGCCACCGCCCGCGAGCGACGACGACGACCCGGCCGCGCGTGAAGACGACGAGGAGCCGTCCGGCGCGCGGGACAACGGAGAAGGGCAGGCAGAGGGCGGGGTTTCCGTGCCGGCGTTCGAGCCGTTCGGCCCGCCGGCTAAGGCGGGGCCGGGGCGCTTGCGCCGCTCCAAGAAACCCCCGCCGGCCGAGATCGCCTAGCGCGGGGACGATGGCCGCCTCTCCGCGGCCGCTAAATAGGTGTGAGCTGCCGCGGTGTTCGTCGATGGCCGTCGGGATGACGCGGGGCTACGGGAGTGTGTGGCTCGCTTGCTCGGCGGTTGTCGTTTTGTCCCACGTTGTCTTCCTCTGGCTCGGCGGTGCGAGGATGCCGGGTGACGGCAGGTCTTTCACCAGCCCGTTATCCGAAACCCGCGCAGATCCAAGCCTGTCGTGCGGTTTCGGGCTAACGATCACGGTGCCGTCCACATCCTGAGCCGTTCTTCCAACAAGTGGGAGAGGGCTACTACTCCGCATGATCGTTAGCCCGATAGGGGCGTGGTCTTCGGCGTTTCACAGCCATTTCGGGCTAACGATCATGGCGCTTCCCGGATGCCGGGCCGATGATCCCGAAAGCTGGGACGTCGAGCCCAAGCTTGAGCCCCGGGCAAAGGATCACGGCCTCACCCGTCACGCTCACCCCGGGTCATGCCGTGCACGGTTCGTTCGTCCACAATGCCCGTTGCTGAGGCGCCGGGTGCCGGACCGGACAGAGGCATAATCACCGCGAGTAACCGCCGCGACGGCGTGAACGGGGGTCCGATGCCAGATCTTGGAGAGTTAGGGCGCCATACCAGGCCGAAGGTTTCGGCTCGCCCTGCGAGCCGCCGGCCGGGAACGGTGCCCGCGGGAGCATACGGTCCGCAGCTGACACGGACCTGGGAAATTCTGTTCCGGATTTGACCCGTGCATTGTGGAGCGACCCCGGCGGACGTCGCGGTAGCTCGGGTCTACCCACGGAGCGGGCGGACCCGGAAGGCTTGGGGTCAGCGCAGGCCGCGGAGGAACTTCTCCGCGATCGGCACCGAGCTTGTCGTCGTGCTGTCGCCCTTCTCGACGAAGACGGCGAACGCGATGTCGCCCTGCCACCCCACCCACCAGGTGTGCGCGTGAGCGGGGTTGTTGTCGTACTCGGCGGTGCCGGTCTTCCCGTACACCGGCTCGCCGGGCACGTCCTTGAGCTGCGAACCGGTGCCGCTGGTGACGACCTCGCGCATCATTGTGCGGACGGCCTCGACCGAGCCGGCGTTGAGCTCGGGGCCGGGCGCGGCCTTCGCGGCGGGCGCGGGGTCGGTCAGGATCGTGGGCTGCTGCCACTGGCCGCGGGCGACCCCGGCGGTGGCGGCGGCCATCGCGAGCGGGCTGACCACCGTGGTGCCCTGGCCGAACGAGGCCGACGCGCGCTCGGTGGCCGAGCCGCCCGTGGAGACCTTGCCGGAGAAGGCGTCCACGCCCAGATCCCACTTGCCCTCCAGCCCCAGTGAACGGCCGGTCGTGGCCAGCCCGTCGTCGCCGAGTTTGGGGGCGAGGCCGATGAACGCGGTGTTGCACGAGCGGGCGAAGTCGACCCGGAACGGGACGCTGCCGAGGGCCATGTCGTGCGAGTTCTTGTACGTGCGGCCGTCGACCGTGGCGTTCTTCGGGCAGTCGACCTTCGTGTCGAGCGTGACCGCGCCCTTGTCGAGCAGGGCGAGTGCGGAGACCATCTTGAACGTCGAGCCGGGTGGGACCGAGCCGGTGAAGGCGAGGTTGACGTCGCCGGTGTTGGCGACCGCGGCCACCGTGCCGTCGTGTACCCGGATCGCGACCAGCGCGGCGGGCTTGCCGGAGCCGCGCAGTGCGCTGTCCGCGGCCTGCTGGATCTTCGGGTCGAGCGTGGTCTTCAACGGGGTGCCGGGCTTGGGCTCGGCGCTGAACACCTCCGCCACCTCCTCGGTGGTCTTCTCGGCGCCCTCGCCGCTCTTGCGCACGATCTTCACGGTCTGGCCGGTGCCGCCGCGCAGCCGGTCGTCGTACCGCTCCTGGAGGCCACCATGCCCGATGATGTCGCCCACGACGAACTTGCCCGGATTGGTGTCGATGTCCTCTTTCTGCACCGGGTCGACGGTGCCCAGCAGCGCGCGGGCGAACTCGCGGGTCGGCGCCAGGTAGCGCGTCTCCTCGCGGAAGCGGGTGCCGGGCAGGTCGTGCAGCCGCACGGTGATCTTGTTGTACGCCTCCTTGCGGAGCGTGACCACGTCGACGAAATGGTCCGGCTTGGCGGCGGCCGCGCGGGCCGGCAGGTCATCGAGCCCGACCTCGACGCCGACCGACTTGAAGGCCGCGTCCAGGTCCTTGACCAGCTGTTTCATCCCGACGACCTCGTTGGGCTGGATGCCGACCACGACCACCGGGCGGGCCTCCACGATCGGCTTGCCGGCGGCGTCGAGGATCGACGCGCGCCCTGCGGTCTCCCGTTCGAGGGCGAACTCGTCACCCGCTGTGAGCTTCTCCTGAACGATCTTGGGCTCCCAGATCACCTGCCACTTGTCGTCGTCGCCCTTGTTGAGGCGGACGGTGGTCGGGTAGGTCCAGTGCGCGCCGCCGGGCAGCGTCCAGTCGACGTTGACGGTGCTGGTCGCGATGTCTTTGGTGACCGACGGCTCACCCGCACGGGTGACTGCCGGCGGAGTGGCGGCAAGCTCGCCGGAAAGCGCCTTGATCTGGGTCACGACGTCGGCGGCCGGGATCTTCTGCCCGCCCGGGTCGACGAAGCCCACCGCGTCGAGATTGCCCGAACGCCACCCGGACAGGAACGCGTCGACGCTCTTTTCCGGCCCGTCTCCACTCCCGCAGGCGGTCAAAACGCCCGCGGCCAGCACAATCGCCGCCACCCCGTAAGTCACACGCATTCCGTGACGGTAGTACGAGCGTGCGGGTCACCGATGCCCCGCATCCTGCCTATACCGGCTAGGTCCGGGTACTTGGGAAGGGCCTAGTCTGAACAGAGACGGCCCACAGCGTGGTGGGCGAGGGGGGAGTGTGCACCCATGGTCCGGCGAGCGGACATGCCATCGGCCGACCGGATCGGCGCCGGCGCGAGCGTCGACACCATCGCGGGCGGCACGCTCCCGGATCTGCCGAGCGTCGACGAGGTGGAGGACGCCGAGATCGACGAGCCAGTCCCCAGCACCGAGCGCCTCGTCGCGCAGGCCGTGGCGCTGGCCGGCGACGACCATGACGCGGCGGCGCTGGTCGACCGGTTCTGGCGGTTCGCGCCCGACGAGGAGCTGATCGGCTACACGGCGGCCGAGATGCTGGCCGCCGCGCGCAGCCACCGCGAGCTCGCCGAGCAGCGGGTGCCGGGCGAGCTCAAGCTGCGGATCAGCGAGCCGGGCGCGGCCGACGACCACACCGTGATCGAGATCGTCACCGACGACATGCCGTTTCTCGTCGACTCGGTGACCGCGTTGCTCAGCGCCCACCACCTCGACGTCCACCTGCTCGTACACCCGCTGATCGTGGTGCGTCGCGAGCCGCTCGGAAAGCTCGCCGAGGTCGCCGCCGAGGTGGAGGCCGACGACGCGATCGCCGGCGACATCGTCGAGAGCTGGATGCACGTCGAGGTCGACCCGGTCCGTGACGCGGTGGCCCGCGAGCAGCTGCGGCGCGAGCTCCAGCGGGTGCTCACCGACGTGCGCGAGGCGGTCGAAGACTGGCCGAAGATGCGCCGCCGGGCGACGGCCATCGCCGACCAGCTCGCCGCCGCGCGCAACACGCCGGACCGCCCGCCCGTACCCGAAAAGGACATCACCGACTCGGTCGAGCTGCTGCGGTGGCTGGCCGACGACCACTTCACGTTCCTGGGATACCGGGAGTACCGGCTGGTCGAGGGTGAGGGCGACGAAAAGCTGCTGGAGGCGGTCATGGGCACCGGCCTCGGCATCCTCCGGCAGGATCAGACCGCGCCCCGGGTGATCTCCTCGATGACGCCGGAGGCGTACGCGAAGGTGCTGGAAAAGCGCCTCCTGATCATCACGAAGGCCAACTCGCGGGCCACGGTCCACCGCTCGGCGTACCTCGACTACATCGGCATCAAGATCTTCGACGTGGCCGGTGACGTGGTCGGCGAGCGCCGCTTCCTCGGGCTCTTCTCCACGGCGGCCTACCGCACCAGCGTGCGCGACCTGCCCGTGGTGCGCCGCAAGGTCGCCGAGGTGCTCGACCGCTCCGGCCTCTCGCCGCGCAGCCACTCCGGCAAAGACCTGCTCCAGATCCTGGAGACGTACCCGCGCGACGAGCTCTTCCAGATCAAGACCGACGACCTGTACCAGGCGGTCATCGGCGTGCTGCGCATGGCCGGCCGCCGCCAGCTGCGCCTCTTCCTGCGCCGCGACGGGTACGGGCGGTTCATCTCCTGCCTCATCTACCTGCCCCGCGACCGCTTCACCACGCAAAACCGGCTCAAGATGCAGGAGATCCTCCTCCGCGAGCTCAACGGCATCGGCGTCGACTACACCACCCGGGTGACCGAGTCGACGCTGGCCCGGATCCACTTCATCGTGCGCACCGAGCCGGGCAACCCGCCGGGCGAGGTCGACCCGAACGCGCTCGCCGAGCAGCTCGCCGACGCCACCCGCCTGTGGGAAGACGACTTCCGCCTGGTGCTGGAGCGCAAGCTCGGCGACGAGCAGGCCAAGCGCCTCTACCACCGGTACGCGGACGCCTTCCCGGAGGGCTACAAGGACGAGCACGCCCCGTTCGAGGCGGTGAAGGACCTCGCCAAGCTGGAGCTGCTCGACGAGCTGGGCCAGCTGGAGATGCACCTCTACCGCAAGGACGAAGACAGCGACGACGTCCGCTTCAAGATCTACCGCTACGGCGAGCCGATGGTGCTCTCCGCCGTCCTGCCGGTGCTGCACTCGCTCGGTGTGCAGGCGATGGACGAGCGGCCGTACGAGCTGCGCCGCCCCGACGCCGCCGTCTACCTGTACGACTTCGGGCTCCGGCTGCCCGAGGCGCACCGCGCCCTGGCCGAAGTGCGACCGCACGTGGAAAACGCGTTCGCGGCCGCGTGGCGGGGCGAGGCCGAGGTCGACGGGCTCAACGAGCTGGTGCTGCGCGCCGGGCTCACCTGGCGGCAGGTGGTGGTGCTGCGGGCGTACGCGAAGTACCTGCGCCAGGCGGGCACGTTCTTCACGCAGCGGTACATGGAGACCACGTTCATCGAAAACCCGGTGATCGCGGGGCTGCTGGTGCGGCTCTTCGAGACCCGCTTCGCGCCCCGCCCGGCGCTCACCGACGAGGAGCGGGCGGAGCGCAGCGCCGAGCTGATCGAGGAGATCCGCAAGCAGCTCGACGCGGTGGAGAGCCTCGACCAGGACCGGATCCTCCGCTCGTACCTCACGCTGATCCAGGCCACGCTGCGCACCTCGTTCTTCCAGCGGGGCGGCGACCAGCGGCCGAAGTCGTACATCGCCTTCAAGCTCGACCCGCAGGCGATCCCCGACCTGCCGGCGCCCCGTCCCAAGTTCGAGATCTTCGTGTACTCGCCCCGCTTCGAGGGCGTGCACCTGCGCTTCGGGCCGGTCGCGCGCGGCGGGCTGCGCTGGTCCGACCGGCGTGAGGACTACCGCACCGAGGTGCTCGGCCTGGTCAAGGCGCAGATGGTGAAAAACGCGGTGATCGTGCCGGTGGGCGCCAAGGGCGGCTTCGTCCTGAAAAAGAAGGTGGGCGACCGCGAGGAGGCGGTGGAGTGCTACAAGCGCTTCATCGGCGCGCTGCTCGACGTCACCGACAACATCGTCGGCGGCAAGGTGACCCCGCCGCGTGACGTGGTGCGCCACGACCCGGATGACACCTACCTCGTGGTGGCCGCCGACAAGGGCACCGCCACGTTCTCCGACATCGCCAACGAGATCTCGGTGCGGCGCGGATTCTGGCTCGGCGACGCGTTCGCCTCGGGCGGCTCGGCCGGCTACGACCACAAGAAGATGGGCATCACCGCCCGCGGCGCGTGGGAGTCGGTCAAGCGGCACTTCAGAGATCTGGACGTCGACTCACAGACGCAAGACTTCACCACGGTCGGGGTCGGCGACATGTCCGGCGACGTTTTCGGCAACGGCATGCTGCTCTCCCGCCACATCAAGCTCGTGGCCGCCTTCGACCACCGGCACATCTTCATCGACCCGACGCCCGATCCGGAACGCTCCTATGTGGAGCGCAAGCGACTGTTCGACCTGCCGCGCTCGTCGTGGGCCGACTACGACGGCGAGCTCATCTCCGAGGGCGGTGGCGTCTTCCCGCGTACCCTCAAGTCCATCCAAATCACGCCACAGATGCGCGCGGCGCTCGGCATCGACGAGGGTGTGCGGGCACTTTCGCCGCCGGAGCTGATGCGTTCGATCCTGCTGGCGCCGGTCGATCTACTGTGGAACGGCGGGATCGGCACCTACGTCAAGGCGACCGACGAATCCAATGTGGAGGTCGGTGACAAGGCCAACGACGCGATCCGGGTCAACGGCGGGCAGCTGCGCGCCAAAGTCGTCGGCGAGGGCGGAAACCTCGGCCTGACCCAGCGGGGGCGGGTGGAGTTCGCGCTCAAGGGCGGTCACATCTACACCGACTTCATCGACAACTCGGCCGGCGTCGACTGCTCCGACCACGAGGTCAACATCAAGATCCTGCTCGGCGGTGCGATCGCGGACGGCGAGATGACCACGCCGGAACGCGACGCGCTGCTCGCCGAGATGACCGACGAGGTCGCCGATCTGGTGCTGCGGGACAACTACGACCAGGCGTGCGCGCTGGGCAACGCGCGGGCGCAGGCCGACTCGCTGCTGCCGGTACATCGGCGGATGCTGAGCGAGCTTGAGCGTTCCGGCGGGCTCGACCGCCAGATCGAGGGGCTCCCCGCCGACGAGGAGCTCGACGAGCGTGAGGGCGGCCTGACCACGCCGGAGTTCGCGGTGCTGCTCGCCTACGTCAAGATCGCGCTGGAAAAGGAGCTGCTCGCCGACCCGATCGCCGACGAGGAGTGGGCGGCCGAGGTGCTGGAGGAGTACTTCCCGACGCCGCTGCGCGAGCGCTGCGCCGGCCGCATGCGTGGGCACCGGCTGCGCCGCGAGATCGTCGTCACCCAGCTCGTCAACGAGGTGGTCAACCGCGGCGGTACGTCCTTTGTGTTTCGTGCCATCGAGGAGTCGGGTGCCTCGGCCTCCGACATCATCCGGGCGTACGTGGTGGTGCGCGAGATCTTCGGCCTGCGCGACGTCTGGGCGGCCGTGGAAGGGCTCGACAACCAGGTGCCCACCTCCGCACAGACGATGATCTACCTGGAGACCCGCCGGCTGCTCGACCGCGCGGTGCGGTGGTTGGTCTCATCTCGACGGTCCCCATTGGACGTGCCGGGCGAGATCGAGCGGCTGCGCGCCGGCATCGCCGACCTCCTGCCCAAGCTGGAAACGCTCTTCCGGGGCACGGAGCGGGAAACGCTGCGCGCCCACGCGACCGGGCTCGCCTCCCGCGGCCTGCCCGCGCCGCTGGCCGAGCAGACCACCCGCCTGGTGTACGGCTTCGGCCTGCTCGACGTCGTCGAGGTGGCCAACAAGACCGGACATCCGCTGGAGCGGGTGGCGGAGGTCTACTTCGTCCTGTCCGAACAGTTCCGGGTTGACGAGCTGCTCTCGAAGATCTCGCTGCTGCCCCGGGCAGACCGCTGGGAGACGCTGGCCCGCATGGCGCTCCGCTACGACCTGTACGCCGCGCTCGCCGCGCTCACCGCCGAGGTGCTCAACTCCACGCCCACGGACCTGCCCGCCCCGCAACGGGTACGCGCCTGGGAGGAGGCGAACGCGTCGTCCATCGCCCGCACCCGCAACGCGCTCGGCGAGTTCGGCGACTCGCGGGCCGACCTGGCGGCGCTTTCGGTGCTGCTGCGCCAGATCCGCACGCTCGTCCGCACCGCTTCCGCCGCGTGATCCGCACCACAGCGATGCGCGCGAAGGCGGCGGCCGGACAGGTAAAGTCGTGGCGATGCTCGACAAGCGCCTATACCACCACCTTGTGACCTGGCTGGGCCAGTGGCCCGCCGGTCAGCCGCTGGTCGTCGTCGGTTCCGACCGTCGCACCCAGCCGGCGTGGGATGGCCGGGTCTACCCGATGGTGGGTGTCGGCGCCCCGGGTGGCACCGTCATCTCGGTGCCGCCGCCCCGGGCCGCGGCCGCGCGGGTGCTCGCCGACCAGCCCCTCGACGACTTCCTCGCCAAGCTCCCCACCGCGCTCGGCCTCGACGCCGGCCGCCGGGCCTTCGGTGGGGTATTCCGCTACTCGCTGGAGCCCGAGCGCATGCCCGACGCCGGCGAGTGGCTGCCGCACGACGATCCCGTGGTGCCCCGCTGGCTGTGGCCCTTCGGCGGCGACGTGCTCATCGCCCGCGACCCGGACACCGGGGCCTATCTCGCGGGCGTCGGCATCAAGCGCCACGACGCCTACGGCAACGAGCTCTCCGTCGGCACCGAGGAGGCCGCCCGCGGCCGCGGCCTCGCCCGCCGGCTGGTGGCCCAGGCCGCCCGCCGCGTGCTCGACGAGGGCGCCGTCCCGACCTATCTGCACGCCCCCGACAACACCGCCTCCGCCAAGGTCGCCGAAGCCGCCGGCTTCCCCGAACGCGGCTGGACCGTCTACGGCCTCTAGCGACGTTTCAGGTTCGAGGTCGCTGTGGCCGTGAGGCCATTTCAAGATTTGAGCTACCGCGACGTCCGCGGTGGTCCAGACCGTTGCTCCCGCGGCCTCACCCGTCCGCTGTTGGTCACCCCGTGCTGTCGAGCTGCCCCGTTTGTGCGAGCAGGTCGACA
Source organism: Phytohabitans sp. LZ39 (assembly GCF_059359075.1). Taxonomy (NCBI): domain Bacteria; kingdom Bacillati; phylum Actinomycetota; class Actinomycetes; order Micromonosporales; family Micromonosporaceae; genus Phytohabitans; species Phytohabitans sp. LZ39. The sequence continues at coordinate 51,479 of NZ_JCADBM010000033.1, read as the reverse complement.
GCCTCCCCGAGGCGGGTGGCCGCGCCCGCACGGCACGTCGCCCATCGCTTTACCTGGCGGGTAATCGACGGGTCGGGGAAGGCGTGACAGGGTCGAAACATGAGTGATTTCAAGGATCTCGCCGAGCGTTACATCGCCACGTGGAACGAGCCGGACGCCAACGCGCGCCGTGCCGCTGTCGCTTCGCTATGGGCCGACGACGGCACATACACCGACCCGCTCGCCTCGGTCGCCGGGCACGACGCCATCGCCGCGCTCATCGCCGCGGCCCGCGAGCAGTTTCCCGGCTTCACGTTCCGGCTGCTCGGGCCGGTCGACGGCCACCACGACATCGGCCGGTTCGCGTGGGAGCTGGTGCCGGAGGCCGGTGGTGAGTCCGTTGTGGAGGGTTCGGACGTGGCGGTCGTCGACGGGGACGGGCGCATCAAGGGTGTGTTCGGTTTCCTCGACAAGGTGCCCGCGTCACAGTGACTGTAGAAACTTCCTCGTCTCGTCGTCGGCGGGGAAGAAGCTCTCGATGGCCAGCTCGGCCACGGTCACGTCCAGCGGCGTGCCGAACGTCGCCGTGGTGCTGAAGAACGCGAGCTCCCGCTCCCGGAGGCGGAGCCGCAGCGGCACCGCGAAGTCGCCGGGGCTGGGTGGGCCGGCCTGGCCGCCGGGATAGCCGCGCAGCTCCTCGTAGAGCGCCGCCAGCTCCGTGTCACCCGTGACCAGTTGGCGGCGCAGCCGTTCGAGTAGGTGGGCCCGCCACTCGGGCAGGTTGGCGACACGGGGTGCCATCCCGTCCGGGTGGAGGGTGACCCGGAGGACGTTCATCGGCGGGGCGAGCAGCTCCGGCGCGACGCCCTCGGTGAGCACGGCCACGCTGCTGTTGGCGTCGACGAGCCGCCAGGCCCGATCCACCACCACCGCCGGATAGGGCTCGTGGCCGGCGAGGATCTGCCGGATCGCGGCCCGCACCGCGGTGAGGCGGGGCGAGTCGAGCGCCTCGGCCGGGTACGCGGGCGCGTACCCGGCCGCCAGCAGCAGCTCGTTGCGGTCGCGCAGCGGCACGTCGAGGTGCTCGGCCAGGTGCAGCACCATCTCCCGGCTGGGCGCCGCGCGGCCGGTCTCGACGAAGCTCAGGTGCCGCGTCGAGACCTCGGCCTGGATGGCCAGCTCCAGCTGGCTGAGCCGCCTCGTCTGGCGCCACCGGCGCAGGAGCTGTCCGACTGTCACCCTCTGATGCTAAGGAGTCGTGCACTCCGGGATCCCAGAGTCACGAAGCCTCGTCAACCGCAATGTCGCGAACGTGTCCCGGTGTGTCAGCCGGCCGGGGAGATCAATCGGTGTCGCATCGTGCCGAGACCCTCGATTGTGGTCTCCAGCACATCGCCCGGCGCCAGGAAGCGTTGTGGCGTACGGCCCTGGCCGACGCCCGGCGGTGTGCCGGTGAAGATGAGGTCGCCCGGCAGCAGCGTGCAGACACCGGAGAGATAGCCGATCAGCTCGGGGATCGAAAAGACCATCGCGCGGGTGCTGCCGTCCTGCATGACCTCGCCGTTGACCGAGCAGCCCAACGCGAGGTCGCCCGGGTCGCCGGCCTCGTCGAGCGTCACCAGGTAGGGGCCGACCGGGCCGAAGCCGGGGTACGACTTGGCGAGGCTGAACTGTGGCGGCTGGCCGCGCCGCTGCACCTCCCGCTCGGAGAGGTCCTGCCCGACGGTGAGTCCGGCCACGTGGCTCCACGCGTCGTCGGGGCGCACCGCCTTGGCGGCCCGGCCGATCACCGCGACGAGCTCGACCTCCCAGTCCACAGTGGTGCTTGGCAGCACGATGTCGCCGTACGGCCCGGCGATGGCGGAGACGAACTTCGTGAAGATCATCGGGTACTCGGGCAGGGGAAGCCCGGACTCGGCCGCGTGGTCGGCGTAGTTGAGCCCGACCGCGAAGACCTGCCGCGGGCGGGGCGAGACCGGGCCGAGTGTGGCCTCTTCGAGCTTGCCGGTGGGCGCGGGCCGCTGCGCCGCCCATGCCGTGAAGTCGTCCCACGCGTCGTACGCCGCCTGCGGATCGGGCCCGAACCGGCCCTCGCTCGCCGTGGCAACGTCGACAACCTCGTCGCCCGTCACGATGACGAGCCGTCCGTCATGATTCGCCAGCCGCATGCGAGGCACCCTAACCCCGAAGTGGATCAAACACGAACCGCGGGCCCGGTGGGGGGATGCCGGGCCCGCGGTTCGCTTGATTCCCCAGGCCGTGGTCTGCGACGTGCTCGAAACGCTACGTGCGCGTAAATGGCCTTTCAAGAGGAGAAGGGCGGAAATGGTCCGTTCGGCCGAGTAGCACGCGACTACGCAGAGTTACGCGAGCCCGAGTGCCTCGGCGGCGGCGCGGCCGTTGGCGTGGCTCGCCCCGTATGTCGTGACGAACGCCCGCGCGCCGGCCGGCCGCCACCGGGACGGCCAGCCCATCTCCACCACGGTCACCGGGTGTGCGGCGGCCAGCGTCTCGATCAGCGCGCGTGCCTCGGGCAGCCGGTGGGCGTGCCGCCCGACCACCACGATCGGCCGGGCGCCGGCGCGGACGAGCAGGTCGGCGGCAACAGCGTCGGCGGCCGCCACCCGCACCTGCTCGGTGCCGTTGATGTGCGGACCCAGCCCCCACGGCACCGGCCCCTCGGCGATGGTCGACGTGGCGACGAGCTGCACGACCAGCGGAGCGCCAAGCCCGTCGAGGCTGCCCTCGACCTGCACGGCGCGCCGCGCGGCCGCGTACCCGAGGTCGGTGGTGGACACCGGGGCCGGCGCGGAGCGTGACGCCCACGCGGCGAGTGCGTCGACGCGCGCGGCGGCCTCCTCGACCCGCGCGAGCGGGAGGCGCCCGTCGGAAATCGCGGCCACGATCTCGGCGGCGACCTCCTCTACCAGGGCCGCGTCCACCCGTGCGCCGATGCAGAGCAGGTCGGCGCCGGCGGCGAGGGCGGGCACGGCGGCGCGTGCGGTGCCGCCCGCCGCGAGCGCGGCACCCTTCATCTCCAGCGCGTCGGTGATGACCGCGCCGCCGAAGCCGAGCTCGGTGCGGAGCAGGTCGACGAGCGCCGCGCGGCTGAACGTGGCCGGCCCGTCGCCGGTCAGCTCGGGCACCCGGATGTGCGCCGTCATGATCGATTTGGTGCCGGCCTCGACCACCGCGGCGAAGGGTGGCAGGTCGCGGGCGCGCAGCAGCTCGAGCGGGGCGTCCACAGTGGGTAGTTCGAGGTGCGAGTCGGCGACGGTCGCGCCGTGCCCCGGGAAGTGCTTGGCGCACGCCGCCACGCCGGCCTCCTGAAGCCCGGCGACCGCCGCGGCGGCGTGCGCGGCCACCTGCTCGGGGTCGGAGCCGAAGGAACGCGTCCCGATGATCGGGTTTTCGTCCGCGGTGTTGACGTCGACGGTGGGTGCGAGGTCGAGGTTGATGCCGAGCGCGGCGAGTTCCCCGCCGATCGCCTCGTATACCCGCTGAGTCAGCGAGGCGTCACCCACCGCACCGAGGGCGGCGTTCCCGGGATATGGGCTGCCGGTCGCGTGGGCGAGGCGGGTGACGTCACCACCCTCTTCATCGATGGCGATCAGCGCGTCGTGGCGGGCCGCGCGCAGGGCGGCGGTAATGGCCGCGACCTGCGTAGGCTCTGCGATGTTGTATCCGAACAGCGTGTAACCGGCCAGCCCTTCGCCGACGAGGTCGACGGCCCAGGGTGGCGCGCTTGTCCCGGGAAAGGCGGCGAGCAGCGTACGCAGGGCAAGCCGGCGCAGCCCAGGATCGAGCGACATGGTGGGAACCCCTTCTGTCCAGCCGGCTGACCGCTCGCGCGGCCATAGCCGATTACGCTACGCCTACCCGGTTAAGTGAGTAAGGTTTAACTGTTAAGTCTCCTAAATACTAGAGGACGGTAGATGGGGTCTCCACGCCTGCCCGGCACGCCTCGGCTCCTGCGCGCGCTCAACGACCGCGCCGCGCTGGAGCTCCTGCTTTCCCGCGGCCCCCTCACCCGTGCTCAGCTCGGCGAGCTCACCGGGCTCAGCAAGGTGACCGCGTCCCAGCTTGTGGAACGGCTGGAGGAGCGCGGCCTCGTCACCCGGGTGGGTGAGCAGGCCGGCGGCCGGGGTCCCAACGCCCAGCTGTACGCGGTCACACCCGGCAGCGCGCACGTGATCGGCGCGGTGGTCGAAGCCGATCGCGTGGTCGCCTCCTGCGCCGACATCACCGGCAACGTCCTCGGCGGCGCCGAACTGTCCACCAAGGACACCGACGAGCCGGTCAAGGTCGTACACAGCGCCGTCGTGCAGGCCGCTGATAACGCGAACGCGGACCTGAGCTCGGTGCGCCGGGTGGTGCTCGGCACGCCCGGCCTGGTCGACCCGAGCACCGGCGACATCACCTTCGCGTGGAACCTGCCCCGCTGGCACCGCGGCCTGCTCGCCGCGCTCCGCGAAGACCTCAACACTACGGTCATGTTCGGCAACGACGTCAACCTCGCCGCCGTGGCCGAGGCACACGAGGGCGCGGCGAAAGGCGTCGACGACTTCGTGCTGATCTGGGCCGGCGGCGGCATGGGCCTGGCGGTCATGCTCGGCGGGCGGCTCCACGAGGGCAGCACCGGTGCGGCCGGCGAGATCGGCTACCTCCCGGTGCCCGGCGCCCCCATCCCGCGCGACACCTACCGCCGGTCGAAGGGCGCGTTCCAGCAGGTGGCCGGCGCCGACGCGGTGCGCGCGGTGGCTCGCGAGCACGGCTTCCGCGGCAGCAGCGCGGCCGAGGCCGTCAAGGCCGCGATCGCCGCCGGCACCCGCGGCGGCCCACTGCTCGACGAGCTGGCCCGCCGGCTGGCACTAGGCGTGGCGAGCACCTGCGTGGTGCTAGACCCCCCGCTGGTGGTGCTGGCCGGCGAGGTAGGCCAGGCCGGCGGCACCGCCCTGGCCGAACGCGTGCAGCACGAGGTTGCCGCGATCACGCTCGTCTCCCCGCGCGTGGTGGCGACCGAGGTGAGCGGCGACCCGGTGCTCACCGGCGCCCTCCGCACCGCCCTCAACGCCGTCCGCGACGAGGTGTTCGGCTCCACCGTCGGCTGATCTCTGGTTCTTATTCGCCCCGGTCCGCGTCAGCCGCGGACCGTATGCGCGGGGTCCCCACAGTGAAGCCCCGCGGCGAGTCACTGCCAGCGCCCGGCCCCGTCCGAAAGCCCGCCGGAGGCGCGGTAACCGCAACCAAGGACGGCGCCGGGCGAAGGCGGGCTTGAACCGCGAACCCGCTGGCCCGCGGGAGCATACGGTCCGCAGCTGACGCGGACCGGGGTAAATCTGCAACGTCCTACGCCAGATCCCGCTGGCGGAAGGTCGCGAACGCGCCACCGACGATCAGTGCGAGCGTGATCGCGAACACCGCCGCCGCATGCACCCAGGTCAGCGTGTACTGCCCGCTGATGTACCGGTCGTAGAAGGACACCTCGCCGTCCATCCACGCTCCGATGTAGCTGCTGAGCATGTACTGGTCGGGGCGGCCGGCCTCGACCACCTCGAAGACGATGCGGGCGCCGATCTCCCACACGATCGCGTACGTGGCGATGAGGCCCAGGGCCGCCGCCGTGTGGCGGCCGAGCGTGGCGGCGCCGAAGCCGATCGCCGCGGCGTAGAGCACCAGGCAGATGCCGCGCACGAGGGTGAGGGCGAGGTCGCTCCAGAACTCGGTGTCGAGGTCGCCGGGGACACCGGTCACCTCGGAGATGGCGTAGAACGCGCCGACGTAGAGGATGCTCGCCACGACCGAGACGGCGAGCACGCCCGCCAGCACCGTGGCCAGCTTGGTGCCGAGCACGGTGGTCCGCTGGGGTCGCCACAGCAGCAGGTTGGTCATGCCGCCGGAGGTCAGCTCCGCCCCGACGAAGGACGCCGCGACGAGGAACGCGAACAGCGCGAGGAAGGCGACCATGAAGTAGAGCAGCTCGGTGATCTCCTCGGAGAACACGAACACGCCGAAAAGGTAGTCTTCGATCCGCGGATCGCGCCCTACGTAGTCGTCGCAGAAGGCGGGGCTGATCTGCTGGTCCTCGCACTGTTGCCGGAGCTGCTCCAGCCGCAGCTCGGCGAGCATGACCTCCCGCTCGGCCTGCTGCCACTCCGCGGAGGTGGGCTGGTGCGAGCCGGCGACGGTGGTCGCCACCGTGATGCTGAACGCCGCGATCAGCAGCACCGCCATCAGCTGCACGAACCGGCGGGCGACCAGCCGGCTCAGCTCCGCCAGCGCCAGGTTCACGGCTGCTCTCCCAGGTCGATCTGGCCGGGCGGGGGCACCTCGTCCACCTGCTTTGGCGCGCCCGGCTCGGGCGTGGTGCCGGTGAGCTGGAGGAAGACGCTTTCGAGGTCGGGTGTGAGCGGGGTCAGCTCGGAGACCCACATGCCGCGCTGCCCGAGCTGCTCGCTGATCCACGCCGAGTCGCCGACGTCGGCGACCACGAGATGGTCGTCGTTTCTCGTCACCGGAAGGCCGGCGTTGGTGAGCACCTCGGCGGCGCGGTCCAGTTCGCCCACGCGTACCCGGTATTCGCCCCGGTCGAAGCCGGACAGCACCGCGGCCACCGGCCCGGTCGTCACCCGCCGGCCGCGCGAAATGATCGTCACGTGGTCGCAGATCAGCTCGATCTCGGCCAGGATGTGGCTGGAGACGAGCACCGTGATGCCGGCCGCGGCGAGCTCTCGCATCAGGTCGCGCATCTCGCGGATGCCGGCCGGGTCGAGGCCGTTGGCCGGCTCGTCGAGTATCAGCAGCTCGGGCTGCTTGAGCAGCGCGGAGGCCACGGCGAGCCGCTGCTTCATGCCCAGCGAGTAGCCCTTCACCCGCTCGTTGCCCCGGTCGCGGAGCCCGACCTGGGTGAGCACCGCGTCGACCCGCTCGGCCGGCACGCCGCCGGCGCGGGCGAGCAGGCGCAGCGTGCGGCGGCCGGTGAAGTTGCCGAAGAACTGCGGGCTCTCCACGATCGCGCCGACCCGCGGGGCGACCTCCGGCAGCGCGTCGGGCGCGGGCTGGCCGAGGATCGACATGTGCCCGCTGTCGGCGCGGACGAGGCCGAGCAGCGTGCGCAACGTGGTGGTCTTGCCAGAGCCGTTGGGACCGAGGAACCCGTGGACCTGGCCCGCCTCGACCGTCATGTCGAAACCGTCGAGCGCCACCCGCGCGCCGCCCCGGAAGGTGCGAAACGTCTTGCGTAGCCCCTCGATCTGGATGACGGCCGTCATGGGCCAGAACCATACGGTGCTGGTCACATCCATGGGGGGCGGCCGTTCGGACGTGGTTGGATGGTCGCGTGGCCTCGTCCGAAGATCTCGTGGTTGACCTCGACAGCGTCGGTGTCGTGCGCACCGGCTCGCACCTGCTGCACGACCTCAACTGGAAGGTCGAGCTGGACGAGCGGTGGGTCATCCTCGGGCCCAACGGGGCGGGCAAGACCACACTGCTCAACATCGCTTCCGCCCGCCTCTACCCGAGCATGGGCACCGCGCGCGTGCTCGGCGAGCAGCTCGGCCGCACCGACGTCAACGAGCTGCGCACCCGCATCGGCCTCGCCAGCGCGGCGCTGGCCGAGCGGATCCCCGGCGAGGAGCGGGTCGCCGACGTCGTGATGACCGCGTCGTGGGGCGTGGTCGGCCGGTGGCGCGAGCGGTACGAGGCGATGGACGAGATCCGCGCGCGGGCGCTGCTGGAGCAGTTCGGCGTGGCGGGGCTGGCCGACCGGGCGTTCGGCACGCTGTCCGAGGGCGAGCGCAAGCGGGTGCAGATCGCCCGCGCGCTCATGACCGACCCCGAGCTGCTGCTGCTCGACGAGCCGGCCGCCGGCCTCGACCTCGGCGCGCGGGAGGATCTGGTGAGCCGGCTGGCCGAGCTGGCGTACGACCCGGACGCCCCGGCGCTCGTGCTCGTCACCCACCACGTCGAGGAGATCCCGCCCGGTTTCACCCACGCGCTCCTGCTGCGCGGCGGCGTGGTGGTGGCGCAGGGCCTGATCGGCGACACGGTGACGAGTGAAAACCTCTCGAAGACGTTCGACGTGCCGCTGACGCTGGAGCGCTCGGGTTCGCGCTTCACGGCGCGGGCTGCTTAGCTTCCTGCTATGCGTGCGCCTCGGGTGGTCGTGGCCGGCAGCGCCAACATGGACCTCGTCGCCACCGCGCCGGTGCTGCCCCGGCCGGGTGAGACCGTGCTCGGCCACGACTTCGCGATGGTGCCCGGCGGCAAGGGCGCCAACCAGGCCATCGCGGCCGCCCGCGCCGGCGCCTCGTGCGCGTTTCTCGGCGCGATCGGCTCCGACTCGTTCGGCGTCACGCTCAAGGCGCGCCTCGCGGCGTCCGGAGTAGACAGTGCACATGCGAGGGTGGTTTACGGCTCGTCCGGCGTCGCGCTCGTCGTCGTCGACGGCGAGGGGGAAAACACCATCGTCGTGACGCCGGGCGCCAACACCGCGTTCACGTCGCTCACCGAGGCCGAGCTGGCGGCGATCCGCGGCGCGGACGTGCTCGTGACCCAGCTGGAGATCCCGGTCGAGACGGTGACCGAGGCGGCGCTGGCGGCCCGGGCGGCCGGCGTGCGGGTGCTGCTCAACGCCGCGCCCGCCCGCGCACTCCCCGCCGAGCTGCTCGACGCGGTCGACCTGCTTGTCGTCAACGAGGGCGAGGCGTTCACGATCAGCGGCCGGGGCCGCGACGACCGGGGCGCGTTGCTCTCGGTGGTGCCGCGCGCGGTGGTCACCATGGGCGACGAGGGCGCCTGGTACGGCGACCGCGACGGCACGTCGGCACACGTGCCCGCGGTCAAGGTGGAGACGGTCGACTCGACGGCGGCGGGCGACGCGTTCACGGGTGCGCTGGCCGTGGCGTGGGGCGAGGGCCGCGAGATGGTCGAGGCCGTGCGCTGGGCCTGCGCGGCCGGCGCCGCCTGCGCACGGCGGCTGGGTGCGTCGGTGTCGCTGCCGCAGCGCGCCGAGATCGACGCGCTTTTCACCGCCGCCGCTTGATCCGTTCAGGTGAGGAGCGAGTTGGCGCGGCGGCGTCCGGACTGAGCCGCCCGCCGACGCAGTCGGGCTTTCGGGGTGGCGTCGCCTTTGGCGCCGCACGTGCGATCGAACTTGGCAGGCTCAGGCATCCTGGTGGCATGCTCCGCTTCATCCTCAACCTGCTGTGGTTGATCTTCGGGAGCGGGATCGTGCTGGCCATCGGCTACGGCCTGGCCGCGCTGATCTGCTTCGCCCTGATCGTGACCATCCCGTTCGGCGTCGCCTCGCTGCGGCTGGCCTACTACTCGCTGTGGCCCTTCGGTCGGACGCTGGTGACCAAGCCGAGCGCCGGCCTGGCATCCGGCATCGCCAACGTGCTGTGGGTGATCGTCGCCGGCTGGTGGCTGGCCCTGATGCACATCACCGCGGGTATCGCCCTGTGCATCACGATCATCGGCATTCCGTTCGGCATCGCCAACTTCAAGCTGGTCCCGGCCGCGTTCTGGCCGCTGGGCCGCGAGGTCGTCGAGCTCGACTGACCCTCCGCCCGTAGGGCGCGCTCTTTCAAAGGCATTTGAGCTACCGCGACGGACGTCGCGGTAGCCCAAATCTCTCTTCCGATCTGGATCTCCCTCGAGACCACGGAGGTCGGCCGGGGCGGTCCGGCGCGGGTCGGTTGGAAACGAGATCGTAACGAAGGGTTGACTCGCGAGGTGATCTCGGGGCAGGCTGCTGGAAACGTTTACAGCTGAGTTCCGGAGGTACGACCTGTGGGTCGTAAACGTTTACAAGATGCTGCCGACGGGCGGCCGACGGTGCACACCGTCGCCGCTCGGGCGGGCGTGTCGATCGCGTCGGCCTCCCGGGTGCTCAACGGGCTCGGCGGCAGCGCCGAGACCACGCGGCGGGTGCGGGAGGCGGCGGCCGCGGTCGGATACGTGCCCAACGCGATCGCGCGGTCCCTCCAGTCGCAGCGGACCGGGCTGATCGCGCTGGCCGTCGAAGACATCGGCAACCCGGTGTACGTGGCGATGATGCGGGCGATCGAGGCCGTGGTCGCCGAGTCGGGACACCAGCTGCTGGTGCATGCCACGGGCGGCGACGTGCCCGGCGAGACCGCGTTACTGCGGCGGCTCGCGCACCGTTACGTCGATGGCATGATCATTTCTCCGATCCGGATCACCGACGCGCACGTGGAGGCGTTGACCGCCAGCCCGGTGCCGGTGGTCGTCGTCGGCCAGTTGCCCGAGGACGTGCCCGTGGACAACGTGCGGGCCGACTCGCGCACCGGCGTCGCGCTCGCCGTGGACCATCTGGTGGGCGTCGGCCGTAGCCGGATCGGGTTTGTGAACGGCCCGCTGGACACGGTGCCGGGTGCCGCCCGCGACGCCGGTTTCCGCGCCGCGATGGCACGCCACGGGCTCGACGTCGACCCGGCGATGGTCGAGGTCGGCGACTTCCAGTACGCGCCGGGGCGAGCCGCCGCCGAGCGACTCCTGGCACGGGCGAACCCGGACGCCATCGTCTGCGCCAACGACCTGATCGCGGTCGGTGCCCTCCACGCGCTGCTGGTCTCCGGCCGTCGGGTGCCCGAGGACGTGGCGCTGGTCGGCATGGACGACACCGAGCTCGCGCAGATGTCGTTTCCGCAGATCTCGTCCGTCTCGCTCGGCTCTGGCGAGCGTGGCCAGCTGGCCGCGCGCCTGCTGCTCGACCGCATCGCGGACGGCACGCTGAAGCCCCGGCGGGAGCACGTCGCACCCAGCCTGGCCGTCCGATCGTCGAGCACCGTCCAATGACGACATTCGCCGAGGCCCGCCGGCGGTCGGACCGGACGACCGTCTACCTCTTGCTGCTGCCCGCGCTCCTGCCGGTGCTCGTGCTCTCCGTCGTGCCGCTGCTGCGCGGCATCTACCTCGGGTTCACCGACGCGCGCGCCGGCCGCAACGTCGACACGAGCTTCACCGGCGTCGAAAACTACCGCGAGCTGATGAGCGACGACCTCTTCTGGAGCGCGTTCCGGATCGGGCTCGTGTGGTCGTTCGGCGTGACGATCCTCCAGTTCGTACTCGCGCTGGGGCTCGCCCTGCTGCTCGACCAGCCGCTGCGCTTCCGCGGCTTCGCCCGGGTGATGGCGCTCGTGCCGTGGGCGATGCCGCCGGTGATCGTCGGCATCATGTGGCGGCTCGTCTACCACCCGGACGCCGGCCTGCTCAACGAGGTGCTCTACCGGGGCGGCGCGGAAGGGTTGCGGCACAACTGGTTGGGCGACTTCAGCACCGCGCTGCCCGCCGTCATCCTGGTCGGCATCTGGGCCGGCATGCCGCAGACCACCATCGTCCTGCTCGCCGGCCTCCAGGGCGTGCCGCGCGAGCTGCACGAGGCGGCCGCGGTCGACGGGGCGTCGGCGTGGCAGCGCTTTCGCAGCGTCACGATCCCCAACCTGATGCCGGTCATCATCGCCATCACGTCGCTCGATTTCATCTGGAACTTCAACTCGTTCGGCCTTGTCTACGTGCTCACGGCCGGCGGGCCGGGTGGCCGCACGATGCTGCCGATGCTCTTCGCGTACGAGGAGGCGTTCCGCTACGGCAACTACGGCTACGCCGCCGCGCTGGGCAACGTGATGGTGGTCATCATCGTCGCGCTCCTCGCGCTGTACCTCAGGCGGCGGCTGCGGGAGGCGAACGCATGAAAGCCAGCCGCACCACGCGCACCCTCCAATACATCGCGCTCCTCGGATACCTCGTCTTCCTCGGCTTTCCGCTCGTCTGGATGCTGTCGACGAGCTTCAAGCCGCCGCGGGAGATGGTGGAGATCCACCCCACGCTCGTCCCGCACAACCCGACGCTCGACAACTACGTCGACGCGTTCACCGAGCAGGAGCTCGGCCGGGCGGCGCTCAACAGCCTCCAGGTGTCGCTGGCGACGGCGGTGCTGACCGTGCTGGTGGCGCTGCCCGCCGCGTACGCGCTGGCCCGCTTCAAGACCCGGCTCGGCACGGTCGCGCTCGGCTGGGTGCTGCTGTCCCAGCTGTTTCCGTTCGTGCTGCTGGTGATCCCGCTGTTTCTCATCCTCCGACAGGTCGACCTGGTGAACACCCACGCCGGCCTCGTCCTGGTCTACGTCGTGTGGGCACTCCCGTTCGCGCTGTGGATGCTGCAAGGCTTCGTCCGCAACATCCCGCGCGAGCTGGAGGAGGCCGCCGCCGTCGACGGTGCCACCCGCTTGCAGACGCTGCGCCGGGTGGTCGCCCCGCTGCTCGCCCCCGGTGTGGTGGCCACGTCCCTGTTCGCCTTCATCTCCGCGTGGAACGAGTTCTTCTTCGCGCTCGTGCTGCTCAAGAGCCCCGACCTCGCGACCCTGCCGGTGACGCTGGCCAGGTTTGTCGGGGTGGAGGGCATCGCCCGGCTCGGCCCCCTCGCCGCCGGCTCGCTGCTGGCGACCATCCCGAGCCTCCTCTTCTTCGCGTTCCTACAGCGCCGGCTGACGTCCGGTTCGCTCGCTGGTGCCGTCAAGGGTTAGGAGTACACCCCCATGTTGAGAAAGTTGGTCGCCGTTTCCGCGGCGCTCCTCATCGGACTGTCGGGATGCGGCAGTGGCGACGACGACACATCGTCCGAAGGCCCCGTCAAGCTTCGCTTCCTCAGCCTCGCGTGGCAGAAGGACTCGCTGGCCGCCAACCGCGAGCTCGTCGACAAGTGGAACGCCGAGCACCCCGACATCCAGGTCGAGTACGTGCAGGGCGACTGGAACTCCGTGCACGACCAGCTGCTCACCTCGTTCGAGGGTGGCGACGCGCCGGACATCTTCCAGTACGAGAGCGCGTCGATCGGCGAGTTCGCCAAGCAGGGTTACCTGGCCGACCTGTCCGGCCTCCTGAGTGACGGCTTCAAGTCGGAGGTCAGCCAGGGCATCTGGGACACGGTCACGGTCGACGGCAAGGTGGTCGGCGCGCCGTTCCTGCTCGAGTCGCAGGTCGTGCTCGCCAACAAGAAGCTGCTCGACGCGGCCGGCGTGACGGTGCCGGCGGCGGGCCAGGCGTGGACGTGGGACGAGTTCCAGGCCAACGCGCAGAAACTCACCAAGGGCGGCACGTACGGCGTCGCGTGGGCGCTCAAGTCGCCGACCAACCGGGTGATGAACCTGTCGCTCAACTTCGACGGCAAGTTCTTCTACACCGACGGCGGCAAGACCGAGGTGCGGGTCGGCGACGCGGAGAAGGAGATCCCGCGCCGCATCCACGACATGATTTACGTGTCGAAGACGGCCTCGCCGGACGCGGTCGGCATGGGTGGCACCGACCCGCTGCCCGGCTTCTTCGCCGGCAAGTACGCGATGCTGCCCGGCGGTGTCTTCCTCCGCCAGCAGATGGTCGAGCAGGCGCCGGCCGGCTTCGAATGGGTGACGCTGCCGCCCATCAAGGGCAACAGCGCCAACCAGGCGGCCAACCCGCAGACACTGTCTATTTCGGAGGACTCGGCGGGCAAGAAGCAGGCGGCGCAGTTCATCGAGTACTTCCTCAACCCGGCCAACCAGGCCCGCCTGGCGCAGGGCGACTGGCTTGTGCCGACCGGCAAGAAGGCCGGCGAGGAGCTGGTCAAGGCGACCGGCGGCAAGCAAGGCTGGGACGTGGCGGTGGCCAGCGCGGCCGACCTGACGATCGCTCCATTCCAGACGGTCAGCGGCTACCCGGAGTGGAAGACGAAGTTCGCCACGCCGGCGCTCCAGCAGTACTTCGCCAACAAGATCACGCTCGACCAGCTCGGCACGCAGCTGGTCGACGGTGGGAAGCAGGTTCTGAGGTAACCATGCAGGTCTTGCTCGACAAGTCGGTCGGCTGCCTCGTCGGCGCCGCGGTGGGCGATGCCCTCGGCGGTGCCACCGAGACCGCCCTTCCCGAGGAGATCCGGACGCGCTACGGCGGCTGGGTGGACGGCATCGTGCCCCCGTTCCACGAGAACTGGGCCACGAACCGGCCGCTCGCCCCGTACCACAAGGGCGACGGGCACATCACCGACGACACGTTGATGACCCACGCGCTGGTCCGGGCCTACGCGAAGAAGCGCGACCACCTCGACGCGTTCGACGTCGTCGAGCTGCTCGTGCCCGACCTGATCGAGCGGGAGGTCTGGATCCCCGACCTGGAGCGCGAGGCGGTGGCCTTCCACCGCCTCGCGGCCGCCGAGCGGTGGCTCGTCACCCGGCTGCACCACGCGCACGTCGACCCGCGCGAGGCGGGGGTGGGCAACATCGTCAACTGCGGCGCCGCGATGTACATGGCCCCGGTCGGTGTCGTCAACGCGGGCGACCCGGCCGGCGCGTACGCCGAGGCGGTCGAGATCGGCGGCGCCCACCAGCACAGCTACGGCCGTGAGGCGGCCGCGGTCTTCGCCGCCGCGGTCGCCGCCGCGATGGCGCCGGGCGCGACGGCCACCGACGTCGTCGACGCGGCGCTCGACCTGGCCCGGGACGGTACGCGCGGCGCGATCGCCGCCGTGGTCCAGGAGGCCAGGGGGTACCGCGCGACGCGTACCGCCATCCCGGCCCTGCGCGCGGCGGTGGCACCGTACGACACGGTGGGCGAGGACTACCGCAACCCGGGGCTCGGGGCGCGACGACCGAGCCGGCTGCACTCCATCGAGGAGCTGCCGGTCGCGCTCGGGATGCTCGTCATCGCCAACGGGGGGTACCGGGAGGCGGTACTGGGGGCGGTCAACTACGGCCGGGACGCCGACTCGACCGCCACCATGGCGGGGGCACTGGCCGGCGCGCTGGGGGGCGCGCCGGCCGTCCCCGCCGAATGGGCCACCGCCGTGGCCGAAGCGTCCAGGGTGGACCTGGCGGAGCCGGCCCGGGTGCTGGCCGCCGTCGCCGCCGAGGTGTACGAGGCCGACGCCGCCCGCTTCGCCCAACGCGCCGACCGCTTCGAGGGGTTGGCATGAGGTTGACCTGGACGCTGCCCGAGGAACTGCTGCCGTACGAGCTGATGGCCCTCCGCGACGAAGGACACGACGTGTCCGAAGTGGAGGCCCGGTGGGCGGCGGCGGGCGGCCGGCTGGCCGCGCCTGTCGAGGGCGCCTCGGTGCCCGGCGACCCGGCCCTCCGCGGGCTGGCGCTGGAGCTGCTCGACGCCGTACCCGCGCCGGTGACGCCGCCGCTGACCGTGACGCCCGAGCCGTCGCCGGGGCCGCGCCCCGATCCCGACCGGCTGCGCGGCGCGTGGGTGGGACGGGCCGTGGGGTGCGTGCTCGGCAAGCCGGTGGAGAAGATCCCGCGCCGCGGCATCCGGGAGATCCTTCGCGCGAGCGGCCGCTGGCCACTGAGCGGATACTTCACCGCCGAAGGCCTGCCGCCCGACGTCGCGGAGCGGTGGCCGTGGAACAGGCGCAGCGCGGTCGACAGCCTCGCCGAAAACATCGACGGCACCCCCGAAGACGACGACCTCAACTTCGCGCTGCTCGCGCTCCGCCTGCTGGAGCGGCACGGGCGCGACTTCACCAGTGCGGACGTGGCGCAGGCATGGCTGGACTGGCTGCCGGCCGGGCGGGTCTTCACGGCCGAGCGGGCGGCGTACCGCAACCTGCTGCTCGGCTTCACACCGCCGCAGACCGCACTGCACCACAACCCGTTCCGGGAGTGGATCGGCGCCCAGATCCGCACCGACGTCTACGGCTGGGCCGCACCGGGCCGGCCGAAGGCGGCGGCGGCGCTGGCGTACCGGGACGCGGTGGTCAGCCACGTCGGCGACGGCGTCAGCGGGGCGATGTGGGTGGCCGCGCTGACCGCCGCCGCTGTCGTGGCGTCCACCGTGGACGAGGTGCTCGACGCCGGCGAGTCGGTGCTGTCCGGCGGCCCGTTCGCGGCGGCGGTCACCGAGGCGCGGGCGCTGGCCGGTGACTGGGAGTCGGTCGTCGACGCGATCGAAAAGCGGCACGGCCACCTGCACTGGGTGCACGCCCGCAACAACGCCGCGCTCGTGGCCGCCGCGCTCGCGCACAGCGGCGGCGACTTCGACCGGGGGATCTGCGCGGTGGTGAGCGGCGGCTGGGACACCGACTCCAACGGCGCCACGGTCGGCTCGATCCTCGGCGCGCTGAGCGGTGCCTCGGCGATCCGTCCGGAGTGGACCGCGCCGCTGAAGGGGCGGCTGCGCAGCAGCGTCGGCGGCTTCGACGGGGTGACGTTCGAGGAGCTGGCCGCCCGCACCGCGGAGGTAACGCGATGACCGCGCGGATCGTCGTCGTGGGCAGCGCCAACCTCGACCTCGTGGTGGCCGCGCCGGCCCTGCCCCGGCCGGGGGAGACCGTGCTCGGCGGCGAGTTCACGACCGTGCCGGGCGGCAAGGGCGCCAACCAGGCGGTCGCGGCGGCCCGGGCCGGCGGCCACGTCGGCTTCGTCGGTGCGGTCGGCGACGACGACTTCGCCCGGCCACAGCGGGACAACCTCGTCGCGGCAGGTGTCGACGTGAGCCGGCTGCGCACCGTGCCGGGCCCCTCCGGCGTCGCGCTGATCGCGGTCGACGAGCAGGCGGAAAACCTCATCGTGGTCGCACCCGGCGCCAACGCGGCGCTCACCGACCTGTCGGCCGAAGACCTCACCGCCGTCGCCGGCGCCGACGTGCTGCTGTGCCAGCTGGAGATCCCGGTGGAGACGGTCGCTCAGGCGGCGGCGGCAGGCACCTTCACGGTCCTCAACGCGGCGCCCGCGCGCCAGCTCCCGGCCGGCGTGCTGTCCACCGTGGACCTGCTCGTGGTCAACGAGGGCGAAGCCGAGGTGCTCGCCCAGGCCGGTGATCTTCTCGACCTGGTGCCTCGCGTGGTGACGACCCTCGGCGCGCGCGGTGCCGCGTACGCCGACCGTGCCGGACTGCGGCTCGAAGTGGCCGCGCCGAAGGTGCGTGCCGTGGACACCACCGCCGCGGGCGACGCGTTCACCGGGGCGCTCGCCGTCGCCTGGGCGGAGGGGCGCCCGGTCGAGGAGGCGGTCCGCTGGGCCTGCGCGGCTGGCGCCGTCTGCGCGACGAGGCCGGGCGCCTCCAGCTCGCTGCCCACCCGCGCCGAGATCGAGGCAGCACTGTGAGCTTCAACCCGTACGTGCCGCGCCCCATCGACCTGCCCACCGAGGCACTGGGAGCCGATCTCGAAGACCTCGACGAGGCGAAGATCTTCGCGGCGCCCGACGATCCGGCGCTGTGGCCGGCCTGGCGGGAGCGGCTCGCGCAGTGGCGGGCGGACGCGCGGCGCCGCCTCGGCTACGACGGCCGGCACTACGACGAGGTGCCCGGCGACTGCCTCAGCGTCTGCCTCGCCTGGCTCTGGGACGAGACGCTGTACGACCACGAGCGCGGCGAGTTCACCGTGGACAGTTTCCTGGACGCGGCGGAGCGCGACTTCGGCGGCTTCGACGGGGTGGTGCTCTGGCACGCGTACCCGGTCATCGGGCTCGACGACCGCAACCAGTTCGACTTCTACCGCGACGTGCCGGAGCTGCCCGAGGTGGTCCACGCGTTCCAGGCCCGCGGCGTGCGCGTCTTCGTCGACTACAACCCCTGGGACACCGGCACCCGCCGCGAGGCGGTCAGCGACGAGGAGGCCGTGGCGGCGATCGTCACCTGGCTGGGCGCCGACGGCGTCTTCCTCGACACGCTCAAGGAGGGCGCCGGCAAGCTGCGGGCCGCGCTGCCGCCGCACGTCGTACTGGCCGGCGAGTCGAGGGTGCCGCTCGCGCGCATCGAGGACCACGCGATGTCGTGGGCGCAGTGGTTCGCCGACTCGGACGTGCCGGGCGTGCTGCGGGCCAAGTGGTTCGAGCGGCGGCACGTGCTGCACCACACCCGCCGGTGGCACCGTAGCCACCTCGACGAGCTGCACTCCGCCTGGCTCAACGGCACCGGCATCCTGGTGTGGGAGAGCGTCTTCGGCGTCTGGGTCGGCTGGAGCGACCGCGACCGCGCGCTGCTGCGGGCGATGCGGCGCGTGCATCGCGGCCACGCCGCCTGGCTGCGCGCCGAAGACTGGACCCCGCTCGCCGACCACGCCGGCGGCCAGGTCTACGCGTCGCGGTGGGTGCACGACGGCACCCCACTGTGGACGGTCGTCAACCGGGGCGGCGACGTGGACGGACCGTGGCTGGTGACCGAGCCGGCACCCGGGTTCGTCGACCTGCTGACCGGGCAGGCGCTGGCGGTGACGCCGGTCGAGGGCGGCAAGGTGGCGGTCGGGGGACCACTGCCGGCCGGCGGGATAGCCGCGGTGGTGTGGGCCCAGCCGACGCCCCGGCACGAGCCGGCGACCGGCGACCCCGCGTTCCCCGCCCGCGCGGCGGTCCGCGTCCCGGCGACCGTCGCGCCGCACCGCGCCGCACCGGAGGGGATGCGCGCCGTCGACGGAGGGCGGCGGGAGCTCCTGGTCCGGCACCGGGTCCGGGAGACCGGCCTCTACGGCGAGGCGCCCTACGTGGACGAGTGGAAGCCGCTCCCGCCCCGGCTACACAGCGTCGGAACGCTACGTCGCAGCGTCCACCTGAGACCGTTCGCCGTCGCGGAGCGAGAGGTGACGCACGGCGAATACGCCGCCTTCCTCGCCGCCACCGGCTACCGGCCCGTGCGCCCGGAGCGCTTCACCGCCGGGCGGGGGCCCGCGGATCGACCCGTGACCAATGTGGACCTTGCCGACGCGCGGGCGTACGCGGACTGGGCCGGGCTGCGGCTGCCGACCGAAGACGAGTGGCAGGTGGCCGCCGAGGCGGGGCTGCTGCGCCGCACCGCGCCCCTGGTGTGGGAGCTGACCGAGAGCGAGCACACCGACGGCCGCACCCGCTTCGCGATCCTCAAGGGCGGCTCTGACTTCCGCGCCGAGGGTTCCGACTGGTACCTCGACGGTGGTCCGCGGCCACCCGAGGTCTCCGTCAAGTTGCTGATCGCCGGCGCCGGGCTGACCCGCTCGCCGAACATCGGTTTTCGCTGCGCCGTCGACCTGACCGGAGACGCCCAATGAAGAGAGCATTCGTCGCCGTCCTCACCCTCCTGACCGTCGGCATGTCCAGCGCCGCCTCGGCCGGTGGCACCCACGCCGGCACGCTCACCACCGCGAAGGCCGGCGCGATCGACTACACCGTCTACCTGCCGCACGGGTACAGCGCGCGGAAGAACGCGAAGGTCCGCTACCCGGTGCTGTACCTGCTGCACGGGCGCGGCGACACTATGCAGGCGTGGACGAGCGTCAAGGCCGACCTCGACAAGCTCATCGACGACGGCACGATCGCGCCGGTCATCGCGGTGCTGCCCGACGCGCCGTGGAGCGAGCGCGGCAGCTGGTACGTCGACTCGGCGTACGACGGTGGCAGCGCGGTCGAGACGATGCTCACCCGCGACCTCGTCTCCCATGTGGACGCCACCTACCGCACGGCGGCTCACCGCGGCGCCCGGCTCGTCGGCGGCTACTCGATGGGCGGCTACGGCGCGCTCCGGTACGCCCTCGCCCACCAGGACCTGTTCGCCAACGCGCTCGTGCTCAGCCCGGCCGTGTACAACCCGCTGCCGCCGGCCGACTCCTCGGCCCGCGAGTTCGGCGCGTTCGGCCAAGGCGGCGAGCGTTTCGCCGACGACGTGTACCAGCGGCTCAACTACCCGGCCCTACTGCCCACGTTGGACCCTGATCTGCCGGTCAGGATGTTCATCGCGGTCGGCGACGACGAGTGGGCCAACCCCGACCCGGCCGA
This sequence comes from Phytohabitans sp. LZ39, assembly GCF_059359075.1. Taxonomy (NCBI): domain Bacteria; kingdom Bacillati; phylum Actinomycetota; class Actinomycetes; order Micromonosporales; family Micromonosporaceae; genus Phytohabitans; species Phytohabitans sp. LZ39. The sequence continues at coordinate 31,756 of NZ_JCADBM010000033.1, read as the reverse complement.
CGCCAAGCACGACCTCGACTACGAGGCGGCGACGCTCTACAACAACGTGCGGCGCTCGGGCGCGGTGGCCGCGCAGTTCCGGGTCCTCGACGGCGGGCACGACTGGGGCGTGTGGCGGCCGGCGTTCGTGGCCGGGCTGACCGAGCTGAGCCCCACGCTCAGCGCCACACCGCCGACCGGGATCCCCGGGCCGCTGCGCGGCACGCCCGGCACCGACTGGGCGGGCGGCGTCACCTCGGGCGGCGTCCTCGCCTACGCGGCGTCGGGCTCGGTCGACGGGCAGCCGTACGCGGGCGGGCTCGACGCGGTGGTGCAGGCGCCACAGTGGACCCGCGAGTTCGGCACTCCCGCCAACGACCGCCTCTACGGCGCGGTGGCCACCTCCGACGGCGGGGTGATCGTCGCCGGGTACACGCGCGGCGACCTGGACGGAAAGCACCCGGGCAGCCCGGCCGACGACGCCTTCGTGGCCCGGTTCACGGCCACGGGGGAGCGGGCCTGGCTGACCCAGCTCGGCGACGCCGCCAAGGCGGACCGCTTCTACGGCCTCGCCGCCGCACCGGACGGTGGCGCCTACGTGGCCGGGTACACGAGCGGTGCGCTTGCCGCCCCGAGCGCCGGCGACAAGGACGTGGTGCTGGCCCGGATCCGCGCGGACGGCGCGGTCGCGTGGACCCGCCAGCTCGGTGGGGTGGGTGAGGACAAGGCGTACGCGGTGGCCGCCGGTGCCAGCGGGGTCTACGTCGCCGGTGTGATGTCCGGCGGCGGGTTCCTGGCGGCGTTCGATGTGGACGGTACGCAGCGGTGGGTCAAGGCCGACGGCGACATCTTCGGCGGCGTGGCCGTCACCACCGCCGGGCTGGTCGTGGCGACCGGTGCGGCCGGCGGCGACGCCCTCACCGCGGCGTTCACCAGCGGCGGCACCCAGCGTTGGCGCACGGTCAGCGGCGGCCGGGGCGTCGACGCGGGCGCCGAAGTGGTCGCGCTGCCCGGCGGCGCGGTCGCGGTGGTCGGCTTCACCGGCAGCACGTTCGGCGTGCCGGCCGGTGGCACGGACGTCTTCGCGGTGCGCCTCGACGGCCGCGGCCGGCAGCAGTCGGCGGCCCAGTTCGGCACCGCCCGCAACGACGGCGCGGACGACTTCGGCGAGGAAAACCTCTACGCGGTCCGCTCCGGGGACCGGCTGCTCGTCACCGGCCTGACGAGCGGCGACGTGTTCCTCACCGAGGTCACGCCGTGAACCCTGCGCTCAACGGCGTGCGGGTCGTCGAGACGGCCACCCTCTTCGCCGGCCCGCTCGCCACCGCGTTCCTCGGCGACTTCGGGGCCGACGTGGTGAAGGTCGAGCACCCGGCCAAGCCGGACCCGTCCCGGGGCCACGGCCCCGCGAAGGACGGCCAGGGCCTGTGGTGGAAGGTGTTGGGGCGCAACAAGCGCACCGTCACGCTCGACCTCTCGGCCGCCGAGGGCGCCGCCGTGCTCAAGCGGCTCGTCGCCGGCGCGGACGTGCTCGTGGAAAACTTCCGCCCCGGCACGCTGGAACGCTGGGGGATCGGACCGGAGGTCCTGCACGAGGCCAACCCCGGCTTGGTGATCGCGCGGATCTCCGGCTTCGGCCAGATCGGCCCGTACGCCCGGCGGCCCGGCTTCGGCACGCTCGCCGAGGCGATGAGCGGCTTCGCCGCCGCGACCGGTGAGCCGGACGGCCCGCCGACGCTGCCCCCGTTCGGCCTGGCCGACTCGGTGACCGCGCTCGCCACGGCGTACGCGGTGATGCTCGCCCTGCACGCCCGCCAGCGCACCGGCGCCGGCCAGGTCGTCGACCTCGCCATCATCGAGCCGATCATGGCGATGCTCGGGCCGCAGATCACCTGGTACGACCAGCTCGGCTACGTACAACCCCGGCGTGGCAACAGGTCCGACAACAACGCGCCGCGCAACACGTACCGGTGCGCCGACGGCCGGTGGGTCGCCGTCTCCACGAGCGCGCTGAGCATCGCCGAGCGGGTGGTACGCCTCGTCGGGCGGCCGGACCTCGTCGCGCAGCCGTGGTTCGCCACCGGCTCGGGCCGGGCCGCCCACGCCGACGAGCTCGACGCGGCGGTGGCCGCCTGGGTCGCCGCCCGCGACCGCGACGAGGTGGTGTCCGCGTTCGAGGCGGCGGAGGCGGCGGTCGCGCCGGTGTACGACGTGCGCGACATCCTCGCCGACCCGCAGTACACCGCGCTGGGCACCGCCGTCTCGGTGCCCGACGACGACTTCGGCGCGGTGCGGATGCAGAACGTCCCCTTCCGCATGTCGGCCACGCCCGGCGCGATCCGCCACGCCGGGCGGGCGCACGGGCAGGACACCGTCGAGGTGCTCAGGTCGCTCGGCTACACCGCCGAGGAGATCGAAGGGCTGCGCGAGCGCGGGGTGATCTGATGCTGCTCACCTGGCTCTACGTACCCGGCGACCGCCCGGACCGGTTCGCCAAGGCGGTCGCCTCCGGCGCGGACGCGGTGATCCTCGACCTGGAGGACGCGGTCCCCTTGCCCCGCAAGGCCTACGCGCGCACGGCGGTCGCGGAGTTCCTCGCCGAGCCGGCGCACGATGTCCCGGTGCACGTGCGGATCGCCTCCACAGAGGACCTGCCCGCCACGACCGGCGCGGCCGGGCTGCGTCTGCCCAAAGTGGAGTCCGCCGAGCAGGTGCGGGCGGTGGCCGCGCTGACCGAAGCCGAGCTGCACCCAATCGTCGAGTCGGCGCTCGGCGTGGAACACGCCTACGCGATCGCCACCGCACACCCGGCCGTGGCCGGCATCGGCCTCGGCGAGGCCGACCTCCGCTCGGACCTCGGCGTGACCGACGAGGCCGCGCTGGCCTGGCCACGCGGGCGCCTGGTGGTCGCGGCCCGGGCGGCCGGTCTGCCACCCCCGGCCATGTCCGTCTACCCCGACGTGTCCGATGTGGACGGCCTAGCGGCCTCGTGCCGGCTCGGCCGGCGGCAGGGCTTCCTCGGCCGGGCAGCCATCCACCCGCGGCAGCTTCCGGTGATCGAGGCCGCCTTCCGGCCGTCGCCGGCGGAGGTGGCGCGGGCGGAGGCCCTGCTCGCCGGCCTGGCCCAATCCGGCGATGGCCCGCTGCTCCTGCCCGACGGCCGCTTCGCCGACCGCGCGATGCTCGGCGAAGCCCGCCGACTGATCGACCTGGCCGCCCGCTACAGCACCTAGGAGCGCGTCCAGGTCGGGGATTGCCACGGCCTACGGGCCGCGGCACATTGATTTAATAGATTTGGGCTACCGCGATGTCCGCGGTGGTCCAGACCGTTGCTCCCGCGGCCTCACCCGTCCGCGGTTGGTTGCGGTTACCCCCTCTGGCGGGAGCGCTCCGGCCATCAGGACGCACGGGCGGAGGCGCGTGCGGGCGGCCACCAACCCCCGGCGAGGCTGTCGACCTGCTCGCACGAACGGGGCAGTTCGAAACCAAGTTGGAGCGCGACCAGCGGCAGACGGGTGAGGCCCGGGAGCAGCGGTCTGGACCCAATGCCACGCACCCAAGTTGATCAAGTGCTCAACTGAGCATTCCGAGACGCGAGGGTGACAGGACCGGCAAGGGCCACGGCGACGGCGGTTACTCACGGCGACGAACCCCGGTTTCGATCTCTCGCCGTCTGTTCGACAAACGAGCATTGTGGACAAACAACGCCGCACCGCGTGGCGCGGGCCGCGCATCCGTCGAGGGAGTAACCGCGACCGAACGCGAGGGTGAGCGCGACCAGCGGCGGACGGGTGAGGCCGCGGGAGCAGCGGTCTGGACCGCCGCGGACATCGCGGTAGCTCAAAAGACTTGAAATGTCTCGAAGCGGCAGCGACCCCTCTAATGCCGCGGGCCGGTGACACCGGGGACGAGGACGCTCAGGCAGGTCACGCAGCCTTCGAGTTTTTCGAACTCGCTCACGTCGACCACGACCGGCGCGAAGCCGAGGTCTTCCAGCAGCGCGGTGGTCTTCGGCGCGGCGGCGCTGATCATCACCTTGTCGCCGCCGAGGCAGACGACGTGGCAGCCGGCTTCCTCGTCGACCGTGCGTACCGCGGGGAAGATGCCCACGTCGACGAGGCCGGGGGAGGCGAGCACCGTGCCGTCCGGGAGGGCGGTCACCGCCGACTTGAGGTGGAGCACGCGGCCCAGTGGCACGGCCACCACGCGGCGGTCGCCGAGCAGGCCGCGCATCTGGCGGATGGCCGCGCCGTTGGTGCGGCCGCCCTGGCCCACGTAGACGGTGTCGCCGATCTGGAGTACGTCGCCGCCGTCGAGCGTGCCGGGGGACGCGATCTTCTCGACCTCGAGCCCCACCGCGCGTACGGCCGACTCGGTGCCGGCCACCTCCGCGCGGCGACCCGGCGCGCCAGGGCGGGCGAGGATGGCCCGCGTGCCGCTCACCACGACCGTGTCCTCGACGAAGACCGAGTCGGGGCAGTGGTCGGCGGGCACCACGTCGAGCACGCTCCAGCCGGCGTCGGAGAGGGCGGCACAGTACGCGTCGTGCTGGCGCCGGGCGAGGTCGACGTCCACGGGCGACCGTTCGATGTGGGTGACCAGCCCTTCGGCGAGGCGGCTGCTGGGCCGCCGCACGAGCGCGATGCCTCGGCTCATGGGATGTGGGACCTCCTGGATCATGGGGGTCCACATCATGACATGTCCAACTCGTGGAATTACTCAGTCTGCTCCAAGGCGCGCTGTAACGCGCGGTAAATCTGCCCGAAACGTAAGGCGTCGTCCGTGCGGAGCAGGAGGACGTCCGCGCCGTCGCACTGCACCCAGATCTCGTGCACGGCCGAGCCGCGGTCGTATGACCGTTCGAGCGCCATGAGCGGAAACTCGGACAGCGGCGTGAGCGTGAAGACAAGGCCGACCACGAGCGCGAGCCCGACCAGGGCGAGGCCCACCTTGCTGCCCCAGTCGGTGAGGAGCCAGAGCGCACCGACCGCTACCGGCGCGGCGAGCAGCGTGACCAGCGCCCACCGGCCGGCGATCCGCCCACCCACGCGGAGGTCGCGCCTGGTGCGCCTGTGCCACACATAAGAAAGATCTGAAAGCGGGTACGTGAGTCCGTACGCTTGCACCCACGACGACGTGACACGCACGGTGTCGTCGCGATAGTAAACGGTCACTCGCCCAGTGTTACGCAGAGGAGCCGCATGATTCGCACTGGACAGCTGACCGTGGCACTGCCGCCGGAGGAGGCCTTCCGGCTCTTCACTCCACTGGGTGAGCGGGAGTGGGTCGACCACTGGGACCCGCACTTTCCCGACCCGGTCGACGACGACTCGGCGCCGGGCACCGTCTTCCGCACCGCCGGCCACGACGGCGGCACCACCACGTGGGTGGTCGTCGACCGCGAGCCGGGGCGGCGGCTGCGCTACGCCCGGATAGCCACCGAAAAGACCGCCGGCACGGTCGAGGTCGTGCTGCGCGAGGCGGATGGCGGCAGCGAGGTCACCGTGACCTACCAGCTGACCGCGCTCAACGAGACCGCGGCGGCCGAGCTGGCCGGGTTCGACGCGCACTACCCGGAGTTCATCCGATCGTGGGAAGAAGCGATAGCCGCGGCTATCTGACCGTGGAGCCCTCGAGCGCGCGCTGGAGAGCGCGGTAGATCTGGCCGAAGCGGAGCGCGTCGCCCGTCTGTAGCAGCAGCACTTGCTGGCCGCGCCAGGTCGCCCAGATCTCCAGGGAGCGCGAGCCCCGCGCGTACGACCGGTCCATGCGCTCCAGCATGAAGTCGGCGAGCGGCCCCACGCCGAGCCCGACCAGGCAGGACACGCCGACGATCGCGATGGTCACGTCGACCGAGGTGTGCAGCGTGAGCGCGATGGCGAAGCCGAACGCGGCCGCCACAAGCGGGCCGAGCAGCACCATGCCGATGGCCCCGCGCCCGGCGATCGCGCGCCAGGAGCGGGCGCCCTTGGAGTGCCACACGCGGGCCAGCTCGCGCAACGGGTATCGGCGACCACCGATGCGGATGGCATCCGAGGTGATCTGCACCGACTTGTCGCTGTAGTACGTGACCATGGCACAACTAGCCTACTGGCATGGCTGACTTTGTGCGCGTGGAGATCAAGGACGGCATCGGCACCATCCGGCTCGACCGCCCGCCCATGAACGCGCTGAACATCCAGGTGCAGGAGGAGTTGCGCGCCGCCGCCACCGCGGCGTCCGGCGACCCCGAGGTCCGCGCGGTCATCGTGTACGGCGGAGAGAGGGTCTTCGCGGCCGGCGCGGACATCAAGGAGATGGCCGACATGTCGTACGTGGACATGGCCGCCCGCGCCGCCGACCTCTCCTCCGCGCTCGGCGTGTTCGCGCGCATCCCCAAGCCGGTGGTCGCTGCGATCACCGGGTACGCGCTCGGCGGCGGGTGCGAGCTCGCCCTCGCGTGTGACTGGCGGGTGGTCGCCGACGACGCGAAGCTCGGCCAGCCGGAGATCAAGCTGGGCGTCATCCCCGGCGCCGGCGGCACGCAGCGGCTGGCCCGCCTTGTCGGCCCGGCCCGGGCCAAGGACCTGGTGCTCTCCGGCCGCATGGTCGACGCCGAGGAGGCGCTGCGCATCGGGCTCGCCGACCGGGTGGTGCCCGCCGCCGAGGTGTACGAGACGGCCGTCGCGCTCGTCCGCCCGTACACGGAAGGTCCCGCTCAGGCCCTGCGCGCCGGAAAGCTGGCCATCGACGGCGGCCTGGACATGGATCTCACCTCGGCTCTTGCCTGGGAGAGCCAGCTGTTCGCGGCGCTCTTCGCGACGGACGACAAGCGGGAGGGGATGTCCGCCTTCGTGGAGAAACGCAAGCCGCGATTCAGCGGACGCTGACCGTAGTGGGCGGCTTGTAGGCTGATCGCCATGCCAGCGGACCGGACGCCGACCTCGGGTCATGCCCTGGGGATCGACTTCGGGACCTCGCACACCGTCGCCGTCGTGCGGTGGCCGGACGGGCGGGGGCGCCCGCTGCTGCTCGACGGCTCCCCGCTGCTCCCCTCCGCCGTCTACGCCGAGCCGGGCGGCGCCCTGATCGTGGGGCGCGACGCGGTGCACAGCGCCCGCCTCGACCCGGCCCGCTTCGAGCCCAACCCCAAGCGCCGCATCGACGACGGCATGGTGCTGCTCGGCGACCGCGAGGTGCCGGTGGGCGACCTGGTCACCGCCGTGCTCGCCCGGGTGGCCGAGGAGTGGGACCGCACCGTCGGCCGGGTGCGGCCGGAGATCACGATGACCTGCCCGGCCAACTGGGCGGCCACCCGCCGCCGACTGCTCGCCGACGCCGCCGCGAGGGCCGGTTTCGACGGGGTACGCCTGGTGGCCGAGCCCGTCGCCGCCGCCACATACTTCGCCAAGGTGCTCGGCCGCGAGGTGCCGATCGGGTCGGTCGTGGTGGTGCACGACTTCGGGGCCGGCACGTTCGACGCGAGCGTGGTGGCCCGCAAGGCGACCGGCTTCGAGGTGCTGGCGGTCGACGGGCGGGACGACATCGGCGGGCTCGACGTCGACGCGGCGATCATCACGCACCTCGAGAAGACGTACGCCGACCGCGACCGGGCCGCCTGGGGCCGCCTGGAAAACCCGTCGACCGCCGAGGAACGGCGGGCCAAGCGCCAGCTGTGGGACGACGTGCGGGTCGCGAAGGAGCGGCTCTCCCGCAGCCCGTCGGCCGACCTGATGCTGCCGCTGCTCGACCTGGAGGTGCACCTCACCCGGGCCGAGTTGGAGCAGCTCGCGACGCCGATCCTGGAGCAGACCGTGCGCGTGACGCAGGGCGTCATGCGCTGGGCCAAGCTGCCCGAGGGGCAGGTGGCCGGGGTGTTCCTGGTCGGCGGCTCCAGCCGTATGCCGCTGATGGCGACGCTGCTGCACCGGGCGCTCGGCGCGGCGCCCGAGGTGATCGAGCAGCCCGAGCTCGTGGTGGCCGAGGGGAGCATCCTGGCCGGCGAGGCGCTGCTGGCGACCGCGCCGCCCGCGCCGGGGCCGGCGACCTCGCAGATGCGGCTCGGTGACCTGTCCGGTGGCTCGCGGCCGGTCTCTCCGGCCGGGCCTACCCTCCAGCCCGGCTCGACGCGCGTGCTGCCGCCCGAGGAGATCCCGTCCACTCCGTCCAGCGGCCCCCCGGCCGGATCCGCATCGCCGGCCTCGACGCCGCCGGGCGGTGTCGCAGTGGGATCAGCGGGTGCTGCTGCGGCGGGCGTCGTGGCACAGCCGGCTGGTGCGGCGTCGCCGGAGAAGCCCGTCCGGAACGTCGGGCGGGTGATCGTGCCGGGGGCGCAGCCGCCGTCCGGCCGCCCGCGCGCCCAGGCGCCGCCGCCGTCCGCGACCAAGCCGCTTCCGCAGTACGAGGAGCCGTCCGCGCCGCCCTTCGTGCCGGCAAGTGGCGGGTTTACCCCGGCCAGTGGCGGCTACGCGGCGCCTTCGCCGTCCAGCCATCCCCATTCGCCACCGGCGCCGCCCGTCCAGCCGTACTCGCCGCGGCCCTACCAGCCGGCGCCGCCGCGATATCCGGCCGCCGGCCAGCCTCGCTACTCGCCGCCGCCCGCGCCCCAGGTGCCGCTTGTCGCGCCGCGGAGCCCGCAGCCGGTGCCGCGGGAGGCGCGCGCCCGGCGGCGGCCAGGGTTCATCGTGCGCACCTTCCGGGCGCTCGTGATCACCGCGTTGCTGATCATCGTGCCGGTCGGTGCGGGCATCTTCGCCTTCGCCGCCGCCCGTAACCAGAGCCCCGCCGACGTCGTCCAGAGCATCGTCGACTGGATCCAGGCCCACACCGTCCGGGACTGACTACTGGGCGGTAACCTTCCCCCCATGACATCACCCGAGCGGATCGAGGGACACGGCGGCGAGTTGGCGCTGGCGGCCCTGCGGGCATACGGCGTCAAGGAGATGTTCACCCTCTCGGGTGGCCACGTCTTCCCCCTCTACGACGCGGCGCACAAGACCGGCTTCCCGCTCTACGACGTGCGCCACGAGCAGTCGGCGGTCTTCGCGGCCGAGGCGGTCGCCAAGCTCCAGCGCCGGCCGGGTCTCGCCGTGCTCACCGCCGGTCCGGGTGTCACCAACGGCGTCTCCGGGCTGACCAGCGCGTACTTCAACGGCTCGCCGGTGCTGGTGATCGGCGGCCGGGCGCCCGCGTTCCGGTGGGGCGCGGGGAGCCTCCAGGAGATCGACCACCTGCCGCTCGTCGCGCCCGTCACCAAGTACGCGGCCACGGTCGGGGCCGGCGAAGAGATCCCGGGTGCGGTCGCCGCCGCCCTGACCGCCGCGCTCACCGCGCACCGCGGGCCCGCCTTCCTCGACCTGCCGCTCGAAGTGATCTTCTCGGCCACCGATGCGGACGCGCCCGCCGCGCCGGACGTACCCCTGGTGGAGCCCGACCCCGACGAGGTGGCGCGGGCCGCGCAGCTGATCGCCTCCGCCGAACGTCCGCTGATCATCGCCGGCTCCGACGTGTACGCCGGTGACGCGGTCGCCGCCCTCCGCGAGGCGGCCGAGACCCTCCACGTGCCCGTCTTCACCAACGGCATGGGGCGTGGCGCGCTGCCGCCCGAGCACGACCTCGCGTTCGCCAAGTCACGCCGGACCGCGCTCAAGGGCGCCGACGTGATCGTGGTGATCGGCACGCCGCTCGACTTCCGGCTCAGCTTCGGCGACTTCGGCGGTGCCCAGGTCGTGCACATCGTGGACGCGCCCACCCAGCGGGCGACGCACGTGACGCCGGCCGCCTCGCCCGCCGGCGACCTGCGGCTGATCCTCTCCGCGCTCGCCGACTACGAGGGTGTGCGCGAGGACCACGCCGGGTGGATCGCCACCCTGCGCACGGCCGAAGACGCCGCCAAGGCCCGCGACGCCGAGGAGATGGCCGCCGAGACCGACCCGATCCGCCCGGCCCGCGTCTACGGCGAGCTGCGCAAGGTGCTCGCCCGCGACGCGGTGACGATCGGCGACGGTGGCGACTTCGTGTCGTACGCCGGCAAGTACCTGGAGCCCGCCGAGCCCGGCACCTGGCTCGACCCCGGCCCGTACGGCTGCCTCGGCACCGGCATGGGCTATGCGATGGGTGCCCGCGTCACGTACCCCGATCGCCAGGTCTGCGTGCTGATGGGCGACGGCGCCGCCGGCTTCTCGCTGATGGACGTGGAGTCGTTGGCCCGCCAGCGCCTGCCGGTCGTGATCGTGGTCGGCAACAACGGCATCTGGGGCCTGGAGAAGCACCCGATGCGCGCGATGTACGGCTACGACGTGGCCGCCGACCTCCAGCCCGAGCTGCGCTACGACGACGTGGTGAAGGCGCTGGGCGGCGCCGGCGAGACGGTCGCGAAGGCGAGCGAGCTGGGCGGGGCGCTGACCCGCGCCTTCGACGCCGGCGTGCCGTATCTGGTCAACGTGCTCACCGACCCCGCGGACGCCTACCCCCGCTCCTCCAACCTGGCTTGATCTGCTCAAGTTAAATACTTGAGTTTGTCGATACGTCAAACTATTGTTAACGCACGCGGCGTGGGAGCTGAAACGTAGCTGGCGTGGGGAGAAGGGCACTCTCCGCGCCTCTTGTCTACCGTGGAGGTCCAATGTCGACAGTCAAGCACGCGCGCCGCACCGCGACGGTCGTGTTTGCCGCCCTGATCCTGCTCACGACCGCACTCGTGAGCACGCCAGGCACCGCCTCTGCACACGGCTCGGCGATCGGCCCCGAGTCCCGCAACTACGGCTGCTGGAAGCGCTGGGGCAGCGACTTCCAGAACCCGGCCATGGCCACCCAGGACCCGATGTGCTGGCAGGCCTGGCAGGCAGACCCCAACGCGATGTGGAACTGGAACGGGCTCTACCGGGAAGGGGTCGCCGGCAACCACCAGGCGCACGTGCCTGACGGCCAGCTGTGCAGTGCCGGGGAGACCGGCGGCACGCGGTACGCCGCCCTGGACAACCCGGGCAACTGGCGGGCCGCGAACATCGGCACCTCGTTCACCTGGCGGATGCACGACCAGGCGCTGCACGGCGCCGACTACATCCGGATCTACGTCTCGCGGCAGGGCTACAACCCGCTGACCACCCGCCTGCGCTGGTCCGACCTCGAGCTGCGCCACGACACCGGCAGGATCCTGCCCGGCGTCGGTACCCGGGAGCCGAACGACCCGGTGCTCCAAGGCGTCACCATCTCCGCCAACGTCACCGCGCCGGGCCGCAGCGGCCGGCACATCGTGTACGCGATCTGGAAGGCCAGCCACGCCGACCAGAACTACTACTTCTGTAGCGACGTGAACTTCGGCGGGGTGGCGGATCCCACCACGCCGCCGCCCACCACCCCTCCGCCCACGACCGCGCCGCCCACCACCCCTCCGCCGACCACGCCGGGGCCGGGTAGCGGCAGCTGCTCGGTGTCGTACGCGATCACCGGCCAGTGGAGCGGTGGCTTCCAGGCCGAGGTCAGGGTGACCGCCGGCTCGGCCGCGATCCGCGGCTGGACGGTGCGGTGGACGTACGCGAACGGGCAGACCGTAAGCCAGTCGTGGGGTGCCACGGTAACGTCCAGCGGGTCGAGCGTGACCGCCACGAACGCCGCCTACAACGGCAGCCTCGGCGCCGGTGCGAGCACGACGTTCGGCCTGATCGGCTCGTCGACCGGCACGAACGCCGTACCCACGGCCACCTGCACCGCCACCACCTGACAGGCACGCGGGGGCGCTGTCAGCGGTCTGTCAGCGCCCCCGTCCCACCGTCAGCCGGTCGTCAGCGCCGCGCCGCACGGTGGTGTCATGAGCGAACTGACCACTCACGCGATCCTCGCCGAAGGGCTGATCAAGCGCTTCGGCGACACCACCGCGCTGGACGGGGTCGACCTCGCCGTGCGCCGTGGCACCGTGCTCGGTCTGCTCGGCCCGAACGGGGCGGGCAAGACCACCGCCGTGCGCATCCTGGCCACCCTGCTGCGGCCGGACGCCGGGCGGGCCACCGTCGGCGGGTACGACGTCGTCCGCGACGCCCACCAGGTGCGCCGACTGATCGGGCTCACCGGGCAGTACGCCTCGGTCGACGAGACCCTCACCGGCCTGGAAAACCTCATCCTCATCGGCCGCCTGCTCGGCCTGTCCCGGGCCGACGCGCGGAGCCGGGGCCGGGAGCTGCTCGCCGAGTTCCGCCTGGAGGACGCGGCCAACAAGGCGGCCAAGGCGTACTCCGGTGGCATGCGCCGCCGGCTCGACCTGGCCGCGAGCCTCGTCGGCCGCCCGCAGGTGCTCTACCTGGACGAGCCGACCACCGGCCTCGACCCGCGCAGCCGCAACGAGATGTGGGACATCGTCCGCGACCTCGTGTCGGACGGCGTCACCGTGCTGCTCACCACGCAGTACCTGGAAGAGGCCGACCTGCTGGCCGACGAGATCGTGGTGATCGACCACGGGCAGGTCATCGCCACCGGCACCCCGGACGAGCTGAAGAGCCGGGTCGGCGCGCAGAGCCTCGCCGTCCGCCCGAAGCACGCCCTGGACGCCCCCATCGTCGAGTCGATCGTGGCGCAGGTGACCGGCCGCGCGCCCGAGACGCAGGGCGGGCTGCTCGTCGTACCGGTGACGGACTCGGCGGTGCTGCCGGCGGTCGTACGCCGGCTGGAGGACGCCGAAGTGGCGATCGGTGAGCTCGCGCTGCGCGGCTCCAGCCTCGACGAGGTGTTCCTCGCCCTCACCGGCCACCGCGCCGAAGACCAGAACGAGCCCGAGAGGATCCACGCATGACCACCCTCGCCGTCGATCTGCCGCGCCGGGTGAACCCGGCCGAAGGGCTGCGGCAGACGCTCACGCTCGCGTGGCGCAGCCTCGTGCAGCTCAAGCACAACCCGATGGAGCTGCTCGACCTGAGCATCCAGCCGATCATGTTCGTACTGCTCTTCACGTACGTCTTCGGCGGTGCCATCTCGGGCAACACCGGCGAATACCTGACGTTCGCCCTACCCGGCATCGTCGTGCAGAACGCGCTCTTCGCCTCGCTGACCACCGGCGTGGGCCTGAACACCGACCTGACCAAGGGCGTCTTCGACCGGCTCCGGTCGCTGCCGATCGCCCGCTCCGCGCCTCTGGCCGGGCGGATCGTCGCGGACACCGTCAAGCAGGCGTGGTCCATCGCCCTGATCCTCGGCCTCGGCATCGTCATGGGCTTTCGCGTGGAGGGCGGGCTGGCCGGCCTGCTCGGCGCGTTCCTGCTGCTGCTCGTCTTCAGCCTGGCGGTGTCCTGGATCGCGGTGCTGGTGGGGCTGCTCGCCAGCGAGCCGGAGAAGGTGCAGATCTTCGGCTTCGTGGTGGTCTTCCCGCTGACCTTCACCAGCAACGCGTTCGTGCCGACCGACACGATGCCCGGCTGGCTCCAGAAGTGGGTCGACGTCAACCCGGTGACGATCCTGGCCGACGCCGTACGCGGGCTGCTCTCCGGTGGCCCGGCGGCGACCCACGTGGGCCAGTCACTGCTGTGGGCCGCGGCGATCGCGGCGGTCTTCGCCCCGATCGCGGTCCGCACCTTCAAGCGCCGAGTATAGATCCAAATCGGAATTCGGGTCAGGCGCCGTCGCGGTCGACGCGGCTCCTATCCGTCTCCAAAAGTGACCGAGCCACCACCTCGCGCACCTCGGCGGCCGTCGCGGCCGTGCGGCCCGCCTCGAACGCCTCGGCGAAGCGCTCCTCGCCGAGGCGTTCCCACGCGGTCTGCTCCACCCGGCCCGCGTCCATAGTGGACCGATCGGGGCCACCCCGCACCTTGAACGCGGCGCCGAGCAGCCGGGCGGCGCGCTCCGGCGCTCCGATGTGGAGGGCGAGGTCGGCGTACCCGGTCAGCACCTGCCCGACCACGGGCATGTCGCGCGAGGTGATGGCCAGCTCCAGCGCCGCGTCGAGGCGCGTGCGGGCGGCGTCGAGGTCGCCCTCCGCGGCGTCGAGCTGCCCGATCGCGGCGGTGATGAGCGCGACCCACTGCGGTGCGGAGGTGTATCCGGACGCCACGGTGTGTGCCTGGACCAGCTCCGTGCGGGCCCGCGCGAACTCGCCCATCGAGCGGAGGATCTCACCGTGGTGGTACGCGACGGCCGCCCGGCCCTCGTCGGTGCCGACCCGCTCGGCGGTACGCCGCGCCTCGTCGAGCGTCGCGAACGCCTTCTCCCGCTCGCCGAGCATCCACAGCTCGTACGCGTACCGCGCCTGCATCTCCGGCACGTCTTCGGCGGCGCCGAGGGGGATCAGCTCCGACAGCGCCTGCTCGAAGTAGCCCGCCGCCCGGCCGTGGTCGCCGTCCGCGGACGTCATGTGTGCCAGGCCGGCGAGGGTGGTCGCGGCGCCCCAGCGGTCGCCGAGCGCGCGAAACTCCGCCAGCGCGACGGTGAAATGCTCCTCCGAGTCGCGGTCGTAGCGGCCGATGTTGACCTCCGAGTGGCCGTACAGCATGCGTGCCACACCGCGCACCCAGGGGTCGGGGTTGGTGAAGAGCTCCGCCAGGCCGGCCATCGCCCGCTCGCTCTCCATCGTCCGGGAGTGGCCGAAGAGCTCGGCGATCGGGCCGATCAGGCCGAGGATCGGGTGCAGGTGCTCGTAGCCGCGGGCCAGCTCGGCGCTCCGGCGGAGCAGCTCCTGTCCCCGTTCCATCTGGAAGAGGCCGGCGACGACGTTGAGCGCGGCGACCGACATGGCCGCGGCGACGACCGGCGGCGGCGTGCCGCCCGGCAGGGCCAATGCCTCCAGGGCCAGCTCACCGCCCTCGGCCCGGCGGCCGCTCATCCACCAGTACCAGCCGAGCGCGGCCGCGAAGCCCACCGCCAGCCGCGCGTCGCGGGCGGCGATCGCCCACCGCATGGCGGAGTGCAGGTTGTCGTGGTCGGCGTCGAGGCGGGCCAGCCACTCCAGCTGGTCGGCGGTGCGCAGCCGGCGGTCGGCGCGGCGGGCCAGGCGGAGGAAGTATCGGGCGTGCGCGGCCCGCGCGGTGGCCGTGGCGCCGGACTCGTCGAGCCGCTCAAGCCCGTACGCCTTGATGGTCTCCAGCATCCGGTAGCGGCCGTCCGGGTCGGCCACGACGAGCGACTTGTCGACCAGCGCGGCGAGCTGGTCGAGCGCGTCGCCGCCGCAGATCTCCTCGATGGCCTCCAGCGTCGCGCCGCCGGAGAACACGGCCAGCCGCCGCCACAGCGCCCGCTCGGACTCGTCGAGCAGCTCCCAGCTCCAGTCGATGACCGCGCGGAGCGTCTGGTGGCGGGGGAGCGCGGTGCGGCTGCCCGCGTTGAGCAGCCGGAACCGGTCGGTGAGGCGGCTGGCGACCTGCTCGGGTGTGAGCGCGCGCAGGCGGGCGGCGGCCAGCTCGATGGCGAGCGGCATGCCGTCGAGGGCGTGGCAGATGCGCACCACCGCGTCGTTGACCGCGAAGCCGGGGCGCACCGCGGCGGCCCGGTCGGCGAACAGGCGCACGGCCGGGTAGGCGAGCGCGTCGCCGGCGTCGACACCGTCGGGCGGCAGGGCGAGCGGCTCGACGGGAAAGAGCGCTTCGCCGGTGATGCCCAGCGGCTCGCGGCTGGTGGCGAGCACACGCAGGTGCGGGCAGCGGACCAGCAGGCTCTCGGCCAGCGCGGCGGCCGCGCCGACCAGGTGTTCGCAGTTGTCGAGGATGAGCAGCGCCCGCCGGCCGCCCAGCGCGCCGTGCAGCCGGGTGAGCGGGTCGACGGTCTCCTGCGGCACCCGCCCGCGGCCGGCGGGGGTGACCAGCGGGTACTCGCGGAGGCCGAGCGTGGCCAGCACGATCGACGCCAGCTCGGCGGCGTCGGTCACGGGCGCGAACTCCACCAGCCACACGCCGTCGGGCGCCTGGTCGAACATGGCCCGGCCGGACTCCATGGCGAGCCGGGTCTTGCCCGCGCCACCCGGTCCGATCAGCGTGGTGAGGCGCGACTCCGCGACGACCTTGGTGACCTTGGTCACGTCGTCGTCGCGGCCGACGAAGCTGGTCAGGGTGGCCGCCAGGTTGGTGACCGGCAGCGCCTCCGGCGCCGGCGAAGTGGTGTCTTCTTTGAGCAGGGAGAGGTGCAACGCCGCGAGCTCGGGCGAAGGGTCGGTGCCGAGCGAGTCGGCCAGCGCGGCCCGCAGCCGGTCGTACGCCGACAGCGCCTCCGCCGGCCGCCCGGCACCCCGCAGCACCCGGATCAGCTGCCCGGCCAGGCGCTCGCGCAGCGGATGGGCGAGCGCGAGGGACTCCAGCTCGGGCACGAAAGCCGCGCCGTCGCCGAGCGCGAGCGCGGCATCCACCCGGTCTTCGATCGCGGCGAGCCGCATCTCGTCGAGGCGGGCCGCGGGTGCCCGCGCGAAGTCCGCCTCGGCCACGTCGGCCAGGGCCGGCCCGCGCCACAGGACCAGCGCGCCGGCTAGCAGCTGTGCCGCACCCCCGGGATCGGTGGCAAGTCGGGCGCGCGCGGCGGCGACATCGCGCTCGAAGCGACAGGCGTCGACCGCCTCCGGTGGCACCGCGAGCCGGTATCCGGCCGGGGTCGACTCGACCGCGCCCTCGGGCAGGGCCCGACGCAGCCGCGAGACCAGGGCCTGGAGCGCGTTGGCCGCGCCCGCCGGCGGCTCGTCGCCCCACAGCGCGTCGATCAGCGCGCTGGTCGTGACCACCCGGCCGGGGTCGAGCGCGAGCCGGATCAGCAGGGTGCGCAGGCGGGCGCCACCGACCTCGACCGGCGCGCCGGAGCCGGCGCGCACCTCGAGCGGACCAAGCAGCGCGATCTGCACGACAACGATTCTCCCCCCGTGGCCAGGCGCTCCTACGAGGTGCTCTCCTCGCCGGTGTCGCGTCGGCGCAGCTCGTCCTCCCGGCGGCGCAGATCTTCCTCCCACTTTTCGAACAGCTCGCGGTCCTGCTGCGACGTGCCGGCGTCGAGCGAGTTGAGAAACTCCGGGTCGTCGTCGGGCGCCGCCGGCCGCCGCCTGGGCTCGTGACCGCCCACGTGCCATCCGCCGCCCGGTGCTCTCTCCCGTGCCGGCCGGCCGGCCAGGAACCAGGCGATCGAACCGATCAGCGGGAAGAACAGGATGATCAGCACCCAGACCAGGCGCGGCAGCGCCCGGATCTCGTCTTCCTCGGCCGACAGGCAGCTGATGAGCGCGATGACGGCGAGGACGATCTGCACCAGGAAGAGGAGCACGTACAGGCGGGCCATCCCGCAATGATGGCCCCTGATGGCCACCCTGGCTAACTGTCCAGCACCAGCAGCGTGCCGAGGGCCGCGTACCCGGCGGTGAACAGCGCGAAGAGGGGGAGGGCGGGGCCAGGGCCGGCGCGTCGCGACCGGTAGCGCCGGAACGCCACGGCGAAGAGCGCGGTCCAGCCGGCGAGGGCCAGCGCGACGATCAGCGGGTCACCGTGCGTGGCGGCCATCCGGGCGGCGAGGATCGCCACGCCGGCGGCGAGAAGGAGCGTACGCAACCACGCGAGCCCGGTGCGCTCGCGCGAGAGCCCGGGATCGCTCACTCGAAGGCCTGCACTAGGACGGCCACCACGAGCAGGGCGGCCCCGATGCCGACGAGGATCGCGAGCAGCGCGGGGAAGCGGGAGGCGGGCAGGTCGCGACCCAGGCGCATGGCCCGCTCGGTGCGCGCCCACCGGTCCACCGCGCGTACGGCCACGGCGCCGCCGAGCAGCAGCAGCGCGACAGCGATCACCTCGCGCAGATGGGCGATCGGCAGCGGCGGCAGGAACTGCGCGGTGGCCAGCCCGCCCGCGACAAGCGCCAGACCCGTGCGGATCCAGGCCAGGAACGTGCGCTCGTTGGCCAGCGAGAAGCGGTAGTCGGGCGTCGTGCCGACCCGGCGCACCTCCTCCGGGTCGAACCACTGCTTGATCGCGCCCAGCACGCCTCTGATTATCCCGGCGGCCACGGCCGTAACCTGTGGACGTGACCGAGCTGACCACCGAGGAAAAGTCCACGCTCAAGATGGCCGCGTTCGGCGCGGTCTACCTGGTCTCCGACGCCGACCCGGGGTTCTTCGCGATGCTCAAGGAGAGCTTCGCCGCCTCCGACGCGCTGGCCGGTGCGACCGGGCTGGTCAAGGAGGTGCTGACCACCGGGCCGCTGCCCAAGCTCCCGCGCGCGTCGACGGCCGAGGTGGAGGCGTTCGTCCTGCCCGCGCTGGAGCGGTCGGTGGCGATCCTGCGGGCCAAGGCGCCGTCCGAGGTGGACAACTACCAGGCCGCGGTGGTCGCCGCGGTCGAGCAGGCCGCCCACGCCGCGCACGGAGTCAACGCCCGCGAAGCAGACGCGTTGGCCAAGGTCAAGGCGGCGGTGGGGGTCGTGTCGGATCCCACTATTACTGGCGAGTAAGTTAGACGGTGGGTAACTTCAGTTAACGTGCGTTAACCCAAGCAGGAGGTCCTGGAAGCGCGATGAACATCGTCGTACTCGTCAAGCAGGTGCCCGACTCCAGCGCGGAGCGCTCCCTGCGTGCTGACGACAACACGGTCGACCGGGGGTCGGCGAGCAACGTCATAAACGAGATGGACGAGTACGCCATCGAGGAGGCGTTGCGGATCCAGGACGCGCACGGCGGCGAGGTAACGATCCTCACCATGGGCCCGGAGGGCGCGTCCGAGTCGATCCGCAAGGCGCTGTCGATGGGCCCGGACCGGGCGGTGCACGTGCTCGACGACGCGCTGCACGGCTCGTGCGCGCTGGCCACCTCGAAGGTGCTGGCCGCCGCGCTCGGCACGCTCAACGCCGACCTGGTGCTCTGCGGCGCCGAGTCGACCGACGGCCGGGTGCAGGTGATGCCGCACATGCTGGCCGAGCGGATGGGCATCGCGGCGCTCACCGGCGCCCGCAAGCTCACCGTCGACGGCACGTCGCTCACGATCGAGCGGCAGACCGAGGAGGGGTACGAGGTGGTGGCCGCCTCGACGCCCGCGATCGTCTCGGTGTGGGACACGATCAACGAGCCGCGCTACCCCTCGTTCAAGGGGATCATGGCGGCGAAGAAGAAGCCGGTGCAGACGCTCTCACTGGCCGACCTGGGCATCGCGACGAGCGAGGTGGGCACCGACGGCGCCACCTCGGCCGTGGTGGAGCACAGCAAGCGGCCGCCGCGTTCCGGTGGGCAGAAGATCAACGACGAGGGCGAGGGCGGCGTCAAGCTGGTCGAGTTCCTCGCCTCCGAGAAGTTCGTCTGAGGAGAGCTCAATGGCTGAGGTTCTGGTCGTCGTCGAGCACTCCGGCGGCGAGGTCAAGAAGGTCACCCTCGAGATGCTCACGCTGGCACGTGAGCTGGGCACGCCCGTGGCGGTCGTCCTCGGCGGCCCCGGTGCGGCCGCGCCGCTGGTCGACAAGCTGAGCGAGTACGGCGCCGCGAAGGTCTACGCCGGCGAGAGCTCCGACCTGGACGGTTACCTTGTCGCGCCGAAGGCCGCCGCAGTCGCCGACCTGGTGCGGTCGGTGTCGCCGGCGGCGGTGCTGCTCGGCTCCACCCAGGAGGGCAAGGAGATCGCCGGCCGGCTCGCGGTGAAGCTCGACAACGGGCTGCTCACCGACATCACCGGGCTGTCGCCGGACGGGGTGGCCTCGCAGACGGTGTTCGCCGGCTCCACGATCGTAAAGTCGCGCGTGACGCGCGGGCTGCCGCTGGTCACCGTGCGCCCCAACTCGCTGACCCCGGCGCCGGCCCCGGCCACCGCCGAGGTGGCGCCGCTGGAGGTCGCGCTCGACGACTCGGCCAAGCTCGCCCGCGTGGTCGAGCGGAAGGTCGAGCCCAAGGGCGCGCGGCCCGAGCTGACCGAGGCGTCGGTGGTCGTCTCCGGCGGCCGCGGTGTGGGCAGCGAAGACAACTTCAAGCTCGTCGAGGAGCTCGCCGACCTGCTCGGCGGGGCGGTGGGCGCGTCCCGGGCCGCGGTCGACTCGGGCTTCTACCCGCACCAGTTCCAGGTGGGGCAGACGGGCAAGACGGTGTCCCCGCAGCTGTACGTGGCGCTGGGCATCTCCGGTGCCATCCAGCACCGCGCGGGCATGCAGACCTCGAAGACGATCGTGGCGGTCAACAAGGACGCCGAGGCGCCGATCTTCGAGCTGGCCGACTTCGGCGTGGTGGGCGACCTGTTCAAGGTGGTGCCGCAGGCGGCCGAGGAGATCCGCAAGCGTAAATAGGACGTGCGTACGTCACACGCCGGGCCGGGGCTAGTCCCCGGCCCGGCGCATTAGGCTGATATGCGATGGCCTACATGGATCACGCCGCGACCACGCCGATGCTCAGCGAGGCGATCGAGGCATATGTCGCCGCCGCCCGCGACGTAGGAAACGCTTCGTCGCTGCACGCGCCGGGGCGGCGGGCCCGCCGCACGGTCGAGGAGTCGCGCGAGCGGATCGCCGCCGCGCTCGGCGCCCGCCCGTCGGAGGTGATCTTCACGGGCAGCGGCACGGAGAGCGACAACCTCGCGGTCAAGGGCATCCACTGGGCCCGCCGCGACGCCGCCGCCGGTCGTAACAGGGTGGTCGCCAGCGCCGTCGAGCACCACGCCGTGCTCGACTCGGTGCGCTGGCTGGAGGAGCACGAAGGCGCCGACGTCACCTGGCTCCCGGTCGACGCACAGGGGCGTGTGCCGGTCGAGGCGCTCCACTCCGTGCTGGAGGAGGCCGGCGACCAGGTGACGGTCGTCACCGCCATGTGGGCCAACAACGAGGTGGGCACCCTCCAGCCGGTGGCCGCGCTCGCCGCGCTGGCCGCCGAGGCCGGCGTGCCGTTTCACACCGACGCGGTGCAGGCCGCCGGCCAGGTGCCGGTCGACTTCGCCGCGAGCGGGGCGGCGGCGCTCACCATCAGCGGCCACAAGCTGGGCGGCCCCACCGGCGTCGGCGCGCTGCTGCTCGGCCGCGACGTCGCGTGCACGCCGCTGCTGCACGGCGGCGGCCAGGAGCGCGACGTGCGTTCCGGCACGCTCGACGTGCCCGCCATCGCCGCCTTCGCCGTCGCGGTCGAGGCCGCGGTCAAGACCCAGCAGGAGACCGCGGGCAAGCTCAGCGTCCTCCGCGACGACCTGGTTTCCCGGGTACGGCACGCGGTGCCCGACGTCGTCTACAACGGCGACCCGACCGAGCGCCTCCCCGGCAACGCGCACTTGTCGTTCCCGGGCTGCGAGGGCGATGCGCTGCTGCTCCTGCTCGACGCGCAGGACATCGCCTGCTCGACCGGTTCGGCCTGCTCCGCGGGGGTGGCCCAGCCGTCGCACGTGCTGCTCGCGATGGGCGCCGACGACGACCGGGCACGGTCCTCGCTGCGGTTCACACTCGGCCACACCTCGACCCGCGCCGACGTGGACGCGCTGGTCGCCGCCCTCCCCGGCGCCGTGGAGCGGGCCCGGCGGGCCGCCGCGCGCTGAGGCCCGTTCGCCAAACCTGGCGTCACGAGATCATGCCTGCGCCTACGCTCAGGGTGACGTCTATCACAGGAGGGCGGACTGATGGCCAAGTTCATGGACGTCCACCGGGGCATGGTCGGCATCACGCCGGACCAGCTCCACGAGGCGCACGAGGCCGACCTGCGGATCCAGGACCAGGAAGGGGTCCGCTTCGAACACGCCTGGGCCGACCCGGAGTCCGGCGTCGTCTACTGCCTGTCGGAGGCGCCGGACAAGGCCTCCGTGCAGCGGATCCACGAGCGTGCCGGGCACCCGGCCGACGAGATCCACCCGGTGCCGCTGGAGGTCTGATCACCGCGTAGCGGCGGGTGCGGCCACGGCCTGCTCGGGCGCGGCCTTCACGGGTGCCGCCGGCGGCTTGCCGACGATCAGGTAGACGCCGGCCAGCACCGCGGCCATGCCGCCCACCAGGCCGGGAGTGACCGGCTCGTCCAGGAACGCGGCGCCCCACAGCACACCGAAGACCGGGGCGAGCAGCGTCACCGTCACGGCGGCGACCGGGCCGACCCGCGCGAGCAGGCGAAACCACAGCACGAACGCCAGCCCGGTGCAGACCAGCCCGAGCGCCGCCACCGCCGCCAGCGCCTCGGCCGTGGGCGGGTGCGCGGTGCCGGCGACCGTGACCGGGCCGGCGAGTAGCACCGCGGCGCCGATCTGCTGGCCGGCGGCGAGCACGTACGGCGGGGTGCCGCCCAGCCGGCGCGAGGTCCAGACGCTGCCCACCGCGTACGAGAGGGAGGCGACCAGGCAGGCGCCGGTGGCGGCCAGCGTGCCGGCGTCGAGCGGGAGCGTGCCGAGCCCGACCGCGGCGGCGACCCCGGCCAGGCCGACCGCGCCGCCGATCAGGCGCCGGGCGCTGGCCGCCTGCCCCAGCCAGATGCGGGCCACCACGATGCCCCAGATCGGTGTGGTGGCGTTGAGCACGGCGGCCAGCGAGGCGGGCAGGCGCAGCTCGGCCGCGGCGAAGAGCGTGAACGGGAGCGCCGCCAGCAGGAAACCGACCACCAGCAGGTCGCGGTAGCGCCCGCGCAGCTCGGCGGCCAGGCGCTGGCGGGTCACCGCGATCAGCACCAGCGGCACCAGCGCGCCGAGCGCCACCCGGCCGGCGGAGACCGGCAGCGGGCCGAGGACCGGGGAGGCGACCCGGATGAACAGAAACGAGGCGCCGAACACGGCGGCGACCGACAGCAGGATCGCCAGGTCCTTGCGAGACATGCCTTCAGGGGTACGCTGTGGTGCATCCACAAGTCAAACTCATGTGACTCATAGCCAGCATGAGGAGTCTGCATGCACCTCGCCCAGCTGCGCGCCCTTGTCGCGGTGGCCGACCGGGGCGGCTTCACCCGGGCGGCGGTCGACCTGGGGCTGACCCAGTCGGCCGTCTCGCACGCCGTCGCCGCGCTGGAGCGCGAGCTCGGCCAGCGCCTCGTCGACCGCGACCGGGTGGGCGCGGTGCTCACCGCCGTGGGCAAGGCGGTGGTCGACGACGCGCGCGAGGCGGTGCGGGCGGCCGACCGGGTCGCCGAGCGGGCCGCCGCCAGCGCCGGCGAGCTGGTCGGCGAGCTGCGGCTGGGCGGCATGCCGAGCACCAACCTCGCCGTGCTCCCCGCTCTCCAGCGCCGCTTCGCCAAGCGCCATCCCGCGGCGCGCGTGTCGCTGCTGGAGGGCACCGACGACGAGATGGTCGACTGGCTGGAGCGCGGGCTCGTCGACCTGAGCTGCGTGGTCGTCGGCCTCGGCACGGTCGAGGGGCCGGTGCTGGCGGAGGACGAGTTCGTCGTGCTGCTGCACCCCGAGCATCCGCTGGCCGGCGAGGCGAGCGTGCACGTCGAGGAGCTTGTCGACGACGCCTTCGTCACCAGCAAGAGCGGATGCCAGCCGGTGGTCGAGTCGATCTTCGCGAGCCATGGGCTGCCATTTCGCTCCGCGCACCGGGTCACCCAGCTCAGCACGATCGTGACGATGGTCCGCGCCGGCATGGGCGTGTCGATGCTGCCCTCGCTCATGCTCGAGGGCGACCCGCCGGGCGTCGTGGCGATCCCGCTCCGCCCCCGCGCGCCCCGCGTCGTGCGCATCGGTCACCGCCCCGGCGGCCGCCCCTCCGCCCTCGCCAAGGCCTTCCTCGACTTCGTGGAAGAAGAGGGTCCGGTTACGGTTGTCGGGTGAGAGTCCTGGCCGCGATGTCCGGTGGGGTCGACTCGGCGGTGGCCGCCGCGCGGGCGGCCGAGGCCGGGCACGACGTCACCGGTGTACACCTGGCGCTGGCGCGCAACCCGCAGACCTACCGCTCCGGCGCCCGCGGGTGCTGCACGCTGGAAGACGCCCGCGACGCCCGCCGGGCCGCCGACGTGATCGGCATCCCCTTCTACGTGTGGGACATGGCCGACCGCTTCCACGAAGACGTGGTGGACGACTTCGTGGCCGAGTACGCGGCGGGCCGTACCCCCAATCCCTGCCTGCGCTGCAACGAAAAGATCAAGTTTGCCGCGGTGCTCGACCGGGCGGTGGCCCTCGGTTTCGACGCGGTGGTGACCGGCCACCACGCGCGTCTCGGGGCGGACGGCCTGCTGCGGCGGAGCGTCGACCTGGCCAAGGACCAGTCGTACGTGCTGGCCGTGCTCCGCCGTGACCAGCTCGACCGGTCGATGTTCCCGCTCGGCGACTCGACCAAGGCGCAGGTGCGCGCGGAGGCGGCCGAGCGCGGGCTGGCGGTGGCCGACAAGCCGGATTCGCACGACATCTGCTTCATCGCCGACGGCGACACCCGCCGCTTCCTCGCCGACCGGCTCGGTGAGACGCCCGGCGACATCGTCGACGCGCGCACCGGCGCGGTGCTCGGCGCGCACAGCGGGGCGTACGCGTACACGGTGGGGCAGCGCCGCGGCCTCGCCCTCCAGGAGCCGGCGGCCGACGGGCGGCCGCGCTACGTCCTCTCGATCACGCCGGTCACCAACACCGTGACCGTCGGCCCGGCCGACATGCTCGACGTCTCGGAGGTGGCCGCCGACCGTCCGGTGTGGACGGGCGGTCCGGCGCCGGACGGGCCGATCGAGTGCGAGGTGCAGCTGCGCGCGCACGGCGAGGTCGTGCCGGCGACGGTGGAGCTGGCCGGCGGCCGCATGCTCGCCTCGCTGCGGCGCCCGGCGCGGGGAGTGGCGGCCGGGCAGGCGCTCGTCGCGTACCGTCCCGACCCGGCCGGCGACGTGGTCCTTGGTTCGGCGACGATTGGCAGCCGTGACTGACATTCCTGGCCCGCTCGCTCACCGCGATCGTGGGCAAGCACCGTCCGCGCACGCTCGCGCCGGCGGTTACCCCTGGCCGCGCGGATCCGCGACGGGCATCGGCTCGCTGCCCGGCACCGACATCACCGAGGCGCAGAAGACCGTGCTCGGCGAGCTGCCCGACCTCCCACACCTGCCCGAGCTGCCGGCCCGCGGTCCGGGCGCGGACATCATCGGGCGGAGCGCCGCGTTCCTCGTGGAGCTGCCCGTCGAGCTGTACGCGGCCCGCTGGCGAGTGGCCGCCCGCCCGGGTCGCGACCGCCGACGCGCCCTCGACCTGCTCGAACGCGACCTCGACCAGATGGCCGAGCAGGCGGCGGAGTTCGACGGGACGTTCAAGGTGCAGGCGGCCGGGCCGCTCACCCTCGCCGCCAACATCGACCTCGCGCTCGGCGGCCGCATCCTGCGCGACCACGGTGCGGTACGCGACGTGAGCGAGTCGCTGGCCGACGGCTTGCGCGCGCACGTGGCCGACGTCCGCCGCCGGCTGCCGGCCGCCACCGTGCTGCTCCAGCTCGACGAGCCGTCGCTGCCGGACGCACTGGCCGGCCGGATCGCGACGGACAGCGGGCTGCACACGTACCGCTCGATCGAGCCGTCGACCGCCGGCTCACTGCTCCGCACGGTGGTCGAGGCGGCCGGTGCGCCGGTCGTCCTGCACTGCTGCGCCCCGGCCGTGCCCCTCGACGTGGTGCGGGCGAGCGGAGCGGCGGCCGTCGCGCTGGACGTGTCCCTTGTGGACAAGCTCGACCCGCTCGGCGAGGCGATCGACGCCGGGCTGGGCCTCTTCGCCGGGTCCGCCCAGACCACGTCGGCCGCTGTCGCCGACCAGGTGCGCGGCGTGTGGCGGCAGCTCGGCTTTCCCGAGCAGCGCCTGCCCGACCAGGTCGTGGTCACCCCGGCCTGCGGCCTCGCCGGCTCGTCACCGGCGGAGGCCCGCCGCGCGCTGACCGCCGTCCGCGAGGCCGCCCAACGCCTCCAAGAGGTCTGACCAGAGCGGATCGTGGTATGTGGCTGTATCCAGGGCCACAGCCAGGTACCACGATCTAGGCGGGCACCTTGGGCAGGGCGGCGACTGACGTCGCCACCTCGGTCTCGGAGAGCTCGTGGTCGACGAGGTCGCCGGCCAGGTACGCGCCGTAGGCGGCCAGGTCGAGGTGGCCGTGGCCGCAGAGCGCGGTCAGGATCACCTTCTCCTCGCCGGTCTCCTTGCAGCGCAGCGCCTCCTCGACGCAGGCCGCCAGCGCGTGCGTGGGCTCGGGGGCCGGCACGATGCCCTCGGTGCGGGCGAATCTTACGCCCGCCTCGAAGCATTCCCGCTGGGTCTTCGACACCGCCTCGATCAGGCCCAGCTCGTACACGTGCGAGATGAGCGGCGACATACCGTGGTAGCGCAGGCCGCCGGCGTGGATCGGGTCGGGGATGAAGTCGTGGCCGAGCGTGTGCATCTTCATCAGCGGGGTCATGCCGGCGGTGTCGCCGAAGTCGTACGCGTATACGCCCTTGGTCAGCGACGGGCAGCTCGCCGGCTCGACGGCGCGGATCGTGACGTCCATGCGGCCGGCCAGCTTCTCGCGCAGGAAGGGAAACGCGAGGCCGCCGAAGTTGGAGCCGCCGCCGGTGCAGCCGACGATCACGTCGGGTGTGAGGCCTACCTTGGCGAACTGGGCGATCGCCTCCTCACCGATCACGGTCTGGTGCAGCAGAACGTGGTTGAGCACGCTGCCCAGCGCGTAGTTGGTGTCCGGGTGCTGGGCGGCGACCTCGACCGCCTCGGAGATCGCGATGCCGAGCGAGCCGGGCGAGTCGGGGTGCGCGGCCAGCACCGCGCGGCCGGCCGCGGTCAGGTCCGAAGGGGACGGGTGGATCACGCCGCCGAACAGCTCAATCATGATCTTCCGGTACGGCTTCTGGTCGTACGAGGCGCGTACCTGCCACACCTCACAGTCCAGCCCGTACTGCGAGCAGGCGAACGCGAGCGCGGTGCCCCACTGGCCGGCGCCGGTCTCGGTGGTGAGGCGGCGGATGCCGGCGGCCGCGTTGTAGTACGCCTGCGGCACCGCCGTGTTGGGCTTGTGCGAGCCGGCGGGCGAGACGCCCTCGTACTTGTAGAAGATCTTGGCGGGGGTGCCGAGCGCCTTCTCCAGCCGGTGCGCGCGGTAGAGGGGTGACGGGCGCCAGAGCTTGTAGACGTCGAGCACGTCGGCGGGGATGTCCACGTACCGCTCGGTGGCCACCTCCTGGAGGATCAGGTCCATCGGGAAGAGCGGCGCGAGGTCGTCCGGACCGACCGGCTGGAGCGTGCCGGGGTGCAGGACCGGCGGCGGGGGGCTCGGCAGGTCGGCGAGCACGTTGTACCAGCGACGAGGCAGCTCCGACTCGTCGAGCAAGATCTTGGTCGGCTCACTCATGGTGAGTCACGTTAGTCGTACCCAGCGGTTACGGTGCAGAGGTGTCTGAGGAAGTCATCCCGCAGCAGGTCACCCCGGAGCAGGTCGCGGCGGCGGGCAAAGAGCCGCCGGCCGATGTCCGCGAGCGCCACGCCGCGCTCGCCGCCGAGCTCTCCGACCATCAGTACCGGTATTACGTGCTCGACGCGCCGACCATCTCGGACGCCGACTTCGACCGGATGCTGCGCGAGCTGGAGGCGATCGAGGAGGAGTTTCCCGCGCTCCGCACCCCCGACTCGCCGACCCAGCGCGTGGGTGGCACGTTCTCGACGCAGTTCACGCCGGTCGAGCACGCCGAGCGGATGATGTCGCTGGACAACTCGTTCGACGACGACGAGCTCTCCGCCTGGGCCGAGCGGGTCGAGCGGGACGCCGGCGGGCCGGTGCCCTACCTGTGCGAGCTCAAGGTCGACGGGCTTGCGATCAATTTGACGTACGAGAAGGGCCGCCTCGTGCGCGCCGCCACCCGCGGCGACGGGCGCACCGGCGAAGACGTCACGCCCAACGTGCGCACCATTCGCGACGTGCCCGAGCGGCTGGCCGGCGACGGCGTGCCCGAGCTCGTCGAGGTGCGCGGCGAGGTCTACTTCCCGGTCTCCGCCTTCGGCGACCTCAACGCGAGCCTTGTGGAGCAGGGCAAGGCGCCGTTCGCCAACCCGCGCAACGCGGCCGCCGGCAGCCTCCGCCAGAAGGATCCCCGGATCACCGCGTCCCGCGGCCTCCGCATGGTCGTGCACGGCATCGGCGCGCGGCGCGGGTTCCAGCCGACCGCGCAGAGCACCGCCTACGAGGTGATGAAGGGCTGGGGCCTGCCGGTCAGCGAGCGCTGGCAGGTCAAGCCGGACATGGATGGGGTACGCGAATACATCGCGTACTACCGCGAGCACCGCCACGACGTCGAGCACGAGATCGACGGGGTGGTCGTCAAGGTCGACCCGGTGGGCATCCAGGGTCGGCTCGGCTCGACGAGCCGGGCGCCGCGCTGGGCGATCGCGTTCAAGTACCCGCCCGAGGAGGTCAACACCAAGCTCCTCGACATCCGGGTCAACGTGGGTCGCACCGGCCGCGTCACGCCGTACGCGGTGCTGGAGCCGGTGCGGGTGGCCGGCTCGACGGTTGCGCTGGCCACCCTCCACAATGCCCGCGAGGTCGAGCGCAAGGGCGTGCTGATCGGCGACACAGTCGTGCTCCGCAAGGCCGGCGACGTGATCCCCGAGGTGCTGGGGCCGGTCATGGAGCTGCGGCCCGACGACGCTCGTGCGTTCGAGATGCCGGAGCGGTGCCCCGAGTGCGATTCGCCGCTGGCGCCGGCCAAAGAGGGCGACATCGACATCCGCTGCCCCAACAACCGTTCCTGTCCGGCGCAGCTGCGCGAGCGGGTGTTCCACCTGGCCGGGCGCGGCGCGTTCGACATCGAGGTGCTGGGCTACAAGGCGGCGGTGGCGCTGCTGGAGTCCGGCATCATCCACGACGAGGGCGACCTCTTCGGGCTGACCGCCGACGACCTCCAGCGCTCCGACTTCTTCGTCAACAAGGACGGCTCGCTCGGCAGCAATGCGGTCAAGCTGCTGGAAAACCTCGAAGAGGCGAAGGAGCGGCCGCTCTGGCGGGTGCTCGTCGCCCTCTCGATCCGGCACGTGGGCCCGACCGCCGCGCAGGCGTTGGCCCGTCACTTCCGCTCGATGGACGCGGTGGAGAAGGCGGCGCAGGAGGAGCTGTCCGGGGTCGAGGGCGTGGGGCCGACGATCGCCGAGAGCCTGCGCGAGTGGTTCACGGTCGACTGGCACCGTGAGGTGGTCGACAAGTGGCGGCGGGCCGGTGTGCGCATGGTGGAGGAGCAGGTCGACGAGGGCCCGCGCCCGCTCGAAGGGCTCACGGTCGTGGTGACCGGCACGCTTTCGACGTACTCGCGCGACCGGGCCACCGAAGAGATCGCCACGCGCGGCGGCAAAGTGAGCGGTTCCGTATCGAAGAAGACCGATTTCGTCGTTGTCGGCGACAATCCAGGCTCAAAGTACGACAAGGCGGTATCGCTGAAGGTGCCGGTGCTCGACGAGGCCGGTTTCGATGTGTTGCTCGAGCGGGGGCCGGAGGCGGCACGAGAAATAGCGCAACAACCTGCCGAATAGGACGCGCCTGGATCTCAAATCAGTCACGCTGATGGGGAAAGGTCCCTGCCAGGTACGCTCCCACACCTATCGTGGTGGACGGCCATGGACAGGCGCGTCGGCGGGAGGAGTGCATGGAGGCCGCAGCGTCGCGGAACTCCGTTCCCCCTGAACGGGCTCGCCCATTTTTCTCATTCGTATTGGCGGTCATCACGGTGGCCGCCCTTCTGTGTGCGGCGCCGCTCGCCCGCCTGCCGGAGCAGTTGCCCGACCTTCCGGCCGCGTTCTGGGTGATGGCGGGACTCGCCGTGCTCGTCGACTCGCGGCCCTTCACTCCACCGGGGCGGCGGCAGAGCTCGGCGGTCTTCCCGTCCATCTGCTTCACGTTCGCCATCATGCTGGGCTGGGGCCTCGCGCCGGCGGTGGCGGTGCAGGCCGCGGCGGTCGTGGTGTCCTCGTGGCGCATGCGCCACGTGTGGTGGCGGGCCGCTTTCAACATCGCGCAGTACGCGCTCGCCCTCACCGCCGCGTACGGGGTGAGCCGCTTTGCCGACCTCACCCGCATCGGGTGGGGCGACGTGCTCGTGGTGGGGGCGGCAGCGGCGGCCTGGTTCGCGGTCAAGTACAGCACGGTCACCGTCGCGGTGCGCCTGCTCTTCGGCGGCCGATGGTGGGCGATGTTCCGCCAGGGGCTGGCCTTCGAGCTGCTCTCGATCGGCGCGTTGCTGCTGCTCAGCCCGGTGCTGCTGGCCGCCGCGGAGGCGAGCGCGGCGCTGATCCCGCTGGTCGTGGTGCCGCTCTACGCCGTCTACCGGATGGCCCGCCTCTCCGCCGAGCAGGAGCACCTCTCCCGCGTCGACCCGCTCACCGGCCTGGCCAACCGCAAGGGCCTGCTCGGCGAGGTGGCCGACCAGCTGCCCGCACATGCCGAGCGGGGCGCCAAGGGCGCGGCCGAGCGCCACCTGGCGCTGCTGGTGCTCGACCTCGACAGGTTCAAGCACGTCAACGACGCGCTCGGCCACGCGGTCGGCGACCGGCTGCTGGTCGAGGTGGGCAGCCGCCTCATCGGCGCCGTACGCCCCGGTGACGTCGTCGCCCGCCTCGGCGGTGACGAGTTCGCGATCCTGGCACCCTGCCTGAACAGCGTCGACGAGGCGCGCGACCTGGCCACCCGGGTGGTGGGCGCGCTCGCCAAGCCGGTCGCGCTCGACGGCCTGCCACTCGACGTCTCCGGCTCGATGGGCATCGCGGTCTACCCCGCCCACGGCGAAGACTTCGCCACGCTGCTGCGGCACGCCGACGTGGCGATGTACGACGCGAAGCACCGGGGCGACACCATCACCGTGTACGCGCCCGAGTCCGACCACAACTCCCCGGAACGCCTCAGCCTGCTGGCCGACCTGCGCCGCGCGCTGGAGCACCCCGGCGACCGCCAGATCAACATGTACTACCAGCCGCAGATCGCGATCGACACCGGCGAGGTGGTCGGCGTCGAAGCCCTGCTGCGGTGGCGCCACCCGCGGCACGGCATGGTCGACCCGGAGGAGCTGATCCGGGTCGCCGAGCAGAGCGCGGTGATGCGCCTGCTCACCCGCCGGGTCGTCGACGACGTGGTCGAGCAGGTCGCCAAGTGGACCGCCGCCGGCCTCAACCTGCGCGCCGCGCTCAACGTCAGCGTCCGCGACCTCCACGACGGCGAGATCGCCGACCAGATCGCCGAGCGCCTCACCCGCTACGCCCTCCCCGCCGACCGCCTCCAGCTGGAGATCACCGAGGGCGCCCTGATGGCCGACCCCAGGCGCGTCCTCGCCACCATCGCCCGCCTGGACAAGATCGGCGTAGCGATCGCCCTCGACGACTTCGGCACCGGCTACTCGTCCATGCAACACCTGCGCCGCCTGCCGCTGGCCGAGGTCAAGGTCGACCGCTCGTTCGTCCTGGGCATGGCCACCGACGCCGACGACGCCGCGATCGTCCGCTCGGTGATCGAGCTGGCCGGCGCGCTCGGCCTCCGCGTGGTCGCCGAAGGCGTCGAAGACGAACGCACATGGCGCCTCCTTCACTCGGCGGGCTGCCACGTCGCGCAGGGCTGGTTTTACGCCCGCCCGATGCCCGCGGACGAGCTCGTCGCGTGGCTCTCCCGCTACCGCGCCATCAGCCCCAACGGCCCGGCCGCCTGAATTTTCGAGCTACCCCGGGTCGGCGGCCAGGGGTCGGTGAGGTTTCCGCGGTTCCCTTTGCTCTGCTCCCCTATAGCAGGCGGCCACAATGCACGGTCAATCCGAGACAGGAATTTTCCCAGGTCCGCGTCAGCTGCGGACCGTATGCTCCCGCGGGCACCGCTCCCGGCCGGCGGCTCGCGGGGCGAGCCGAAACCCCCGGCCGTCCACTGCCAGCTCCGCGGGACAAGCCCCCACCACCGCCAGCATCCTGACACAGCGTCACCAGCTGCGGTGTCGGGCTTTGGATCTAGAACGCTTAGGGTTGAAATA
>NZ_JCADBM010000032.1:0-92433 GCF_059359075.1 Phytohabitans sp. LZ39 | reverse complement strand
CTGGGTGCCCGGCTGACCGAGCTCTCCAAGGAGCAGGCCTCGTACCTGGGCGTGCCGATCGAGGGCCCCTACAAGCCCGACCACTACCGCTACTGAGTGAAAGGAGGGCACATGTCGGTCGCCGTCACGGGCTCCATCGCCGTCGACCATCTGATGCGGTTTCCCGGCCGCTTCGCCGAGCAGCTGGTACCCGAGGCGCTGGCGAAAGTGTCGCTCTCGTTCCTCGCCGATGAACTGACCGAGCGCCACGGAGGTGTCGCCGCGAATATCGCCTTCGGCATGGCGCAACTGGGCCTCCGGTCGACGCTCATAGGCGCCGTCGGACAGGACTTCGCCGACTACCGAGCCCGGCTGGAGGCTCACGGCGTGGACTGCTCCTGGGTGCACACCAGCCGGACAGCACACACCGCACGGTTCGTCTGCACAACCGATATCGACATGTGCCAGATCGCGACCTTCTACGCGGGTGCGATGACAGAGTCCGCCGACATCGACCTGACCCCACTGCTCGCGGCCGCCTCCCCGCCCAACCTGGTGCTCATCGGCGCGGACGCACCCGCCGCGATGCTGCGCCACGCTCGGGCGTGCCGCCAATATCCGGTGGCGGTCGCGGCCGACCCGTCCCAACAAATGGCGCGGATGTCGGGTGCGGAGATCATGGAATTCATCGATGGCGCGGACTATGTACTGACCAACGAGTACGAACTGGCACTGCTGAAGACGAAGACCGGCCTCTAGACCGCCGACATCCTGGACCGGATAGGGCACCTCGTCACCACCCTCGGCGCGAACGGCGTCCGTATCCGCCGGCGTGGCGAGCCGGAGATCCAGGTGCCCGCGGTGCCCACCTCCACCGCGCTCGACCCGACCGGCGTCGGCGACGGGTTCCGCGCCGGGTTCTTCGCGGCGATGTCCTGGGGCCTGCCTTTGCCGGACGCGGCGCGGGTCGACTGTCTGCTCGCCGTCGGGGTTCTGGAGGCGGCGGGCCCGCAGGAGTACGCAGTGCGGCGGCGGCCCTTCCTCGACCGGCTTGCCGGTGCGTACGGCGAGGACGTGGCTAGTCGGGTGGCGGATGTCTGGCCAGCGCCATCGATTGCCGTCCGCCGGTAGAGCCTCAACCCGCCGAGAACCCAAGGAGGGACGATGCGTCGGCTTCGACGGTTCTTCCTCCTCGCCGCAAAACACCTGTACCTCGGCCTGGTCTACGTGGGGGCATGGTCAACCCCCGCCGCAATGGGCGAGTTTCTGCACCGCGGGCAGTCCGTCGACGGCTCCGGATGTGGGCCCGCTCCCGGCCATCCCGAGCGGCTCGTTCCAGGTCGACCATTGTCCGAAGTGGAGCGCGGGTTGTGGCGGCAGCTCCTCCCGTGAGCTGCTGTCTGGCCGCTGGCATTCATAAGTGCTGCACTGGATAGTCATCGTCAATGTCCATGGTTCGTGTGGCCAATCCGGACCTGGATACGGCTTAGCATCGAGGCACCGAATCCCTCGGGCCGCGGCGTAAGCGGCCTGATGTCCTGCTGCCCTCGACGTGGACCGGCCGTGCCGGAAGGAGCTGACCGTGAGCGACCAGTTGTGGCAAGCGCTCGATGAGGTTATCGCCAACGTCGTCGCTCCTCAGGCGCAGTTGGTGGATCAACAAGGCACCTTCCCGAGCAAGTCGATGGAGGCGTTGGGGGAGGCGGGCGTACTCGGCGCGACCGTGCCCAAGGCGGACGGTGGCCTGGGCTTCGGCCTCGCTGAGGGCGCCGTGATCACCGAGCTGCTGAGCCAGGCGTGCGGGTCGACCGCGATGGTCACGATGATGCACTTCGCCGCCGTACCGGTCCTCGCCGCGCACGGTCCCCGTGACGTCCTGAGCCAGATCGCGGCCGGCCGGCACCTGAGCACGCTCGCGTTCTCCGAAGCCGGGTCACGCAGCCACTTCTGGTCCCCGGTGAGTACGGCCAGCGCAGCGGCGGACGGCCAGGTGGCCTTGAACGCCCGCAAGAGCTGGGTCACATCCGCCGGCGACGCGGACAGCTACGTATGGTCGAGCAAGCCGCTTGCCGCGGACGGGCCGATGACGCTGTGGTTGGTGCCGGCCGCCACGGCGGGTGTGAGGGTGGCGGGCCCGTTCGACGGGCTCGGGCTGCGCGGCAACGGATCGCGGCCGGTACACGCCGAGAACGCCCGCGTGCCACGGACCGCCATGCTCGGTGCCGATGGCGCCGGACTGGACGTCGCGATGCAGCTGACCCTGCCGTGGTTCCTGGTGCTCAACGCCGCCTTCAGCGTCGGGCTGGCCGAAGCGGCCGTGCGCGAGGCGATCAGCCACCTGACCAGTGCGCGGCTGGAGCACCTCGGCCAGACGCTCGCGGACCAGCCGTTGGTACGCCGTGACATCGGCATGATGCGGCTCCGCACGGACGCGGCACGGGCGATGCTCACCGACACCGTGACGGCCCTGGACGCCGGCCGGGAGGACGCTGGCCTGCGGGTGCTGGAGGTCAAGGCGGTGGCCGCCGAGACCGCGATCGAGGTGACGGACCTCGCGATGAAGGCCTGTGGCGGCGCGGCGTTCCGCAAGGACCTCGGCGTCGAGCGCAGGTTCCGCGACGCCCGCGCGGCCCGGGTGATGGCCCCGACGACCGACCATCTCACCGAGTTCGTCGCCCGCCTAAGCTGCGGCATGCCGATGCTGGACGGTGCCTGATGGCCGGCGCGCTCGTCATGGGAGCGGTCTGCTACGACCCGAAGGTCGTGACGATCTGGACCGGGTTCCGGCGCTGGTTCGTCGACCACGGTCTGCCGTTCGACTTCGTGCTGTACTCCAACTACGAACGGCAGGTGGAAGACCTCGTCGCCGGCCGGACACACGCCGCCTGGAACTCGCCGTTGGCGTGGGTTCGAGCGCGCCGGCTCGCGGCCGCACGCGGTCAGGTGGCCCGGCCGCTCGTCATGCGGGACACCGACCGCGATCTCATATCGGTCGTCGTGGTCCGGGTGGACAGCACAGCCGAGAAGCTGTCCGACCTGGCCGGCTGCACCGTCGCCACGGGCGCGGTCGACTCGCCACAGGCCACGCTCATCCCGCTGGCGAGCCTGGCCGAGCTCGGCGTCGACGTCACAGTGCGCCGCTACGACGTCGGTGTCGGCCTGCACGGCGACCACATAGGCGGGGAACGTGACGCCGCCCGTGCTCTCGCCGCAGGCGAGGTCGACGCCGTCTGCCTGCTCGACGCGACACACCTGACGCTCCTGCGCGAGGGCACGCTGAGCACTGGCGGCACCCGGGTCATCGGCCAAATGGGCCCCTACGACCACTGCAACATGACGGTGGTCGACGCTGCTCCAGCCGACCTCGTGGAACGGTTCGGCGATCTGCTGTTGGGCATGGACTACGGCGACGAGCGATTGCGTCCCCTGCTTGATTTGGAAGGGCTGCACTCCTGGGTGG
The DNA here is from genome assembly GCF_059359075.1 of Phytohabitans sp. LZ39. Classification (NCBI taxonomy): domain Bacteria; kingdom Bacillati; phylum Actinomycetota; class Actinomycetes; order Micromonosporales; family Micromonosporaceae; genus Phytohabitans; species Phytohabitans sp. LZ39. The sequence goes on along the minus strand of NZ_JCADBM010000032.1, from coordinate 88,994 downwards.
AAGGGCGGCTGTCCGGCTACGAGGTCCTCGAGACCGCGACGGATCGCCTCGCCTTTTACGGACCCGCCGGACAGCTCACTGCCGCCGGCTATCGGCCGTGATCGAGCAGCGGCTCGACCTGGGCGGACTCGGGTTGGATCGCGGGGCACACCTGCTCCTGCGCCGCGCGCTCGCGCCGCTGCCAGCAGGTACGCGGCTGGCTGTATACGGCCGTGCACCGGCCCTCGCGGTTCACCTTGGCGCCTGGTGCCGCGCGGAAGGCCACCGACTGGAGTCGCCTGAGCCCGCGACGGCGGAACTCCCGGTCGCCGTGGTCGTCCGTGGCGACCGCGACGATCGCCGTTGGCTCGGCGCCACCCGTGCGGGGGCGCCGGACAGAGTCGTCCGGCGCCCACCTGCCCGCTGGGGCCTCGCGCCGAGGGGCGCCCTCGTCGAGGCCGGCGGTCCCGAACCGCGGTTCGACCTCGACGACCGCGACCTGCTCTGGGCCGACGTCGCCCCACGGCTGTACGCGCACGCCGCGGCTCGACAGTGGGATCCGGCCACCGCGGTGCCATGGGACGAGCCGTTCCAGCAGCCCGACGAGGTCGAGGCGGCAGTCGTCCAGGTGATGACCTACCTGACGGAAAACGAGCAGGCCGCCCTGATCGTGCCCGCCCGGTTCCTCGGCCAGATCCATCCACACTTTCGCGAGGTCGTCCAGCTGCTCGCCGTGCAGGTCGCCGACGAAGCGCGGCACATGGAGATCTTCACCCGGCGGGCGCTGCTCCGGCACACCCAGATGGGTACCTCGTCCGCAGGCGGCCGCGCGTCGCTGTTCGCGCTCGTCGAGGAGTCGGACTTCGCGTTGGCGTCGTTCCTGCTATCGGTACTGGGGGAGGGCAGCTTCGTCAACCTGCTGGCGTTCTTGGAAAACCACGCGCCCGACCCGGTCACCCGCCGGGTGGCATGGCTCGCGATGCAGGACGAGCGGCGTCACGTCCTCTTTGGCGTGGCGCATCTGGCGCAGCACGCCGCGGCCGATCCGAAGCTGCGCGGCCGCCTCCGTGCCGCGATCGAACGCCGATACGACGCGCTGCGCGACACCGCTGGGCTCAACGCGGATGTGTTCGACGCGCTCCTACTTCTGGCGGCCGGCGGGTGGAGCACCGAGCAGCTCGAGTCGGGGTACGCGCGGGTGCAGCGGCTGGAACACGACATGGACCAGGGCCGGCGGCGACGCCTGGAGCGGCTCGGCTTCCCAGCCGACGAGGCCGAAGCACTGTCGGCCTTGCACACCCGCAACTTCATGTAGCGCGACCGCGTGTGAAACGCCGGTCCGGACACCGCGCGAGTCTCGGGGCCCGGACCGGCGAGTCAACCTACTGTCGGCGCGCCTCGATGATGTGGTACGGGAAGTAGGCGAGCATCGGCAGCGGCACGACCTGCTCGATGCGGTAGCCAGCGCCGCCGAAGAGCTGGTCGAACTCCTTGCGGGTCCGCTCGCGACCGCCGACCAGCAGCAGCATGGCCAGGTCGATGAGGTGCACCATCGGGTCGAGCGGCGGCTCGTCGCGGACGATGCCCTCGAGCGAGAGCAACGAGCTGCCCGGCTGGGAGGCGCGGTGACAGTTGGCCAGGATCCGCCCGGCCGGTTCGTTGTCCCAGTCGTGCATGATGCCCTTGAGCAGGTACAGGTCGCCGCCGGCGGGCACCTCCTCGCGGAAGTCGCCGCCGATGAGCTCGACGCGGTCGATCAGGCCTTTCTCCGCCATCGTGCGACGGGCCTCGTCCATCACCTCCGGCCGGTCGAACAGCACGCCGGTGGCGTGCGGAGCGGCCGCCAGGATGGCGGAGAGGAAGTGGCCCTGGTTGCTGCCCACATCGACGATGCGCTTGAACCGGGACAGGTCGAAGTTCTGCGCGACAAGTGGGGCTACCATCGCCGTCACCTCGTCGAGGTGCGCGGTCAGCGTCGCCTTCGTCTCGGGATGGGCGTCGTAGTACTCCCACATCGGCATGCCCAGTGCGTCCTGGGCAACCGACCGGTTCTCCATGACACCCGTGTACAAGTGCTCGAACGGCCGAAGGTGGCCCGCCTGGCCCATTCCGAGCGCGAAACCCTGTAGGGACTTGGGACCGGACCGCAGACACTCACTCAACGGCGACGGGCCGAACTTGTCCGAGTCGACGATCTGGCAGAGGCCGAATGCCGCGGCGGCGCGCAGGAAGCGCAGCAGAGACTCCGGATGCGCACCGGTCAGCTTGGCCAGTTCCGTGCTGCTCACCGGGCCGTCAGCGATGTGGTCGGCGATGCCCAACCGGGTCATGACGAAGACCAAGGCGGTGGTCTGGTATCCCAAGCCGAGCCGCATGACCTGCAACGGGGGCGGCTCCTGACCAGGAGCCGCGGTTGGAGAAAACGTTGGCTGTCCCATGGACGCAGGCTATCGACGGCGAACCCCAGCAACACTGGGGTTTCTACCGGTGGGGTCCACTCGCTGGCTCATTATGCTCGCCGCGACCATTCAGCGCCCGGGCCGGGGGTTGCACGATGAGCCTGAACATAGAAGCCCAATGCTGCATCGTGGGCTGTGGCCCGGCCGGAGCGATGCTGGGGCTTCTCCTGGCGCGCCGCGGAGTCGACGTCGTGGTGCTGGAGAAACACATCGACTTCCTACGCGACTTCCGCGGCGACGACATCGCGGCGGCCACCATAGAGATCCTCGACGAGATAGGTCTGGCCGAAGAGTTCCTCGCGCTGAGCCCACGTCGCGTCCGCGCTGTGAAAGCGCATACTGCGTCGGGCACCATGACGCTCGCCGACCTGAGCCTCGTGCGGACGAGGTTCCCGTTCGTCGCGGTGGTGCCACAGTGGGACTTCCTTACCTTCCTGGCGGCCGAGGCGGCGCTCGAACCAGGTTTCCGCTTGCTGACGGGCGCAGAGGCGACGGACATCATCGAGCAAGACGGCGTCGTCCAAGGGGTGCGCTTCCGGAGTGGCGACGAAGAAGGCGTGGTACAGGCGGCGTTGACCGTCGCGGCGGACGGTCGCACGTCCCTGCTACGGGACAAGGCGGCACTGCCGGTCGTCGCCACCGCTCCGCCGATCGACATGATGCTGTTCCGGTTGCCGCGCCGCGCGACAGACGAGGCGAGCGACGCGATCGATATTCACCTCGGCGCCGGCTGGGCCATGGCCCGCCTCGACCGGGGGGACTACTGGCAGGCGGCCTGCATGATTCCGAAGGGAGCGGCCGATGTCGTTCGCGCCGCCGGCGTGGACGCCTTCCGCGACGCCATCGCCGAGGTCATGTCCGATCTGGCCAACCACGTCGGGGCATTGGAGACATGGGATCAGATCCATCTGCTCTCCGTACAGACCAACCGGCTTCGGCGGTGGCACCGTCCAGGACTGCTGTGTATCGGCGACTGCGCCCACGCCATGTCTCCGATCGGCGGCACGGGCGTGAACTTCGCTATCCAGGACGCGGTGGTCGCGGCCAACCGCCTCACCGAACCGATCAGGCGCGGCGACGTCACCACACGCGACCTCGCTGGCGTGCAACGGGAGCGGCAGTGGCAAGTGCGCATCATGCAGCTGCTTCAAAGCCGCCTGACGAAGGGCTACGTAGCGGCCGCCGGCGACAAGCCTGACGGCATTCGCGGCCTCGGGCAACGGATCGGCCCGAAGCTGCTCAACCTGCCCGGGTTCTGCGCGCTCCGCAGCCGGATCACCGCGCTGGGCCTTCGGCGCGTGCACGTCGCGCCGGAGTTTCGGGTCGCGGCGCGCCAGCCTCCGGACGGTAGGCACCCATAGCAACATCCGGTCGCCCTCGGGGGAGGGGCGACCGGATGCCGCCGGGGCGGGAGAGAGTGCTGCCCCTGGCCTACTCTTTGACGGCCCGAGCGACGGCCGAGATCGGCGACACCGCAATCGTCGGCTGCGGACGGAATCCGGCCTGCTCCAGCCACTCGCGGGTCACCTCGGCGCCGTACGGCTCGCCACCCATGGTGTTGTTGACCACGAGGATAAGCCCGATGGTGTACGGGAACGGCGTCTCGCCGTGCTCCCACATGTGCGCGTGGATGACCACCTCGCCACCATGCGGCAGCCAGCCGTACACATGCTGGATCAACGCCTGGGCCCGCTCGGGGTCGAAGCCCTCCACCACATTGGACAGCAGTACCACGTCGCCGTCGGGGAACGTGTCGGTGAAGATGTCACCGGGCCGCACGGTGATCCGGTCACTGAGACCGGCCGCCGCGACGTTCTCGCGGGCGAGGTCGCACACCGCCGGTCGATCGACCGCCGTGACCCGCAGGTCCGGATTGGCCTGGGCGAGGGCGATCGAGTACGCGCACGAACCGCAGCCCAGATCCACCAGGTGGTGGTGCCCCTTCAGGGAGGTGTGCTCGGCAAGGCCGCCGGCCATCATCAGCGACGCCGCGCGAGTGATCCGGGCGAAGCCCACCGGACCGCCGAACGCGGGGTGGTCCTTGTCGCCGTCCAGGCGAATGGGGGCGTTGTCCCGCAACGCCTTCGTCAGCTGCGCGAAGCGGCCGAAGTGCGCGTCCTGGTGAGCGACGAGTGCACCCATGTACTCGGGTGCGCTGCTGACGAGGTGCCGGCTCGCGACCGGCGCGTTGCGGAACACGCCGTCGGCGTCACGGTCTACCAGGCGCTCGCCGTGCAGCGCCATCAGCAGCATGCGCGCGGAGCGGTCCGGCAGGCCGACGCGGTTGCCGATCTCCGCGGCGGTGCCCGGTCGCTCCTCCAGCGCGTCGAACAATCCCAGTTCGACGGCCGAGAACAGGGCCTTCGAGGAGAGGTAGCTGAACATGAGGCGGTGCAACCGGACGGTCTCCTGCGACGGCCAGCCAGCCGTAACGGCGGCACCCGAGGCATCGTCCTGCGCGGATGTCTCGGCCAGTCGTTCGTCGTACTCGTACGGCTCCTCCGACAGGAAGACGCTGCGGGTCGGCGGGCGCTCGGCGGGTGCGACCAGCAGCAGCTCGGCTCGCTCGTCGGGGCCGGTGGCGAGCCCGTGGGCCTCGCCGCGGGGGATGAAGACGACATCACCCTTACGCAGCGCGTACGCGCGGTTCTCCGAGGGGAGCTCGACGCGCAGGCTGCCGCTGAGAACGTAGATCTCGTGCTCCCACTCATGGTGGTGCGGTGGCGTGGCTCCGTTGGGCGACAGCTCGAAGATGCTCATCAGGAAGCGGTCGGCGCCGTCGGGCGTGTCGATGACCCGCCGGATGACCACCTGCTTCGCGCCCGGCTCCCGAACGATGTCCGTAGGCACGTCTTTGGCGTTGACAATCTTCATGTGTGCTCCCGCTCGCAGCTGCGTATCCCTTTGAGATATTTGCGGCACCGACGTGGCGAGGATAGGGGCCGTGGCGCGCGCCATTGACCGGTGCAAACCCTAGGGCGGGCACGCTATGGCGTCGCGCGATCCTCGATCCGGAAGACGGGATAGTTGGTCACCAGCCGGCTCAGGTCCTTGTCCGTCATCCGTTTCGGATTCACCTTGAGCCAGGCCCTTGCGAAGAAGTGGTAGCGAGCGACCAGGTCGCGCATGAAGATCACTTTCTCGTCGCCGGCCAACTCCACCGCCCGGACGGGTACTGCCCGACCTTTCGTGCGGAGCTCTGCCTCCGCGCCGGCACGAAGATTTCGGGCCCACTCCGTCTGGCCATAGAAGCCGACGACGTGCCGGTTTCCGTTGGACACGCTTATACCCACCGGGCGCTCGTACCAGCGACCCGAGCGGCGGCCGCGTACGGCGAGCACTTGGACGCTGTCGAGGCCACCCCGGTCCATGAAGCCGCCGAACCCGAACCGCAGGATGAGCCAGCGCATTGCCGGGTCGTAGACCCGCCGGCGGAACGCGGTCGGCCGCCTGTAGAAGCGCACCGCCGTCATCGCCACCACCGCCTCGCCTGAAGTCTCGTACCCATGGGCGCGGCGGAAGCGTAGCGGCCGGCGGAGCCGGCTGCCCTGGGGTAACCCCCGGTGCGTGGGCCGTTGAGCTGCCGTATCGGTTGCAGGTGCGAGGGTCCTGGAGGCATGTGTGGCAAAGCGGAGGAGAGCGCATGGACGGCGAACCGGTCGGCGGACGGTCAGGCTCGGCAGCCGGGACGGCGGGTGACGCGCTCGACCCCCGACGGTGGAAGGCTCTGGCCCTGCTCGGCATCGCGTTCCTGATGATCATCCTGGACGGGACCATTGTGCTGACTGCGGTGCCCTCGATGAAGCAGGACCTGAGGCTTTCCACTGGTGGCGTGCAATGGGTGATCACCGCATACGCGCTGACCTTCGGCGGCCTCATGCTGTTCGGCGGCCGCCTGGCCGACCTGCTCGGGCGGCGCCGGGTCTTCATGGTCGGTATGGTCCTGTTCGTCGCCGCGTCGCTGTTGTGTGGCCTCGCCTGGTCCGGCGGTGTTCTCGTGGGCGCTCGCGCCCTACAGGGTATGGCCGCCGCGGTATTGGCCCCGAGCGCCCTCGCCATCGTGATGACCACCTTTCCGGAGGGACCGGAACGCAACACCGCCCTGGGCGTCTGGGGTGGGCTCGGCGGGATCGGCGCCACCGCCGGCCTGTTGGTGGGTGGCAGCGTCACCTCGGGGCTCGGCTGGGAGTGGATCTTCTTCATCAACGTCCCGGTCGGCCTCGTGGCGTTGGCCTTGAGCCCGGTGCTGCTTCGGGAAAGCAGCGACCGGAGACGGCCACGGGCCTACGACCCGGGCGGCGCCTTCACCATCACGGCTGCGCTCACGCTAGTGGTGTACGCCGTCGTCAAGGCTCCGTCGACCGGCTGGACGGACCTGCGCACCATCGGCATGCTTTTCACGGCGGCCGCGCTGGCCGCGCTGTTCGTGCTGATCGAGTCGCGTTCGGCCGCGCCACTCCTACCGCTGCGTATCTTCCGATCCCGGACGGTGGTGGGCGGCAACGTGGCCATCTTCGCGGTCGGCATGGCTGTCGACGGCGCTCTTTTCATCCTTACCCTTTACGCCCAGCAGGTACTGGGATACTCGGCCGTCCAGTTCGGCCTCATGACTGCGGTGATGACCGGCATGGCGATCGTCGGTGCGCTCACCGGGCAGGCGGTGGTGACGCGGATAGGCCTGCGGCCGGTGATGCTCGCGGGCATGCTGCTCGTCGGGGGTGGCTGCCTTCTCCTGACGCAAATCTCCGCCGAGGGCAGCTACGTCGACGATCTGCTCGCGGCGATGCTCGTCTTCGGCCCAGGGCTGGGAGCCGCGTTCGTCGCCGCCCAGATAGCCGCGCTCACCGGCGTGCACGAGCAGGAGTCCGGGCTCGCCTCGGGTTTGGTCGACACCGCGTTCAACATCGGCGCCGCGCTCGGCATCGCCATCGCCTCGACCGTCGCCGTCTCGCGGACAGAGGAGTTGCTCGCACGCGAGAACGCCGCCGCTCCAACCGGCTCAGCCCTCACCGAAGGGTTCCAGGTCGCGTTCGCCGTGACCGCGGTCTTCGTCCTCATCGGACTGGTCGCCGCGCTGGTGCTGCCGAGCCGGCAAGACCGGCGCGAAGGCGCGACCGGTACCGCCGAGGCGGCACCGGTCGCAGGTGGCGCCGAGGGGTAGATCCCTAACCGGGGAGCAGGTTCGAAGTCACGCGCGGTCCGCGACGATGATGCGCATGGGTATCTCGGCCTGTCGATGCAGTCGCATGTCCTTGTACCCGGCGGCGGAGAGCATCCGCCGGTAGGTGCCGGCGGAATGCGCCTCGCCATTCTCCGTCCACACGAGCATCAGCAGCGAGAACAGATGAGCCTCTGGGCTGTCCCGGACCGGACCGTCGTCGGCGGTGATACCGACCAGGATCAGCTTTCCGCCAGGGTTGGTGACCGCCGCGACCCGCCGCAAGAGCTCCGTGGCGCGCTCGGGGGTGTGGTGGTGCAGGACGTTTGTGATCAACACGAGGTCGTAGGGTCCGCCGAGGTCGAGCGTGAACATGTCGCCAGCGATGGTCTCCACCCGGTCCGCGACCCCCAGCCTGGCCGCGTGCTTCTGCGCGATCTCGAGGACCCGCGCGCTGTCCACGGACCAGACCCGCGCCTGTGGGTGCTGCTGCGCGATCGTGAACCCATACTTCCCGTGCCCGCAGGCCAGGTCCAGGACGTGCAGACGCTCGCGTTGCGCCGCCCAGTCGTAGATGGTGCCGGTCAACCGGGCCACCGTTGGCTTGGTCACCGCGCTGGCGTGAGTGGCGAACTCCTCGTAATAGCCGTAGTTCAGCTGCTCCGCGTTCTCCGCGATGACCGGGCCGCCGCGCCGCACCGCCTCCGGCAGCCGGCCCATCGCCTCCCACTCCCACCGGCTGGTGAGGATGCGGCTCAGCTCGCCGAGGTACCCGTCGCGCGTGGGATCCAAGGTCTCGGCGGCCAAGGGCGCGAGGCGGTAGACGCCGTCCGCTTCCTCCAGGACGTCGATGGCAACAAGCGCGTTGAGCAGCAGCCGGGACCCCCTGGGTGCCAGCTCGAGGTCCCGGGCGACCTCGTCGGCGGTCGCCTGCTGCTCCGCGAGGCGGGCGAAGACGCCGAGCTCGATTCCGGTGCGGAGCAGGGCGCTCTTCTTGTAGGCCAGCAGCGTCTGGAAGATCTCGGCCGATGCCTGCACGGGCACCTCCCGTCCTGGTCGGGCTTTGTGCGGTCAGGCTACGAAGCCGCCATCGGGCGGATAATCGGGAAAACCCTAGGCCGCACCGGCTTCAGCGGGCGAGCAGGCCTCCGTCGATGACGAAGCCGTGCCCTGTCATGTAGGTCGAATCGTCCGTGCACAGCCAGACGACGGCGTGCGCGATTTCCGGAGGATCTGCCATGCGTCCAACGGGAACCATGTTCGCGTAGATGGACTCGTCCACCGGGGTCCCGTCCGGTAGGACGGGCAGGAACCGCTGCATCATCGCGGTGCGGGTAGGTCCTGGGCAAAGCGCATTGATCCGGATTCCCTGGGCCGCGTACTCGAGTGCGGCGGTCTTGGTGATGCCTATGATCCCGTGCTTGCTGGCAATATACGCGCCGTTGTTGGCGATGCCGATCATGGACGCGGCCGACGCTCCGTTGACGATCGATCCGCGGCCCTGTGCGAGCATCGGCGGCAACTGATACTTCATACACAGCCACACGCCCTTGAGGTTGGTCGCCAGCACCTCGTCCCAGTCGTCCTCGTCGGCCTCGTGCACGACCTGGTCGGCGACGCCGGCGGTGCCGGCGTTGTTGAAGGCGCAGTCCAGCCTCCCGAAGGTCTCCAGAGTCTGGTCCACCATGGACCGGACCTCGGCGCCGTGTGCGACGTCGCATTTCACCGTGAGCGCCCGCCGTCCGAGGTCAGTGATCTGCCGGGCGGTTTCGCCGCAATCCGCCACGTCGGCCAGCGTCACATCCGCGCCCTCCGCGGCGAGCGCGATCGCGGCCGCCTGGCCGATCCCCGCGGCGGCGCCCGTGACGATCGCCACGCGACCGTCGAGCTTGCCCTGTCCCATCATCCGTCTCCTCGGCTTGTCTCGGTGGCATCCAGCAGGAAGCGACCCCGACAGGTCTATGGCCGCATGGTCCTGGACTCCGCTCAGGAACCGCTCAGGCCACGTGGTGGGCGATCCTGACCGGTTCCTGAGCGACTACGGCCATGCTGGGGCGACGCCGACCGCAGAGGAGCGGACGTGGATGAGTTCGTCTTGTCGCCGGAGCTTCAGGCCGTCCAGAAGATCAAGGAGTGCGCCTGGGGCATGGTCTCCACCAGTGTGCTGGTCGCCGCCATCCGGCTCGGTCTGCCGGACGTGGTCGGCGACGAGCCGGCCACCGCGGAGGCGCTAGCCAACAAGGTCGGCGCTGAGCCGGAGACGCTCGGCCGGCTGCTGGACGCTCTTCAGAGCAGGGGTGTCTTCACCCGCACGCCGGACGGCCGGTACCGCCACAACGAGGTGTCCCGCCTACTCCGCGACGACGACCCCAACAGCGTGAGCTACCTCGTGCAGTGGATCGGCCACCCGTTGCTGTGGCCGCTGTGGCCGCGGCTCGACGAGTCGATCCGCACCGGGGAGGCGGTGTTCCCGCAGATATATGGCAAGCACGTGTTCGACTACATCCACCAGGACGACCCGGCTGCCGGCATGCTGCTCAGCCGCGGCATGAACCAAGCCAGCAACCACACCTCCGCAGCGGTCGCGCGGTCGCTCGACCTCTCAGATGCCAGGGTGGTCGCGGACATCGCCGGTGGCCAGGGACACCTCCTCAAGACGATCCTGGAGCAATACCCGGAGATACGAGGCGTCCTGTTCGACCTGCCGCCGGTGGTCGCCGGCGCTCACGCCGACCTGCGCACCGGACCCCTCGCCGACCGCGTCGAGATCCTCGGCGGGGACTGCCGGGCAGAGGTGCCGGTAGTCGCCGACGTCTATCTGTTGAAGAACGTGCTGGAGTGGGACGACGACTCGTCAATCGCCACCCTGCGCAACGTCGCCACCAGCGCCCGCCCCGGCGCCCGCGTGCTGGTTATCCAAACCCTTGCCGATCACAACCCGGAGCCGCAGGTGACCACGGCGCTCGATCTGCTACTGCTACTCAACGGCGCCGGACACAAGCACACCAGCGCCCAGGTGCGCGGCTTGTTCGAACGGTCTGGGCTAAGCTTCGTCGGCGTCCGGCCCACCGGGACATTTCTGTCCTTCGTCGAGGCGGTCGTTCCGGACGCACCGCGATGACCGTCGAGGAGGGTCGGGTCGACTGCTGCATCGTCGGGTGTGGCCCAGCCGGCGCCATCCTTGGACTGATACTGGCACGGGCCGGCATCGACGTGACGGTCCTGGAGAAGCACCAGGACTTCTTCCGCGACTTCCGCGGCGACGCGATCCACCCACCCACCCTCGGCGTGCTCGAGGAGCTCGGCCTGATCGACCGCTACCTCGAGCTGCCGCTACAGCGCGACCTCGCCATCAAGATCGTGACGAACGACGGTGTGCTGCCGCTGACCGACTTCGCCAACCCGAAGGCGAAGTACCCCTACGTGACCTACGTGCCGCAGTGGGATTTCCTAAACCTGCTCACCGAGGAAGCGAAGCGATACCCCAACTTCCGCCTACTCATGCAAGCCGAGGGAGTCGACCTACTCAGTGACGAGGGCGCCATCTGTGGGGTCCGGTACCAGACCCCGGACGGGCTCCGCGACCTCACCGCTCCGTTGACCGTCGCCGCGGACGGCCGCCGGTCACGGATGCGCACCTGCGCCGGCCTCGTCCCCAAGGACTTCGGCGCTCCCATGGACCTTTTGTGGTTTCGAATCTCGCGCCTGCCGACGGACCCGAAAGAGACCTTCGTGCGGCTCGTGCCGGGTTACGTCTTCGCCATGGTCCAGCGCGGTTCGTACTGGCAGGTCGGCTACGTGGTGCCGAAAGGCACCTACCAGAAGCTGCGCGTTCACGACGTCGGCGCCCTCCGCACGATCCTGCGGCATGCGCTGCCGTTCCTCGGTTCTCGCGTGGACGAGTTGCAGTCCTGGGATCTAGTCGGCTTCCTCGAGGTGCAGGTAAATCGCCTCACCAAGTGGCACCGGCCAGGCTTCCTGTGCATCGGTGACTCCGCGCACGCGTCGTCGCCGGTCGCGGGGTTCGGGGTCAACATGGCCGTGCACGACGCGGTCGCAGCCGCGAACGCCGTCGCCGGCCCACTCCTGCGGGGCCGGGTCACCGAGCGCGATTTGGCCCGCGTCAAGCGGAGACGGCAGCTACCCACCATCCTCACTCAGGCGGTGCAGCGGTTGGTACAGCGGGACATCGTCGAGGTGCCCGACCTCCTGGACCCGGAGCGACTCGCCGCGCTGCCGACCACATTGGACTTCGACAACGAGGTGGACCTACCGTTGCCGGTGGCCACCCGACTCTTCCGCCGCCTCACCGGCCGTGTCATCACCGCCGGGCTACGAAGCGAACACATCCGCGTTTGACTACTCAGGCGTCCTGTCCTCGGTGGACATGTCGGCCGGGACGAACGCGACGGCGCGTGTCCAGGCGGCGGTGGCTCCTTCGATCAGCACCGGCAGCGCCATGACGACGTACCCTGTCGCGGGCAGCGCCTGGAGGTTCCGCAAGCGTTCGATCTGGTAGTAGGGCCGCCGCCGGCCGATCATGTGCGCCGGCCACAGGGTCGCCCGGTCACCGGTCGCGAGAAAGCGTCTGATGATCTTGTCGAAGGAGCCGTCGAACCCGTCGGCATCGGTGCCGATCACCCGGACTCCTCGATCCACGAGCTCCTCGACGACTTCCGCGGAGATCGCCTTGTCGCGTTCGGTGTGGATCAAGACGATGGCACCGTCGTAGTCGGCAACTCCGCTGGCCTCCGCCGCCGCCTTGATGTGTCGAAGCTCGACCTGCCAGCCAGATATGCCGGTGACATCGAGCGTCACGCCCGGGCCGACAAAGGCCTCGAGCGGCGCGTCGTTGATATGGCCGCGGCTGCCGTCCTCGGGTGGACCGTAATGGCCAGGCGCGTCGATGTGCGATCCAGCGTGTGCGGAGGCGCTGACCATCTCATGCCGCAGGAAGGCGGCATCCGGAAAGTCGTCGGCGTGCAGCCGTCCCATCGCCTCGGGAACGATGTGGCCAACCATGCGTTCACACAAGATCCGCGCGCCGTCGGCGGCCTCGACCACGTCGATGCGCGTCTCGAACGGCCCCTTCTCGTGGACGGTGACGTCGCAGGACAGGTCGACGATCCGGCACGCCATGAGGTCACGTGCGAGCGTGAACGCGACGCTCATTCTTTCCTCCCCCGTGCGGGTGAGCAGACTGTGGCCATCGGGCCGGCCAGGCGCCAACATTGTGGCCCCACAGGATCAGGCGCCGATCAGGAACGGCTCAGGCCCGCCCTGGTGATGCCCCTAGTCCAGGCGGCCGCCTCGGCCGCTACGTTGAGCCCTGTCCGGAGAGGTGAGGGCGGTATCCGCTCCTCACGCCGTGCGCGGCTGGTCGCCGCTCTAGGCCAGGGGCGAGACATGGATCGCAGATCGGGCGGGATGGACATCGGAGTGCGGATCCAGGTGCTCGGTGACTTCAGCGTGCTCGTCGCCGGCCGCGACGTCACTCCCAGCGCACCGAAACTCCGCCAGATCCTCGCCGTGCTCGCGCTCCGGTGCAACGAAGTCGTTCACCTGGAGGCGCTCGTCGACGAGGTCTGGGCCGACCGTCCACCTAGGAACGCCGCCGCCGCCCTACACACCTATGTGTACGAACTGCGCCGGGAGCTCTTTGCCGAGGTTCCAGCGGATGCGACGAGGTTTCTCCAGACTCGGCAGCACGGATACGTAGCGCAGGTGCCCGCCGAGGAGATCGACGTGACCGTCTTCGAACGGCTCGTGGCCGATGGCGGCACCGCGCTCTCCAACGACGACGCCGCCAGAGCACGCGAGCATCTCGGAAACGCCCTGTCGCTGTACCGCGGTAGGGCACTGGCGAACATCCGCTGTGGCGAGCTCTTGACCGGGCACGTCACCCGGTTGGAAGAGGGCCGACTTCGGGCGCTGGACATGCGCATCGAAGCCGACCTGCTGCTAGGACGCCACCAGGAGGTGATCGGTGAGCTCAGAGCCATCGTTGGGGATCAACGATTCCACGAAGGCTTCCACGCCAAGCTGATGCTCGCCCTCCACCGCTCAGGTCGGCGCAACGAGGCTCTGGACACGTACCAGGTGCTCCGCCGGCGGCTCGTCGAGGAGCTTGGCATAGAGCCCGGGCGGACTGTGCAACGGCTCCAGCGCGCGCTGGTATCCGCCGACGCGGTGCTCGAACCGGCCATCCGCCCGCGTGTTCTCACATCGCCGCGGGCGACCCCGCCGGCGCAGCTGCCCAGAGACATCCCGGACTTCACCGCGCGGGAAACGTTTCTGCGTAGCGCGGAAGCTCGGCTAACCGACAACCAGCGGCGGGGTGCGATCCCAATCCTGTCGATTCGCGGCATGCCAGGTGTGGGCAAGACCGCCGCCGCGGTGCACCTGGCCCACGCGGTCCGGGATTCGTTCCCTGACGGGCAGCTCTTCGCCCGCCTCGGCGGCACCGACGCTACTCCCGGCGGCGCCTCCGAGTTCGCCGCGTTGTTCCTGCGGGGGTGTGGGATGGCCGCCACCGACGTACCGGCCTGCGCGGCGGAGCGCACGGCGGCACTGCGGACGTGGAGCGCCGACCGGCGCGCACTCGTGGTCTTGGACGACGCGGCGTCGGCCGATCAGGTCCAGGCACTGCTGCCCAGTGGCGCCGGATGCGCCGTCATCGTCACCAGCCGGTTGCCGCTGTACGGGCTTCCCGGTGTGGAGACCTCCGAGCTCGCTCCGTTCGATGTCGAGGACGGCCGCAAGCTGCTCGCACGGATACTCGGCGAACAACGGGTGGCCGCGGAGCCGGCGGCCGCTATTGAGATCGTCCGGATGATGGGCGGCCTGCCTCTGGCTCTACGCCTGATCGGGCAGCGCCTCACCGCCTTCCCCGGCATGCGATTGGGCGCTTTTCTGGCCACGCTGTCCCAGACACTCCAGGCCCGGCCGTTGTCCGCGCTGTCCACCGTGGGGCTGGACCTGCACGCCGCGCTGGCGAGCAGCTACCGGAAGTTGAGCGAGCAGGATCAGCGCGCCTTCCGGCTGCTTTTGATGCTCCGGGACGATCAGTTCAGCGCCCGGGACGCTGCACGCGTGCTTCTGGTGGACCCCGTGACGGCCGAGCTGGCTTTGCTGCGGCTCGCCGACGCTCACTTCGTCCAGGTGCTGAGCGCTGGCACTTCGGCGGAACATCGCTACGTCCTACACAGCGTCATGCGGGCCTTCGCCCTGGAGTGCCTGATGACTGACTCGCCGCCCGTCGACGACCAGCCGGCCGACGATCGCCATCTCATCGAAGTCGACCCAACCCCTGACCTTGTCGGCCGCATGCTAGCCCGCATGCCCTGAGGTTGATCGCATGGATACCCCGAATCTTTCCCCGGCCCGTATCCGGCTGATTTTCGCTGGTCTCGCGCTGGCCCTGCTGGTCGCCGCGCTCGACCAGGCAGTCGTGGCCACCGCGCTGCCGACTATCGCAACCGACCTTGGTGGGCTCAGGCACATCGCCTGGGTGGTGACCGCGTACCTGGCTGGCGTGGCGGTGTCGACCCCGCTGTCGGGAAAGCTTGGCGACCTCTACGGTCGCAAGACGGTGTTCCTGGTGGCCGTCGTGGTCTTCGTCGTTGGATCGGCGCTGGTCGGGCTGGCACAGTCCTTGGAGCAGCTCATCGCCTTCCGCGCCCTGCAAGGCGTAGGCGGGGGCGGTCTGCTGACCGTGACCGTGGCGATGGGCGCCGACATCGTGAGCCCGCGGGAGCTTGGCAAGTACCAGGGATTCTTCGGTGCTGCTCTGGGCGGGGCGTCCGTGATCGGCCCTCTCATCGGCGGACTGTTCACCGAGCACCTCAGCTGGCGCTGGGTCTTCTACATCAACCTTCCCATCGGAGCCGTCTGCTTCGCCGTCGTCGCGCTGGCGCTGCCCTCGGCGGTCGGGCGCGGCACCGGCCGCCGCTTGGACTTCATCGGCTCTGCGGTGCTTGCGTGGGCCATTGTCGCCGTTGTCTTGGTCACTTCTTGGGGCGGGGCACAGTACGCCTGGAGCTCCTCCACCATCATCCTCTGGGCGTCGCTCGGCCTGGCCGCGATCGTGGTGTTCATCGCGGTGGAGTGGAAGGCCAGCGATCCGGTGCTGCCGCTGGGGCTGTTCCGGGACCGCGCCTTCAGTGTCGCGTGCGCGTCGAGTTTCTTCGTCGGCTTCGGCATGTTCGGTGCGATCGCATTCCTCCCGTTGTTTCTCCAACTCGCCAAGGGCGAGGGACCGACGGACGCGGGGCTCCTGCTACTGCCACTGATGATGGGCCTCACCGTCGCCGCCGTCGTAGCCGGTTTGGTCATCACCAAGACCGGCAGGTACAAGGTCTTCACCGTGCTGGGGCCATTGGTGGCGGCCGGCGGCATGCTCCTGCTGCAAACGGCGGAGCCGTCGACCTCACGGACCGCCATCACCCTCTACATGATCCTCGTCGGCCTGGGCATCGGCCTGTGCATGCAGGTCCTGGTGCTCGTCGCACAGAACACGGCCTCACCAGACACCATCGGCGTCACGACGTCCACGGTCGCCTTCCTGCGCACGATCGGCGGTGCCGTGGGGGTCGCCGTGCTCGGTGCCCTCTTCAGCCGGCAGGTGACCACCGGCCTCGCCGACCTGGCGCCCGGCGGCAGCATCGACATCCCATCGGGCCCCGGTGCCACCGTGTCCTCCGACGCGATCGCGCAACTGCCGCCGGACGTGCGGGCCACGTACGTCGAGGCGTTCGCGGGCGCACTCACCGACGTCTACTTGTGGATCGCCCCCGCATTTGCCGTGGCCGCCCTGATCGCCGTCGCGCTACGAAATGTGCCCATGCGCCGCGAGGGGCCGGCGGCCGCGCCGGAATCCGCCGCGCGGCGGGACCAGACCGTTGACCCTGAACGAGGAGAGCTGCCATGACGGATACCCACGAGAAACGGATCACCCAGAACGCCTCTGCGCTCGACCTGGCTATGCGGCTACGGCAGATGATCTCGGCCTACCAGGTCTCCCAGGCAATCCACGTCGCCGCGGCCCTGGGTGTGCCCGACCTCCTCCAAGACGGCGCCAAGCCATGCGATCACCTCGCCAGGGTGACCGGGGCGGACGAGGACGGCCTCTACCGGCTGCTGCGGGCCCTCGCCGGCGTCGAGATCTTCACGGAGGTCGCGCCACGGACGTTCGCGCTGACGCCCCTGGCGGCGCTGCTGCGGAGCGACGTCGACGGCTCGCTGCACGCCTTGGCGGTGCTGAACGGGCAGGACTGGTTCTGGCGGCCGTGGGGACGGCTCGCCGACGGCGTCCGGACGGGTAGCAGCGTCTTCGAGCCGATCTTCGGCGTGCACTTTTTCGAGTACCTGCAACAGAATCCGGCCGCTCGCGGCGTCTTCCAGAAGGCACTGGCCGGCGCGAGCTCGCGCGCCGCCGTGGCCGACATGTACGACTTCTCCGCCAGCCGGAGGGTGGCCGACATCGGCGGGGGACACGGTGCGCTGATCGCGGCCATCCTCGGCAAGTACCCGCAGGTGCACGGCATCCTGCTCGAACGCGCGGCGGTGCTCGAGGGCGCCAGGCGCTATCTGGAAAGCGCCGGCGTCCTCGACCGGTGCGACCTGGTGGAGAGTGACTTCTTCGAATCGATCAGCGCCGAGGCGGACACGTACATCCTCTCCCAGGTGCTGCACGACTGGAACGACGAGGCGGCCCACCGGATCCTGTCCAACTGCCGCAAGGCGATGGCTTCCGACGGCAAGATCCTCGTCGTCGAACGAGTGCTCCCCGAGAGCGGGGTGCAGAAAGGCCCCCTGATGGACCTCAACATCCTCGTGCTGATGGGTGGCCGGGAAAGGACCCAGAAGGAGTACGAGGTACTCCTGGCGCGCGCCGGCTTCCGCACCACCCGGGTGCTGGAGATGGGCGAGGCGTGGAGTCTCATCGAAGGTGTTCCTGCCGAGTGAGCTTCGCGAAGCCGGTCTCACACCAGACCCGTACGGGGTAGGTTGCCTGCCGTGGCGTCCGACGATGAAGCAGTGTCCGATCCCGACGTGCTCGTGGTGGGCGCCGGTCCCACCGGGCTGAGCCTCGCGGCTCAGCTACTGCTACACGGTGCCCGGGTCCTCGTCGTCGACCGCCAACCGGATCGGGTCCACGAGTCCCGGGCGCTCGCGGTCCAGCCCCGCACCCTGGAGGTGTTGGAGCCGCTGGGCGTCACCGACCAGCTCGTCGAGCTCGGCAACCGGGCGGTGCAGCTTCGCATGCACTTCCCGCACCGATCCGTGACCATTCCGCTGTTCGACATCGGAACCACCGACACCGCCTACCCCTACCTGCTGTTCATCTCGCAGGCCGAGACCGAGCGGATCCTGGGCGAGCATCTCGCCGCCCGCGGCGTCGTCGTGCGCCGAGGGGTGGAGCTGACCGCGCTCACGCAGGACGGCGACGCTGTCCGGTGCCAGCTACGGGCGGAAGACGGGACAGAGACCGCAGTTCGGGTGTCCTATGTGGTCGGTTGCGACGGTGCGCACAGCACCGTACGGGAACAGGCAGGCATCGACTTCGTCGGCGGCGCGTATCCCCAAACCTTCGTCCTCGCCGACCTGGAGGCGGACGGCATCGAGCCCGGTGCGGCGCACACGTTCCTGTCCGGCCAGGGCATGTTGTTCTTCTTCCCGCTTGGGCGGCCGGCCACCTGGCGGGTGCTCGCCATGCGGCAGCGCAGCGACCCGACGCCACCGGGAAAGCCGGTCACCCTGGACGAGGTGCAACGACTCGTCGACCCGTACACCGGAGGGCGGGTGCGGCTGCGTGACCCGGTATGGATGACTAACTTCCGGCTGTACAACAGGGGTGCGACCCGGTATCGCTCGGGGCGGGTGTTCCTCGCCGGGGATGCCGCGCACATCCACAGCCCGGCCGGCGCCCAGGGCATGAACACCGGCATCCAGGACGCGGTGAACCTCGGGTGGAAGCTCGGTCCGGTCATTGGCGGCCTCGCCCACCCGGCGCTGCTGGACACGTACGAGCCGGAGCGGGCTCCGGTCGGCCGCCGGGTGCTGCGCTTCACCGATCGGGCCTTCACAATCTCCACGTCGACCACGCCGCCGTTGCCTTTCATCCGCACGAGGATCGCGTCCCGGCTGGCTCCGCTGGCTCTGAAGGCCAAGCGGGCCCGGGCGTACATGTTCCGGGCCATCTCCCAGCTGGCCATCCATTACCGGCGCAGTCCGCTGTCGTCCGAGGGTCCCCGCCCGCCGCGGCACGGGCCCAAACCGGGTGACCGGCTTCCCGACGGCTCGGTCGTCCACGATGGACAGGGTAAGACTCTCCATCGGGCGTTGGACCCGGTCGCCTGGACCATCCTGCTGTGCGGTGACGTGGCGGCGTGGGACGCCGACGGCTTGGCCCGGATCCCCGACCGGTTCGCCGCGCCTGTCGCCATCGTGCGGCTGACCCGTCGGGCCGGCGTCCTGACCGACCCGGATGGCCGCCTGCTGCACCGGCTGGGCGTCGCGCCGGGCGCCGCGGCCCAGTATCTGGTGCGCCCCGACGGGCATGTCGCCTACCGGGCCGGCGCCGGTGACCTCGGCGGGCTGGTGCGGGTTCTCGACCGCTGGCTGCTGCCACGCTGACGGGCGAACCGCCGGGTGTCAGTTGTTCGGCCGCGCCGCGTCGGCCGGTGAGGTGGCCCGGTGCCGCTCCTCGATCCGGTCGCGTACGTGAGCCAACTGGGTACGGCTGGTGCGGTTCAGGCGCTCGGTCATGGCCGCGTCGTCAAACGGCGCGTCCGGCTTCATCTGGAAGTCCTGGACCCAGCGCATCGACACCGAGCAGCCGTCGTCCTGGTACTCCCAATAGAGGTTCATGTACTCGAAGGGGCCCGTCTCGATCCGGTGGGCTCGCACGGTCCGGGTGGCCGGGTCGGGCGTCCGCTCGGAAACCCACGTCCATTGCCGGCCGCTTTCGTCCGGATGCGTGGTGAGCCGGAACCGTATCGTCGTTCCGTTGTCCGCGATGATCTCGGCGGATGCGTATTCGCTGAACAGCTCCGGCCAGGAGCGAACGTCGTTTGTCATGGACCAGACCAGGTCCATCGGGGCGTTGATGACGATCGCGTTATCGGTGTGTCCCGGCATGTGCGATGCCTCCAATTGGACTTGGCGGTGATGCTGGGCTGAGCCCTTCGCCGCTGCCGCCCCTCCAGCCATGAGTGGCGGACAGCAGCGTCATGGCGCGACCAGCGGACGACTCCGGAGGGCTTACCGCGGCGGCACCTCGGGTCTCGCGGAACCACACCACGACCTCGCTGTGGCGAAACACCGTGCTGCTGAGGAGCACGCGACCGGGGGCGCCCACGCTGTCCAGCAGGCCAGCGGGCACACGAGCCGGCCCGGTGTGCACCGGCAACAGCAGCGCACACCGGTCGACCCGGCCATCCGCGGCGAGACGGTCACGGTCCATACGCTCGTAGTGGGTGGTCGTCTCCATCACGGTCGCCGCGACGAACGTGGCATCGCCCGATGGTCGCCAGCAGCCGGCCAGCGCTTGGGTGATCGGCGCCCGCCGCGATCGGCCGGACAGGCGAGCGTCAAGGCCGTCGAGGTCGTCCTCCGTGTCGGTGACATGGAGAACCCGGCCATTCTTCGCCAGCGTCATGCCCGGCAGGTAGTACGCCAGCACGCCCGCGACCGCGCCGGCTGTTTCCGGTTCGACGGTGAAGGTGAAGGCGTAGCGATTCATGGGCTATCCACGGTCGTAGTTGACGCATTGCGTACGACGAAATGATTGACGGCTCCGGCCGGCGGTGGTGGGCAGCCTATTCCGGCTGGTCAATCAAGGGCAACACATAAGTCTGCCCCTATGACATTGACAATCGCGGGTGGATATCGGTGAGGCGCGGCCGCAGGACAGTACGTAGCAACGCTACACTAGCGGCCCGATCTAGGCTAGCATCACTACCTATAGCGTTGCTACACCAATCGGTCCCCTGCCGTACGAGGAGTCCCGATCATGAGTGACGAGCCGATCCAGGCCGGCGACCTCCACAAGAGGTACGGGAACGTCGAGGCGATGGCCGGGATCGACCTCACGGTGCCCGCGGGCACCGTGCTGGCCCTGTTGGGCCCCAATGGCGCCGGCAAAACCACGGCAGTGCACATCCTTACCACGCTCGTGCGACCGGACTCCGGATGGGCTCGCGTGGCGGGGCATGATGTCGTGCGCGAGGCGGCGAGCGTCCGCGCCACCATCGGACTTGCCGGGCAGCTCGCGGCGGTGGACGACTTCTTGACCGGTCGGGAAAACCTCGAGCAGATCGGCCAGCTCTACCACCTGGGGCGGCGTGCGTCGCGCCAGCGGGCAAGCGAGCTGCTGGAGACGATGGACCTGGCCGACGCGGCGCACCGCACCGCCCGCACGTTTTCCGGCGGCATGCGTCGTCGCCTCGACCTTGCCGCGAGCTTGGTCGGCCGCCCGCCGGTGCTCTTCCTGGACGAGCCCACCACCGGGCTGGATCCGCAGGGCCGGATCGCCTTGTGGGACGTCATCCGTCGCCTCGTCGACGACGGCACCACCGTGTTGTTGACCACGCAGTACCTGGAGGAGGCCGACCGGCTGGCCGACCAGATCGTCATGATGCACCTCGGCCGGGTGATCTCCCGAGGCACAGCCGACGAGCTGAAATCCGCCTACGGCGGTGATCGCCTAGAGCTGCGCCTCGCTGATCCATCCGACAGCGCCCGGGCGGCGGGCGCGGTAGCCACGCTGGGCACGGGGCAGGCCCAGACAGACGCCGACGCCGGGGTGGTGACCCTGCCCGTCGACGACGGCGCTGCCGCATTGCCGGCTGTCGTCCGCCACCTGGACGGCGCACAGGTGAAGCTGTCCGGCGTCCTGTTACGGAGGCCAAGCCTCGACGACGTGTTCTTGGCGTTGACCGGAAGCAGCCCGGACACGACCGCCGACGCCAAGCGGCACGTGCCCGCCGAAGCCGGCTGAGCCGAACCGGAGGAGCACATGACAATGACCAGCCTGCATCCGGTCTCGACGCCGGTGCGGATCCTGACCGACGTGGCGGTGATGACGCGGCGGAACGTGTACGCGCACCTGCGGATGCCCGCCCTGATCGCTGCGGCGACCGCGCTGCCGATCATGTGGGTGCTGCTGTTCAACTTCGTCTTCGGCGGCGCACTGCGGCCGGCCGGCATGAAGTACATCGACTTTCTCGTCCCCGGTGTGATGGTGCTCGCCGTCACTTTCAACCTCAACAACGCCGCCGTCGGGGTGGCGGAGGACCTCAACCGGGGCATGGTTCACCGCTTCCGGTCCCTGCCGATGACCCGCTGGGCGCTGCTCGCCGGTCGGGCGGTCTTCGACACTACGCGCAATCTGCTCGCCATTTCCGTCGTGTGGGTGGTGGGCGCTCTGGCCGGCTTTCGCTTCCACAACGGGCTCGCCGGGGCGATCGCCGCCGTCGCGTTGGCCCTGGCGTTCGGCTTCGCGATGTCCTGGCTCGGCGCGTTCATCGGGCTTGTGGCGCGCGGCGTCGAGACCGCCTCGATGGCGAGCCTGTTGCTGGCTATTCCGACGGTGTTCGTCGCTTCGTTGTTCGTGCCGGTCAGCAGCATGCCGGGGTGGCTACAGGCCGTCGCCAAGATCAATCCGGTCACGCCGGCGGTGGACGCCACCCGCGCCCTGATTCTCGGCGGGCCGGTGGCGCGGCCCGTGTTGCAGACGCTGGCCTGGACCGTGGGACTGCTGGTCGTCCTGGTTCCGCTAACCGTCGTCCGCTACCAGCGCATCCGCACCTAGCCGGCGCCGCGGTCGGCCTGGGGTTTTCCCTGGGAAGGTTGCACGCTGCCCGTCTCTACCATCGGGTGGCCCGAACGTCAGGAGGTCAGCGATGCCGCGCATCCAACACAGCATCCATATCAGCTGCCCACCCGCCATCGTGTTCGAGGTCACCAACGACATCGACCGATGGACCGAGCTGTTCGACGCCTACCTGCACAGCGAGGTGCTGACTCGGGAGGACTCGGGCAGGTTCAGCAAGCTGACCTTCCGCTTGCGCACCGAGGGCTTCGACTGGCGATCGTGGCGGATCCTCGACCACCGTGACCTCGTCGCTATCTCGGCACGGGAGGAGCCGCTGTACCCGTTCCTGTACATGCATCTGCGGTGGACGTACCGGCCCGAGCGGGACGGCACCTTGATGACGTGGACGCAGGACTTCGAGGTGGACCCTGGCCATTCCGTCAGTGGCGCGGCCATGAAGGAATGGATGGACGAGCACGGGTACAAGAACCAGCAGCGGATCAAGCTCATGCTGGAGTCCAGCGATTTCGTCACGCGGAGGTAGGCATGACCAGCACCGTCCAGTCTCTGGGCCGCCTTACCCAGTACGCGCACGGCGGTGGGTGCGCGTGCAAGATCCCGCCCGGGGAGCTGGAAGAAGTGGTCGCCGGCCTGATAAAGCCAGACGACTTCACCGGTATGCCAGGCGAGCTGCTGGTCGGGCTCGACAACGGTGACGACGCCGCCGTCGTCCGGATCGACGAGCAGCAGGCGGTGGTGCTCACGACCGACTTCTTCACGCCCGTGGTCGACGACGCGTACGACTGGGGACGAATCGCGGCCGCCAACGCCCTGTCGGACATCTACGCGATGGGCGGCTCGCCCCTTGTGGCGGTCAATCTGCTGGCCTGGCCGCGGGGCGTTCTGCCGTTCGACCTCGCGCGAGAGGTGCTACGTGGCGGCCTCGACGTCGCGCGGGCAGCCGCGTGTCACGTGGCGGGCGGGCACAGCGTTGACGACCCCGAGCCGAAGTACGGTATGGCGGTCACCGGTCTGGTGCGGCCTGACCACCTGATGCGCAACGACACGGCGCTGGCCGGCGAGCCGCTGACCCTGACCAAGCCACTCGGCCTCGGCGTTCTCAACAACCGGCACAAGAGCACCGGCGAGGTGTTTCCGCACGCGGTGGAGACGATGGTGACGCTGAACCGCGACGCGGCCGCGGCCGCGGTCCGATCCGGAATCCGTTGTGCCACGGACGTTACGGGCTTCGGTCTGCTCGGCCATTTGTTGAAGGTCGCGCGCGCCAGCGGCGTGACCGCCGTGGTCGACTCCTCCGCGGTTCCGTACCTGGACGGCGCACGGGAGTCGCTGCGCGACGGCTTCGTCCCGGGCGGCAGCCGGCGTAACCTCGCCTGGGCGCAGCCGCATTGCGAGCTGTCCGCGGTGGACGAGGCGGAGGCGATCCTGCTCGCCGACGCGCAGACGTCCGGCGGGCTACTGCTGGCCGGCGAGATCCCCGGCTCGCCGGTGATCGGCGAGTTCGTACCGCGGGGCGAGCACCTCGTCGTTGTCCGATAGACGGCCCAGGATCCCGCCCTAGGGTTTTCCCGATTAACCGGATGGCCGCGTGCTCCGTACGTTTACGGCACGGCTTCTGTCGCAGAGCACCGCGCAGAGCGGGATTGGTGGTCTCGAGGTGATTGACGCATGAGCCCAGGCAGCGCTGTGAGCGGCGAGCAGGCGATCCTCATCGCGGACAAAAAATGAGCGGCGCGGAGCAGATCGGCCCCCGGCGGGTCGCGATCACCGGACTCGGCGTGATCAGCCCGCTCGGCATCGGCAAGCAGCGGTACTGGCAAGGGCTCGTGGACGGGCGCAGCGCCACCAAACATCTGTCCAAAGTAGAGAGTTGTGACCTCTACGACGGGTTCGAGTTCGGCTCCAACGTCCTGGCCGAGGTGGAGGACTTCGACCCCGTGGCCGTGGGGCTGCCGGAGGAGGTCCAGCGGCTCGACCGGTTCATCCAGTTCGCGGTGGCCGGAGCGATGCAGGCCATCGGCGACGCGGCCCTTGACGTCAAGGCGGTGGAACGGGACAGGTTCGGCATCGTCCTCTCCACCGCTATCTGCGGCACCCGGCAGATGGAACGCGAGTTCATCGCGTCCACGGATCGCGGCCAGCGGCCCGTCGATCCGACGAAGGTGGGTCCGGACCTGTACCTCGCCTCGATGTCCAACACGCCGAGCGTGATCCTGGCAGCGCTGACCGGCGCCCGAGGGCCGTGCATCACCCTCTCCACCGGGTGCATCGGCGGCGTCGACGCCATCGGCTACGCCTTCGAGAGCATCCGCTACGGCGAGGCGGACGTCGTCGTGGCCGGGGCGAGTGAGGCACCGATCACGCCGATCACTACCGCGTCCTTCGAGATCATCAACTGCCTGTCCCGGCGGCACAACGACCGGCCAGCTACGGCTTCGCGGCCGTTCGACGCGGATCGCGACGGGTTCGTGTTGGCCGAGGGCTGCGGCGTCGTCGTCCTCGAGGAGTGGGAGCACGCGCTGGCGCGCGGCGCGCACGTCTATGCCGAGATCACCGGGTTCGACCTGAGCTGCAACGCGTTGCACATGACCGACCTGCTGTCCGACGGCGCCGACCTGGCGCGCACGATGACCGGTGCCCTCGACGACGGCGGCTTGGCTGCGGAGAGCGTGGACCACGTCAACGCGCACGGCAGTTCGACGCCGCAGAACGACCGGTGCGAGACGAAGGCTCTCGTCCTCGCCCTGGGCGAGCACGCTCGTCGGATCCCCATCAACTCCACCAAGTCCATGACTGGCCACCCGCTTTCGGCGGCCAGCGCCCAGGAGATCGTCGGGTGTGCGCTCGCCCTTGAACGTGGCTACATCCACCCCACCATCAACTACGAGCGCCCCGACCCCGAATGCGACCTGGACTACGTACCCAACACCGGTCGACCGTGGCGTGGTGATGTGGTCCTCTCGGACGCCAGCGGCTTCTCCGGCCTCCACGCCACCTTGGTGCTCCGATCGGCGGGGGCACCGGCATGACACACGTTGTGATCACCGGCGTCGGTGCGGTCACGCCGGCGGGCATCGGGCCTGAGGCGCTATGGGCGCAGGCGCTCTCCGGCCGTTCCCGGGTCCGGCAGATAGACCGGTTCGACGCGTCGCCGTACCTCTGCCAGATCGCGGGGCAGGCGGACGCTTTCGTCGCGACCGACTGGCTGCCGGGACGGTTCGTGAAGAAGACCGACCGGTTCACTCACCTGGCCACGGCCGCCGCGGGCGCCGCCATCGAAGACGCTGGGCTGCGGATCAGCCGGCCCGACGGGGTGGCGCCGGAGCGGGTCGGCGTCACGGTCGGCAACGTGCTGGGCGGTTGGGAGTTCGCCGAGCGCGGCTTGCGCGACCTGTGGGCGAAAGGCCCTCGGGACGTCAGCCCGTACCAGGCCACCGCGTGGTTTCCGGCGGCGCCGCAAGGCAACATCTGCATCACCTTCGGCATCAAGGGTCGCGCGCGCACCTTCGTCTGCGACCGCGCGAGTGGCGCGTACGCGATCGTCCACGCCGCCGAGATGATCAGGCGCGGCCACGCCGATGTCGTGATCGCGGGCGGCTCAGAGCAGCCACTGTCCCCGTACGCGTGGGCGTGCTGCGAGACGGGTGGCTTCCTCACTCCGCATGGCAACAAGCAGCCCGAGGTGGCGTACCGGCCTTTCGACCGCGGGCATACAGGTACGGCGATCGGTGAGGGCGCGGCCTTTCTCGTCATCGAATCGGCCGACCATGCCCGGAGCAGGGGCGCCAAGATCCACGGGGAACTCGCCGGCTGGGCCACCAACACCGATGGATACGCCCCCACCTACACGATCGAGCCCAACGGACGCACGCTCTCGCGCGCCATCGCGCAGAGCATGGAGCGCGCCGGGATAGCGGCGGGTGACCTCGGTTGCCTGTACGCGGACGGGTCGGGCGTACCTCGCGAAGACGCCGCGGAGGTGGCCGCCATCAAGGGCGCACTCGGCTCACACCGTGACGACGTGCCGGTTACCGCCGCCAAGCCGGCGACCGGCCACCTCATGGGCGCGGCTGCTGTCGCCGACGTCGTCGCCGCGCTCCGGACGCTGTCGCACGGACTGGTGCCGCCGGTAGCCAACCTGGAGCGGCCGGCCGCTGGGTTCGACCTCGACTTCGTCACCGGAACCGCGCGTGATCTGCGGGGCCGGCAGTCCGTCGCGGTCGTTTCACGCGGCCTGGGAGGGGTGAACGCGTGCCTGGTGCTGAAGCGCTGGCCGGGCTGACGCCGACGCGCGAGCCGTGGCGTCCACCCGGCGCTCTCGGCGTGGACGTCGTTTCGGTCCGCCGGTTGCGCGAGATGGTGGAGCGAAGCGGGACAGCGACTCTCGAGCGGCTGCTCACCCAGCGGGAGCTTGCCGACGCCCACGGCGCGCGTGGCCTGATGTGGACCAGGCTCGCGGGCCGGATCGCGGCGAAGGAAGCGACCAAGAAGGTGTTCGGCAGCCGCGGCCAGACCGCCCGCTGGACCGAGGTCGAGGTACGCATCGGTGATCACGGTGAGCCCTACGTGGAGCTGCACGGACGCACCCGCGAGGCCGCCGAGCGCTGCGGCCTCAGGCAGATGCTGCTGAGCATCTCCCACGAGAAGGATCTGGCCGTCGCAGTCGTACTGGGATGGTGAGAAACGACCGCCGGAGGGGAGTCATGGAAATCCGTGAGACCTTGGTCGAGGTGTTCCGCGAGCTGAAGATCGATCCGACCGGGATCGAGCCGGACAGTCGCCTGCGCGAAGATCTGGAGATCGAC
Source organism: Phytohabitans sp. LZ39 (assembly GCF_059359075.1). Taxonomy (NCBI): domain Bacteria; kingdom Bacillati; phylum Actinomycetota; class Actinomycetes; order Micromonosporales; family Micromonosporaceae; genus Phytohabitans; species Phytohabitans sp. LZ39. The sequence continues at coordinate 61,754 of NZ_JCADBM010000032.1, read as the reverse complement.
TCGACGGAAATGGTGGAGATCGCCGTGGCCCTCGAAAAGCGGCTGTCGATCAGCATTGACACGGACGACTTCCTCGCGTTGAAGACCTTCGGCGACATGATGTGGCACGTTGCCGCCGCAGGATTGCCTGCCTCGTCCTAGGGTTTACCCGATTCTGCGGCGCCCGCGCCGGCACTAGCTTCTGAGCTGGTTTATTGGCGCAGCAGGATTCGGGGTCACAGGTGGCCATGTCTTCTCGCAAGCGAATCGTGTGGATCGTCCAGCAGGGCGTCTGGGACATGCCGAAAGAGTCGATGCCGTTGGCCGCAGGTTACCTCAAGGCGGCGGCGTTGGCATGCGAGCCGATACGCGACGAAATGGAGATCCGAATCTTCAATTTCGGCGGCGGCGACCCGGTGACCGTGATGGCGGAGACCATGTTCGCCGAAGGCCGCCCCGACGTCATCGCGTTCTCCGTTCAGGGTTGGAGCTACTTCACGTTCGGCAACATCGCGGAGGGCTTCAAGCAGATCCACCCGGAGGGTTGGGTCGTGTTCGGGGGCACCCACGTCGCCAACCAGGCCAACCGGGTCTTCCGGCAGTTCCCTGAGGTCGACCTCGTCGTCAACGGGGAGGGCGAGTTCGTCTTCCGGGACATCCTTCTGGCCTACCTCGCCGGCCAGTCACCGGGCGAACTGCACGCCATCGGCGGCATCAGCTTCCGCGACCCCGAGGGCCAGATCGTCACCACCAAGGAACCGGAACGCATCCTCGACCTGGACAGCATCCCCTCGCCGTTCCTGACCAACGCGATCCCGCTGACCGACTCGGTCGGCGACTTCCGGTACGACGTGGCGCTCATGGAGACCAACCGCGGCTGCCCCTACAAGTGCGCGTTCTGCTACTGGGGCGGGGCGGTCGGCCAGAAGGTCCGCGCGTTCTCGCGGGAGCGGCTGCGCGAGGAGCTGGAGATCTTCGCGTTCCACAAGGTCCACACGATCGTGTTGTGCGACGCCAACATCGGCCTCCTGCGGGAGGACCTGGAGTTCGTCGAGGACGTCATCCGCCTCCGCGAGAAGCACGGCTACCCGCGTGCCGTGGAGGGATCCTGGGCCAAGAACAAGTCCAAGTCCTTCTACGACATCGTGAAGCGGATGAAGCAGGTCGGCATGCGTAGCTCCTTCACCCTCGCCTTGCAGACGCTGGAGGACTCGGCGCTGGAACAGATGCAGCGCCGCAACATGAAGGTAAACCAATGGGAGGACCTCGTCCGCTGGCTGCGCGCGGAGGGCCTCGACTGCTACGCCGAGCTCATCTGGGGTTCACCTGGCGAGACGGTGGACTCCTTCTTCGAAGGCTACGACAGGCTCGCCCGGCACATGACCCGGATCGCGGTCTACCCGCTCCTGCTGCTGCCGAACACCGACTACTCGGTCAACAAGGCCACGTACGGCTTCCAGACCGTTCGGGGCGAGAACGACGACTTCGAGTACGTCCTGGCGCACAACACCATGACGATCGCCGAGAACCTCCAGATGAAGCGCTTCATACTCTGGGCGCGGTCGGTCGCCGAGCACCTGGTGTTCCGGCACATCTGGGCACCGCTTCGGGAGTACGCGGGCCTGACACAGTCCACGGTGATCCGAAACATGGTCGCCTGGTTCGAGACCGCCGCCCACCCGGCCGCCGTCCGGCTCGCGGCGGTCGCGGCCAAGGTGGAGCGGGTGCCCAGTGCCGTCCCGGTGTTCCTCCGGCAGTTCTACGGTGAGCCGGACATCGACGACGTGCTCGCCACGTGGTGGCAGGAGGCCATCGTCCCGCTGCTGCCGGCGGCGTACGTCGAATTCCTCACCGAGGTCTTACGGTACGACTGCCTGACCCGGCCGGTGTTCGACCTGCCCGGGCTGGATGGCGCGAAGCTACCGATCGTCGACATCGACGGGGAGCCCCACTTCTGCCGCTCGGACGTTCGGTTGACGTATGACGTGCCAGCGGTGCTGGCCGATCTGGAAAGAGGCACAAAGCGAGAACCGGCGCCGAAACCGACGCGACTGGCAATCTTCTCCAAGGTTGGCTTTCATCAGTGCTACGCCAGCCATGAAGAAGGCTTCTATTACGTCGGTCACACGCACGAGGAATTGCGTGCCGAAGGCAAGGATGTGCGACCGTACGCTGCGGCAGACCAGGTCTGAGTGTCCACCAATATGGACGTCTGAGATTGCTGACCGCGTAGTATGTCTATACCTCGGGTATTGGTTTGCGGGATCGATAAGTGGTACCCAATACGTCTATTCATCGTGACTGATCAGTCGATGTGCTGACGATCATAGGTGGGACCTTATTGGTGAACGTCTTTCTTGACTCGCGAATTCATCGGCGCGCATACTCGAAATTGTCATGGCGGCCGAGATGAAGCGAGGAAATGCATGGCCGGGATGAAGTGGTTTTGGCGCGCGGTGTGCGCGCCACAGTGCTCCGACGCGTGCCAGACCAACTGCCCGGGGTGCTACGCAATGTCGGAGGAGTGGGAGCAGCAGGGGATCGTCACGCCGGTCACCGGCAAGCAGGCCCCCAAGTTCCGCTGGAGCAAGGTCGGCGAGCTGTGGTCCTGCTGGTCGAAGAGCGCGTCGGCCCGCATGCTGGCCAGGCTCGACCCCCGCAGCTGGGGCCGCCGGCGGGCGAGCTCCACCGTCAACGCCACCGCGTCGGCCGGATGTGGCTGCCACGGTGACAGCGCCATACCCTCCGTCGACGTAGGGATCAAGCTGACCACACGGGCCGACGCCCTCCGCGGCGGCGTGCAGCAGCACTACGACGCCCACGCGAAGAGCGTTCGCGCCGGTGCCGACGGCTGCTGCGGCGGTAGCACCGCTGCCGGGCTGCCCGAGGAGGTCAGCTGCGTCACCGACTACGCCGAGGGCGACCTACAGCAGGTTCCGATGGACGCGATCGTCGCGTCGCTCGGCTGTGGCAACCCGTTCGACCGGGCCGGCTTGTCGGCCGGCGAGGTCGTTCTGGACCTCGGTTCGGGCGGTGGCCTCGACGCGATCGTGGCGGCCCGCCGGGTCGGGGCCGAGGGGCATGTCTTCGGTCTGGACATGTCGGACGAGATGATCGCGTTGGCGCGAGCCAACACCGCGAAGGCCGGCCTGACCAATGTGGCCTTCCTCAAGGGCGACATGGAGTCCATTCCACTGCCGCGCGGGTCGGTCGACGTGATCATCAGCAACTGCGTGGTGAACCTCGTGCCCGACAAGGCGCGGGCGCTCGCCGAGGCGTACCGGGTGCTCCGTCCTGGTGGGCGGCTAGCGATCTCGGACATCGTGACCCGGCTACCTGTACCGGCCGAGATGCGAGACGACCTGAGCGCGTGGGCCGCCTGCATCGGCGGCGCGCTGACCGTCGACGAGTACCGCGAGCGGCTCACCGCGGCGGGATTCGTCGACATCGAGGTGGACCGCGAACGGGAGTACACGGCGCGGGACGCCGAGCTCGGCGGGGTCGCGCCCATCCTCGAGCGGGCGGGGCTCGCGGACGCGCTGGCGCTCGGCTTCGCCAACACCAGCGTCCGAGCCCGCCGGCCGGGCGTCGCGGACCAGGCCGAGAAGGTCCTGGTTCCGTCGTCGTCGGCATCCACCGACTGACGGCATCTGCCGTTCAGAAGAGGGGAAGGAAGGTATGACAACAACCCAAGAACGCGAGACGGTGGCGCCGGCGGTATCGCCGGAGGAGATCGCCGCCCGGCGGCTCCAGGCCGATCCGGCGGACCGGGTCATTTTCCGCGTCGCCGGCCTCTACGGGGTGTCCACCCACAGCGCACCGTTCCCGATCAGCAAGACGGAGAGCATCGACTCCGGTGTCGTCTCGATCACCCTCGATCCCGAGTCCGGCGCATCCGGCAACGTCGGGATCATGGACTTCGAGAAGCGGTATCTGCGCGTCCGTTACAACGTGCACGCCGTGTTCCCGGCGCTGCATGAGCTGGTCATGTCCGGAAAGCACGACCTGAGCCTGCTCGGACCCGTGCGCGCGACCGCGACCGACGAGTGCGCGGTCACCGAGGACTACAGCGGCTGGCGCGCCCTCGGGTGCATGGACTTCCTGCCCGGCTCCATCTGGGCCGGCGCCTCCGGTGGTTGAGACGGCCGCATAACCTCCAGTTTGGAGGACACGCTTCTCGGCCTTCGTGAGGGTCGGGCCGTCCATGTCGGATACGACACAACCTTCTTGATCAATTGGCCGCAACATCTCGGCGGCGGATCCATCAACCTTTCCCTCGAAGGCGCCATGGTGCTCATTCCCGAGCTCGGCAGCCGGTGAGGAGATTCGGCGCGCACGGAAACGGGCGGGACCACGTCGGTTCCGCCCGTCGCGCGACCGCGACCACCACGACCGCGAGGAGCGGATCATGTCCTATCTGCGCAACCAACCGCCCGGATTCGTCTTCCTGGCCCATCCCCGTGACGCCCAGGACCTCCACCACGTCCGAGGCAGCTCCGTGGTTGCGCAGCACAGTGCCACCGAAGAAGAGTTCCAAGAGAAGATGCTCTCGCTCCCACCGACGATCACCGGCGAGGTCACCTTCGGGTTCGATGTCCTCCGCGGGGAGTTCCTCGTCGTCCTCTGCCTCCCGGACACCATCCTCTACTCCCAGGGCCGCGAGCAGATCGATCAGGCGGTCCAGGTGGCACAGTCCCGTGGCGCACGGGTCATCGGGCTGGGGGCGCTTACGGCGCCGGCCACCCGCGGCGGCCTGACCCTGGTGCCGAAGCTTCCCCGGGGTATGACCGTGACCACCGGCAACGCCTACACCGCGGCGGTCGCGCGGCGCAACGTGGTCGAGGCCAGCGAAGTCCTGGCAACTGGTGAGGGCGCCACCGTCGCGGTCGTCGGTTGCACCGGTTCGGTCGGAGTGGCTGCCTCGCGGCTGCTCGACCGGGAAGGCTTCCGGCTGGTGCTCGTCGGGCGTAGTCAGACCCGCGTCCGCAAGGAACTGGCCGATCTCGTGCCCCGGGCGACGGTATCCGGATCCATCGCCGACGTCGGGCAAGCGGACATCATCCTGCTCCTCACCGGGGACCCCTCCGCATACGTCACGCCTGACCTGGTCAAGCCCGGCGCGATCGTCCTGGACCTCGCCCACCCGCTGAACATCCAGAAGGAGGACTACCCGCGCTTCGAACAGCGCGATGTGCGGGTCGCCCAGGGCGGCCTGGTGAACATCCCGGGCTATCACCTCACCACCGACCTGCGCTTGCCGGACCGGCACAGCGCCCTGGCATGCCTGGCCGAGACCTACCTGTTCGCCAAGGAGGGCATCACCGAGCACTCCGTCGGCCAGGCATCAGTGGACTTCGCCATCGAGATGGAGGCCGTCGCCGCGCGCCACGGCGTCCGCACCAGGCCGCTCAACCTCGACGCCACCGTGGGTGCGGCAGGATGAGCGTGAACGACGATCGGACCATCAGCGGACGCTTCGGCGTCGCCATCGCGGCGGGCGTACCCGTTCTCGTCCTGGTATCGATGGGACCAGTGGCCGCACTCGTCGGCAACGCCTCGATCGTGGTGTGGCTGGTGTCGGCGGTGATCGGTTTACTGATGGCCGTCATCTTCGCCGAGCTCGCCGGCGGCTACTCCCGTGTCAACGGGGGCGTGGCCGTGCTTGCCGCCGAGGTCCTTCAGCCGCGCAGCCGTGCCCTGGCCCGCGTCGCGCAGTGGAGCTACTGGTTCGGCTGGAGCCCAGCCCTGGCGATCAACGGGCTGCTCGTCGGTGCATACGTGCAGCGGATCGCCTTCCCCGACGGGCCCGCCTGGACCGCCGCTCTCGTCGCCGGCCTGGTCCTGACCATGAGCGCGACAGTCAACCACTTCGGCATGCAGGTCGGCGCGCGGTTGCAGGTCGTCCTGGTCGCCTGCGTGGTCGCCGTGGTCGGTCTGTTGTTCTTCGGCGCGCTTGCCAAGGGCAACATGAACGTCGACAATCTGCACCCGTTCGCGCCGCCGGACGGGTGGCTCTCGAGCGCGGGGGTGCTGGGCTTCGCTGGCGGGCTCTTCATCGCTGGCTGGAGCGCGTACGGCTCGGAGCTCGCGCTGTCCTACGCGACGCGCTACCGCAGCGGCGTGATGCAGGCCATCCGGGTGCTGGTGGTGGTGGCCCTGGTCAGCGTCTTCGCGTTCGGCGTCATACCGTTCCTGCTTCTCACGGTCGTGGGACCAGAAGGGCTGCGCGCCGATCCTGCCGATGCCTTCCTGATGCTCAGCGAACGGTCGACCGACGTGGGCGCCAACGTGGTGCTCGGGGTGTTGGTTCTCGCTTTGGTGCTCGGTCTCAACATGATCGCCCTGGCCTCGTCATGGACGCTGCACCAGATGAGCGCCCGTGGCGACGCGTGGCCGGCGTTGGGACGGCTCAACCGGCACGGGATGCCGGCGCAGGCGTTGCGCTTCGACGTCGGAGTCAACCTGCTGCTGATCGCCGTGCTGACCGCCCTCGCCCGCGGCAACACGGCGCAGGTGCCGATCGCCCTGCTGGCCGCGGCGAACGTCGGCTACTTCATCAGCATGACGTTGGCGCTGGCGGCCGCCTGGCTGAACCACCGACGTCCGGTGCGCCGCGGGCTGCTGCGGCTGCGCACCGGCCTGGCGCGGTTGGGGCCCGCGATCGCCGGACTGAACATCCTCATGCTCGCCTCCGCCGCCTGGGCGTGGGGCTGGCAGAACATCGCCGTCGGGACATTGATGCTTGGCGGCATCGTGGGGCTCGGCGCGATCGCGCGCCGCGGGCGGCGAACGACGGCGCCGACCGATGTCACGATGCCGGCCTGCTGGGGCCGAGCCGAGGCGGCCACCGCTCCTCGGCAGCCCGGAATCCGATACTCGCGGGAGAGAGGTGGCGATAGCCATGACAGCGCGGGGCCGCATCGTGTCGACGCCCGGAAACAACTTCGTTCTGGAGCAGTTGTCTGACCGGGAGGTCCAGTCCGGGCAGGGACGGACGTTTGTGTTGGAACAGTTGACCGACCGAGAGTTGCAGGTCCTCGGACTGGTCGCGGCGGGTCGCCGCAACCGAGAGATCGCCGAGGTGCTCAACGTCACGATCAAGACAGTGGAGTTTCACCTGAGCAACATCCTGGGGAAGCTGAACGCCCAATCACGCACCGAGGCGGTAACGCGCGCCTGGCAGGTGGGCATGCTCCGCCTCAACGCCTCCTGAGCCGGGCGGTTGCCATGCCGAAAACGAACCCCGCCGCCGGCCGCCAGAGCCTCGATCCGAGGCGTGCGGTGCCAGCAACCGACACGCTGCTCAACGACCCCCGCCTCGCTTCCGCTACCGAACGGCTCGGACCAGCCGCGGTGCGCCGGGCCATCGCCACCGCTCAGGATCTGGCCCGCCGTGGGCAGATCAGTGCCGCGCAGGTGGCCGGTGCCGCTGTGGCTGCGCTGCCGTGCCGCGCCACCACGCTCCGGCCGGTCGTGAACGCCACCGGCGTGCTGGTTCACACCAACCTCGGCCGTGCTGTCCTGTCGCCGGCCGCGCGCGCCGCGGTCGAGGTGGCATGCGGCGCCACCGACATCGAGTACGACCTCTCCACGGGCCTTCGGAGTCGGCGGGCGGCCGGCCTCACGGCAGCGCTCGCGGAGGCGGTCCCCGCGGCCGAGGACGTGCATGTGGTGAACAACAACGCCGCTGCCCTGGTGCTCGTCGCGACCGCGCTCGCCCGCGGCAGCGAGATCATCATCAGCCGGGGCGAACTCGTCGAGATCGGCGATGGGTTCCGAATCCCCGAGCTGCTGCGGTGCACCGGCGCCCGGCTTCGCGAGGTCGGTACCACCAACCGCACGTCGTTGCAGGACTATCGCGACGTCATCGGACCGGCGACGGCGTTTATCCTCAAGGTGCATCCGTCGAACTTCCGTGTCGACGGCTTCACCCGGGACGTCGGGGTCGGCGAACTCGCGGCGCTCGACGTTCCCGTCGTCTACGACATCGGCTCCGGACTCCTCAACCGCGAGCCGCTTCTCCCCGACGAACCGGACGCTGACAGCGCGCTGCGTATGGGCGCGGCACTCGTCACCGCCAGTGGTGACAAGCTGCTAGGCGGTCCGCAGGCCGGCCTCCTGCTCGGCAAGCGCGAGCTGGTCACACAGCTGCGCCGGCATACTTTGGCGCGGGCACTCCGGCTGGACAAGCTCACCGCTGCGGCACTGGAGGCGACGCTGCGCGGACCGGCGCCGCCCACCGTGGCCTCGCTCCGTGCGCCGGTGAAGCAGTTGTGCCGCCGGGCCGATGCGATGGTCTCGCGGTTGGCCAGCCACGGCATCGACGCACAGGTCATAGAGAGCTGGTCCGTCGTCGGTGGCGGCGGCGCCCCGGGTGTGCGGTTGCCGAGCCGTGCGGTGAGCCTGGACGACCGGCTGGCGGCGCCGTTGCGCCGGTCGGATCCGGCGGTGGTGGGGCACCTCGAGCAGGGACGACTCCTGCTCGACATGCGGTCCATCCCGGAGGATCTCGACGACACGGTCGGCAGTGCCGTCATCGCCGCGGCGCTGAGCAACGGGAGCCACTGATGCACGTCCTCGCGACTGCCGGACACGTCGACCACGGAAAGTCCACTCTGATCCGCACCCTGACCGGGATGGAGCCGGACCGGCTCGCCGAGGAACGCGATCGCGGCCTGACCATCGAGCTGGGGTTCGCATGGCTGACACTTCCCTCGGGCCGGCAGGTCGCGTTCGTGGACGTCCCCGGCCACGAGCGGTTCCTGGGAACGATGCTCGCGGGCGTGGGCCCGGTGCCGGCAGTACTGTTCGCGGTCGCGGCGGATGAGGGCTGGATGCCGCAGTCCGAGGAACACCTGGCGGCCTTGGACGCTCTCGGCGTCCAACATGGACTGCTCGTCGTGACGCGCAGCGACCTGGCGGACCCGGCTCCGGTGCTCGCGGCCGCCCAGCAACGCATCGGCGAGTCCAGCCTCGGCAAAGTGCCGGCGGTGGCGGTCAGCGCGACGACCGGAGCCGGACTGCCAGAGTTGGTTGCCGCCATCGACGAGGTCACATCCGACCTACCGGCTCCAGACCTGACCGCGCCTGTGCGCTTGTGGCTGGACCGCGCCTTCTCCATCCGGGGCAGCGGCGTCGTGGTGACCGGCACACTCGGCGCCGGCACGATCAAACTCGGTGACGAGCTGGAGCTCTCACCTACCCGACACCGGGTACAGGTCCGCGGACTCCAGACATTGGAACAGCCCGCACGGTTGGTCGGATCGGTCGCGCGGGTCGCCGTCAACCTACGTGGCGCGGAACGATCAGCGATCTCGCGGGGAATGGCGCTCTTGACGCCAGGGCAATGGTCCCTGCCAGATGCGATCGACGTGCGCCTCGATCAGCCCGAATACGCGGAGGCGACGGACTGGGACATGCCCGGTGCCGCCGTGCTGCACATGGGCTCCGGCCGGACTGTCGCACGGATCAGGCCGCTCGCCCGCGATCAGCGACGGCTGGCCGCCCGGTTGACCCTGCGAGACAGGTTGCCGCTCCACATCGGTGATCGCGCCGTCCTGCGCGACGCGGGACAGGCCCGCGGGGAGACCCGGATCTTGGCCCGGGTGACCGTGCTCGACGTACGGCCGCCGGTGCTTCGGCGGCGCGGCGACGCCGCCAACCGTGGCACGCGGATGCTGGCCCTGGCGGACATCCCCGACGGCGCGGTCGTCCTGGCCCAACACGGCGTGCTGCGGAAAGCCGACTTCACGATGATGGGTGTGGCACCGCCCGACGTTCCGGCGGTGGGGGAGTGGCTGCTCCATGCGGGCCGTCGCGGCGAGCTGGGTGAGCAGCTGGTGTCGCTGGTCACCGAATACGCCGAAGCCCATCCGCTCGAGAGGGGCATGCCGCTCGACGCGGCCCGGCGCGCGCTGTGCCTTCCCGACCGGCGGCTGGTGGCGGCGCTCATGCCGCCGCCGCTGCGCCTGGTGGAAGGCCGGATCCGCACCGCGGACCAGGCCCAAGTACTGCCGGAGCCGCTCGCCAGCGCCGTACGCGCGGTCGTCACCGAGCTCACCAAGTCGCCTTTCCGCGCGCCGGAGCAGCAGGAGCTGGCCGCGCGTCGCCTGGATCGCAAAGGACTCGCGGCCGCCGAACGCGCGGGCCAACTCCTCCGGATCGCCGACGGGATAGTGTTGGCTCCCGGTGCCGACCGGGAGGCGGCCAAGATTCTGGCCACACTCCCGCAGCCCTTTTCCGCGTCGGATGCGCGGCAGGCCCTGGACACCACTCGCCGGGTCATCATCCCGCTGCTGGAGCTACTCGACCGCGAGGGGTACACCGAACGCGTCGATGCAAACCAGCGTCGCTGCCGCCTGCCGGACTGATCGCTGTCGTCTCGTCAGCGCGCCGCGGCGGCCAAGACAGTGTGTGCCGCCCGACGCGCCTGGGAGGGCATCTGTGGCAGCCGTCCCGTGACCGCGGGTTGAAAACCGACGAACGCCAAGCCCGGCGCCCCTGCGCACGGGCCGCCGTCGCCCCGGATCAGTCGACCCTGCCGATCGAACACGTCCAGTTCGGCGGCGAGCTTCTCCACCCGACTGCGGTAGCCGGTCGCCGCCAGCACCATGTCGGGCCGCACCACGCTGCCGTCGACGAGGTGTACGGCCGTGGCCGTGAAGCGGTCGACGGCGGGCAGCAGGCTCACACGTCCGGCCCGCAAGGCGGGCACGATGCCGTCCGCCACGACTGGCTCTGTCCCGTGCCGATGCAGCGCGGTGCCGAGGCCGGCGGCTGGTCGTGGCAGCGGGTCGGGCCAGGTCGACCCGAGCATGCGATGAGTCAGCGCGCCGGCGGCGTCCAACAGCCACCGCGGTGCATGCCTGGTGGCGGGCAGCGGGGTGAGGGGGTACGGCCCGAGCTGTCGCGGGAAGAGGTTCGTGCAGGAGCGGACGGACAGGTCGACCCGCGCCGCGCCGCCCTCAGCCAACAGCAGGGCGATCTCTAGCCCGCTCGCTCCGCCGCCGATCACCAGGACGTGCTGACCCTGGTGCGGGGCTGGGTCGCGGTAGGCGGCGGCGTGCGCGAAAGCGCCGTCGTACCGGTCAAGTCCGGGCCATGGCGGGACTACCGGGCGATCGAACGGTCCCGATGCGACGACAACCGCCGCCGCGGCCAACTCACCCTTGGACGTGTGCAACCGCCACCGGCGGGAGTCGCTACCGTGCCCGGGAACGATCCGCTCGACGTCGACCTGGGTTTCGACGTCGAGGTGATGAAGGTCCGCGTAGTGCTCCAGATAGGAGATGTAGTCGTCGCGCGAGACCCAGCGGCCAGCCCGTCGCGGGATCCCATACCCGGGCAGGCAGGAAAGCCAGCGGACGGTGTTGAGCCGAAGCCCGTCGTACCGGCCTCGCCAGTTGGCCCCGACGGCCTCGCCGCGCTCGAGGAGTGTGGCCCGCACACCGCGCCGCCGCAGGACGGCCGCGACCGCCAACCCGGCTGGCCCCGCGCCGACGACGACGATTTTGGACATCTCAGGACCGCCGACCTTGGAGCATGACGAACGGCCGGTAGTCCACACCGGATAGCGGCTCCGCGCGCACCAGCTCGTATCCCGCGTTGTTGAAGAGCTCTTCGAATTCGTCGATCGTCCGCTCTCGGCCGCTGACGGTCAGCAGCGAGTTGATGTCGATGAGATGGGCCACCGGGTCGTGCGGTGGCCCGTCCGGCAAGACGCCTTCGAAAGCGACGAGCGTGCTGGCCGGAAGTGCCGCCATGTAGCAACTGTCCAGAAGCCACGAGGCGGAGTCGTCGTCGCAGTCGTGCAGCACTCCCTTGAGGACGTACAGGTCTCCTCCCGGGGGCACCTTCTGGAGAAAGTCGCCGCCGACCACCGTGACGCGGTCGCTGAGACCTACTGCATCGATCATGGTCCGCGCTCGGTCGGCAACCGGCGGTCGGTCGAAGAGCACTCCCGTGGCGTTTGGCGTGGACCGGAGCAGCGCGGACAGCAGGCGGCCACGGCTGTCGCCGATGGCGACGATCCGTCGGTGCTTATCGAGGTCCACTGTGCGCCGCAGCGCGGGCAGGATGACCTCCTCGATGTCCACGAGCCGTTCCGACGTGGCCAAGCGTCCTTCGGGATGCGTGTCCCGGTACTCCCACGCGTTCATCCCGAGGACGTCCGGTGCTACCGCTCGGTTCTTGATCACAGATTCGGCGAGATGTGCCGCGGTCCGCCAATGGATTGGTTCGCTGGCCGCGACTGCGATTTCCCGCAGCGAGTGAGGTCCTCGGCGGAGGCAGTCGCTGAGCGAATTGATCGCGAATGTCTCGCCGGCCAGCTCATCGAGTAGCCCGAGGCTCGCGGCGGCGCGGAGCAGGCGCAGCATGCCGACTTGATCGGCACCGGTCACTTGCGCCAGCTGAGCCGCGGTACCGGGCCCCGGGGCTAGATGATCGGCGATGCCGAATCGGGCGATCGTCGCGACGACAGCGGTGACGTGGTGACCCAGGATCATTTGCAGCACCGCACGAATGGGTGCTCCGGCCGGCGAGCTGTTGTGCTGTCCGGCTATGTCGCTGCCCATGTTGGGACGCTATCCTGTTCCGCAGATAGTAAACCTAGGGTTTTACCGGGTCCGCTTCATATTCAGTGGTGTACATCAATTCGAAAATAGTGTGATAAGGATATTCTTGCGGTTTGGCGGATGCGCGCCAGCGGCGGTGGCCGGGCGGGCCGTCATCTACGTTGAGTGCTGAGGCCCAGCCCTACAGTGGTGTCATAGTAGGACATAGCGGATAGTCCGTCGCGCGCCTTACGGACTTGCGTGTTACCTTAGGCTAACCTTCTGCCGGTTGCTGTTGGCACAAGAAACACCTTCCATGACGAATGTTAGCAATGGGCCGCGTGGTGGTCTTAAGGTACTTCGTCACAATCCAACAGTGCGATCTTGGGTGTCGAACGGGTGTCGAAATGATTGAAGGTTCGCTATAGTTGTTAACCGGTCGCGTGCACGGGGGAGGCTTATTGTGCGCAGACGTGAGACAGATTCGCGGCGCTCGTCGGGGCCTCAGGGCGACCGGCGAAATAGCAGTCCCGCGTCGCCTCCCGGCGCCAGACCGTCACGACCCGAGGCGCTAGCCGACTCCAGCCTGGTGACCGACTCGTTCCTGCGACCCACCTACACCTTGGAGCAGATCCGCACCTTCCTCGCCGTGGCGTCGCGTGAGCATGTCACCCACGCCGCGCAGGTTCTGCGCTTGAGCCAGCCCGCCGTCACCCAGCAGGTCCAGCTGCTGGAGCGTGCGCTCGGCATCCGATTGCTGGAGCGGGTCGGCCGCAACGTGCGGCTGACGACCGCGGGCGTGGAGGTCGCTGGCGTTTGTCTCCTCGTCATGCGCGCGCTGGAAAATCTCGAGAAGGTCGTGCAGGGGCTGCGCGGCCTCGATCGCGGCTCACTCACCATCGGCGCCAGCGAGCTGGCTGCCAGCTTCTACCTTCCCGCGGTGCTCAGCCAGTTCGCCGCGACCCATCCCGGCATCACGGTGGGCGTCGTCGTCGCCGCGGGCGAGGAGGTGTGCGCGGACGTCGCGGCGGGAAACCTCGAATGCGGCCTGGTCGATGGGGCACACGAAGCCCATCCCAACCTCGTACGGACCGAGGTGGACTCGACCGAGGTGGTGCTTGTGTCGCACCCGCGCCACCCGTTCGCCACCAAAGCCAAGTGCTCACGAGACGTGCTTCGCGCGACGCGATACCTGGTCTGGGAGGCGGGTTCGACCACCGAGGCCCTTGTCGAGGAGACGCTCGGCGACCACTACGGGATCGCCGCGCAGATGTTCGTAGGCAGCATGGAGGCCGCGCGTCGCTCGGTGCTCAGCTCACCCAACTTCCTGACGGCGTTGCCGTCGGTCGCGGTCGCCGGCGACCTCGCGTCGGGTGCGCTGGTGGCGCTACGGCAGGAGTGCGGCCGGCTACCGGTGTACGCAGTACGTCGACAGGGACCGGACAACCCTGGCGTCGAGGCGGCCTGGCAGATGTTGATCCGCGCCGGTGGTGACCCGTCATGAGGACTCATACGCAAATCTGTGCGACCCGACCTGCCTGCATCTCGATCCGGCACGTCTGGAGCGAGGCGACCTCCTCGTCGCGGTGACTGGACATGACGACGGTGGCGCCCTGCTGCACCAGGTCCTTGATCGCCGTCAGTACGATCCTGGCCGAACCGTCGTCCAGGTGAGCGGTCGGCTCGTCGAGAATCAACAGCTGCGGCTGCGGGGCCAACGCCCGGGCAAGTGCGACTCGTTGACGCTCCCCGCCGGAAAGCGCGTGCGGAAACGAACCGTGTTTGTCGTCGAGACCGAAACGGTCGAGCCATGACCGCGCCTCGCGGCGGGCTTCCGAGCGCGATACTCCTGACCGCCGGACGCCAGCCGCCACGTTGTCCACAGCGGACAGACTCTCGAACAAAGCCAGCTCCTGCTGCACGGTGCCGGTGCGCCGCCACGCCAACTCGGCCTCGCGGCGACTCCGTCCCGGCATCCACGACCCGAGCGCCCAAACGCGACCGGCAGACGGTGGGCAGAGCCCGTTGATAGCGCGCAAGAGGGTCGTCTTTCCGGCGCCGCTCGGGCCCGCGAGCACCACCCACTCCCCGTTGCAGCAGTTGAACGTCACATCCTGTACGAGGGTCACCTCGCCGACGCAGACGCTGAGGTCGCAGCAGCGGACATTTACACAGCGGTCATCCATTGGGCCAAACCTCGATCTTTCCTTGGCGGGGGACGGGTGCCGTCGATGACGGGCCGAACCAGCGGTCGTAGATCTTGTCGTACTCGCCGGAGGCGGCGATGTCCTGCAATGCCAGGTTTACCGCGTCGCGCAGTGTCGAGTCGTTCTTGCGCATGGCGATGCCGTCGAGCTTGACGCCGGTGCCGCCGGGCACTTGGAGTACGGCGAGGCCGGGCTCGTTGCGGGCGTAGCTCGCGAGTACCTCGTAGTCCTCTGTCCATCCGGCGATCGCGCCTTGCTTCACCGCGACGAGGGCGGCCCGCTTGTCGCCGAATTCTTCGATCTCCGGCTCGGCGGACACGCCGTTGCGCTTGAGCCAGGCCTTCCAGTTTCCGATGGAACTGCTGCCGCGGCTGGCCCCGACGCGCTTGCCCACCAGGTCCTGATAGGACTTGGCCCTGTCCTTCCGGACCACGAACGTCTGCACCGAGTAGAAGTAGGTCTGGCTGAAGTCGACCTGGGCTCCGCGCTTCCTGGTCTTGCTGATGCTCGCGACGGAAAGGTCGACCTTGCCGTTGTGCAGGAAGCTGATCCGGGTGAGCTCGTCGACCTTCACCATCTCGAGCTTGACCCCCCACCGCTTGGCGATGGCGGTGGCGATGTCGTTGTCGAAGCCCACCCATCTGCCCTGCTCGTCGTACGAGCTGTGGGGCGGGTTGTCGACCCGGCTGCCGACGCGGAGAACACCGCGGGACTTGATCTCGTCCAGCAGGGATGTCCCCGAGCCGGAGTTCGCCTTCCCCGTGTCCGCGCATCCCGTGCCGCCGACCACCAGCCCAGGAAGGAGCAGGAGGGTGGCCGCCAACAGACCCGTCTTGGTTCGGGGTATTCCTCTCATGTGCGTTCACCTCGCATAGCGTGCGAATCGATTGGTCAGGTACGACAGGGTCCGAGTCAGCGCGGCGATCGTGGCCAGGTAGATCGCGGCGGCGGCGAGGAGCACCAGTAGCCAGCCGCGGGTGTTGGTGCGTTCGCTAAGGAGGCGAGCGACCGTCGTGAGCTCGCCGATGCCCAGGACGGTGAGCGCCCCGGTGTCCTTCAGCAGGGAGACCCAATGGGTGCCAAGCGCGTCCAGCGAGCGCCGCAACGTCCACGGAATCCGAAACGTCAGCCATTCCCGGACGCGCGAGATGCCGAGCAGCCGGGCTTGTTCCCGCAGGGCCGGGGGATAGGTGGCCAGGTAGGCCCGCAGTGCCTCGCCGACGTGCGACAACGAGTACAGGAACAGGGCGACGAAACCGCTCGCCAGCAACGGCAGGGTGGTCGTCTGGGCCAGCGCGAACACCACCAGCAGCAAAGGGATCCCACGCAGCAGGGCTAGGACTCCCTGCACCGACAACGTCAGACCGGGCGCGGCCACACAGGCGGTCGCGTACAGCGTGCCGGCCAGCACGGCGAGGCCGCCGGCGACGACCGCCGCCAGGACGCTGAGCAGCAGTCCACCCGGCCTCTGGTCTGGTAGCCCGATCAGCAGGTCCACGATCATGTGCGACTACCGATGAGCACTCGGGGCACGATCCGTGGCAGGCCAGGACGGCCCCGTCGGGAGCCCAGGCGGTGCTCGACGGCGCGGGTGGCCACCCAGATGAGGAAGCTGAGCGCTACGTATACGCCGGCACCGATCGCCGCGTACCGGGTGACCTCGAATGTCTCGTGAGAGCGCCCCTGCACCCATCCGAACAGGTCGACGATCGGAAAGAGTGCCGCGAAGCCGGTGTTGTGCAGGTGATGGACGAGTCGCGCGCCGGTCGGTGCGAGGCTCGCGAGAGCGGACTCGCGAGCCAGGAGCCTGAATCGCTGCCCTGGTGTAAGCCCGAGGACCCGTACCTGCTCCAGCCGCGCCGTGCCGAGGGACCGGTATCCGGAGCGGAAGATGACCGCGAGGTGGCCGGTCGATCCCAGCGCCAACGCGACCGCGATCGCCCAGCCCACAAGGGCCATGCCGTCGGACGTCCCGGGAAACGGGTTGGGCAGCCACGCGGGCGGCACCTGGGGCATGGCGGCGAGGCCGGCTACGACCACGAGGAGGCTGGTGGGGACGCCCCGGGTGAGCAGTATGACGAGGTCAGCTGGGCGCCGCGCGATCCATGACCGGCTGAGCGAACCGGTGGCCAGCACGACCGCGAACGTCAACGCCGCGATAGCGCTTGCCGACCACAGGACCAGCGTGCCGAGGATCGCCGTCACGATCGCCCCTGGCATCGGCGTCGACTATTCGCGCGCCGCCACAGCCTGTCCGGGCCTGGGTTTGGCGCCGTTCATCGAGGGCGCCTCCGCGTCGGCATACTCCCACTCCACCCGGACACGTACGTCGACGCCCTCCCGCACGGAGGACGTGACCGTGCAGTGCTTCTCGAAGACCTCCTCGCACCGCCGGGTACGGCCCGAGTGCTCAGTCAGCACCGGGCGCAGCACCACATCCACATGGTCGATCCGCGGCAGGCCCTCCTGGTTGGGAGCCACCACGGCGACGACCTCGGAGCTGAAGTTTTCGACCGGCAGGTGCGCGTGGCGAAGCGTCTCCAGCAGGCTGGCCGACAGGCAGTGAGCGATCGCCGATCCCAGGAGCGCCGGCGTTGCCGGCGCCGAGGCTTCGCCCACTGGGTCCGGTTCGTCCGATGCATACGGGCCACCGTGCGGCCGGCCGTCCTCGCCGGCCTGGGACAGGAACCGGTATCGGTCCTGGTGCTGGAGATCGACGCGGAAGTATCGACGGTCCTGGCCTCGCATGTCCATCTTGGAGCCTTCCTGCCGTCACACGATGGTTCGCGTGGGATGTTGGCCGGGTGTGATGCCGGGACGGCTGTCACCGTGTAGGGACGCTTGCCCCGCTGAAGGCACAAAAAATGGGGCGCCACCCCCGGCACGCCGTTGCGCGTCTAGAAAATGTCGGCCCGCTTCGGTGTCGACGGTCACATCCTATTGACGGATACGTAGCATTGCAATACATAAGCCTATTTCATTTCGCCGAGAGGATGACATTCATAAGGCTGTCTTATGGAACGTATGGACCGCTGCTGTTCGCCTCTCGTGGCATTGACGATGGCCACCGAGGCGCAGTAGGTTTTCAACCGGAGGTGTGTGGGTGCCTGGTGGTCCCCGCGGTCTTCAAAACCGACGTGGCCGAGCACCTCGGCCAGGCGGGTTCGATTCCCGTCCACCTCCGCCATGAAAACCGCGAGGTTTTCTTGATTGATACCAAACGTCCCCACGTGGTCGGGCTCTCTTTGTCAAATCGTAGCGGTCACAATTCGGGATCGAAGAATGTGCATCCTAGGTGCAGGCTTTTGTGGTGGCCCCCAGCCCTCTCCGGGCGCGGCGAGAGAGCACATCCACCAGGAGCATGAGCCCCAGCGTCGCGATGACCAAAGTCGAGACCTCGTCGTAGCGGAACAGCCGCAGCGAGATGGCCAGGTCCTGGCCGAGCCCGCCGGCACCGACGAAGCCAAGGACCGTGGACGCGCGGATGTTGCACTCGAACTGGTAGAGGATCACGGACACCAGACCGGTGCGCGCCTGCGGCACGATCGCCAGCGCCGCTGTCGCCGCCCGGCCGGCGCCCGTGAGTCGCAGCGCCTCGACCGGCGCGGGGTTCACACCTTCCAGTTGTTCGGCGGCGAGCTTCGTCAGCATCCCCGTGCCGTGTAGCGCCATGGCGAGCGTTCCGGCGGCCGGCCCCGGCCCCACGATGGCGACGAGCAAGAGAGCCCACACCAGATCGGGAACGCCCCGGAGTACGGCCGAAAGTAGCCGCACGAGGACACGCAGCGGGGCCCAGGCGCCGACGCCACCGGCCATGACGGCGGCCATCGGAGTGCCGATCACGATGCCCAGGACCAGCCCGGTCACAGCGATCTGCACGGTTTGTGCGATTGCCTTGAGGACGTCCACGAGGAAATCGGGCGAGGTCTGCGGCCGCAGAAAGCCCTCCGCGAGCCGGGCCCCGCCGGACCTTCCCTCCCAGAGCGCGGTCAGGCTGATGCCGCTGCCTTGCGCAGCCCAGGCCACGACGGCGCACGTGAGCAGGACCGACCATGTCAGGGCGTGGCGGGTCCTCATGTCTCAGGGGACCCGGCGGTACAGGCGGGACAGATCGTCGTCGTCCAGGGCGGCGCCGTCATGAACGAGGCGGCCCTGGCGAAGGGCCAGCACTCGCGTGAACCGCGCGGCGACGGCCTGGTGATGAGTGGCGACGACGACCGTCTCCGCGCCGCAGTCATGGATGGCTTGCGTGGCCGCGTCCGCGCTTACCGGGTCGAGGCCGGCGGTGGGCTCATCCGCGAGCAGAAGCCGCGGCTGGGGGAGTAGCGCTCGGACCAGCGCGATTCGCTGCCGCTGGCCGCCGGACAGCTGGTCGACGCGCTGGCCGAGGCAGTCGCCGATGCCGTGCCGCTCGGCGAGATCCGCGAGTCGGTCCGCGTACCGGGCCGGAACCCTGCCGCGCAGCACGCGGATCCAGTCGCCGGCGTGCCAAGCGCCCGCCGTGCCCATGAGAGCGTTGAGTCGACCGCTGAGGCCGAGGACCAGGTCGCCGCCCTGCCGCAGGAATCCCGCCGCGGAACGGACGGCCAACCGATCGGCGGCCGTACCGTACGGATCGCGCCCGCCGACGCGGATGAGGCCGCTCGCCGGGACCGCTCCGAGGAGTGCACGCAACAGCGTCGACTTTCCTGCCCCCGAAGGGCCGAGCAGGGCGACCCGTTCGCCGGCCCTGATGTTGGCGGCGAGGTCGCGCACCGCGGCGGTCGGGCGGCCGGAGAAGTGCACCGTGAGTCGATCCACCCGGAGGTCCATCTATGACGTCGCAAGCAGTCCGAGGCGGGTGGCCTGTTGGCGGATCTCCTCGTAGTCCGCTGCGCCGACCGCGGCATATCCGCGTGCGCGCATAAGATCGAGGAGTGCGGCATCGGTGATCGAGGTAAAGGCGTCGACCAGCGCACGTTTCGCCGGCTCGCCGAGGGCATCACGCATCACCCACGGGTAGCCCTGTACCTGCCGTTGCTGGACGACTCGAAGGGCACCCTGCGGTACCTTTCCCTCCTTCTCCAGGCGTCGAAGGATGCGTAGCTCGATACCACCCGCGTCGACCTTGCCGGACAGCACCGCTTGGGCGGTCGCGTCGTGGCCGCCGGTGAACAGCACCCTCGCGAGTGGCGGGCATTCATCCATCTTGCGGACCGAGCACCGCGCCCCGGCCTCGCTGAGCATGATCCGTGGGTAGAGGCTCCCCGACGTGGAGCTGACATCCCCGAAGGCGAATGAGTGGCCAGCGGAGACGATGTCACCTTGCAGTTTCTGGAAGGGAGCCTCGCGCCGGACCACGATCGCGGAGTCGTAGCGCGGCGTCCCCGTCAGCTGGTCGATCTCGGTCACCAGCGGGGTCAGCTTCGCCTGCCGCTCAGCCTGCACGTACGTCAACCCGCCGAGGTAGGCGACGTCGATGCGGTCGCCCACCAACGCCGCGACGACACCGGCGTAGTCCGCCGCCACGAACAGCTCGACATCAACGCCCAGTCGTTCCTTCAGATAGGCGGCGAACGGCTCGTACTTCGCCTTCTGCTGCTCGGGTGCGATATTCGGAATTAGGCCGACGCGCAAGGTCCTGGATATCGGTCCGGTCGATTCGGATCCCGAACTGTCCGAGCCGCAACCGGCTTGGGAGATGCCGACCATAATGGCGATCGAGAGCAGCGTCAACATCGCACGGCGCACGGCGGTCTCCTGACGGAAGTCGCGGACGTGTCGTGCAACCGAGTGTGCCCGCCCAAGACGGGGTGGTCAAGAATGCGACAAAGAATAAGCGCCGCCTCATCAATGCTATTAGTCGCTACCTTTGTTCTTCATCTTGTCTGCAATTCAGGCGTCGCCGATGCCTTTGTGTACCGCGGCCACCAGCGCGTCCACCGCTGTACGTACGTCGGCTTCCGTGGTCGTCCTACCAGCGCTCAGGCGGACCGCCGCGGCCGCGCGCTCCGGCGGCATGCGCATGGCCATAAGCACGCCGGAAGGCTCGCCGGTACCGGTGTGGCAGGCGGATCCGGTCGATGCGGCGACCTGAGGTGTCGCGGCCAGCAGTGAGCGGCTGTCGACCCCCTCGATGCTGATGTTGAGGGTGTTGGGCAGGCGCAGCGTCGGGTGCCCGTTGAGGTGCACCGCTCGGGTGAGTCGCGCACGAAGCTCCTCGTAGAGCAGATCCCGCAAGGCCCGCAGCCGCTCACCTTCACCGATTAGGTTTTCCTTCGCGAGGACGCTGGCTCTCCCGAGGCCGGCGATGTACGGCACGTTTTCCGTCCCCGACCGGAGACCGCCCTCCTGCCCACCGCCGTAGGTGGTCGCGTCCAGTCCGATCTCGTGGCGGCGTACCAGGGCGGCGATGCCCTTGGGCGCGTACATTTTGTGCCCCGCGAGACTCAACAGGTCGACCTCGAGCGCGGCGACGTCGATGCTGATCTTTCCCGCCGCCTGGCACGCGTCCGTGTGGAACAACGCCCCGCGCTTGTGGGCCAGGCGGGCGAGTTCGGCGATCGGCTGGATCGTGCCGGTCTCGCCGTTGGCGTACTGGATCGACACCAGCAGCGTCGTGGCGTCGATCGCCGAGCGGGCCTGTTCCACGTCGACCAGCCCGTGAGCGTCCACGTCGAGGACGACAACGTCGCAGACACCGGCCCGCCGCAGCGCGGCGCAGGTGGCGAGGACGGAGGGATGCTCGGTTGCCTGCGTGACGATCGTCCGCCGGCCGTGGGAGGCACTCGCCAGGACCGCTCCGCGCAAAGCCAGGTTGTTCGCCTCCGAGCCGGAGCCGACGAATACGAGGTCCTTGGGATCGCAGCCGACGAGGCCGGCGGTCTGCTGCCGCGCCTCGTCGACAGCCTGTCTCGCGACCAGGCCGTATCGATGGCCGCTGGACGGGTTGCCGAAGTGCGTCGTCAGGTACGGGAGTGTGGCGGCAACGACCGCGGGGTCTACCGGGGTGGTGGCGTTGTGATCCAGGTAGACCGGCATACGCGGTGCGGCCAGCCCGTCCGATGCTGGCCGGCTGTCCATCAGATCTCCGCGCTGATCCGGCCGAGGTCGGCGAAGGGAATCGAGCCGTTGGGGCAGGTGCAGTTCGTCAGGCCGTCGCAGCGGGCTTCGAGGACCTCGGCAAGCGCGTCACGGATGGCGGACAGGTGGGCGATCTTCTGATCCATCTCCTCGAGCTTCGCAAGGGCCCGCTCGCGAAGGGCGCCGCTGGCGTGACGCCGCCTACCGGCTTCGAGGAGGTCGGAAACCTCGTCCAGTGTGAAGCCGAGCCGCTGTGCCGCCTTGATGATCCGCAGCAAGGACACAGCCTCCGGCGGATAGGAGCGGTGGCCGCCGGGACTGCGCATCGGCTGGGCGAGCAAGCCGCGTCGTTCGTAGTAACGCAATGTCTGGATGTTGACGCCGGCCGCCTGCGCGAGCTCACCGGAGCGCATCCCCGAGCCGTTCATGTGTCCGCCCCGCGCGCCAGGCTGACACGGTGCACGAGCCCGTCGAGGACTGCTGTCTGTCCATCCGGGACGCGTATGTCGACGATCAGTCCTTCGCGTTGCCGCTCCACGGCGAACTCGAAGAACGCACAGCACGTGCTTTCGCGCCGAACAAGGTCACGTGTGACGGCCTCGACGTCGTTGTCACCGACCAGCACGAGCTGGAGGTGCTGGCCGCTGACCCGACGCTGTTCACGGACGGCGCTGGCGAACAGACGGTCGAGCTCATCCAGCCGCAGCGGATGCTCGGCGACGGGCAACGTACACGCGTCAGGCATCACCCAGGTCATGAGACTCCCGATCTACGCCTCGACAGCTGTTGGCAGCGTCCCCCTCGACGGTAACCCCGTACCTCGGTACCGATTGCAACCCCTCAGCGACTACAAGTTTGGATGTCGAGAACAGTCAGGGTAGCAACGCTATCTATAGCGTTGCTACCCTCGTGCGTGACTCGGACATCACGCGTAGCTTCGATGTCCAAAGTCTGGGGAGGCCACATGCGCACCATCGACTGGCGGCATGACCGGATCGTGGCCATCGACCAGACCCGGCTACCGCACGAACTCGTCCTGATGGAGATCGACACGGTCGAAGCTCTCGTCGATGCCATCAAACGCCTCGTGGTCAGAGGTGCACCGGCACTCGGTGTCGCCGGTACCTTGGGGGTCGCGCTCGCCGCGCGGCTCAGCGCCGGTGACCCGTCGATGGTGGCCGCCGCCGCTGCGGCGGTTCGTGGAGCGCGGCCAACGGCGGTAAACCTGGCGTGGGGAGTCGACCGCGCCTTGAGGCCGCTGGATCAGGGCATCGACGCGGTGTTGGCCGAAGCGCTGGCGGTGCTGGAGGAGGACATCGCGTGCAGCCGCGCACTCAGCGAGCGCGGAGCCCGCTGGCTGATGCAGCACGTCACGAGTCCGGTCGCCCTCCAGACCCACTGCAACGCCGGTGCCCTGGCGTGTGTCGAGTGGGGGACGGCGCTCGGCGTCGTCCGGGCTCTGCACGAGCGCGGCGCTCTCGGCCACGTGTTCGCGGCCGAGACGCGTCCTCTGCTGCAAGGCGCTCGGCTCACCGCATGGGAGCTGGCCCAGATGGGCGTCCCGCACACCCTGGTCGTCGACTCCGCCGCTGCCTCGGTCCTGGCGCGTGGACTCGCGAGGGCCGTCGTCGTCGGCGCGGATCGGGTGACCGCCAATGGTGACGTGATCAACAAGGTGGGCACGTTCCCCTTGGCTCTGGCGGCCGCATACGCCGAGGTTCCCATGGTGGTGGCCGCGCCCGAGTCGACGATCGACCTTTCCACACCCACCGGCAACGACGTCGACATCGAGGTTCGCGGCACCGATGAGATCACTCGCTGGGGCGACGTCAAGGTCGCGCCGGACGGGACCGACACGCTCAACTATGCGTTCGACGTGACGCCGGCGGCGCTCGTCACCGCCATCGTCACCGACCGCCGCGTCATCCTTCCCGCCATGGGCGGGCGCCCTGACGATCAACCCGCCGCCGACCGGTAAGGTCCCGCGCCCGGAGGAGCCGGATCGAATGCGCAACGACTGGGACGACGCCACGGCCCCGTCCCCATCTCAGCCTCTCGCCCAGCTCGTCTACGCTTCGCGCCTGCTCGGGCGGGAGCGAGTCTCGTGCTGCACCGGGGCAGCAACAGCTCGGTCAAGACCACCATGACGCACCTGACGGGCGAACCGGTCGACATCCTGCACGTCAAGGGCAGCGGCTGGGATATGGCGACGATCGAGGCGGACGGCTTCGCCCCGCTGCGCCTCGACCGCCTGCGCGCCCTGTTGACGCTGGACAAACTCAGCGACACCGACATGATGAACGAGCTTCGCTGCGCGTCCATCGATGCCAGGGCGCCTGATCCGAGTGTCGAGACTCTTCTGCACGCACTCCTGCCGCACACCGCGGCCCTGCATAGCCACGCGATCCTCCAGCAACGGGCCGACCACCACGGCATGAGCGTCGGGGAGTACAAGCGGCGCAACCTGCTACACACGGAAATCACCAGCGCCCGGGTCGGCGAACTGGTGGCGGTGATGTGCTCAGACGCGTTCGGGGCAACCACGGGCGCGCAGATCCGATCGACGGGGGCAACGAGCGGGTCATCTGACCACTACACGACCTCGAAGTTGCCCATCATCGCCATGTCCTCGTGCTCCAGGTTGTGGCAGTGGAAGACGAACCGTCCCTTGTGGTCGGTGAAGCGGGCGATGACCGCGACCTGCTCGGCCGGGCGCAGGTCGACGGTGTCCTTCCACCCGGCGTCGTACGGCCCGGGATCTCCGATGCCCCGCTGTAGGACCTGGAAGTGGACCAGGTGGATGTGGACGGGATGATGGAAATCGCTCGTGAACCGCCAGATCTCCACGTCTCCGAGCTTTGGCGTGGCGTCGGCGCGCGACGGATCGAACGGTCGCCCGTTGATCTGCCACTCGTGCTCCAAATTGCTGCGGAAGACGAAGCGGCGCGTGGTCACCGCCTGCTCTGGCCGCAGCACCTCGATTGTGGACAGCCGCTCCGGAACCGCGCTGTCGTCGCGGGCCTGACGCCGCACCTGGAATCGCATGATGTGTCCGGCGGTGCCGCTCCCGAGGCGGTTGAGCAGCGTGACCGCCTGGCCGACGGGGTAGCGGGAGAAGTCGACGACGAGGTCGAAGCGTTCAGCGGGCGCGATCTCGATGCTGTCATGCGAAATCGGGCGCTCCAGCAGGCCACCGTCGGAACCGATCTGTACGAGACCGGATCCGTCCGGTGGTGGCGGGTCGAGCGCAATCCGGTATCGGCGAGTGTTGGAGGCGTTGAGGATGCGGAAGCGGTAGCGCACCGCGTCCACGTCCAGCACCGGCCATGGACTGCCGTTGACGAGGATGATGTCGCCAACCACCCCCTGGCGGTACGGCGTTTCGACGCCGTGCTGGTGTAGCAGGCTCGGATCCAAGGCCGGATATCGTAGCGAACCGTCGGCGGCGAACGCACGATCGGCGATCATGAGCGGGATCTCCCGCTCCCCGGCCGGTAGCGGCAGCGCCGCCTCCTCGGCGTCACGGATCAGGTGGAAGCCCGCCAGGCCGCGCCATACGCCAGGCCCCGTGAAGTCCATCCGGTGGTCGTGGTACCAAAGCGTGGCGGCACGCTGTACTACCGGGTACTCGTACTCGCGGCTTCCAACGAGGACGCTGGCCCGGGGATCGGGGTGGCTTGCGGCATGGTGCCCTGCGTCCGCGCCTCCCTCAGGGATCAGGAGATCGGTGGGGTAGCCGTCGCTGGAGGCCGGCGTATGGCCTCCGTGTAGGTGAACCACTGTCGGGGCGGGCAGCAGGTTGCGATGACGGACAACTGTTCGCCGCCCGCTTCGCGAGACGATGGTCGGCCCCGGAAACTGGCCGTCGTAGCCCCAGATCTCGGTCGGTACGCCTGGCAGGATCTCGACCGTTGCCGACCTCTGTGTGACGTCGTACCGGTCGGTCCCTCCGTCCGATATCGGGGTCAGGACGGGCGGGATACGCAATGGCACGCGGAACGGCTCGGGCAGCGGCAACTCGCTGCGCAACAGGCGCCCTGTCTCCGCTGACGACGCGAGCCAGGGAATGGTCGCCCCGACGGCGGCCGCGGCACCCGCCCCGCCCACGAGACCCAGCACGCGTCGGCGACTCAGCCGGGGCTTCATCGTCGTTCCTCCGATGCGGCTGTCGAGCGGCGTACTCCGAAGGTGGGCCGCCACGCCCACAGCGTGAGCAGCACGGACGCGGCAAAGACCGCCACAGCGAGCGGGACGTGGACGCCGATGACGCGCAGGAGGCCGGAGGCGATCTGAAGTGGCTCGGCGATCGAGACAGCCAGGCAGGCCAGCGCCGGCCAGCCCCGACCGCGACCGGGCCGCCAATAGAGGATCGCCAGAGCGGTCTCGGCCAGCCCGAGGGCGCCGACGACCTGCGAGTTGATGAAGTGCAGGCGGAGCATCTCGAAGTCGCCCGACAGGAACCGCCCGGCGAAGACCGCCTGGACGAACACGGCGAGCATGTGCGCCGTTATCACGATCCGCAGAGCCCAGCGGATGGGCCACGCCACGCGCGCGGGCCCTGTCGTCGATGTGGCCGCTGGTGACGTCTGAGCTGTCGCGACCTGCTCCATGATCGCTCCCAGGTGGATGTGTAGCGTCGCTATAGTATAGCAACGCTACGCCCTCTCTGAACGTGCTGGTCCGTGAGTCGGGCCGCGCTTGACGGCACGACGGCGCCTCCCGTTTGATCAGGCGATGCTGATATCAGCACACCATGATGTGATACACCTGCTGGCCGATCCGCTGCGGGCGCGAATCATCGAGCTGTTAGCCGACGGGACCGCGTGCACCTGCAATCTGGTCGCGGACACGGGTGCCACCCAGTCGAACGTGTCCAACCATCTGCGGGTGCTGCGGCAGGCGGGTGTGGTGCTGGCGGAACCGCGCGGGCGGTACACGTTCTATCGGCTGCGTCCGGAGGTCTTCGACGGCGCCGCTGGATACCTCGCCTCGCTCGCCGAGCGGGCGCGGGCCAGGGCCAGGTCCCGGATGGCGGCAAGGTCAGGGCAGAGACCACACAGACGCTCAAGTTCTGCTTGGTGTTCGTCGGTGAGGTTGTCGATCGGGCGCATGATCCAGCCGGTGATGTCCCGGGTCGGTGGCGGTGCTGGTGGCACGGGTGCTGGGGTGTTGCGGCCCCGGATGCTGATCAGCCAACGGCGCAGCGTCCGCTCGGCGCCTTTGTAGCCGCGGTCCCGGATCTCGGCCAGGATCTGGTTGGTGCCGATCACGCCTTCCGTGACGCGTTGGTGCAGGTAGGGCTTGAACGGGTCGAGGATGCTGTCCCGGGTGGTGCTGTCGGGCCGAGCAGGTCCTCGGGGGTGGCGGCGTCGGCGTAGCGGCGCACGGTCTTGGGGTCCAGGCCGAGCCTGCGGGCGATCGTGTAGACACCAACGCCCTGCTCGCGCAGGGCGTGGACGTCGGCGTGCCGGGTCCGGGTGCGCTGCTGGCGCAGCCCTTCCGGCGCCGGCTCAGCCGTCAGTGCCGGTTCTGCCGGTGCTGGCTGTTCGAGCGGCGGCTGTAGGCAGCGGCGGTGATGGGCCAACCGCCTGTTCACCGCGTCGGACAGGTTGTGCAGCAAGTGCCACCTGTCAGCGACCTGGACGGCGGCGGGTGCGCTGCGCAACGTCATCCGGCCCTCGCTGGGCCCGAGCCGGTCGGCCAGCCGGGAGCCGGCTCGCCCGCCCAACGCCAAAGCGACCGCCTCCATCCCTTGCCGCGCCAACGCGCTGAATCGGCCATGGCGTGCTGTGACGCCGTCGATCTGCTCGGCGAAGATCCGGCGTACGCAGTCGGCCAGGATGCAGAAGAACCGTCGCACCCGCAGGTGCAGCACGGTCTCCCGCCCGGCGACCGGCGTATCGAGTAGCCAACGCTCGTACCGGCTGTGCACCCGCCGCGACACCGTCGAACAGTCCGGACATCTCGCGGCGACGCTGCCGCTCTCGGCATGCACCCGTACCGTCGGGCCCTTGGCCAGCACGTTCGTGATGCGTAGCCCGGACAGGTGTGGGAACAGGACGGCGAGAAGCTCCACTATGGACACGGAGCATGATCTACCATCGATCGTCCACGATCACCGAGACCGTGCCAGAGCCAGTATTCACCGGCCGCGGACACGAGATCCATACCTTGACCGCGAGCGGACCAGGCCAGGCGCAGCTCTACGGAGTGCGGATTCTGTGTCACCACGTAGTTCACGAGCCCGGTCGTGCACCTTGTGGTGCGCGCCTTGCGCACGGTGGCATCCAACTCGTCGTCCAGTCCCGGGGTGTTGCCGGGCTTATCGGCTGGGCCGGCGTACGTCGGTTCGTCGGGGTGGCCGGGTCGGGTCCGACCGCGCGGGCCGTCGCACCGGCGGGGCCGGTGACCCAGACCTGTTGGAGGACGTCGTCGATGTCGCTGAGCGCGACCTTTGATGGTGACGTCGGATATTGGAACTCTCCGAATGGGCTACCGCAGATCGTCCGGTCACCCGCCCAGCCTTCGGCCGGCCGCAGGCGCCGCTCTTCGTTGAAGTCGCCCGTCGACCATGAGCACGCGCTCAGCAAGCATCGACCAGGCACCCGCCGGGAACTCGTCGTGACGCTTCGTAACGAACGGATCGTGGCAGATGAGCGCGGCCAGATGAGCGCGGCCGTGCCATTGAAGCAGAGAGTCCTTTGGAGGACGAATCGTCGCCGTCAGAATCGGTACCCATGGTCCCGAACCGGCACCGCGAGCCTTTCCCCGAGTTCTGCCAGTGTCTCGGGGCAGTGGTAGTACCACCGCATCCGGCTGACCAGCCCGCCTACCGTGTCGACCCGCATAACCTCGACCAGCGCTTCCGGCAGCGAGCCGTCGACCGGCGCCTGCCACATCAGCACCAGCGGCTCGCCGTCGAGTTCACCGACCTCGGCGCGGTAGCGCACGTCGGACTCGATAACGAACATGTGGTGCAGCGAGCCGTTGCGCATCGCTTCGGCGCCCTCCTCGTGCACGACCCCAACCAGCACCGACTCGGCGCCGTCGAGGAGCAGCGCAACGATTCGTTCCACGTCGTAGGCGCTGAAGGCCGCTGCGAGCGCCTCGATGACCGCCCGGTCGGGCTGCGGGCGCCGCCGCGCCGGGGCGCGCCCGCCAAGCCGTTCCCGGCCGCGGTGCAGCGCAGCCTTGACCGCGCCCACCGTGGTACCGAGGATCCTGGCGATGTCGGCAAGAGGGTAGTCGAAGACGTCCTTGAGTACGACCGCCGCCCGTTCCTGCGGGGCGAGGAGGGTTGCGAGCTCGCCGAGGGCATCGCGCACCTCCAGCGGGTCCGCACCGCCCAGCGCCGCCGTGTCCGGCACCTCGACGAGCGCGGGCCGGGGTCGCCGCCACGCGTCGATGTAGGCGTTGGTGGCGATCCTGATGAGCCACGGCAGCACCCTGTCGATCCGGTCGAAGCTGTCGGCCGCCCGGCTGAACGCCCGGGTCAGCGTCTCCTGCACCAGATCCTCGGCGTCCCATATGTCACCGGTTAGCCGGCGGCAGTAGCGGTGCAGCTCCGCACGCACCGGGTCGACGCGCTCGAAGAACGCCTTCCGAGCTGCGCGGACACCGGTGAGAAGATCATCATCGAGTACCGTCATACCGTACTCGACGGGCCGACCATCCGCCGGGATACGCGTTTCGGGACACGCGTTTGCTCGGCTCGGCTCCCCGCACCGGCATGAAGCAGGCTCGCCGTTTACAAGGGGTGTGCTGCACGGCCAGACCTGCCCTGTTTCGCAGCGCGGCCGAAGCTGTGCCGCTCAACGCCGTTACCGTCGGCATTCGAACGAGAGATCATTATTTCATGATCAGATGCGCACGCATCGGAGCCAGATGAGGATGTTCCGCTTGACGTCACTTGTGACGACAGGTCAGCGGTTGGTGCGGTCGTGTCTCGTTTCGTGCGAATCGGGGCGGCGGCTGACGTCGGCGGCGTAGGTGGTCCAGTCGCCGCTGGCGGCCTGTTGCCAGGCGACGGCGACCTTGATGTGGATGCCGAGCAGGCGGGCAAGGATCGCGGCGGGTATTTCGGTGGCGAGGGCGAATAGGGCGGTGGATCGGGCTCGGGCGGGGTGGATGCCGAGGGTGGCGAGTCGTTGGCTGAGCCGGTCGGCGCTGATGTGCTGGGCGGGGCGTTGGCCGGGGAACAGCCAGGGGGTCTGGTCGGGGTGTCCGATCACGGTATAGGGACGGCGGTCGGCGATGAGGTTGAGGACGAGCGCGTCCAGCGGTTCGGGCAGGATCGTCGGTGCGCTGCCCAGCCGGAGCGCGACCTTCCCGTTCGCGGTGCTGACGTGGTCGACGGTGAGCGCGCTGATGGTGCTGAGGCGTTGGGCGTAGAGCAGAAGCAGCAGGCCGGCGACCCGGTCGGGGGTGGCGATCGTGTCGTCGTGCAGCAGCCGTCGGGCGGTGGTCCATCGGCCTTCGGTGTCGTGTGGGCCGGCGGGACCGTCCCACCTTCGGGCGGCGAAGGTCAGGCCGGTGGCGTGCCGGTGGGCGGTGGCCCGACGGATGAAGTGGCTGGTTTCGTCGCGGTAGCTGGCGTTGTCACCGGCTGCCCATTGGTCGAGGTCGAGTTGGGTGCAGCTGGCCAGGGCCAGGTTGCGGTTGGCCAGCCAGTTCAGGAAGTTGACCGCGGCTGTGGTGTGGCAGCGCACGTTGAGCGCCTGCAGGCGGCTGGCGTGGGCGGTGCCGAGCCGGCGGCGGAGCCGACGGAGGTGGTGCCAGACGGCGTAGCGGTGCAGCAGCTGCCGTTCGGCCGGGTCGGTGCGGGTGGCGATGGTGGCGGTGATCCACCGTTGGAGCGTGACGAGTCGTTCGTCCCTGGCGGGCAGCGTGCCGCCGGCGACCAGGACGGCCCGGAGGTGGTCGAGGGTTTTGCCGGCGGGTAGGTCGTCGAGCAGGTCGTGGGTGAGCACCCGACGGTCGGCGGCGATCTCGGTGAGCAGGTGGGCGACGGCTGGCCGGGACAGCCACGCCATCGCGGTGACCGGTCGAGGTACCGCGATCAGCGCCTGTCGCAGCGCGGCGAGATCGGCCTTGACCAGCCCGGCGCCGCCGGCGAGGACGTCGTCGGTCCGCTGTGTCAGGGTGCAGCGGTGGCAAGGGCGGTGCGGGCTGAGCTGCCAGGTGTCGCGGCAGATCGGGCAGCGGTCCCAGAACGATGGGTCGGGGTTGACGCAGTGGGCGCACAGCGGTTGTGTGCGGGTGCCGCCTCGGACCGACGCGACGGTGCCGCAGCGGCTGCAGGCCGCCCACCGCGACTGGCAGAGGTCGCACCACGGCTGACCGGTGGCCCGGGAGATCTCGCACGGCCCGGACCGTCCGCAGATCCCGCAGGTCATAGTCGGGCGCGGGCGGCAGCTTTGGCACCACGGACCGCCTGGGGTACGGGTGGCGACCCGTCGTCGGCGTCGGCAGCCGACGCAGTCTTCCAGGTTGATGGGATCGTTGCTTAGGCAGTTCGGGCACAGCGGACGGCCGGCGGGGTCGCGGGTTGCCGGTTCCCGCACGGCGCCGCAGCGGGCGCAGGGCACTGCGGCGGCGTGGGCGAAACAGGTGCGGCAGACCCGCTGCCCTTCGAGGCGTTTAGACTGGGCGACCACCCGGCTGCAGCGGGGGCACGCTGGGCGGGTGATCGCGGTGGCCCCAGCGGTCGTCCGGATCGTGCGCGAGACGGGTAAGCCGATCGCTGTGGTCGCCCGGGACCTGGGGATCAACGAGGGCACGCTTGGGAACTGGGTGAATCAGGACCGGCGGGCTCGGGGCGAGGCCGCCGCGTCCGGTGGGTTGGGTGAGGACGAGCGGGCCGAGTTGGCTCGGCTGCGTAAGGAGAACGCCGAGCTGGCGATGGAGCGGGATGTCCTCAAGCGCTCCGTGGTCCTGTGGGTGAAGGAGGCGATGAAGTAGCCGTGGCCGTCTTCATCAGCTCCCAGAGGACCGTCCATGGTGTGCCGCACGCAGTGACCTGCCGCGCCCTGGCAGTGTCCGAGTCTTGGTACTACAAGTGGCGCGACCGCCGGCCCACCGGGGTCGAGAAACGGCGGGCCGAGCTCGACGAGGCGATCGGTGAGGTCTTCGACGCCTCCGGCGGCACCTACGGCTCGCCTCGGGTGAACCTCGATCTGCGGGCGGCTGGCTGGCGGGTCGGTGAGAACACCGTCGCCCGGCGGATGGCCGCGCTCGGCCTGGCCGGGCGTGCGCCGAAGCGGCGCCGCAACCTCACGAAACAAGGAAAGCGGTCGGCTGCGCCAGACCGAGTTCATCGCAAGTTCGGTGCGCCGGCGCCGGACGTGTTGTGGTGCGGCGACATGACCGAGATCGTCACCGACGAAGGCAAACTCTATTTGGCCACGGTGATCGACCTGTTCTCCCGCCGGCTGCTCGGCTACGCCATGGGCGCCCACCACGATGCCGACCTGGTCGTGGCGTCGCTGAACATGGCCGCGGCCACTCGCGGCGGCGGCGTCGAAGGGGTGATCTTCCACTCCGACAGGGGCAGTGAGTACACGTCCGAGGCCTACGAGACCGCCTGCGGTCGCCTCGGCGTGCTGCAATCAATGGGCCGGGTCGGCTCCGCCCTGGACAACGCCGCCGCCGAGGCGTTCAACTCCACCATCAAGGTCGAGTACATCCACCGGCAGCGGTTCACCACCCGACACCAGGCCCGCACCAAGATCTCGACCTGGATCGTCGACTTCTACAACCAGCGCCGCAGACACAGCGCATGCGACGGCATGTCACCCACCGACTACGAACACTTCACGGCCGAGGCCAGGAAGGCCAACGCCGCATAACGACACCCTCCACGATCTTGGGGGATTGACAATCAGACGGGATGGTTACGGCAAAGTCCCTGATCAGGCGACCCGTCCCACAACACCGGAAAGCGCCGCCGATAGCCTGTCCACGCCTTGAATTCGCGGGCTCCTCGCCCATCCGACGCAATTCCCGAGGCTCGGCGTAGTGCTCGGTCATCCGCTCGGAGACGTGGCCGAGGTAGCGCTTGATGTGCTGCAGGCTGGCGCCGGCCGCCAGCAGCTTGGTTGCCAGCGTGTGGCGGGCCTGGTGTGGGACCGCGGGGCCGAGGTCGAGGTGGAGGACCCAGCGGCGGAAGTGGGTGTGGAACCGGCTGTGGCTGACAGGGTAGGTGCCGTGTGGGTTCTTGTAGCCGCGCGGGAACAGCGCCATCGTCGCGCGTTCCTCAGCGGTCGGTGTGCGGGCGTAGCGATCCTGGAATCGGGTGACGGTCTTGCGTTGCCGTTCCCGCAGCCGCTGCAAGGTGTAGTCGGGGATGCGGATGGCCTCGTTGTAGTTGCCGACCTTGCTCTGGTCGTGCCACAGCAGCGGCACGCCGTTGTGAAGCCCGATGCAGTCCAGCCGCAGGTCGAGGACCTCGCCGGCGCGGCGCCCGGTCGCCACGATCGTCTCCCAGATGTCGCGGGCTCCCCGGTCGGTGACATCCGCGCCGGCCAGCATCTCCAGGTTCGACTGGTCGGCCAACGCTCGGGCAGTGTCGTCGTGGAACGGGCTGCGCGGCCGGAAGACCGGCTTATCACCCGGCGGGAAGGCGAAGACGAACGCCCGATCCAGGCCGATCGGGTCGGTGCGGCCAGCTTCCAACGCCGCCCGCATAACCTGCGCAGGACGTCGAACGTGCTGTTGCGGGTCACGCTGGTGACGGTTGCCGGCTTGGTGGTGGAGTTCGGCCGCAGCGCTGGCAGCCGCTCTCGCGCCCGGCGGTGGTCGGCGACGAATTGCTCGACGTGCTCGGTCGACAGCATGGACGGGTCGTGGCCGGCCGCGGGCGCAAAGGCGTCCAGGAACGCACCCAGTTCCTGGACGGCGACCCGGATCGCGAAGTAGGTGCCGCGCCCGCGGGGGCAGTCCACCGAGCGCAGCAGGTCCGCCAGGTGCTCCCAGAGCAGGTCGCGCAGCCACCGTTGCGGGACCCCGGTCAGGTCGAACCTGCTGTTGAGCTTGCTGATCCGGCGCCCGAAGTGCTCTAACTCGATGTACCCGGCCGCCTTGCTCTCGCTCGGCGTCACGTAGACGATGTCCAGGTCGCGCAGGATCTCAGTCACGATCATCCGCTCGTGCTCTCCGGCCCCGCCCAGGTCGTAGTCGTGCAGCGATCCGAGGCTGCGGCAGGCCTCCACGACGCGCAGGATCGAGTGCATCCACCAGCGAGTGTGGTCGGTGCGCTGGGCGTAGGCGTGCAAGCCCCATTTGAGTTCCACCTTGATCAGGGGCTGCATGCCGTGCAGGCTGATCTGCCCGGGCGAGGAGCCGGCTGGACCTGGCGGCACCACCGCCGAAAGGCCGGCTCGTCCTCGTAGCTGACCGGGACAGCCCACGCCGCGACGCTCGAACCAGCGCCCCCAGTTCGACGGCAGCCGAACCGCGGGACTCGCCGGGTCAGGTCGGCGTCGGCCTGCTCCTGCGGCCACCATAGGTCGATGGAACGGGTCCCCTTCACCCCATCCACCAGGTCACGATCGGGCGAACGGCACCACCATCTGGTCTTCATCGGCATCGACCTGGACGCCGCCACTCCAGTCCGGTACGCCTGCGCTCCCGCGACCAAATCGACGGACGGCCTCGGGCGTGCTGACCCCGCTTCGCGCTGTCCCGGATGCGGTTTCGGCAGATGGCGCTGCGCGGCGAGCTTCCCGGTGTACGCACGGCGTCGTGGTAGCCGGCCGCCCAATGCGGTTTCGGCGACGAAAGGCGTAGCTGGTAGCCGGGTCGCTACGCCGGCTGAACCTGGGTCACGACCAGTGCGTGGTCGCCGGGACAGGCGGCGCGGACGGTGGCCACGGTGCCGGTGACGCGGACCTTGTCGCCGTCGGCGAGCCGTTCGGTGGGCGCGCCGCTGAGGCTCCAGCGCTTGCCGGCTACCAGGAGGGTGATGCAGGCGCCGTCGCGGCTCACGGCACCGGTCAGTGTGCGTCGACCTTTGACGAGGTCGCCGCGGCGGTCGTCGGGTGGCGGTGGGGTAGCACCCGGTGCCGGTGGCCTGGTCGCGCCGGTTGGTGGCGGGACCGCGGGGGCGGTCGGGCTGGGGCCGGGGTTGGTCGGTGCGGGCTCCTGCCGGTCCGGGCTCGGGGTGCCGCCGGTCATCGGGGCTGTCCTTGCTGGTTGGTCGGCCTCGTCCGCGGGGCTGGTGCAGCCGATGAGCAGGGGCGCCAGCAGGACGACGGCGAGCCATCTCCGCATTCTGGTAAGACGGCGGGGTGCTGGGTGCGGTTCCCCGGGTGGGCCGGGCTGGCCCCGTCGCGGTGTGCGGCGGGGCCGGCCGGCTGGACGGGTTACAGCAGGGATAGTGGTGTCTTCCAGATGCCGCGGCCGTGGGTGGCCGCGTAGAGGTGGCCGTCCTGCGAGGCGTGCAGGTCGAACACGGCGGTCAGCGGCAGGGAGAGGCCGGGCACCGTGATCGGCAGGCCGACCATGCGCCATTTGATGGTGTTCGGGGTGGCGCGTTTGTCGGCGACGAACACACCGAGGTCGGTGCTGACCACGAGCTTGTTGCCGACGATCACGAGGTCGGTGGCGGGTACGTCCGGGAAGCCGACCGACAGGTCGGTCCAGGCCACCGTGACCTGGCCGGCGGCGTTCTTGGCCAGCTTGCCGCGGTACACGTGCTTGACGCCCGCGCCGGGGCCCTCGATGAACCGCCGGTTGAAGCCGTTGAACACCAGATAGACGGTGGAGTTGCTGGGGTCGGACGGGTCGAAGGTGACCGCGTTGGGAAAGCGGTTGGGCAGGCCGGTCAGGTCCAGTTCGGTCCAGGTGCCGCCCCAGTTGGTGGCCACGCCGCGGGTGAAGCCTTCGCTGTTGCAGTTGGCCTGGCCGCACCAGGACGCGATGTAGGTGTCCTTGGCCGGGTCGGCAGGCGCGGACGGGTCGGCGACTGCGTCCATCCCGACGATGAGCCGGGCGCCGGTGGTGTCGGTGGCGTACTGCTGTATCCAGCCGTTGCCGTCGTCCGGGTCCGCGTTGGCTTCCTCGGCGGTGTAGGCGAATCCGTAGTCGTGCCGCCAGAAGGAGTTGCCGCCGGCGACGAAGCGTTCGCTGGCGCCGTCGCGGACGTTCTTGGACCCGCGGACGATCCGGAACGGTGCGGTGAAGCGTGCGTTGACATCCGGGACGGTGATGTCGAAGACGGCACTGGTCGAGCCGTCGGACTGGCCGCAGTTCTTGGTCATCCACAGCGCCAGGAAGGTGAACTCGTCGAGGATCTGGCAGCCGTCGCGGGTGTTGACGATGGTGTCGCCGCCGTCGCCGCCGAACGGGCTGACCTGCTCGCGGGCGCCGGCCCGTAGCAGCGAGCCGCCGTTGTCCTGCAGGCCGCCGGCGACCAGGTAGCCGCGCCGGTTGGGGTCCTTGCCGGTGCCGACCGAGTAGTACT
This sequence comes from Phytohabitans sp. LZ39, assembly GCF_059359075.1. Taxonomy (NCBI): domain Bacteria; kingdom Bacillati; phylum Actinomycetota; class Actinomycetes; order Micromonosporales; family Micromonosporaceae; genus Phytohabitans; species Phytohabitans sp. LZ39. The sequence goes on along the minus strand of NZ_JCADBM010000032.1, from coordinate 25,491 downwards.
GCAAGGTGCGCAGGCCGTTGTTGTGGTTGGTCCAGTCGGTGGCGTGGCCGGCCGCGTCCTCGGCGCTCTTGCCGGGTGCGTTGGGTCGGGAGTAGACGCCGCCGTCGTTGCCGACGTACAGCACGCCACCGGAGATGGCGATGGAGTGCTGGTCCGGGTGGGTGGTCGACGGGCAGCCGCCGTCCGGGTCGGAGGCGTCGTAGCAGTCGAAGCCGAAGTTCCAGTACGGGCCGATGGTCTTCCAGGTGGCCCCGCCGTCCTCGGTCTCGTAGACCTCTTCCAGGCCGAGGTAGATGTGGTTGGCGTTGGCTGGGTCGACCTCGACGAAGTTGTTGTACCAAGCCTGCACGCCCGGCGGGTAGTCCTGGTCGGCACCGATGGCCGAGCCGGAGTCTTCGAGCTTGGCCGAGTCGGCGACCAGCGTCCACGGGCCGAGCAGGCTGCTCGAGGTGAACACGCCCTGCAGGGCGACGATCGACGGTGCCTCCAGCACCATGGCGTACCGCGACCCGTCCGGCGAGACGGAGAACTCGGCGTTGCCGACGTCGGCGTTGTCTACGTCGCCGGTCAGCGCCGTCTTGGCGAAGCTGCCCGGTCCGCCGCCGGTGGTGGACAGGTAGAAGCCGTTGTACGCCGCGCCCGAGCGCCACGCCGCGTTGGCCAAGATGACCCGGCCGCCCGTGCCGGGCTGGATGACGACGTCGTTGACGATGTTGTTGTACGGCTTGCTGATGTCGGCGTCGTCGGCCGGGTTCGGCATCAGCACCAACTCCCACGCCTGGCCATGCTTGGCCGGGTTCGTCGAGTGCCGCCACAGCCCGCGGGTGGTCGCCGCGTACACCCGTCCGGCGCCGTCGAACTTCAGCTGGTTGATGCTGCGCGACTCCAACTCGGTGCCGCCGACCCGATCGGCCTGGCTGAAGCTGGACCGCGATGCGTGCCGGAGCCGGTAGACACCCGCGCCGGTGTACGAGGTGGCGCCGGTGTTGGCCTCGCCGGTGGCGTACCACAGGGTGTCCGCGGCCGCGTCGTAGACCAAGTCGCCGGTGGACAGTGCGAGGATGCGGTCCGAGATCGGTGTCCACCGGCCGCCGGGTCCGAGCTTCTTGCGGAACACACCGCCGTTGGCGCCGCCGGCGAACACGTAGCCGCCGCCCACCGCCAGTCCGGTGATCCGGCCGGCGACGTTGCCCCAGCCAGCGCCGGAGTTCGAAAAGACAGGATCGCGGTAGTTCGGATCGTCGGCGTCGTATGCCTGACCGGTCACCTCACGCCAGGGCGCGAACGTGCCCGGCAACCCCTTCATCTGACCCAGCGCCTCACCGTACTCACCCGGCGCCACCGACCCGTACGGCGCCAGCCGCGCCACCGCCTCCTGCATGGCGAAAGTCTTCAGACCAGCCGACCCGGCATGCGTCCCGGCCGCCGGCTTCGGATGTTTGATCGGCCGCTCAGCATCGGCGGCCACTGCCGGACCCTGCACGGTCGCCACCACAACCAGCGCCGCGATAGCGACGGCAACGCCTTTGAACCCACCAGATCTGATTCGTCCACTGTGAACGAGCACGCCTGATGCCCCTCTCACCCCAGGTTTCCCCGACGGCGCCCTCATGGGCACCGCACCCGACATCGGACCGTAGTTCGCCGACTACACCAAGGGGAATAGGCCAACAGAGCCTGTCAAGCGTCGATCGGATAACGACCTCGGTCATCGCGCGCCGGAGACGCAGTCACATCTCGCGGTGAGATCCCGATCACCCGCGCCGCGCTGCTCGCAATGAAAATCATTTGCGATAGCATGAGCGGGTCGGAGACGGGTCGGTGTGTGGGGTGGTCTGGTGACTGGTGAGCCGAGGGGCGCCGGGGTGCGGCGCCGTGCGGTGTTGACCGGCGCGCTGGCGGCGGGGCTGGCCGGTGTGGCCGGGTGCGGCGCTGACTCTGGGGCCGGGGCGGCGGTGTCGTCGTCGCCGCGGCGGGGTGGCCGGTTGCGGCTGGTCGCGTTGGGTAGCCCGACCGGTGGCCTGAATCCGTTGACGGCGACCGACGGCGCCAGCTTCATCGCGATGTTCCAGGTATATGACCAGTTGGTGCGCCTGGAGGGCGACCGTGTGGTGTTGTCGCTGGCGGAGTCGGTGGAGCCGAACGCGGACGCCACCGGGTGGACGATCCGGATCCGGGACGGGGTGCGGTTCCACGACGGCCGGGCGGTGACCGCGACGGACGTCGCGTACTCGTTGCGGATGTTCGGCGATCCCAAGCGCAGCCCCACCTTCGGTTCGCTGTACGCCGATGTGGATCTGGCGAAGCTGAAGGTCCGCGACGCCCGGACCGTCGAGGTCCCGCTGAGGCGGGCGCGGGGTGACCTGGTCGAGTCGGTGCTGGCGCAGATGTCGCTGGTCTTCCCGGACGGCACTACTGACCGGGACTGGGCTAAGGGTGTGGGCAGCGGCCCGTTCCGGTTGGTGTCGGCGGCCGCGGGCGGGGGCGTGACGCTGGCCCGCAACGGCGAGTACTGGGGTGGTGCGCCGCTGCTGGACGAGGCCACCATCGCGGTGGTCACGGATCCGGCCGCGCGGTTGAACGCGGTGCGCGGCGGGCAGGCCGACTACGCGGTCGATGTCACCCCGGCCAGCGCGCGTTCGGTGGCGAACTCGCGGGATGTGCGGATCCGTCGGGGTGGGCCGGGCAACTCGCTCGGGCGCAGCTTCGAGATGAACGTGCAGACCGACCCATTCCGCGACGCGGAGGTGCGCCGCGCGTTGCGGCTGCTGGTGGATCGGCAGCAGTTGGTGGACAACGTGCTGCTTGGGCAGGGGCAGGTCGGCAACGACGTGTACGGGCTCGGCCTGCCCGGCTACAACACCGAGCTGCCGCAACGCACCCGGGACGTGGAGCAGGCCAGATCGTTGCTGGCCAAGGCGGGCGTGACCCGGTTGACGATCAGGGCGGCCGACCTGGTGGCCGGCACCGTCGACGCGGCCCGGCTGCTGGCCGAACAGGCCCGCGAGGCAGGTCTTGCCATCACCGTGGAGCAGGCACCAGCGGACACCTACTTCGACGACTACCGGGGCGTGCTGAGTACGCCGTTCCAGGCGTTCTACTTCATCAACCGGCCCGCGGCGACGATGATCAGCACGTTCACTGGATCGAATGCGGCGTTCAACATCACCGGTGTGCGCGGCGGCGACTTCGACCACCGGCTCGCCGCGGCCCGCGCGACCGTCGACGACACGGCCCGCCGGCAGCGGTTCGACGAGCTGCAGCGCTACCTGTGGGATTCCGGTGGCGACATCGTCTGGGGGTACGCCGAGCAGCTCGATGCGGTCCGTCCCGGTGTGGATGGTGTGCGGCTGAGCCAGTCGGTGCCGCTGCTGGCCTCGGCCTACCTGCCGGCGTGATGGGCGTTTCCATGCTGGGTCGGGTGCTGCGGCTGGTGGCGGCCGCGTTGGCGTTGCTGCTGGCGGTCAGCGTGGTGTTGTTCGTGGCGGTGCAGGTGCTGCCCGGTGACCCGGTCACGCAGGCGTTGGGCAGCAACTACACCCCGGAGCGAGGTGCCGAGCTGCGGGCCCAGCTTGGGCTGGACGCGCCCGTGGCCGAGCAGTACCTGCGCTGGCTGGGCGGCGCGCTGCGCGGCGATTTCGGTACCAGCGCGGTCACCCGGACCCCGGTCGGTCCGGTGGTCGCCGACCGGGCCGGTAACAGTGTGGTGCTGGCGGTGGTCGCGTTCGTGGTGATCGCGGTGGTGGGTGTCGGCGCGGGTCTGTTGGCCGGCGCGAGGCCGGGCAGCGGGCGGGACCGGGTGGTCTCTGCGGTGACGCTGACGCTGACCGCGGTGCCGGAGTTCGCGCTCGCCGCTGTGTTGGTCGCGGTCTTCGCGTTCGGCCTGGGCTGGCTGCCGCCGGTGTCGCTGCTCGCGCCCGGGACGGGGCCGGTGTCGCAGCCGGCGGTCCTGGTGCTGCCGGTCGCGTCGCTGGCGTTGTACGGGGGTGCGTACACCGCCCGGATGGTCCGCGGGGTCGTCGCCGAGGTCGCTACCGGTCCGCACGTCGAGGCGGCCCGGATCGTCGGGCTGCCGGAGCACCTGGTGCTGCGCCGGCACGTGCTGCCGCCGGCGGCCGGAGCGATCGCGCAGGTGCTGGCGCTGCTGGTGCCGTACCTGGTCGGGGGAGCACTGGTGGTGGAAACGGTGTTCGCGTACCCCGGGTTGGGTGCGCTGTTGGCCAGCGCGGTCCGGGCCCGGGACGCGGTCCAGGTCGAAGCGGCCGGCCTGGTCCTGGCCGCCGTCGCGATCACCGGGTTCCTGGCCGCCGAACTGTTCCACGGTCGGTCCGGGCGCCAGGCGGCCCTGGCCGTGGGGGGCGGGAGATGAGAGCCGGACGGTTGCGGACGGTCGCGCTGGTGCTCGTCGCCGCGCCGGCCGCGCTCGCCGCGGCGCTCGCGTTGGCTGGCCCGCACCTGGCGCCGCACCGGGGCGACGCCATCGTGGGCATCCCGTACGAGCCTGCCCGGCCGGGCCTGCCGCTGGGCACCGACCACCTCGGCCGCGATGTGCTCTCCGGCCTGCTGGCCGGTGCTCGCGGTGTGGTAGTCGTGCCGGTCCTCGCGGTGGCGCTGGGCAGCCTGGTCGCGGTCCCGTTGGGGCTGCTGGCCGGCTGGCGGTCCGGGCGCGGCAGCCGGCTGCTGCTGCGGGCCACCGAGCTGCTGCTGGTCCTGCCGCCGCTGCTCGTACTGGTGATCGTCGTCGGTTCGCGGGCGCCCGCCGGTCTGGTCGTGGCGGTGGTCGCGCTGCTCGGCGTGCCCACCAGCGTCCGCTACCTGCGCGGCGCGGCCGCCCGAGTGGCGGGCAGCGGCTACGTGGAGCACGCCGTCGCCATGGGCGAGCGGCGGACCGCGATCCTGGCCCGCGAGCTGGCGCCGGCCCTGGCCGGTCCGATCCTGACCGACGCCGGCCTGCGCCTGGTCGGCTCGATATACCTGGTGGCCACGCTGAGCTTCCTCGGGTTCGCGCCGATCGGCGGGCAGAACTGGGCGACGATGGTGGCGCGCAACGCTGACGCCGGCGGCCTCAATCCGGCGGCGCTGCTGGCCCCGGGGTTGTGTGTGGTGGCGTTCACGGTCTCGGTGAACCTGCTCGCGGATCGCCTCGCCGGCCGACTGCGGGGTGCGCGATGACCGCGCCGCTGGACATCACCGACCTGCGCGTCACCGGTCCAGTGGGGCGGCCCGTCGTCGACGGCATCGCTCTGCGTTTGCAGGCGGGGGAACGGGTCGGGGTCGTCGGCGAGTCCGGCGCCGGCAAGACCACCCTCGCGCTGGCGGCCCTGGGGATCATCCGCCCCGGCCTGCGCCTGGCCGCCGGCCGGGTACGGCTGTGCGGGCAGGACGTCTTCACGCTGCCCGAGCGGGCGCGGCGACGGCTGCGCCGCCAGCACACGGCCTGGCTGGGGCAGGACCCGGCGGCCACGCTCACCCCGACAATGCGCGTCGCGAACCAGATCGGCGAACTGCTCGAACCCGCTGAACGCGATCCGGCCGCGATCGGCTGCCGCCTGGACCGTGTCGGCCTGCCGACCGACGCCGGGTTCCTGCGCCGGCTGCCCAGCGAGCTGTCCGGCGGGCAGCAGCAGCGTCTCGCGCTGGCCCGTGCGCTTACACGTGAGCCGCGGCTGGTGGTGCTCGACGAACCGACCAGCCGGCTGGATCCCGGCACCCGCGCGCTGGTCGTCACGGAGCTCGACCGGCTGCAACGGCAGCAGCGCTTTGCCCTGCTGGTGATCAGCCACGACCTCGACCTGGTCGCCCGGCTGGCCGACCGCGTGGTCGTCCTGCGGGACGGGGTGCAGGTGGAGACCGGCGACTGCCGGCCGACCCTGCGGACTCCCGCCCATCCGTACACCCGGCGCCTCGTCGACGCGTACCCGGATCCGCGCGCCGACTGGCCCCGCAGCGCGCCGGCCGCGGATCCCGCGGTGCTGTGCGTGCACGGCCTGAGCGCCGGATACGGTCACGGCGACGTCGTCCACGACGTTGGCTTCGAGGTACGGCCCGGTGAAGCGCTCGCCCTCGTGGGAGCCAGCGGCTCTGGCAAGTCCACCCTTGCGCGCTGCCTGGCCGGCTTGCATCAGCCCACCGCCGGTCAGGTCCGGGTCGCGGGCCATGTCCTGGCGCCGGCCGCCGAGCGGCGCAGCCCCGAGCAGCGCGGTTGGCTGCAGCTCATCCCGCAAGACCCGTACGGTTCGCTGAACCCGCACCGGCGCGTCGGCGCTGCGGTGGCCCGCCCGCTGCGGCTGCTGCACGGCATGTCCCGGCGGCAGGCCGCCGCGCGGGCGGTCGAGTTGCTGCACCGGGTGGGGCTCGGCGCCGACCTCGCCGGCCGCCGGCCTGGGCAACTGTCCGGTGGCGAACGGCAGCGGGCCGCCATCGCCCGGGCCCTCGCCGCCCGGCCGCGTGTGCTCGTGTGCGACGAGATCACCTCGGCGCTCGACCCCACCGTGGCAGACTCCATCGTCGGCCTGCTCGACGAGCTGCGCCGCGACGAGGGCGTCGCCGTGGTGTTCATCACCCACGACCTCGGCCTGGTCCGCCGGATGGCGGACACCGTCGCCGTCCTGGAAGACGGACACCTGGGCGAGTACGACACGACCGAAGCGGTCCTGAGCCGGCCACGGTCTGTGGCCGGCCGAGCGCTGGTAAATGCCGCACCGTCGCTGCACGCCACCCTCGCCACGGCTCTTTCCTTGGAGGCGTCGTCATGACCGACCAGAACAGCAACGACACACCGCTGACGCTGTCCGGTGGGGTGCGGTCGCTGCTGCCGTTCGCCCGCCCGGACTGGCCGCGGTACGCGCTGTCCGCCGTCCTCGCCGCTGCCGGAGCGCTGTGCCGGCTGGGTCCGCTGTACGTCATCCACCAGGCCCTGCGCCACTTGGTCGACGGCTCCGCCACCCGTACCGACTTCTACCGGCTGGCGCTGCTGGCGCTGGTATTCGTGGTCGCCCAGTACGTGCTGTTGGGCACGTCGATCTGGATCTCGCACCGGGCCGCGTTCGCCACCCTGTACCGGCTGCGGCTACGCGTCGGGGTGCGGCTGACCCGGGTACCGCTCGGCTTCGTTACCAGCCGCCAGTCCGGCGCCCTTCAGCGGACCATCTCCAACGACGTGGAACGGCTGGAGCTGTTCCTGGCCCACGCGCTGCCGGACCTGGTCGCCGCCGCGGTGTCCATCCTCGCGCTGACCGCGTGGATGGCAGTGGTCGACTGGCGGCTGGCGCTCGTCGCCCTCGCCACCGTGGTCGCCGGACTGTGGCTGATGAACGCGTCGATCCGGCGCAGCGGGAAGGACCAGCTCGGCGAGTACATGGTGGCGATGGGGCGGATGAACGGCTCGCTGGTCGAGCTGATCCGCGGCCTGCCGGTGGTGCGCACCTTCCACCGGCCCGGCCAGTTGTACGGCGAGACCCGTGACGCGGTCACCGACGCCGCCCGCTTCCAGGCCCGGTGGGGGCGGCAGTTCCTGCCGCTCTACACCGGCTTTCAGGTGCTCGCCGCCGGCACCGTCGTCACGATCGCTCCGGTCGCCCTGATCCTCTACCACACCGGCCACCTGACCGCCGCGGACCTGCTGTTCTTCGCCATCTTCGGGATCGGCTACGGGGTACCCGTGCTCCAGCTGACCGAGCTGAGCGTGCAGCTCGGGCACCTGTCGCTGGCCGCCGGGCTGGTTACCGCGCTGCGGGACGCCGGTGAGCTACCGGAAACCACCGACCTCGCCCAGATCGGCGAACCGGCCATGGAGTTCGACCGGGTGAGCTTCCGCTATCCCGGTGACCAGTCGGCCGCCGATGCCCTGCACGAGGTGAGCTTCCGCGCCGGACCCGGGACCGTCACCGCGCTGGTCGGGCCGTCCGGGGCTGGCAAGACCACGGTCGCGCGGCTGATCTGCCGCTTCTACGACCCTGACGCCGGCACCGTGCGGGTCGGCGGGACGGATGTGCGGGACATGCCGTTCGCCCAGCTGATGGAGCAGGTCACGTTCGTGTTCCAGGAGACGTTCCTGTTCGACGATACGGTGGCGGCCAACCTGCGCCTGGCCAAGCCCGACGCCAGTGACGCCGAGCTGGTCGCCGCAGCCCGCGCCGCCCACATCCACGACACCGTCATGGCGCTCCCCGACGGGTACGCCACTCGGCTCGGGGAGCGCGGCGGCCGCCTGTCCGGCGGGGAGCGGCAGCGGCTGGCGATAGCCCGGGCGCTGCTCAAGGGCGCGCCGATCATCGTGCTCGACGAGGCCACCGCGTTCGTCGACCCGGAGAACGAGCTCGCCCTGCAAGAGGCGATCACCGCACTCACCGCCGGCCGCACCGTCATCATGGTCGCCCACCGGCTGTCCACCGTGGCCGGAGCCGACCAGCTGCTGGTCATGGACGGCGGCCGGATCGTCGAGCGCGGCCGCCACGACGAACTGCTCGCCCGCGATGGCCTGTACGCCCGGATGTGGGCCGCCTTCGAAGGCGCGCAACAGATTTCGGTGTCGGCCGCCGTGCACGCTCAGGAGGCATGATGACCACCACGACGTACCGGGGTCCGATCAGGGCGGTGTGGCAGCTGTTCGGACCGTACCGCCGCCGCCTCGCCGTGGGCGTCGCGCTGCGGTTCGCGCAGGCGCTGGTCGGTGCGGCGCCCGTGGTCGCGCTGGTCTGGACCATCGAGCGTGTCCGCACTCAGACGCTCACCGCGCCGGTGGTCACCACCGCGATCGTCGTCATGGTGGCGGCCGCCGTCGTCCAGTACGGCCTGGCGATCGCGGCCAACCGGTTCGCCTGGATCTCCACGTACGAGGCGATCGGCGACGCCCGGCTACGCGCCCTGGAACACGTGCACCGCGTGCCGCTCGGCACGCTGCGGCAGCGCGGCACCGGCGACGTCAGCTCCGTGCTCACCACGGACTACGAGGCCGTGTCCACCTTCGCCAGCGTCGGCATGCAGCAGCTACTGGGCGCCGCCGCGCTGCCGGTCTTCGTCTTCGCCGGCCTCCTTGTGCTCGATCCGGCGATGGCCGCCGCGACCACGGCCAGCGTCCTGGTCGCCGCGCCGCTGTTCTGGTGGGCCAACCGCTACTTCCGGGCCAACGCCCTGGACCGCGGCGACCGAATGGCCGCCAGCGCCGGCCGGATCGTCGAATACGTGCAGGGAATCGCGGTGATCCGGGCGTTCGACCGCACCGGCGAACGCCTCGGCTGGTACCGCGACGCCGTGGCCGACCTCCGGGCCGTCAACGACCGCCTCGCCGTCCGGCTCACTCCGATAGCGCTGCTGACCATGGGCACCGTGCAACTCGGCGTTCCCCTGGTCGTCGCCGCGGGTGCGTACCGCCTCTTCGGTGGCGGCCTCGACGCCGCCGCCCTCATCGCCTTCCTGGTCCTCATCCTGCGCGTCTACAACCCGCTGCTCGAACTCGCCTCCAGCGTCGAACAGGTCCGCCTCGCCGACGCCGCGCTGGAACGGATCTGCCGGCTCCTGGCCCTGCCCGCCCAGACGTACCCCGACGCCCCGGTGGCCAAGCCCAGTGAGCCCAGCGTCCAGCTGGATGGGGTCACCTTTGGCTACCAACCCGACCAGCCCGTGCTGCACGACGTCAGCTTCGCCGTCCCCCCGCGCACGGTCACCGCGATCGTCGGCCCCAGCGGAGCCGGCAAGACCACCCTGCTCAACCTCGTCGCCCGCTTCTGGGACCCGGACAGCGGCGCCATCACCGTCGGCGGCACCGACCTGCGCCACCTCTCCGCCGACCAACTCTTCGACACCATCACCCTGGTACCCCAGGACGTGTACCTGTTCCAGGGGACCGTCCGAGACAACATCGCCCTCGGCAACACCGACCTCACGCCGGCCGCCGTCGAGGCCGCCGCCCGCACCTCCCAGGCCCACGACTTCATCACCGACCTACCCCACGGCTACGGCACACCCATCGGGGAAGGCGGCCAGACCCTGTCCGGCGGCGAGCGGCAACGTGTCTCCATCGCCCGCGCCGTCGCCAAGGGCGCACCCATCCTGTTGCTCGACGAAGCCACGGCCGCGCTCGACCCGATCAACGAACACGCCGTACAGCAGGCCTTGGCCCGGCTCGTCCAGCACCGCACCGTGTTGGTCGTGGCCCACCGGCTCAACACCATTCGCGACGCCGACCAGATCATCGTCCTCGAGTCCGGCAAGGTTGCCGAGACCGGAACCCACGACGAACTGCTCGCTGCGGGCGGTCTCTACACCCGCATGTGGCACGAACGCACCAAGGCCAGCCAATGGCAGCTCAACCCGACACCCCCAACAGGAGGGCTGACGTGATGCTCCCGCCGCATGCGCAACCCGGCGCAGTCGACGTGCGGACCGACACCCGACCCGCCGTCACCGTGCTGTCCGGGTTCTGGCCCGCCGCCACGTTCGCGACCGCCCGCGCGCTGCTGGCCGTCGACCCGTCGCTGCTGCTGGTCCGGCACGACCTGGCCGGCGTACGGGACGGCGTCGTGCACCGGATCGTACGCACCGGCTCCGGCGTACTGGAGGACGAGCGGGTCAGCCTCGTCCACGGCTGTGCCGCCTGCACCCTGCGCGAAGACGTGCTGCCCACCCTGGTACGGCTGGCACGACAGCATCCGTGCCACGACCTCGTCCTGATCCTCCCCGAGGCCGTGGAGCCGCAGACGCTGGCCGCCGCGTGCGAGTACTGCCTGGTCGACGGTGCCCCGGTTACCGAGGCGGTGCGTTTCGACTCGTACGTCACGGTCGTCGACGCGGCCCGCCTGCTCGGCGGCCTTTCCAGCACCGACGAACTGGCCCGCCACGGCCTGCACGCCGCCGACGACGACCATCGCACGGTCGCCGACGTGATCTCCCGGCAGATCGAGTACGCCGACACGATCGTCCTCTGGGGACAGTCCACAGAGGGCAGCTTCGACACCACCCGCCTTTCCATACTGCTGCACCGGATGGCGCCGTGGGCCGCCCACTTCACGCTCGGCGAGCCGGTCATCGACGGCACCGCGCTGGCCGCCCGGTTGCGGCACACCGGCCGGCACCGCCCGGACACCCCCGCCGTCCTGGCGCGCGGCATCGAGGGGCATACGGTCGGGGTTCACGAGCCGATCCCGGACTGCGGTGTGGTGTCCGCCGTCTTCCGCGCCCGCCGGCCGTTCCACCCCGGACGGCTGCACAAGGCCCTCGAAGGGATCACCGACGGCGTCCTGCGCTCCCGCGGCCACCTGTGGCTGGCCAGCCAGCCGGACACCGTCGTGGCCTGGGAGTCGGCCGGCGCTGGCCTTTCCATGGGCTCGCTCGGATCGTGGCTAGCCGCGCTCCCGGACGCCGGCTGGGACGAGGAAAGCGACATGCGCAGGCTGGCCGCCGCGATGGAATGGGATCCGTACTACGGTGACCGGCACAGTCACCTGGTCTTCATCGGCCTGGACCTCGATGCTGTCGGCCTGCACCGGCTGCTGTCCGCATGCCTGCTGTCCGACGGCGAACTGGCCACCGGCGAGGAAGTGTGGCGGCATTGGAGCGACCCGTTCGCCGGCTGCTTCACAACGCAGGCGCAGCCATGAGCGACCGCCGCCCCGGCCCGGTGCGGACGACACGTATGCCGGCCGCCGACAGCGGCGCCCTCAAAGCGGTGGTGCGTCAGGTCCTCGGCCTCGATGACCGGCACACGGTCGTCGTACAGCAACTGAGATGTGCCGAACCAGACTGTCCACCGGTGGAGACGGTGGTCGCCGTGCTGGCGGCCGCGAGGCGCCTCGGCGGTGGACCATCCACAAGCCACTGTCCGATGTAACCGGCCAAGACGTCCGCGACACCATCACCCCTGGAGGCCAGCTGTGACCGACACCCGGGTACCCGTGACCGTGCTCACCGGCTTCCTCGGCTCGGGCAAGACAACCCTGCTCAACCGGATCCTCACCGAGCAGCACGGCATGCGCATCGCCGTCATCGAGAACGAGTTCGGCGAGATCGGCATCGACGACGCCCTCGTCCTGGACGCCGAAGAAGAGATCTTCGAGATGAACAACGGCTGCATCTGCTGCACCGTGCGCGGCGACCTGATCCGCATCCTCGGCGCGCTGATGCGCCGCCGGGACCGCTTCGACCGGATCCTGGTCGAGACCACGGGCCTTGCCGACCCAGCACCTGTCGCGCAGACCTTCTTCGTCGACGACGAGATCCGCGACCAGCTGCGCCTGGACGCCATCATCACGCTCGTCGACGCCAAGCACATCCTCACCCACCTGGACGAGGTCAAACCCGAAGGGGTGGAGAACGAAGCCATCGAACAGGTCGCCTTCGCCGACCGCATCATCCTGAACAAGACCGACCTCGTCGCCGACGCCGAGCTGTGTGACATCCGCACGCGGCTGCGGCAGGTCAACGCCCTGGCCGAGATCATCCCCGCCCAGCACGGCAAACTCGACCTGAACCGGATCCTGGACGTGGGCGCGTTCGACCTGTCCCGCGTCCTGGAAACCGACCCGCGGTTCCTCACCGACACCGATCATCAGCACGACGCCACCGTCACCTCGGTCGGCATCCAAACGCCGGGCGAGGTCGACGTCGACAAGCTCAACGACTGGCTCGGCGAGCTGCTGGCCACCAAGGGCGTGGACATCTTCCGCTCCAAGGGCATCCTCGCCCTCGCCGGACAAGACCAGCAGTACGTGTTCCAGGGCGTACACATGCTCTTCGACGGCGACGACGGCCGCCCCTGGCGGGACGGCGAGCCGCGCACCAACCGCCTGGCCTTCATCGGCCGCAACCTCGACCGCGGCGAGCTTGAGGCCGGGTTCACCGCCTGCCTGACCGGAGCCGCCGCGTGAGCACCACCACCGCCGAAGCTCTCCTCTGGCAGACCACTGTGGACGATGTACCGGTCGCGCTCGCCACCGCGGGCGGGCTGGTCGCGGTGGCCGGCGCCGAAGGCACCTGCACCATCTACGACGCCGACACCGGCGAAACATCCGCTTCTTTGGCGGTCGACGGCGGACTGCTCGACGCCGCTTTCTCCCCGGACGGCGCCCACCTGGCGCTGACCGGAACGGCCGGATATCAGCTGTGGCACACCGCCGACCGCCGCCTCGACACACCACGAGCGGACGGCTGGTCTGCCCGCGCCCGCTGGGCCGGCGACGACCGGGTTGCCATCGCCTGCGGCCGCCACGTGGTGGTGCACGCCGCTGACGGTGCCGTGTTGTGGCAGACCGGTCCGGCGCCGAGCACGGTCACCGACCTGACCTGGCTGCGGCAGGGCCGGGAGATCGCGGTGTCCGCCTACAACGGCGTCTACCGGTACGCCCGGCACCGCACCGACCCGGTCGGCCACTACCCGTACCCCGGCTCGCACCTGGCCATCGCGGCCACCGGCAACCAGCGGTGGATCTGCACCGGTAACCAGGACCGCAGCGTGCACATCTGGCGCACCCGGGACGGCAACGAACTGGAGATGGCCGGCTTCCCCGACAAGGTCACCCGGCTGCTGTTCGATACCACCGGCCGCTGGCTGGCCAACAACGGCGCCCCGGACCTCACCGTGTGGGACTTCGCTGGTAAAGGCCCCGCCGGCACCTCCCCACGCATGCTGCGCGGCCACGACGCCTCCGTGACCGCGATGGCGTGGCGGCCCGGGACCGCCGCCGTGCTGGCCACCGCCGGCCGGGACGCCGCCGCCGCGCTGTGGCGACCCGCCACCGGCACCGCCGGCAAGCCGTCGCGCCCGGCCGCACGCCTCGACCTGGACGCCGCCGGCACCGCCCTGGCCTGGCTCGACCCGCAGCGGCTGCTGATCGCCACCCAGCTCGGCACGCTCCGTGCAATCGACACTGCCCAGCTCGCCCCAGCCCGTTGACCGAGGGAAGTGAACCGATGCCCGCCGATCCGTACGCGGAGTCCGGAGAGTTCATCGACGTGCTCAGCCAGGACGCCTGGCGAGCCCTGGGCGCCCCGATCAGCGACGCGCTGCGCCAGGCGGCGCCGGGGCAGGGACCGATCGTCGACATTGGCGCCGGGACCGGACTGGGCACCCTGCTGGTCGCGGACACCGTTCCCGACGCCGAGGTCATCGCCGTCGAACCGTCACCGATCCTGCGGGCCGTACTGCTGTCCCGTCTCGCCGCCAACGACGGGTTGCGGCGGCGCGTCACCGTCCAAGCCATCGACGTCGACGGGATGCGGCTGCCGCCACGCCTCGGCGGCGTGCTCGCGATCAACATGATCGGGCACCTGACCCCCGCGCAGCGCCGCCGCTTCTGGGCGGACCTGCGACCGCGGCTGGAGCCGGCCGCGCCGCTGATCGTCAACTTGCAACCGCCCACGGAGCCGACGGTCATCCCGGAGAGCCCGTTCACGTCGGTGCCGATCGGTCGACGCACCTACCAGGGCAGCGGCGGCGCCCGTCCCGCCGGCGACGACATGGTCACCTGGACCATGCGGTACCGGATCCTCGACGAGGACGGCGCCGTCGACAGCGAGTTCGTGGCGGAGTACCCGTGGCACGTGCTGTCCCCGCAGGACCTGCTCGACGAGCTGACCGCCGCCGGGTACGCCGCCACCGCCCGCGAGCTCGACGTGGTGGTGGCCCTACCCCGCACCTGACCCGTCACGGTCGCGTGCTCCATGCGGAGGCGCGTAGCAGCCGCAGCCCGTTCAGGGCCACGATGATGGTGGAGCCCTCGTGGCCGGCCACACCCAAGGGGCAGGTGGCCGACGATGTCCCAGGTGGCGAGCACGGTGATGAACGTGGCCGGGATGGCCAGGTTCGCGATCACGTAGCGCCGGGCCCGGCGGGACAGCGCGATCAGCGCGGGGACGGTGCTCAGGTCGTCGCGGGTGATGACCGCGTCGGCGGTCTGCAACGCCAGATCCGACCCGACCCGGCCCATCGCGATCTCGGCGTGCGCGGCGGCCACGGCCGGGGCGTCGTTGACCCTGTCACCGACCACCAGCAGGCGCTCGCCGCCGGCCTGGAGGTCGTGTACGGCGGCCACCTTGTCCTGCGGCAGCAGGCCGGCGCGGACATCGCCGATGCCCACCTCGGCGGCCACCCGCGCCGTGGCGCGGGGATTGTCCCCGGACAGCAGCGCCGGTGCTTGTCCAGTTAGGACGGTGAGCCGGGCGGTGGCCTCGGCGGCCGCGGGGCGTACCCGGTCGGTCAGCCCCAGCACGCCGGCCGGGACGCCGTCGACGGTTACCACGACGGTGGTGTGCCCGGTGTTCTCGAGGTCGGCCACCATCCGCCGCACCGGCTGGTCGGCGGCGCTCGCGCGGCCGACCGTGATCGGCAGCCCGTCGACGTCGGCCCGCACGCCCCGTCCGGGCGCAGAGGTGAATGCGCTCGCGGTGGGGATGTCCAGGCCGGCGGCGCGGGCGGCGGCCACCACGGCGCCGGCGAGGGGGTGTTCGCTGGCCTGCTCGGCGGCCGCGGCCAACGTCAGCAGCCGGTCAGGATCGGTCACCGGTCCGCCGGGCAGCGGCCGGACCGCGGCCAGTCGCGGCGTGCCTTCGGTGAGGGTGCCGGTCTTGTCGAAGGCCACCAGGCTGGTCTGGCCCAGCCGCTCCATCACCACGGCCGACTTGACCAGCACGCCGTTACGGCCGGCGGTCGCGATCGCGGCCAGCAGCGGCGGCATCGTCGCCAGCACCACCGCGCACGGCGACGCCACGATCATGAACGTCATCGCGCGTAGCAACGCCTCCGTGAATTCCTCGCCGAAGGCGAGCGGCGTCGCGAACAGGACCAGGTCGCTACCACGACGGCGACCGAGTAGCGCTGCTCGACGCACCGGACCAGGTGGTCGGCGCGGGTCCCCCAAATGCCGCTGGGGCACCGCACAAGGTGTCAATCAGCGTCCGTCTCTGTCCGAGTTCGGAGCTGCCGCGCTCGGAGTCATGACGCTCGCGGTACGGCGTCACCGCGAGTTGACCCCGGTCTGGATCGCGTTCGTGCTCGGGGTGCACCCCTTCCCGGTCGCATGACTCATCCTGCACCCCGGCCGTACACTCCGAAGCCCGTTCGGTGAAGCAACCCGACCCACATCGGCCCGCCGCGAACGCATATACACCCGCTCAACGGGTATACGACAAATGACGCCTCTAATCCACCTCCGGCTGGACAGCGTCGCCGCCATATCGATCGGACGCCAGGGGGCGGCGTCGTCAGGGACCGGCCGTCGAGGTTCGTGTCCAGTCTGACATGAGCGTTGATCGCACCGGTGTATTTCCGCATGCGGAACGCACCCCAGTGGAGAGGTAAATCGATGGCGTCTTCGTCTTTGCTGAACCGTGTCATGGCCTTCGTCCGCAGTCCGCACGGCCGTCAACTGATCGACCGGGGCCGGCAAGGCATGAACCGCCGTGGCAACCAGGGCCGACCGGGCACGGCCCACCCTGGGAACCAGAGCAAGCTGCGTACCCTCCTTTCCCGCTTCAACCGACCCCGCTGACATCACCGCCGGTGCCGCCGGCCCGACGAGAACGCTCGTGCGGCCGGTTCGGCGTACCGGCCCGGGCACGACTTCCTCGCCGGCCCCGGTGGGACGGGCGACACAGAAGGAGACCGCGCGTGCAGATCCAGGTCCACACGGACAAGAACGTGACCGTCAGCGATGGAATGGTCCAGCGCCTCCAGGCCGAACTCGAGTCCGCGCTGTCGCGTTTCAGTCATCAAATCACCCGCGTAGAGGTCCACCTCGGCGACGAGAACGCCGGAGGGTCCGGCGGCTCGGACAAGCGATGCATGATCGAGGCGCGGTCCGCGGGAAAGCAACCGGTCGCCGTCACGCACCACGCCGCCTCCGTGGGCGAGGCGTGCAGCGGTGCCGTACACAAGCTCGCGGCCCTGATCGGAAACAGGCACGGGCGGTCGAACAGCCATAAGGGCGGAGAGTCCATCCGTCGCCTGGAGGTAGGCGAAGGACTGAGCTGACCGCCGCCAACCGACGGCTCCGTGGTTACCTGTCACAGGGCGGCACGAAACGGCCGCCCTGTTCCAAGGGGACGGTTCGTGTCAGATCGTTTCGGAGCCATCGACGACGGCGCGGGCGAGTTCGGATAGCCGGCGGTTGTTGGTGCGGGCGGTGCTGCGGAGCAGGATGAACGTCTGATCCACGTCGACGTGCGGAGCCGAACGAAGGCGGCCTCCGCGCTGATACCGAGCTGGACCAGGATCATGCCGGTAGCCTGGTGCGCCTGGGCCTGGTGCGCGGTCGGGTCGTCGCGTTGCCAGGTCAGCTCCGCGGTGTCCGGCTGCGTCCCGGCCGCTGTGTCGAGCAGCAACATGGACGCCGTTTCGGCGAACGCCAACGCGTCGGCCGGCTCATGCTGGCTCAACGGCCCGGGACGGGTCCGGTACAGATCCAGCACCCCAACCGGATCGCGCCGACCTGCAGCGTTCCGAAGGTGTGCTTGCAGACCGCGTGTTTGAAGTAGTTGGCCCATCCGCGCATGATCTGGTTGAGCCGGGTCAGCACGTCCCTGGGTGGTTGCTGCGACAACCTGCCGGTGAGGGCACGGACCTTGTCCTTCAGCGACCGGATGGGCCGGTCGGCGATGAACGTGTAGACGTACCACTTGTTCGTACCTCGCTTGCGGCGCCACTGGATGCGGAACCTAAGGAAGTCGAACGACTCGCTCATGTGCACGATCCGGGTCTTGGCCGGCGACAGGCGCAGACCAAGGGGATCGAGCACCGTGGCGATCTCTTCGCGCAGGTTTTCGACGTCGTCGCGGGTGCCTGCACGAGGATGACGAAGTCGTCCGCGTAGCGGACTATCCGCCAGCTCGGCAGGCCCTTGGCGCGACGCCGGGTGCGTCGGCGTGGCGTACTGAGCACCCGCCGTCCAGCCACGGCCTGTGCACGTGCTCATCGAGCGCGCTCAGGGCGATATTGGCCAGCAGCGGGGACAGGATGCCACCTTGCGGCGTGCCGGTGAGGCTGTCCTCGTGCACCCGGGTCTCGGCGAGCACACCGGCTTTGAGGAACGCCTTCACCAGCGCGAGCATACGATCCGATAGCGTAAGCCAAGTTCGACAAGGTGCCTGACGGAGGCTTAGTTCACCGCGAACTCGGTCTTGCGGGCCTGGCTGACCCGACGTTCGCGGTAGAACACCATGCCGAGTAGGCCAAAATGGACGGCATTGACGATGAGGAACGCTATGCCGTCCCACCGCGAGAGGACGCCGTCATGCCCGAGCAAGCCGCTGACCGCGCGCATGACGAGGCCAGCTAGCACCGGGAGCACGTAGAACACGAGGTTGGCGATCGCCGCGGCGATGCCGAGCACGTAGAACGGCAAGTAAAGCCGGGCGATGCGCCGTTCCCGAGCGGGAATGCCGCTCAGATCGAGTCGGGCCTTTCCCCGCGATCGCCGCCATCGATCGTTCAGGATGGCCTGCACGTCCTGGGTGAGGTTTCCGGTCCGAAGCCAGTTCGTCAAGACGAAGTAGAGATCGGTGCGCAGGAAGATGGCGAACTGGTACGCGATCTGGGCTCCGACGATGTAGGCGATCACGGTCGGCACTCCGCCGCCGACTCCGGCCATCCGCAACGCGGTACAGGCCAACAGCACCGCCAAGTCGAAGGTCATGCCGGCCAGATACGGTGCATACCGTTCCCGCCGTGGGACGGCGCGAATTCCGCTCATGTCGGTCTGTGCGACCAGGAAGTAGAGACGCCGACTGATTGAAAGCGAGGCCACGCAGCCGCGGGCCCGCGCGGCCAGCATGTGGGCAAGCTCGTGGAGGAAGAGCATGACCCACACCAGGAGCACCAGTAGCAGCAGGTTGAGGCTGGCCTGAAGGTCGAGCAGCGCGTTCGCGGCGTGCGGGATCAGGTCGGGGCGAAGGACGAAGAGCACCGGCACGGCGAGCCACACCCCGGCGTAGAGCAGGCGCATCGGCGGCGCAAGGATCCAGGCCACCCGGTGTTGTGGCAAGGAGGCGAGCAGGCGCCAGCCACGACCGGCCGACTCGGCCGCCGCGGGGCTGGTGGCGGTGCCGTCGACGGCCTTCACGAATCCGCAGTCCAGCAGTCCCGTGACGAATTCGTCCAGCTCGGGCGCGACACCGTAGATGGCGGTGAACCTTCGCCGGACCTCGCCCAGTGTGAACCCACTGTCCAGCCAGGACAGCAGCCGGATGCCCTCGGCGGGCAAGGCGATGAACACTCCGGTCTCGGGCCGCCCGACCTCCTGGACACCGTCGTCCTCGGGGCCGATCGCCAAGGAATGAAGTTCGACGCGGGCCTGGTCCGTCAGGGCGATTCCCATGCTGCCGCCTCCTTCGTGGCCGCGGCTACGGGTCCGCAGGCCGGGCAGTCGTCGCGCCGGCGGCCGTCCATGTAGCGGAGCTCCAGGCGTGCCAGGTCGACAACCATGCGCCGGTTCAACATGGCTGGGCGCGTGGCGCCGGTCAGGTACTTGGCTGCCTCCATGGCGACGACGCTGCCGAGCAGCCCGGCGACGGGTGCCGTGCATGGGTTGGCCGCGGAATCGGAGAGGTGTTCCTGGATGTACCTGTTCATCGTTTCGAGCCACGGGAGCTCGTCGGCTCCGGCGAGTTCCACGCAGGCATAGCAAGCCGTCTCGAATGGCACGTGTAGGAACGCGCTGGCCGTGAGTCCGGCGTTGCCGCCGCGGATCCATGGCACCCGTTCGGCGATGGTGGCCGCGTTCAGCCATTCGTAGATCAGCCGCCGGGGCCGGTCCGCGGCGCAGACCAGCAGGTTCCGTCCTGCGATCATGGCGCGGGCCTGGTCCGGTCCGGACAACCGCTCCCGCACGGCGGTAACGCGGACGTGCGGGTTGACCTGTGCCAGGCGGTCGGCGGCCGCGGCGACCTTCGGCCGGCCGATGTCCTCCTCGGTGTAGAGCACCTGGCGGTTGAGGTTCGCCAGCTCCACCACGTCGTAGTCGACGAGAAGCAGTTCGCCCACGCCGAGCGCGGTCAGCGCCAGCGCCGCGTATGTACCCAGCCCGCCGACCCCGAGCACGGTGACTCTCGCGCTCTTGAGCCGATGTTGCATTTCGTATGCGGTCGCCGTGTCCGAGGGAAAGTGCGAGAAGAATTCGATGTTGCGGCGGTACCGTTCCACTTCCTCGGCCGAGAACGTCGCGGGTGGCAGCTCGGCCGCATCTTCCAGATAGCCGGCAGTGGCCAGTGCGGCTACCGCCGACGTAACGTCCTCGGGGCTCACTTTCGGGTCGTAGCGGTGCATCTCGCGGGCGAGATCGGCGTGGGTGTTGCTGCCGTCCAGCAGTTTGAGGAGATGCCAGGTGTGACCCTGTTCGTCGTCATCGAGTTCGGCGGCGAGCCCAAGATCAAAGCCGCCGATTCTGATCTTGCCATTGCCGAGCGGAATGGGCGGGAATACGGTCTTGACGCGCGGCCGTTCCACGATCTAACTCCCTGTTTTGTGCGAAAAGCGCCGACACCGATGCGTCGCTGGCCGGCGCGGAACTGTCTTCCGCGCCGGCACTCTTGGGTCAGCAGTCCCCGGAGATCGGACAGAATACGGTCGTCTCGATCTTTTCGAGCCGACGGATCTCGATCTTCATTCTCGCTACCTTTCGCTCACCGTGTCGCCAATACCTGGCAATCCCTTATAGCTCCGGCGCGGCCGGGGAGTCATTGGGTTCCGGGTGGCCTGAACCTGCAATGGCGTGAAATGACATGCCGGCCTGCCGGTCCGTCGGGCCGGTGGTAGCGGCGGTTACACGGCCAGCAGCGTGAGGACGTAGGTGGCCAGCAGCACGGCTCCCTCAGGCCGGGTCAGACGCAGCCCGCGGCGCAGCAGTACCCACGCGAGTCCGCTGCTGAGGAGCATCGTCAGCAGCAGCGCCGCCCCTGCGGTGGCCGGCCGGCCGGTGCCTGAGGCGAAGCCGATGACCGCGCCGCCGGCGAGGCTGTTGAACAGGTTGCTGCCGAAGAGGTTTCCCACCAAGAGCTCCGACTCGCCGCGGCGCTGGGCCTGCACGGTGGTGACGAGTTCAGGTAGGGAGGTGCCTACGGCGACGATGGTGAATCCGATGAGTACCTGTGAGGCGCCGAGGTCGGCGGCGATCGCGGCGGCGTTGCTGACCAGCAGTTGTGCGCCTGCCAGGACGCCGGCCAGCCCGGCGGCGGAGCGGATGGGTTCGAACCAACCCGGCGGTCGCCGTCCGGGCGTGGGGAGGTCCAGGACGGCCGGGTCTTCGGTGAACGTGGCCACGTCTTCGGCGAGCTCCTGGTTGCCGCGGGGCGTGCGGGCCCAGCGCAGCAACAGCGCCAGCGCGCCGAGCGTGGCGGTGGCGAGCACCGCACCGGCGGTCCGGCCGAGTCCGGCCCACGCCAGCGCGGCGAAGAGGCCGACCGCGCAGACGGCGAGCGGCACTTCGCGGCGGAGCACCTTCGAGGTGATCGCCATCGGACCGATGAGCGCCGCTACGCCGAGGATCAGGGTCAGGTTGAGGATGTTGGAGCCGACGATGTTTCCCACGGCGATTCCGGTGTCGCCGCGTGCCGCGGCCACCGCTGATACGAGCAGCTCGGGTGCGGAGGTGCCCAGGCCGATGACGATCACACCGACCACGACGGCGTTGATCCGCAGCCGTCGCGCGAGTCGGGACGAGCCCAGCACGAGGTGGTCGGCGGCGATGGTGAGCAGGGCCAGACCGGCGGCGGCCAGCGTGATTTGAACGAGCATGGCGTGCTCCTGGGCTCGACGTGTCTCGACATCGCCGACCAGGCTTCCCGGCACACCAGGCCGTCACGGTACCGCACCGGTGCCACCGGAAGGGATCTATATAAGACAGTTCAAAGCTATGGATCCATCGATGTTCGTTCGGTACAGTTCGTTCAGCATCCTTTGAACGCCGAGGTGTGGTGATGAGCGAACCGACGCCAGGTGAGCGCGAGTTCATCGAGCGGATCGGTATGTTCTTCGAGACCTTGGGCACCGCACGGATGATGGGCCGGATCTATGGCTGGCTGATGATCGGCCCAGAGCCACATCAGTCGATCACCGAGTTGGCGGCCGCGTTGCGGGCCAGCAAGGCCTCCATCAGCACGGTCATTCGGCAGCTGGAGCTGGGTCAGCTGGTGGAGCGGGTGCCGATGCCGGGTTCTCGGCAGCATCACTACCAGCTCAAGCCCGGCGGTTGGGCGCAGATCCTGCGTGCGCGGGTGGCCCGGCTACGGCCGGGCATCGAGGCGGCCGAGTTCGGGCTGTCGATCGTCGGGAAAGACCGGTCGGTGCAGCGCGAGCGGCTGCACGAGCTGATGGACTTCTTTGACTTCGTCGGTGTGGAGTACGGCGAGGAGCACGTGCGGCGGTGGGAGGAGCACGCCGAGAAGGCAAGGGCCCGGCGGGCGGGGGAGCGGCGATGAGGGCTGTTGCCGTCGCGCCGCGCGGACGGATGCGGTGCTCGTGTGCGGCCGCGCGTAAGGCGGACTCGGATCCGCCGCGCTGACGGTGGTAGGGCTTCTCACTCATGCGTGTTCGATCCGCATCGCGTCATGCCGCGCGGTGCCCCTCTCCTTCTCTCCATTGTGGAGTGTCAACGTGAGCGTTCAGAACGGGGCGGCGATCGACATCGCCGGCCTGACCAAATCTTTCGGCCGGGCCAAGGCGCTCGACGGGCTCGACCTGACCGTAGAGCCCGGCGAGGTGCACGGTTTCCTCGGCCCGAACGGCAGCGGCAAGACCACGACGATCCGGATCCTGCTGGGCCTGCTGCGCGCCGACGGCGGCACGGTGCGGATGCTCGGTGGCGACCCATGGCGGGACGCCGTCGCCCTGCACCGCCGCCTGGCGTACGTGCCCGGCGACGTCAACCTGTGGCCGAACATCACCGGCGGCGAGGTGATCGACCTGCTCGGCCGGATGCGCGGTGGGCTGGACCGGGCCCGGCGGGACGAGTTGCTGGAGCGTTTCGACCTCGACCCGCGCAAGAAGGCCCGCACCTATTCCAAGGGCAACCGGCAGAAGGTGGCGCTGGTCGCCGCGCTCGCTTCGGACGCCGAACTGTTGCTGCTTGACGAGCCCACCTCGGGCCTCGACCCGCTGATGGAGGCGCAGTTTCAGCAGTGCGTTCACCAGGTCAAGCGCGAAGGGCGCACGGTGCTGCTGTCCAGCCACATCCTCGCGGAGGTGGAAGCGCTCTGCGACCGGGTGAGCATCATCCGGCTCGGCCGCACGGTGGAAACAGGCACGTTGGGCGAGCTACGCCACCTGACGCGTACCTCGATAGCGGTGGAGACGGCGCAGCCGATGGCCGGTATCGACTCCTTGCCGGGTGTGCATGACCTGGTCCTGGAGGACCACCACGCACGGTTCGATGTGGACACCGCGAAGCTTGACGAGGTGGTGCGGCGGTTGGCGCCGCTGGGTGTGCGGAGTCTGACGAGCACGCCGCCGACGCTGGAGGAGATGTTCCTGCGGCACTACGGCGACCAGGACGCATCATGACCGGCTTCGGTGGGCTGTTGCGGTTCATGCTGCGGCGGGAGCGGTTCGCGCTGCCGTGGTGGCTGCTGGGCGCCGCGCTGCTGGTTCTGGTCCAGTCCACGCAGAGCCAAAACCTCTACGACACGGCTGAAGACCTGGCCAAGCTGCGCCAGACCATCGGTAGCAACACCGCCGCGATCGCGATGAGCGGGCCTACCCGCCTGCTGGATTCCATCGGTGGCGAGGTGGTGTTCGAGATCTTCTGGTTCGTGTCCGTGGTGGTCGCGCTGATGAGCATGTTCCTGGTGGGGCGGCACACCCGCTCCGATGAGGAGTCTGGCCGGGCCGAGCTGGTCCGCTCGGCCCGCGTCGGACGCCACGCCACGCTCGCCGCCGCGCTGACGCTGGCCGGGCTGGCCGACCTGACCGCCGGGCTGCTGGTGTTCCTCGTGGCCGTCGGGACCGGGCTGCCGGTCTCCGGGTCCGTTCTGTTCGGTGCGGCGATCGCCGCCGTGGGCGCGGTCTTCGCCGCGCTGACCGCCGTGGCCGTGCAGGTGTTCGAGAACGCCCGGGCCGCGTACGGGGCGGTCGCGCTCGCCCTTGGCACCGCCTCCGCGCTGCGTGCCGCCGGCGACGTCGGCAACGGCGCCCTGTCGTGGTTGTCGCCGATCGGCTGGGGTCAGCGTACGTTCCCATACGTCGACAACCGGTGGTGGCCGCTGGCCATCCCGGTGGTGGCGGTCGCCGTACTCGGCACGGTGGCGGCGGCGCTGCTGGAGCGCCGCGACTTCGCCGCCGGGTTGGTGCGACCCCGCCCGGGACGGGCTACCGCCACCACCGCGTTGGGCTCTCCGCTCGGACTGGCCTGGCGGCTCCAGCGCGCCTCGCTGGCCGGCTGGGCCACCGGCCTGTTCCTTCTCGGCGCCGCCTACGGATCGATCGGCGACAGCATCGAGCAGTACGTGGCCGACAACCCCGAGGTGGCCGACTTCCTACCCGGCGGCGCGGCCGACATCCTCGACTCCTTCCTGGCGCTGACCGCGATGACCCTCGCGCTGATCGCCGCCGCGTACGCGGTCGTCACCGCCCTGCGCATGCGCGGCGAGGAGACCTCCGGGCGCGCCGAGCCGGTGCTGGCCACGGCAACGAGCCGCGCCGCATGGCTGGCCAGCCACCTGAGTGTGGCGGCTGTGGGCAGCGCCCTGGTGTTGACCGCGGCCGGACTCGGCGAAGGCCTCGCGTACGGGCTCACCGTCTCCGACGCCGGTCAGATTCCACGCCTGATCGGCGTCGCGCTCGGCTACCTGCCGGCCGTGTTGCTGGTGGTCGCGGTCGCGGTCCTCGGCATCGGCTGGCTACCCCGGGCAGCCGCCGCGCTGTCCTGGGCCGTGTTCGGGTATTGCGCGGTGATCGCGCTGTTCGCCGACTCGTTCAACATCCCCGAGTGGCTGCGACGCGGCTCTCCGTTCGCGCATACACCGCGAGCGCCACTCGACCCGCTCACCGCGACACCGCTACTCGCCCTCGGTGCCCTCGCCGCGGTGCTCGCCGCGGCGGGGTACCGCGGTCTCCGCCGCCGCGACCTGAGTTTCTAGCCCGAGCCGCTGGGGGCCGGTCCGTCAAAAGGCCGGCCACCGGGCGGATCAGGCGGTGAGCGCGGTCAGGCCACCGACTCACCGAGATGCGGGCCTCACAGGTGTGGTGTTTCCCCGCGGAAGCTGGTGGCGCCCCATTCCCGTTCGACGATCGAGCAGAAGGTCGCATCCACCGACGCGTCGTCACCGAGATGGATTTGTGGTGCCTGGGTCCGCAGGGTCTGGTCCCTCTGCACGAGGTACGCGTAGCTAAGGGGGCAACCTGACTCTGCCACGGCTGCCAACCCTCGCCACAGATAGGTGGTCCAGCGGCTCATCTCGGCACTCCCTTTAGGCGGCGACCACGGCGAGGTCGATTGCGCGGTCGGTGCGCTCCCAGGTCAGCTCGGGCAGCTCGCGGCCGAAGTGGCCGTAGGCGGCGGTCTGCCGGTAGAT
>NZ_JCADBM010000031.1:0-112495 GCF_059359075.1 Phytohabitans sp. LZ39 | reverse complement strand
CGCTTTCGACGTCCCGAAGAGCGATCCAGCTGCCATTGTGAAAGCCGGACTCGACGGCCTGGAGGCCGGCGACTGGGAGGTAATCGCCGACGAGATGCCCAGCCTCGCGAAGGCAGCCCTCGCCAAAGACCCCCGCGAGTACTACGCCCAGCGGTAACGAAAGCGGGCGCGGGCAACTGACCTTGCCCGCGCCCGCCACACCGACCGGTTCGACGCCCGACCAACCAGCACCGGTCGGTCGGGCCGCTAACAGCGCGAAATCCGCAACGTGGCACCGGCTGACGCCACGGTTAGCAGCCGGCCGCTCCGTACCAGCGAACCGTCGACTATCCACTCGAGCGAAACTGGACGACCAAACCCTGAACAGCCCGGCTCGCCATAGCCTCCAGCAATCCCGTGCCGGGAACCGCGCCTGACCAGACTCGAATCAGACACCGATCCACCGCGAGGCAACGCCCGCTCATCGGCAAAGTCGTTAGCCTGGCCGGGTGGGTACGGCGAGGAAGGATGGCGTCCGCAGGCGGGAGGAGCTTCTCGACGCGGCGTTGCGGTGCTTCACGGACAAGGGCTTGCTGGCGACCGGTATCGAGGACATCCGCAAGGCGGCTGGTGCCAGCCCGTCCAGTGTGTATCACCTCTTCGGCGGCCTGCCGGATCTGGTCGCCGCGTTGCTCGTGCGTACGTTCACCCGGGTCTGTGCCCAGCTCACGGCCGATGTCACCACCGCGCGGACCGCCCGGGACGCGGTGCACGCGCTGGTCCGGTCCCACCTGAATTGGGTCGACGCGCACCCGGACGAGGCCCGGTTCATGTACCAGGCGATGGCCTTGGAGCTCGCATCCGGCCATGCCGAACGGCTCGCGGCGGCGAAGCGGGAGCTGCAAGAGCCGGTCAGCGCACACCTAGCCACGTTCGTGGCGGCCGGTGAACTGCCGGGCTGGGAGCCCGGGCTGCTGGAGACCGTGCTGCTCGGTCCGAGCCATGAGCTGAGCCGCCGGTGGCTTGCCACGGGCGCGGGCGACCTGGTCTGGGCCCGGGCCGCGTTGCCGGGGCTGGCGTGGCGCGCCGTCCGCGAACTGGAGGATTCTTCCAACTAGGCGTACGGTGAAAGGTATGCAGACGACCCTGTACGCCTCCCTGACCGCGAACGGGTTCCTCGTGCGTGCCGGCGGCGAGCGCGAGATCCCAGCGCCGATCCTCACGGACTTCCTCGGTCACGTTCGCCGCTGCGGCAACGTCGTGGTCGGCAGGCGCACCGCCGAACTCATACGGGCCACCGGCTCACCCGCGGAGTTCGCCGGCATCAACGTCGTCGTCCTGTCGCGCAACCCCGGTCGCGGCGTGGCCACATCCCCGGAAGAAGCCCTGCGGCTGCTGGCCGCCCGCGGGCACGCCGAGGCGCTCCTCGGCGGCGGCGCCGGCGCCAACGCCTCCTTTCTGGAGCGTGGCCTCGTCGACGACATCTACCTCAACGTCGTACCGGTGCTGACCCCGGCCGGACCGGCCCTGCCCGCTGCACCGCAGCCGGCCGACCTGCGCCTGCTCGACGTGCGCCAGCTGGCCGGCTCAGCCGTCCAGATGCACTACCGCGCTGGCGCCTGAAAGCTTGCCGCCCCCCGCGAGATCACTTGAGTGCCAGCGGGCCGCAGAGAAGCTGGCGGAAGCGGAGAAGAGGCCGTAACCAAGCGCCAGGCCCACCGCTCAGGATGAGGCGCTGGCGGCTCACCGGCACGTGCGGGGAGCGGCAGATGGGATCCCTCGGCGCAGACGTCGCCGACAAGGGCCGTGTTGCTGGCAGCATGAGCCCATGACCGAGCCGTTGTTCCGCTACCACCCTGATCCCGTAGCCACGGGTTCGGCGGTGCGTGTCGAACACGAGTGCAGTGTCTGCGGCCAGACCCGGCAAATGCGCTATCGCGGACCGATCTACGGCAAACAACCCGATAGCCTGTGCCTGCACTGTATTCAATCCGGAGAAGCCTCCCGGGCACTCAGTGTCGTCGCCACAGCAATAGACGGCAGCGACGTCCTGGACATGCCCGCCGAGTTCAGCGACGCCGTCAACGTACCCGATGACGTGCCGCGCTACGTTGTGGAGGAAATCACCCGCCGAACCCCAGGCTTCTTCGGCTGGCAGCAGCAGTCATGGCTCTACCACTGCGGCGACGGTGCGGCCCTTGTGGGGCCTGCCGGCTATCGTGACCTCACACCGTATCCAGACGCGCTCGACATGCTCCGTGAGAGCCACCGGCAACTCGGCTGGGCGGCAGATGAATCCGAAACGTTTCTACGCCGGCTCGACCGCGATGGTGAGCCCACCGCATATCTGTTTCAGTGCCTGCGATGTCAAACTCACATCGCCTCCTGGGATATCGGCTAGACCCTCTCGCCCACACAACGCCGACGCACTGTCATCGGCAAATGAGTGAGTCTGATGGGGCGACGTGGCCGTGCTTGGCGGTGGCCGGCCACGTCGCTGGCTGCTCAACCTACGCTGTTCGAGGCATACCGGCGGACGCGGGCCTATGCGAGCAGGGCCGCGGCGCCAGGCATGCTGTGCCGGAAGGTGGGCGCAACAGCCGCCGGCGCGGTAATCGACCAAGGCTCGGGCCAGCCGCGGGTCGTGGCCCGCCCGGCAGCAGCCCGCCGGTCTGCATTGATGTTGAGGCGTCTCACGGATTTCGGAGCTCCTTGACACGCATTCAAGGATCGACGATTGCCTTTCCGTCGTCGCGCCGCTGCGGAGCGTTCCGCCAGTTGGAACATGTAGGTCATCCGCGTGTGCCTCGCCATCGCGGCGCGAATCTCCTCGGACAGCACGCCGCCGTGGTCGACCTGGCGCTCGAACCGGTCAAGGAACGCCTTGGTCCCGGAGGACGTCCGCGGTGCGGTCAGCGGTGTTGGCCCACGAGGCGTGCGCGGCAATCCTGGCGCGGCGACTACGCTACGCCGCGGTCAGCCCCCTCCCCCCGGCCCCGATCGCGGTCCGACACGTTCGCCTACCTTCTCGAACTACCTGCGGAAACACGTGGCCAGCCCGACCCATTTCGGCGTCGCTGACATCCGACCGGTAACGGCGCGGGCCGCCGCGGGGCGGCATGAAAGTTCCCCGCCCGGGGTACGCGGCGGTATGGGAACGGGGGCCGTGACGCGGCGCGGTGATGTCGGCGTTGTGCGGCAGCGCCTGGCATTCGCCGCATTGCTGCTCGGACCGTTCGTCGGCGTGCTGGACGTGCTGATCGTGACCGTCGCCGTGCCCGCCATCCGCGCCGACCTGGACGCCACATTTGGACAGGCACAGCTCGTCGTCGCCGGTTACGCAACCGCGTACGGCGTCGGCCTGATCACCGGCGCCCGGCTCGGCGACCGGTATGGCCGCCGGCGGCTTTTTCTCACCGGGCTCCTCCTCTTCGTCGCCGCGTCGGCCGGCTGCGCTGCTGCACCGGATGCAAACCTGCTCATCGCGGCCCGAATCCTGCAAGGCTTAGCGGCGGCGGCCTTCGTCCCTCAGGTTCTGTCCATCGTCCGGGCGTGGTTGCCGGACCAGGCCCGACCCTCCGCGGTCGGCTGGTACGGGACGGTCGTCGGCGTCGGCGCGGTTTCCGGACCGGTCATCGGTGGGCTGCTGATGGGGTGGGATGTAGCAGAGCTGGGATGGCGGCTCGTGTTTCTGGTCAACGTCCCACTTGGACTGCTGGCCATCGCGGGCGTGCTCCGCGGCGTCCCGGAGTCCCGCAGCGCCACCGCGGCGCGCCTCGACCTTGCCGGTGCCGTCACCTCGACGATCGGCCTGGCGGCCCTACTGGTCTCGCTGACCCAGGGCGGCGAGCACGGCTGGTCACCGCAGCTCTTGGCCCTGCTGGCCACCGGCGTGCTCATGCTAGGCGGATTCGTCGTCCGCGAAAACCACCTGGAACGCCGTGGCGGGGCACCACTGCTGCCACCGCGGCTGTTCAAGCACCGAAACTTCACCTGGGCACTGATCGCGGTAGCGTTGCTCTACGCGACCGACGCCAGCTTCTTCGTACTCTCCTTCCACCTACTGGACGGGCTGCACCTCACGCCCACGTGGGTCGGCATACTCCTCATGCCGGTCGGCGCCGGCTTCGCCATCGGCAGCCGCGCCGCCCCGCGGCTGTTTGCCCGCCTCGGGCTGCCCCTGATCGCGGGCGGGATCGCTCTTCAGGCGATGGGCTACGCCGCGATCGCGCTGCACAGCCTCGCCGCCGGTCCCACCGCCCAACCGCCGCTGCTCGCCGTCGCGTTGCTGGCCGTGGGAATCGGCCACGGTCTCGCGGTGAACCCGCTCTTCGACCTCGTCATCTCCAGCACCACCGACGCGGACGCCGGTGCCGCGGTCCGGAACGCTGCTCACCACCACACAGCTAGCCAACGCCCTGGGGATCGCCACGATCGGTTCTGTCTACCTGTCCCTGCTCGACCACCCGCCACACGCGCTGCCCAACCGCGCCTTCGCCGAAGCTCTGGTGTGGACAATGGCGATCCTCGCCGCGGTAAGCATACTCGCGATTCCGCCGCTCAGATTCATGCGCCGGTCTCTAGCCCGGACAACGCCGGCCGTGACGCGACGGCCAGCACACGACGAACACACGTGGAGCGCACGACGTGTCGGCGTTGCCCCGTCGTCGCGCGACACGCGCGCGTCAGCTGTCATGCCCCCAGGCCGCGACCCGAGCCGGCGTCAAACGGTCGGAGCCGACGACGAATGCGCCAGCACGCCAGAGCGCGCCGGCCCGGCGTGACCCGTAACCATCTGTAGCCGCCGTTCGACAGCTCGTCGTGCGCCCGGGCACTCTTGCCGCGTACCCGTAGCGGCGCAGCCTACTTCGGTGACGAGCGGATCGCGGCAGAAGCGGATGCTGCGGCCTTGCCGTCGCCGGCGGAGTGCCAGTCGGCCGGCGGCCCCGCGACGAGCCATCCACTTACGCTTCTGGGCTGGGCGCAAATAGCCTACTCGACCTTTTCGCGCAGCAAAACATTGCCGGCTTTGTCGAGGTACGTGATGGTCAACTTGTCCGTGTCAAACGTCCACTTCTCGACGCCATTGTCGGCTAAGGCTTTGGACATTTCTGCGTAGCCGACACCACCTTTTTCAGCCTGCTGCATGTACCGCAAAAACTCGTCCCCATCGCAGGTTTCGGCGATGGCAAACGTCTCGTGGAACGCCGGGCCGACCAGTATTTGCCCGTCCGCACCGAAATATTCGGAGTGCCCGTCGGTTATATATGAGTCATACGCCTTGACGCCGATGTCCCGCAGCGCGCGCAAATAGCCGCCCAAAGTGCCTTTGTTGCCTAGGCGATCGTGAATGTCAGTGATCTGCTCAAGCGTAAACATGTCGGCGGCATATAGGGGCTTCGCTGTAAGATCGCGCGCACTCATCTCGGCAGTTCAGTAAAGCTGATCGTGGTGGTGTTCGACGTCTGCAGCTGATCGTGGCACCGTCCTGGCGTGCCGGCTGCCGAGCAGGGTGTCCGGTTCCGCTGGGACCTCGCCACCGACCGCGGCGCGCGGTTCGCGTGGGTGGTGAGGTGGCTGGCATCATGGTGCGGCTGTCATGGCTGGCAGTGGGTGTATGGGAGGGGCGAGGGTGTCGTGCGTAGCAGGGTTCAGACCGTAACGCCGAAGAAGGCCGCCGAATATTTGGAGCGCAATACGGCCAACCGGCCGTTGGCGAAGCGGACGGTACGTGAGTTCGCGCAGGCGATGCGGCGCGGTGAGTGGCTGGTCACCCATCAAGGCATCGCGTTCGACACCACCGGGGCGTTGGTGGACGGGCAGCACCGGCTGGCCGCCGTCATCGAAGCCGATATCCCCGTGGAGATGACGGTGTTCACCGAAGTGCCGGTAGGTGCGTTCGATGTGCTGGACACCGGCAAGCGACGCAACGCCGCCGACGTGTTGGCCATCGAGGGCGAGAAGTCAGCCGTCGTGCTGGCCGCCATGGTCCGCACCGTATGGCTGTACGAAAACCGCCCCGAACTGGGCTGGTCCGGCGGCGACGCCGGCGTAACCAACCACCAGATCGTGCAAACCCTGCAACAGCATCCCAAGCTGCGTGACTTTGTCCCGGTCGGGGAACAGATCGGCACCGCCACAGGCATGATCAAAAGCGCGGCCGCGGCCGCAAGCTACCTGGTCACCCAGGCCAGCCACCGCGACCTGACGCCCTGGTTCGACGGCATCATCGAAGGCACCGGCCTAACCAAAGGTGACCCGCGGCTGCTGTTCCGCCGGATCATGTTCAACCACACCCGCAAACAGGCCGGACAGCCGCTACGCCGCCGGGAAACCCGCGAACACGTAACCCTCTACCTCAAAGCCTTCAACGCCTGGACCACCGACACCCAACTGACCGGCGCCCAGCTCAAGTACACCCCCCGCGAACCCGTCCCACCCATCCACACCCACTGAGGTCAACTCGACGCAGTAGCGCCAAAGTCAGATGCGTCCTGGCTAATCAGGCCGGCGAGATCGTCCACGTCGACGGCGGGTACCACGCCTTCGGCGCCTGACGCGTGCGCGTGATCGCGACTTCAGGCGCAAGATACAGTTTCCGGCCCGGGAACTGCAGTTCTGCACCCGAAATCGCGATCACGAGCGGCGCGCGAGGGGTCAACGGTCACAGGTGGACGGTCGGGTAGACGAAGCCCTTGCTGATGGTCGTCGGGCGGTTGCGGAACTCCTGGTCCGGAATGCCTTGGCCGAAAATGTGATACCTCGCGGCGATGTAGTTGCAGCTCCTGCCGACCTCAGACTGCAAAGTCAGGTTGTGCGCCTCCTCGTTGTACCGTCCCGTGTGGAACGTCCATGAGGAGAGGCTGGTCGGGCACGGCTGGCTCGGTGGGAGGACGCCCGAGGCCGCCGATGCGGTGGGCATGACGGCGAACAGGGTGCCCGTGCCGGCGGCCAGGACCGCCACGGCTAGCCCGAGCCTTGTCGTGGTCTTTCTCTTCAGGGTCATTGCTGAGCCTCCGCGGGGCAGGCCCGGACCTGGGTGTCCAGGCGCAACGCCATGCTGCCAACATGCGTTCATCGTTTCGGCATCATGGCTGCATTGCCCCGATCAGCCCTGGTCAGGGTGGGTCGCGTCGCGGGCACCCGGTACGGATCGACCGGGGTGGGGCACGATGGGGGGTGACGTACGACGCGATCCTGCTTCAGCCGTTCGGCGGCCCAGAGGGGCCGGACGACCTGCTGCCGTTCCTGGAAATGTGACCCGCGGGCGCGGCGTGCCGCTCGAACGCCTCGCGGCGCTCGCGGAGCACTACCACCACTTCGGCGAGGGTAGCCCCATCAACAAGCAACGCCACGCACTGCGGGCGGCACTGCGCCCCCCACGTCGACCTACCGATGGACTGGGGCAACCGGAACTGGCACCGGTACCTCGCGGGCGTTGAGGGCACGGAGGCAGCGTTCCTGTCGCTGATAGCCCCGCGTAGGGTGAGCGACTCGGCAGGCCGCTCGTGGTCGGCGGGGCGAGTGCGGCAGGGGCTGTCGGTTACGCAGCTCCAGTCGCCGGCTCACGTCTCCCCACGGGCCGACCGGTGACGGCAGTCCACACCGTCCGACTACACCCGCGACCTGGGGATCTCCAACGTCACGATATGCGTCGCCAAAACTCGCCCGTGCAGTCAACTACCGCGTGACCAGCAGAAAGACGCTGGACGAGGCACAGACGCGACTCCCGCGGTGACCCATCTGTCTATGCCGACATTGGGACCGGCCAAGGGGACCATCGGCGTCGTCGGCCTCGGAGCGCGCCTGCCGTGGCGCCTCGAAGGCATCCTGCCGTTTCCGCTCTGGAACAGAATCCTGACACGGTTGCCGGACGCCGAGCTGTCGTCGCATGGCTTCGTGGTCATCCAGCCCACCTTCCTGGACGCGACGGCGCTCGGCCTGCGCGAAGCCGATGACCCAGACGCGCCCCTGTACACGCGGACGCGGGCCGAGGACATGTCGCTCATCCTGGACCAGCTCGACCTGATCGAGAAGGCTGTGCCGCAGCTTGTCGGGCGCCTGGACCGGGACAAGGTCGCTGCGGTGGGCCACTCGCTGGGCGGGCACACGGCTGCCCTGCTGCTGGGCATGCAGTTCGAGGATCCGTCCCAGGGCGGCCGGAAGGTGAGCCTCGTCGACCGCCGGATCAGGGCGGGTGTTTTGATGGCCGGGCCCGGCCGGGGCGGCGATGCGCTGCACGACCGGGTGGTCCGGCTCTACCCCGCCCTGAACGCCCCAGACTTCTCCACGATGCGGACGCCGGCGCTCGTCGTCGCGGGCGACAAGGACCTCTCCACCACGTTCACCGACCTGGGCGCGAGCTGGCGGATGGACCCGTAACCTCGGCGATCCAGGGCTCCCGCTGCAGCGCAGGACGAGCCGATCGAGCTCAACTTGCCCACGCGCACGCTCAGCACGCCGTCGGACAGCTTCGCCGTCACGTTCTCCGGATCCACGTCACCCGGTAGTGCGACCGCGTACTCGAACTGGCCGGTATGCCGGCGGCCGCGGTCGACGCCCGATCCGAAGTGGACGAGTCCATATCGGACGCTGAACGAACGGTGGCTGGGCTGGACGACCGATGGCGGCGGGCACTTGCCGACCTGGACCTGTTCTTCGGTAAGCGCCACGCCGCCGGTCTGAACGTCCAAGCCGTGTCAGACCTGGCCGGCCGGCTAGTCGACACCGGCCTGCCCGTACCCGGTGCACGACACGATGCCGTACGCGCGCAGCCTTGACCACCCGATCTGCCGGATCAGCGGCGGGCGGTACCGACCACACGCCGCGCCGGCCCGCACGACGAACTTGATAAACGGTTTTGGTCGGGCTGTACCGCCCTGCGATCATGCGTGCGTGTCGTATCTCGTCGCCACCGAGCGCCCTCACGGTGGTCTTCGGAGAGGTGCAGACGCGGCTGACTTACGACGTCGAACTGAGACTCCGACGGCCACCTGCCACCTCCAGGTGCGAGACGACGTCAAGGCTTTGTGTGGCTTTCCGTGGCAGTGTCTGGTCCTCGTGCCGGGGCAGCCTCCTTGGGGCGAACTCGACGAATGGCTGCGCTGCGACCAATGTGAAGACATCTCGTATCGACGGCCGCATGCGAAATTGGCGGCGGATCCGGATGCGAGCTTGCTGCCGCCATTTAGTGGGATAACCAATTTCGTGGCCGAATCGCCCTACGCCGAAATGCGCGATCCCGGATCGCACGGTTCGGAGCGAAACAGGGTTCGGTGGAGGCAATGTCCCTTATAGACGGTGCGTCCAAAGCATCGGCAACTTCAGATGGATCTTAGTGGGGCTGACGTAACGAGACGCCTTCGTTAGCGTCTGTCCGTCGCGTACGGTGCCGTCGCGATTCTGATGCGCGGTGTGCGCGTGCTTCCGTCCATTCTGGGCAAAGCCGATCAGGGAGAAGCCGGATGTCGTTGTCTCGCCGATTCGCCGGTTCGATGCTCGTGGCCGCATTGGTGGGAGGCGGGCTTGCCCCGCTTGTCGCGGCGACGCCGGCGGCGGCCGCCGTGCCCGCGGGCTTCCAGGAGCAGGTCGTGATCAGCGGCCTCAACCAGCCGATGAATTTGGAGTTCGCGCCCGACGGGCGGATCTTCGTGGCGGAGAAGGCCGGCATCATCAAGGTCTTCGACGGGCTCGGCGACACCACGGCGACGGTCTTCGCCGACCTGCGCACCAACGTGCACAACCAGCACGACCGGGGCCTGCTGGGCCTGGCGCTGCACCCCGACTTCCCCGCCACGCCGTACGTCTACGTGCTGTACACGTACGACGCCCCGCCCGGCCAGACCGCCCCGGTGTGGAACGACAACTGCACCTCGGTCGGCGGAGCCAACGGCGGCCGCTGCGTGGTGACCGGCCGGCTGTCCCGGCTGGAGGCGGCCGGTGACGTGATGACCGGCGCGGAGCAGGTGTTCCTGCACGACTGGTGCCAGCAGTACCCGAGCCACTCCATCGGCGATCTGCGCTTCGGCGAGGACGGCGCGCTGTACGCCAGCTCCGGCGACGGTGCCAGCTACTCCGCGGTCGACTACGGCCAGCTCGGCACGCCGCCCAACCCCTGCGCCGACCCGCCGGGCGGCACGATGGCGCCGCCGAGCGCCGAGGGCGGCGCGCTGCGCTCGCAAGACGTGCGCACGCTCGCCGATCCGACCGGGCTCGACGGCACCCTGCTGCGCCTCGACCCGATGACCGGCGCGGCCGCCAGCGGCAACCCGCTCATCGCCAGCGCCGACCTCAACGCCCGACGGATCGTCGCGCAGGGCATGCGCAACCCGTTCCGGTTCACGTTCCGGCCGGGCACCGGCGAGGCCTGGCTCGGCGACGTGGGCTGGAGCACGTGGGAAGAGATCAACCGCGTGGTCGCCCCGGTCGCCGGTGTGACCAACTTCGGCTGGCCGTGCTACGAGGGCGGCGCTACGCAGAGCGGCTACGACGGGGCAAACCTCTCGCTGTGCGAAAACCTGTACACCGGCTCGGGGCAGACCGCGCCGCACTACGCGTACCGGCACGGCCAGGCGGTGGTCGGCGGCGAGACCTGCCCGGTCAACACCGGGTCGTCCACGTCCGGGGTGGCCTTCTACCCGACCAGCGGCGGCAGCTATCCGGCCGCGTACCGGGGCGCCCTGTTCTTCGCCGACTACTCCCGTGACTGCGTCTGGGTGATGCCGCCGGCCAGCCCGGGCGGCGTGCCTGACCCGGCCAGCCGCCAGGTCTTCGTCTCGGGCGCGGCCAACCCGGTCGACCTCGCGATCGGTCCGGGCGGCGATCTGTACTATGTGGACGCCGCCGGCACGGTGCGCCGGATCCGGTACTTCGCCGGCAACACGCCACCCACCGCGGTGCTGCAAGCCTCGCCGACGTCCGGCGCCGCACCGCTCACCGTCAGCTTCGACGCGCGCGGCTCGTCCGACCCGGACCCCGCCGACGCCGGCCTGCTGCGGTACGAGTGGGACTTCACCAACGACGGCACGGTCGACGCCACCACGGCTACCGCCACGTACACCTACCCGGCGGGCGGGCCGTACACCGCGCGGCTGCGGGTGATCGACACGCTCGACGCCGACGACACCGCGACGGTCACCATCCAGTCGGGCAATGCCCGTCCCACCGCGGTGATCGACGCGCCCGCGCCCACGCTCACCTTCGCGGTGAACGACACGATCAACTTCGCCGGCCACGGCACCGACCCGGAGCAGGGCGCGCTGCCGGCCTCCGCCCTGCATTGGCGGCTGCTCCAGCACCACTGCTTCACAGTGGACAACTGCCACGTACACACCGCGCAGGAGTGGGCCGGCGTGGCGTCCGCCTCGTTCCCGGCGCCCGACCACGAGTATCCGTCCTATTTGGAGCTCGTGCTTACCGTGACCGACGCCGGCGGCCTGACACACACCACCAGCGTGCGGCTCGACCCGAAGACGGTCGACCTGACGTTCACCAGCAGCCCGCCGGGGCTTCAGATCGCGGTCGGCGGCACCGCGGCGGCCACACCGTTCACCCGCCGGGTGATCCAGGGCTCGGCCAACTCGGTCAGCGCGGTGACGCCGCAGACGCTCGGCGGCACCACGTACACGTTCGCCAGCTGGTCGGACGCCGGCGCGCAGACCCACCTGATCACCGCTCCGGCGACGGCCACGACCTACCAGGCCACCTACGCCGCCACCGGGCCGGTGCGGTTGCCGCAGTCGCAGATGACCGTGCGCTCGGTGGACAGCCAGGAGACGCTGCTGCTCAACGGCCGGGGTACGAACGTGCTGGACGGCAACACGTCCACCGTCTGGATGAGCCGCATGCTGCTG
This sequence comes from Phytohabitans sp. LZ39, assembly GCF_059359075.1. Classification (NCBI taxonomy): domain Bacteria; kingdom Bacillati; phylum Actinomycetota; class Actinomycetes; order Micromonosporales; family Micromonosporaceae; genus Phytohabitans; species Phytohabitans sp. LZ39. Next base: position 100,664 of record NZ_JCADBM010000031.1, on the reverse strand, counting down.
CCGGCGCCGATGCCGCACGAGATCCAGCTCGACCTCGGCACCAGCCGCTCGGTGGCCGCGGTGTACTACCTGCCGCGGCAGAGCAGCGCCAGCGGGCGGATCGCCAACTACGAGGTGTACGTCTCGGCGGACGGCACCACCTGGGGCCCGGCGGTGGCGACCGGCACGTTCCCCAATAGCACGGCCGAGCAAGCGGTCACGTTCCCGGCCAAGTCCGGCCGGTACGTGCGGCTGCGCGCGCTCAGCGAGGTCAGCGGCAACGCATGGGCGTCGGTGGCCGAGCTGAACGTCGGCATCCTGCCCTGACCGGCCCGCGGCCATCCCGCGACCGCACCTCTTCCGGCCGACGGGTCGACGGCCGGAAGAGGTGACCGAGGCTCTCGACACGAACCCGCGCTCCCCGCGACACATAGGTGCGGGTCGGTGATCCACACTGTGACGGATGGGCCGCACACGGCAGGCAGACCGGAGTTCGCTGAGACGAGTCGCGATCGCGGGATTTGTCGGCACGACGATCGAGTACTACGACTTCTTCATCTATGGCACGGCCGCCGCGCTGGTCTTCTCCGACGTCTTCTTTCCGGCTCTCGGGGACGTAGCGGGTTCCGTGGCATCCTTCGCCACGTCCGCCGTCGCCTTCGTCGCCCGGCCGCTGGGGGCGATCGTCTTCGGGCACTACGGCGATCGGTGGGGCCGCAAACGCACGCTTGTCGCGACGCTGTTGGTGATGGGCTTGTCCACGGTCACGATCGGATTGCTCCCGCCGGCGGCAGCGATCGGCGTCGCCGCTCCGGTCGCCCTCGTAGCCCTGCGCTTTCTCCAGGGTCTGGCCCTCGGCGGCGAGTGGGCGGGCGCCAACCTGCTGACGGCGGAGTACGCCCCGCGGGGCCGCCGTGGCTTCTACGCCGTCTTCCCGCAGTTGGGCGGCGCGATCGGCTTCGCCCTGTCAAGCGCGACGTTCCTGGCGACCGACCTCGTCATCGGAAACAGCGACGAGGCATTCCGCTCCTACGGTTGGCGCGTCCCGTTCATCGCCAGCGCGGTTCTCGTACTGCTGGGCCTGTGGGCACGGGGCACGATTGACGAGACTCCGGTCTTCCGCGCGAGCAGGCAGGCGCTTTCGACCCGATCGCCGTTTGCCGGTGTTGTCCGCGAACAGTGGCGTGAGGTGCTGCTCTGCGGCGGGCTCACCGGCGTCGTATTCGCGCTCTTCTACATAGGCGCTACCTACTTGACGACCTACGGCACCGCGACCTTGGGGATCGACCGGCAGGTCGTTCTCTCGCTCGGGATCGTTGCCGCCGCTGTAGTGGCACTCTTCGTCTTCCTGGGAGGCAGGCTCTCCGACCGCTACGGTCGGCGCAACATCATCATCGTGACGGGGGGACTCGCGTTCGTCTGGTCGATAGGCGTCTTCCCCTTGCTCAGCACCGGCAGTCCGCTCGCGTTCGGGCTGGGGCTCGCTTGCGCCTTCGCCCTCAACGGCTTGGCGTTCGGGCCGGTTGGTGCCTTTCTCCCAGAGCTTTTCGCGACGCGACACAGGTACACCGGAGCGGGAGTGGGTTTCAACCTCGGTGGCATCATCGGCGGTGCCGTGCCCCCACTGCTCGCTCCGGTGCTGGCGGATTCCTTCGGCGCAATGGCCGTCGGCGCCATGGTCGCGTTGTTGGCGGCCATCAGTGTCGTCTGTACCTGGACGCTTACCGAGACGTCAAGTCGGCACAGCCTCCACGACGGGTGACGCGACTGCGCGGTGCCCGGCTCATCTCGCGTGGCGCAGGGCCCAGTCGAGGGCGTAGTCGGCGATCTCTTCCCAGCCCTTCTGGGCGGTCAGCAGGTGGGCGTAGCCCTCGTACTCAACGTGTTCGGTGGTGGTGTTCGACTTGTAGTGCTTGACGTTGGAGGCTTGTACGGCCGGGGGCATGATGTGGTCCTCGCTGCCGGAGATGAACAGCAGCGGTGCCCGGTCGTCGTTGCGGTAGTCGACCCAGGTGTCCTGGTGGCCGGGCTGGAAGTTGGCCAGGACGCTGCCCCACAGGATGCCGCCGTTGGCCGGGATGTGGTATCGCTCGTACAGCGCCTTCGCCTCGTCGTCGCCGAACGTGTTGGTGAACGCGTACTTCCACTCCTCCAGCGTCAGGCCGATGGCCTTGTGCCGGTTCGCCGGTGACCGCAGCACCGGCAGCGTCGACTTGACCTGGGAGAACGGCACCACGTGGACGCCCTCGGTCGGGGCGGAGTTGAGCGCCACGGCGGAGGCGCCGAAGCCGTGGTCGAGCAGGATCTGCGTGAAGGCGCCTCCGGCGGAGTGGCCCATGATGATCGGCGGTCTCGACAGCGGCCGGATGACCGCTTCGAGGTGTTCGATGATGGCCGGGACGGTGAGTGCGGTGATGATGTCGGGGTTGGCGTTGAGGGCCTCGACCTCGACCTCGAAGCCGGGGTAGCCGGGTGCGAGGACCCGAAAGCCCTTGCTCTCGTAGTGGGTGATCCAGTGCTCCCAGCTGCGGGGGGTGACCCAGAAGCCGTGGACCAGGACGATGGTGTCGGGCGTTTCGCTCATCATCAGGCTCCGTGCGTGTTGAGGAATGCGAGCAGGTCGTCGCCGAGCTGCTGCTTGTGGGTGTCGGTGATGCCGTGCGGCGCGCCCGGATAGACGATCAGCTCGGCGCCCTTGACCAGGGCGGCGGATGCCTTGCCGCCCACCTCGAACGGCACGACCTGGTCGTCGTCGCCGTGGATGACGAGGGTCGGTACGTCGAAGGCGGCGAGGTCGTCGCGGAAGTCGGTGGCGGAGAACGCGGCGATCGACTCGTAGGCGTTGCGGTGCCCGGCGGCCATCGACTGCGACCAGAACGCGTCCCGGATGCCCTGCGACACGTTCGCGCCCGGCCGGTTGTTGCCGAAGAACGGCCCGTCGGCGAGGTCCTTGTACAGCTGGGAACGGTCGGTGGCCGATCCGGCGCGGATGCCGTCGAACACCTCGACCGGCACGCCGTGCGGGTTGTCGTCGCGGCGGACCATCAGCGGCGGCACGGCGGAGACGAGGACGGCCTGCGCGACGCGGCTGGTGCCGTGCCGCCCGATGTACCGGGTGATCTCGCCTCCGCCGGTGGAGAACCCGACCAGCGTCACGTCGGACAGGTCGAGGTGCTCGATCAGGGCGGCGAGGTCGTCGGCGTAGGTGTCCATCTCGTTGCCATGCCAGGTCTGGGTGGAGCGGCCGTGGCCGCGCCGGTCGTGGGCGACGGCCCGGTAGCCGTTGGCCGCCAGGAACAGCTGCTGGGCCTCCCAGCTGTCGGAGTTGAGCGGCCAGCCGTGGCTGAGCACGACGGGGCGGCCGGCACCCCAGTCCTTGAAGAAGATGTCGGTGCCGTCGGAGGTGGTGACGAATGGCATGGTGAGTCCCCCTGGTATCAGTCGCGGGTGGTGTGGGCGGCGAGCGTGATGAGGTCGGCGGTGAGCCGCGGCTGGGACATCATGACGACGTGCGAGGCGCGTGCCTCGACGGTGCGGGAGCCGGCGCGCTGTGCCATGAACCGCTGCGCGGCGGCGGGGATGAGGTTGTCGTCGCGGGCGACCAGGTACCACGACCGGATCTGCTTCCAGGCCGGCGGTCCAGACGACTGTTGCAGGGTGTGCACGTCGCCGGGCCGCTGGGTGGCGGCCATGATCTGTGTGGTGGGACTGGGCAGATCGCCGGCGAAGATGTCGCGAAACAGGTCCTGCTTGACGTAGCCGTCGACGCTGGTGCCGCCGCCGGGCAGTGGGTAAGGGCGCCGCTCGATGGCATGTTCACCAAGTTTGCTGCCGGGAAACTTCGTCTGAAGGTCCAGCACGGTGTCACCCTCGTCCGGCGCGAACGCGGCGACGTAGACGAGGGCCTTGACGTTCGGGTTGCCGGTGGCGGCGTTGGTGATGACGACGCCGCCGTAGGAGTGGCCTACCAGGACGATGGGGCCGGGGACGAGGCGCAGGATGCTGGCCAGGTAGGCCGAGTCGGTGTCGACGCCGCGCAGCGGGTTCGCCGGGGCCAGCACCGGGTACCCGGCGCGGACGAGCCGCCGGATCACATCGTTCCAGCCGGAGGCGTCCGCGAACGCGCCGTGGACCAGGACGACGGTGGGCTTCGGCCCGGACGCCGGGTGGGCGCCGGCGGGTGCGGCTGTCGCCGCGGTGACGACGCCCGAGGCGACGAGGGCCGCGGATCCGGCCAGGACCGTACGGCGGGAGACGGCAGGCATGTGGCGCTGGTTCCTTTCGGCGAAGGGGCATGGTTCACGGGCAGGCGGCATCGGCCCACGTACTGGTGGGCTTCGTGGCCTTGACCGTGCCGGCCGTGGTGCTCCGTTGCGGCCGTGCCGGGAACGTTACGGCGGCGGCGGCGTCCCCGTCGTGAGTCAAATGACTGCGGATCAGCGGTCGTGCTCGGCCGCCATCCGCTGAAGCTCGCTACGCGAAGTGATGCCGAGCTTGGGGAACATCCGGTACAGGTGGCTGCCGACGGTCCGGTGCGAGATGAACAGCCTCTTGGCGATGTCCCGGTTGGTCAGCCCCTGCGCGACCATCGAGGCGATCTGTATCTCCTGCGGCGACAACGTGTCCCAGACGTCCGCGACGGGTGAGTCGCTGCGTTCCCCGGCCGCCCGCAGCTCCGCCCTGACGCGCTCCGCCAGCGGCCGGGCCCCGAGGCTGTCGAACCCCTCCCGGGCCCTGCGCAGGTGGTCGCGTGACTCGCGCACCCGCCGCCGGCGACGCAACAACTTGCCGTACGCGAAGAGCAGGCGGTAGCGCTCGTACGGCCAGATCGTCATGTCGGTCGCCAAGGCTTCGGCGAACCGTGGCTCCGACTCGTCGTCAGCGGCCAGCACCGCCGCCGCGAAGCCGAGGTTCATACGGCCCGTGGGCGAGGTCGTCTCGCGTACCTCCGGCGGCAGCCTCGCGATGAGCGACCGGGCGGCGGCGACCTCGCCACACGCCGCGGCGGCTTCGGCCATGCTCGCCAAGGACCACAGGGCGTGTGCCGGGTGGTAGGCGCTGTCGGCCGGATCGTGCAGTTGGGCGAGGCAGGCGAAGGCCCGCTCGTAGTTGCCCTGCCCCGACGCGACCGCCGCGCGCGCGATCAGCGTCACGGCGCCGATGGTGGCGAACCGGCGGGGATTCTCGCGGTCGGCGCGGGCGACGAGGTCCTCCGCGGAGGCGAAGTCGCCGCGGAACGCCACCACCACAGCGTGTGCGACGAGCGAGGACGCCTCCCAGAACGGCTGGCGGGTCTCCGCGCACAACCGGGTGCTCTCCTCGGCGGCGGCCACGGCGTAGGACCAGTTTCCGCGGCGCATGGCGGACCACGCGAGCAGCGACAGCGTCCTGCCGAGGGTGTGCAGGTGACCTTCGGAACGCAGCCGCTCCGCCGCGTCGGTGAGCAGGCCCTGGGAGACGTCGAACGCGCCGGCGCACGCCGCCGCGTGCGCGAGCCGGTAGCTGGTGGTGGTGTCCCGGGCGCCGGCCGGCACCTGGGCTGTCAACGCGCGGATCCTGGCGTCGCTGTCGAAGGGCGAGCAGTACGCCAGCAGCTGCACCCGCGTCGAAACGTCGACAAACGCCAGCCGGTCCGCCGCGCCGATCACCTGCTTGCCGACCGGTCGGCCGGGAGCGAGGTTCCAGCAGCGCAGCGCCGACGCCCGGAGGAAGTCGGTCGCCAGTGTGTCGTCGCCGACCGTGCTCGCCCGGCCGGCGAGGTCGACGAGTGCGGTGATGCGCTGGTCACCGCCGCGGTCTCCGTCGGCCAGCTCGTTGAGCCACTCGTACCGCAGGCCGTCGTGCTCGCTGTCCACGAGATCCCCGTAGCGCCTCCGGAGCCGCTCGCCGTGCTCGGGCTGCCCGACCGCGTACGCGAGGGCGGCCGCGTGATAGGTGCGGCCCGCCTTGTCGCGGCCGTCGACGGACAGCTGGGCGGCACGTTCCAGTGCCCGCACCGCGTTCGTCGGCGCGCCGCGTTTGATCGCCCGCTCGGCGTGCCGCTCGAGCTCGGCCGCCAGCGCGGCGTCCGGCCGCAACGCCGCGGCGGCCCGGTGCCACACGGACCGCTCCGGCTGGTCGGGCAGGACGTGTGCAAGTGCGGCGTGGCAGGCCCGCCGCCGGTCGGGTCGGAGTCGCTGGAGGATCGCGGACCGGATGAGCGGGTGCCGGAAGCGGACGGCGGCGCCGTCCACCACGATCAACCCGGCCGACACCGCCGGGTCGAGTGAGGGCGTGTCGTCCCGGCCGCACAGCATCTCGGCGGCGGCGACGATCTCGGCGACGTCGTCGGAGTCGCTGAGCGCCGCCACCTCCAGGATCGTCGTCGTCACGGCGTCGAACTCGTCGACGCGCGCCAGGAACGAGCTCTCCAGGCGTGCGGTCAGCGGCAGGCGGTCGGTGTCGACGCCGGAGTACATCCCGATCGCACGGGGCAACTCCAGCAACGCGAGTGGGTTGCCACGCGCGGCGTCCAGTAGCAACGACCTCGCGCTCGCGTCGAGTGTGCCGGCGACGCGGTCCAGCAGGGCCGCCGCGGATTCCGAGTCGAGCGGGGCGAGACTCATGGCCGGGACCGCCGCGTCGAGGAGTGCCCCGGCCTCGTTCTCGCGGTGCGTGGCGAGCAGCACGATGCGGTCGGACGCGACCCTGCGCGCGAGGAAGGCCAGCGCCTGCTGACTGGCCGGGTCCATCCACTGGGCGTCGTCGGCCAGCAGCAGTACCGGTCGCTCGACCGCGACCTCCGCCAGCAACTCCAGCGCCGCCATCGCCACCGTGGACAGGTCCGGCGCCGCACCCGACGCCCGACCGAAGGCGACATCCAGGGCTCGCCGATACTGTGCGGTGAGCCGGTTGCGGTGGCCGAGGACCGGACGCGTGACCTGGTGCAGCGCGGCATACGGCAGGCCGAACTCGGTGACCGAACCGACGGTGCGCAACACCCGCAGCTTGTCGCCGGCCGTTACGGCGGCCCAGTCCAGCAGCGCCGACTTACCGACACCGGGCGTGCCGCGGATGACCAGCGCGGCGCCACCCTCGGCGGCACCGTCCAGCAACGCGCCGATGGCCGTCTGCTCCGGCGCCCGACCGACCAGAAAACGTTGTGCGTCCACGCTTACCCCCGCCGTACCCCGCTGTGTCGGGTACGTATGACACGAAGGCTATTGGAAGAAGGCGGCCAGGCCGATGGGCCGTTCGGGCTTGGTCAACACCTACCGGTGTGTGGGTGGCAAACGCGGCCGGCGGTTGGTTCAGCCGCCACCCGTGCGCAAGGTGTGGTGGGGTAGCTCACCGTATTGGGCTTGGTAAGCGGCGGCGAAGCGGCCCATGTGTACGAAACCCCACCGGTGTGCGATCTCGGTGACGGTCCGGCCGTTGGTGTCCGGGCGGCGCAGGTCGTCGTGCGCTCTGGCGAGCCGTAGCCGCCGCAGGTAGGTCATCGGGGACATGCCGGCGTACCGGCGGAATCCTTCTTGCAGCGCGCGCACGCTCACCCCCACCGTCCGCGCGAGGTCCTGCACGGTGACGGCTCGGCCCGGGTCGGCCTCCATGAGGTCGATCGCCCGCTTCACGTGCCGCGGCCGGCTCGGCGTCACCGAGCCGGCCAGCTCGGCGCGGTACTGATGGTCGGTGGCCAGCAGCACACCGGTGAGCACGCAACTCCACAGCCGGCTGGCGACCAACGGCTGACAGACGAGGCCGTCGCGGTTTTCCAACTCGGCGTGGATGAACCGCAGCAACCGCACCAGGCTGCGGCCGGGGCCGGTCCTGAAGTCGTTTCCGAGCGGGATGCGCAGTGGCCCCCGAATCGGGTGTCCGAGCAGCTGAGCCAGCGCGGCTTCGAGCGCCGACGCGTCGATCTTCGTGGCGAGCTGGTGGCTGCCGCCGCTGATCAACGGCTGGTCGACCGCCCCCGTGGGGCGGAACAGCGTCGCCCATCCAGGGCCGGCGGCGGTCTCCGTGCCGTGCTGCCGGGCCTGCACGTGGCCGACGAGCGGCAGGTTGAGCTGATAGGCGTCCAGGTATCCCAGGCCGGTCGACACATCCACGCCGTACGCCAGGTCACCGACCGTCAAAGGGCCGAGCTGGATCACCGTCAGATCGAACGAAAACGCGTCCACCGGTCCGCGGGGCCGCACGGTCAGCGGGCAGTAGGCCCAGTCGAACATCGCGTTCGTTTCATCGGCACTGGACGCGTGGTACGACACCGGGGCCGGCCACGGATCCCCATTCCTTTCTGTACGCGGCGGCATGCCAAGAAGTATGCGGCGTCGAGAGGCCCGGCACACGGTCTGGCCGAGTGGATCGCTTGCCGTGGCGGGTGATCACCTCACTATCACGGTGAATGCCGCCTGGTGTACGGCACCGGCCACCTTGAACTGTAGGAAGACGCGGTGCCGGCCGCGCTGCGGAAACTGGGTGTGGAAGGTCAGGACGCCGTCGGCCGGTGCTGCCCGCGTGTTCGCCGGCGTCGTGGGGTGTAGATGGGTGAGGCGCTGGGTGGTGGAGTCGAACACGGAGGCGTGGGCGTACACACCGAGGTACGGCTCGAGCGCCGTGACCGGCGCACCGCGGGCGTCGCGCACCTGGAAGCGCATGATGTCGGGCCGGCCCGCGGCCGCGTCCGCCGTGCCTTCGAGCCGGCTTACCGTGAACCGGCCGGCGCGCACCCGGGACGCCGGCGCCGGGAGGGGCACGTAGCGGGTGTCGCCGGCGATGACGAACGGCGTGCCGAGCACGGTGGGGTGCTGGCCGCCGGCGCCGCCCTTGGGGACGAATTCGGCGTACAGCCGGTAGACGCCGCCGTCCGGCACCTTGACCGCGGCGGTCCATGTGTCACCGGCGAGCGTCGGGTGCAGGTGCTGGTAGAAGCTGAGGTCATCGCGCAGCACGTACAGATGCAGCGGTTCACTCCCGACCGCGTCGAACGCCGTGGCCGGCGCGCCGCCGGGACCGATGATGCGGAACGCCAGCGGTATCGCGTCACCGCGCCGGTCGGGCAGCGCGACCGGCGACAGCAGGTACCCGTCGTGGTTGTCGGAGAGGCCGTCCGCGACGTCGCCGTGCGCGGCGTGGCCGGCCGCTGGCCGGGGCGGGGCGTCCCGGCCAGCGTCGAAGGGGTTGACGTAGGCCACCGCCGCCACGAACAAACCGACCATGACGAGCGGGACCCAGGGGATCCGGCGGGTCACGTCGTGGGCAGGTTCGGCCGGACGACGAACAGGCCGCGCTGGATGCTGAAGATCGCCACGTTGCCGCTGGGGTAGAACGGATAGACGTGCCAGGCGCCGGCGAACCCGGCGGCGTTGCTGGACGGGTCGACGTCGAAGTAGCCGGCCTCGGTCATCGTCGACGGGTTGGCGATGTTGGTGAGCCGCAGGATCCGCAGCCCGGCCCGATAGTTGGCCTGGTAGCTGTAGTTACCCTTGACGAACTGGTTGTGGTCGGTGGCCGCGGTCGGCCCGAGGTACGAGCCCACGAGCACCGGGCTGGTCAGGCTCGCCATGTCGAACACGTATGTCTTGCTGCGGTGGCCCAACCGCGTCTCGTCGAGTTCGTCGTCGAGCACGAAGTAGCGGTGGTTTTCGGTGAACCAGCCCTGATGCGTGTAGCCCCGCCCGGCGTAGGTTTGCCGGGCCAGCCGCACCGGCGCGGACTTGTTGGTCACGTCCCAGACGGTCAGCGTGTCCTCGTTGCTGGCCATGAGGATCTCGCGCCCCTGGTACGCGGTGTGCGGACCGCGGTACACCACAGCCTGCGCGTCGTGGGTGTAGCCGTCGCCGCTCACACAGCCCGCGAAACTCGGACTGGTCGGGTTGGCCAGGTTGAACACTCGCGACCCGCCGCTGCATGTGTTCGAGCCGTTGACGTACGCGTACCCGGTGGCGTTGTTGATGTGAATGGTGTGTCCATTGTTGAACGACGTGTTGCGGGCGTCCGCGGTGAACGTCTGCGGGGTCGTGACCGAGCGCAGCCGGGCCAGGTTGAAGATCTGCATGCCGTGCGCCCCGTTGTTGTCCGAGACGATGTAGGCGTGGTTGTTGTGGACGCTCAGCTCGCGCCAGCTCGACGTGCCCGTGGCACTGGGCAGGTTACCCAGGTACCGGGGGTTGACCGGGTCGCTGATGTCGACGAACGACGTTCCCGTGGTACGACCGACGATCGCGTACTCCTTGCCCGTAGAGGTGTCGGTCCACCCCCAGCCCGCCGAGCCGCTGCCGCCACCGATCGCGGACAGCGGAAGGTTGCCCAGCAGGTCCACATTGGAGCACGGATAGCCACCTGCCATCCCGCCGACGCAGGACGCCTGCGCGGCCGCCGCCTGCGGAATGGACAACGGGTCGACCTGTTCCGGGCGGTCGTGGTCGTGATCGTGGCCGCCGTCCGCGGCGAGCCACGGCATCGTCTTCAGGTCGCGCGGTCCGGTCCGATCCGGGTCGACGGCTGAAGCACTCGCGGTGAGCGACCCGCTGAGGGCCACCACGGCGCAGAGCGGTAGCAGGAAATACAAAGGCCGACGCCGCATGGCGCACCTCCCGTGGCAGGGCACGGGGATCACCCACGCCCGCCCGAAGCGATCACGCCAGGCATCGTCGACGGTCCGACGCTACGACCCGAGCACGATCGAGGCTGGTAACTGTATCGATCGACGGTACGGGGTTGCGGCGTGTCACTCAAGAGTGGCCGCGTGCGCGGCGGCGCGTGCGGTGGCCGTAGGGCCATCCCCCGAACGCCGGCGCTATCTGGTAGACAGTGGGGCATCGTGTCCGATACTCCAGCCGCGGCCGTGCCGCCACCCACCCCCGCGGACAGGTCCGCACCCCGGCCGCGCCGGGTGCTGCTGGCAGCCCTCGCGGTGGCGGCGTTGCTGTGCGGTGCGGGCCTCGCGAGCGCGGTGACCTTCCTGGTCATGCGCGACGACGCGGGGCCGGGGCCGGCACGCGAGCACGAGGTGCGGGTGTTTCTCGACGTGGACGCCACCGCCGAGCAGAAGGCGGCGGTCGAGTCGGCGCTCTCCTCCCGATACCCGGGCGGCACGATTCGCGTGGAGACCCGCGAGCAGGCGTACCAGCGGTTCAAGGAGCTGTACAAGGACGAACCGGATCTGGTCGAGAAGGTGCGACCCGACAGCTTCCCGGAGTCGTTGCTGGTGACCACCACCGCCAAGGTGTTCGACTGCGCGGGGTTGGCCGCGGTGGCGGAGATGGACGGTGTCGGCTCCGCCACGGTCTGGCAGCTCGCCGCGGGAGAGCGCCCCAGAGCCATGATCCTGGACTGTCCGTAGCATGTCGACGATGCCACCCGAGTCGCCGCCGGGCGCGGTCCCTACCGCCATGCCGCCGGGCCGGTCCGCGCCGTGGCCGCGCTGGGTCGTGTACTCGCTGGTCGTCCTGGCCGCGCTGGTGGGTGGTGCGGTCGCCGGTGCGACGGTGACGCTGCTGGTCGTGGAGGACCGGCCGGAGGACCTCCACGTCGTGACGGTGTTCCTCGACGGCGGGGCCACGGCGGAGCAGCGCACGGCGGTGGAGTCGGCGCTGTCCCGTATGTACCCGCCGGACCGGATCCGCCGGCAGAGCCGTGAGCAGACGTTGGAAACCCTCCGCGAGGACTACCTGAAGGACTTCGGCGCCGAAGTGAAGGCCGAGCTGGGCGAGTCGTTCCGGGTCGAGCTCCCCGGATCGTCGATCGACTGCCCAGCGCTGGCTCCGGTCGGGAAGATGCCCGGCGTGCAGCTGGTCGCCGTGGGCCAGCCGGCCGATGACGACCGCCCGTACGCGCTCCTCCTGGAGTGCCCGTAGTCGTGCGGCCGGTCGCGGCCGCCGCCGTTCACAGCAGCTTGTCCTGGGTGAACGGCGGCCGGCAACGCCACCACCTCGCGATTGGCTGCTGCGGCTGGGGTGCCGAACGCGGAGGCTGGTCATCGTGGAAGTCGAAGAAGCGCAGAAACTCTGGTCGGGAAAGCCCGGATGGCTCAATACCGCAAGCTACGGCCTTCCGCCTCGGCCCGCGTACGAGGCCCTCCAGAACGCGCTGGAGCAATGGCGTGAAGGTAGCACCGGTTGGGAAACCTGGAGCGCCACGACGGATGAGGCGAGGGCGAGGTTCGCGGCTCTCATCGGAGCCGACGCCGCCGATGTGGCCATCGGCGCTCAGGTCTCGCAGATGCTCGCACCCGTGGCCTGTTCGCTTCCGCGTGGCGCGTCGGTGCTGGTGCCCGAGCAGGAGTTCACATCGGCGGTCTTTCCCTGGGCCGTGCACGAGGCGCGTGGCGTTTCAGTCCGCAGCGCGCCGTTGGACGACTTCGCCGGACACATCAGCGAGGAAACCGATGTCGTTTGTTTCTCGCTCGTACAGTCCGGGGACGGTCGGATAGCCGACTACCGCTCGATAGTGACCGCGGCCCGACACGTTGGCGCCATGGTTGTCGTCGACGCGACCCAAGCCGCCGGGTGGTACCCGTTCGACGGGCGGTTGGCCGACGTGGTGGTGGTGAGCGCCTACAAGTGGCTCATGGCGCCGCGCGGGACCGGATTCGTCTACATCGCGCCGCGTCTGCGCGACTCGTTCACCCCTGTAGCGGCTGGCTGGTTCGCCGGCGAGGATGTCGAAAAGTCCTTCTACGGTTTGCCGCTGCGCCTCGCCAAGGAGGCGCGCGCGTTCGACCTGTCCCCGGCCTGGCATCCCTGGGTAGCGACGGCACCCGCCCTCAAGGTGATCCAAGACGTCGGGGTTGACACCGTCTACCGGCACAACACCGCACTGGCCAACCGGTTCCTCGCCGGACTTGGACACCCACCACGGGAAAGCGCTATTGTCACGCTCAGTTCAGCGGGTGCCGGTGAGGCCCTTACCCGGGCTGGGATTCGCACCGCCGGACGCAATGGTGCGGTTCGCGTCTCATTTCACCTGTACAACACCGAGTCCGACGTTGACATGGCGCTGGATGCCCTCCGCGGCTAGACAGCGGCGCCAGGCGTTCCATACCGCAGCGATATGTGTCCTTGGGGGCAGACCATGATCACGCGGCTGAACCACTCCGCCAACTGCGTCCACGGGACCGCCACGGGTGACCTTCTGGAGATCACGCGGCTCGGCGCGGCGTGCGAGGCGATCGCCACCGCGATAGCCGTCTGGGGAAGCGCCATGGATCCTCTCGCCGCCTCGGAGGTCAGCGAGCTGCCGCCGGAGACCGCCGAAACGGCCATCGACGACCTGCTCGCCGCCGACGTGCTCCGGCGCGGCGACAACGGGCTTGTCTTCCGGCATGACCTGCTGCGTCAAGCGGTCGAGCGAGGCATCGGCTGGCGGGCGCGGCGCACGGCGCACGGCAAAGCCGCGGACCTGCGCCGCCGGCGTGGCGAGCCGGTCGACACATGGGCCGCTCACGTGCAGGGGTCCGCCTCGGTCGGCGATCTGCGGGCGGCACGATGGCTGACCCGAGCGGCGGCGGCCGTTCGACCCCGGTCGGCCGAGCTGGCGGCGGACTGGTACCTGGCCGCGTTGCGCCTGATACCCGAGTCGTCGGCCAATCGGGTGCGCTGGGGACGACTGCTGCTCGGGCGAGCGGAGGCGTTGATGGCGGCCGGGTGCTTCATCGAGGGCCGCGACGCCGCGCAGAAGGCCCTGCAACTGCTTCCACGCCATGGTTGGCGCGTCATGCGCACCGCGCTGATGCTCGCCGCGTTCGCCGAACGCTGTCTGGGCCGATTCGACGAGGCCATCGCACTGCTCGCCCGAGCCCGTGACCTCGCCCGGCCGGGCGAGGTCGCCTTGGCACTGGCCGACATCCACATTCTGATGGGCGAGTTCTCGACCGCGGCACGATACGCCGAGCAAGCCGAGGCCCACGAGCAGGCCGTGGATGGCGCGCGTTTGGGGGCCAAGGCCGGCACCCTGGCCGTGGCGCGCTACCTCAGCGGCGACATCGCCGGCGCGCGGCGCATGACCGAAGACATGGGAAAGCTGATCGACGCGGCCGCCGACCACGAGCTTGTACCTCTGCTGCCCGGCCTGAGCTGGCTCGGCTGGACCGAGTTGTTCCTCGGCTACCACCGGGAGGCCGAACGCCGTCAGGGCCGCGCGGTGGCGCTGGCCCGCCGCACCCGGCACAACCACTCGCTCATCATGCTTCTCGTCGGACGCGGCACCGCGCTGCGGCACCTCGCCCGACTCGACGAGGCCGGCGAATGCTACGACGAGGCGTACACCGCCGCGGTGGCCTCCGGGAGCGATGTCCTCACCGTCCTGACCTTGACGATGCAGGCCCGCCTGGAGCAGTCGCGCGGCGACGTCGACGCGGCCTTGGGTTTGGCCAAAACGGCCGCCGACATCGGCAGGAGATCGACCGGATGGTTCGCCGCGCACGCGGCCGCGCTCCACGCACAGATACGGCTCGACTCCGGCGACGCCGAGGGCTGCGTCGACGACATCCTGCGGGCGTGCGGTGGGCGCGACCTCGTCCGGATCGACCCGGCCAGCCGGCCACACTGGTACGAGGTCCTGTGCCGGGCGTCGCTGGCCTCCGGCGATCTGCACGGCGCCCGCGAATGGGCCAACCGCGTCCGGGGTGCGGCCGCCACACTCAAGCTGCCCGCCGCCTACGGCTACAGCCTCCTTGCCGGCTCCCACATCGCCGCGGCCCAGGGACACCTTCGGCAATCGGCAGACCTCGCCCGGGACGCGGCACAGCATTTCGACGGCACCGGCGACTGGCTGGATTCGGTCCGTACGAAGCTCTTCGCCGGCATCGCCACGCGCTCCGAGTCTCTGCTGAGGCAGGTGCTCCGGCAGGCGGAGCAGTTCGGCGCCGAGCCGCTACGGGAAACCGCGCGCAAGGAGCTCGAGCGTCTGGCTCAGCGCCCGGACAACGGCCCGCTGGCGGTGCTGACCCGTCGCGAGCGGCAGGTCGCCGAGCTGGTCGCCGCCGGCAGCACCAATCGGCAGATCGCTGGTGAACTTCACCTCAGCGTCAAGACCGTCGAACGTCACCTCGCGCGGATCTTCACCCGCCTGGACATCTCGTCGCGGGCCAAACTAGCTGCCATGATCGCCACCGAAGCCAACAGCTGACGGCGAGTCGCTCCAGCGGGTGAACGGGCGGCCCACCTTGATGGGCCGCCCGATCAGTGGTGAGTGTGCGACGACGCCGTCCCGCATGGGCGGCCGCGCGCTACCCGCAGCGCCAGCGGACCGCGCGCTCCACGCCCCGCTGGTCGGTCACCGCGCCGGCGACGGTGTGCCCGCCGTCGCTGACGTCGATGGCGACGCCGTTCACCGGAGCGCCCTCGACCAGGCCGGGCAGGGCCATGTCTCCGGCGTCGGTGACGACCAGCGGAGCGTGGGCGGTGCTGCTGCCGGCCAGCCAGCCGTCGGCGTTCACGCCGACGCTGAAGAACAGCTGCGGGTACGCCCCGGCCGCACCGCCCGGCAGGTGCCACCGCACCGTCACGACCTCCCCCGCCGCGGTGTCGGCCGAGCCGGTCACCCAGCCGTTTCGGATACCGACCGCTCTGGTCGTCGGGCCGAGACCGGGCGGGGCCTGGAGCAGCAGCGCTTTCGCGCCGGGCCGCCAGACGATGCCGCGCCCGATGCCGTCCTTGCCCCACATGGTGCCGACGACCGTGCCATCCTCGTCGATGTCGTGCGCCGACGCGGACGCCGCGCCGGCCGGCAGTGGCAGCTTCTCCGGACCCGGACGGGTGGCGTCGGCCGACCAGCGCACGGCCACGCCGGCCGCGGTGTTGCCGGCGACGTCGCCGCGATCGTTGATCGCCCTGGCCTCGCCGGTCACCCCGCCGGGCAGCGGCCGCACCCGCCCGTTGCGGTAGATCCACGGGGAC
Source organism: Phytohabitans sp. LZ39 (assembly GCF_059359075.1). Classification (NCBI taxonomy): domain Bacteria; kingdom Bacillati; phylum Actinomycetota; class Actinomycetes; order Micromonosporales; family Micromonosporaceae; genus Phytohabitans; species Phytohabitans sp. LZ39. The sequence goes on along the minus strand of NZ_JCADBM010000031.1, from coordinate 84,807 downwards.
AGCGCCTCGGACGTGTCCGGGTCGGCGCTGCTGCCGACCGCGACGCCGGCCGAGTTGACATCCTCGAGCTGTTGCCGGGTGCCCGGAATCGGGACCGCCGTACGCACACCGTTGTCCCAGATCACCGGGTACCGGGCGGCCGGATCCTCCGCTTGGTCGGTCCAGCCGTATCCGAGGATGTACCGGCCGGTGGGGTCGGCGCCGGTCACGAAACTCCAGACCCATTCCTTGTGCTCGTCCAGCTGACTGATCGTGCATCCGGTCGCCGGCGACGGTCCAGCCGCCGCGGCTCCCGGCACCGCCGCCAAAGCCAGCACCACGACCGGCACCGACCACAAGAGTCGCCTAACGCGCATGACATCCTCCCCGTATCGATGGTTGCTTCCCTGCGTTTGCACAGGTCAACACGCCTACGGGTTGTTTGGAAGCCACCCGTTCGGTAAACAACGCCGGGCTGCGGCCGCACCCTCGACCTCCGCCGCCACGCCCGCGTGACCGCGTTCACGGCTCGAATGCGGCGATTTGCTCACAAGGGCTGATCGACTGGCCGCAGGCTTGGCGGGTGAGCGTCTTCCAGATCGAGCCCGCCACAGAGCTCAGCCCCCTCGAACCGATGCTCGACCGATACGTACGGATGGTCGTCGAGCGGATGGCGGCCGACTACGGCGTGGATTTCGGCGACCCGGAGCAAGCCGTAAGGCACCACAACGCCCGGTTCCGCGACGAATCAGCGAGCTTCCTCAAACCACCGGGCCTGCTGCTGGCCGCCTACCTCGACGGCGAGCCGGTCGGTGTCGGCGGATTCAAAGCCGCCGGGCCTCGGCGCGGTGAGATCAAGCGCATGTACGTCGAGCCCCGAGCCCGCGGTCTGGGCATCGGCCGGGCCATCCTCGAACGGCTGCTCGACGCCGCGCGGCTGGGAGATTTTGACGTGGTACGGCTGGAGACCGCGTCGTTCATGGCAGAGGCACTCAGCTTGTACCGGTCGGTTGGTTTCACCGACGCACAGCCGTTCGAAGAATCCGAGACGGCCACGACCGGGATGAAGGGCATCGTCTTCCTCGAGCTCGACCTGAAGGCGTAACTACGGGTCGGGCAGCCGGAACGGTCTTTACGAGAGCGTGGGACGATGCCGGCCGAGGGCCGCGCCCAGCAGGGCCGGTGGCAGCGTCGACATGAACGGGATGGTCAGGGCGAACGCGGCGCCCGCGGCGGCCGCGCCGAAGGGACCCGGTGTGGCGCCGAGGACGGCGGCGACCGACGCGACAGCGGCCATCCCCGCGCTCAGCGCCACCACGCCGCGCGTCGGCCGTGTGGCGAGCCATCCGGCGCGGTGGGCCGCCACGGCTAGCAGGGCGGCGCCGAGGTAGGCCAGAACGACGTAGGCGACCTGCATGAGGTCGAGCCAGACCAGCAGCAGCGTGAGCAGGTCCGGTTCGCCGTCCAGCCCGCGCAGGTAAACGTGGGCCTGCCACGCCCGGTCTTCGACGGCCGCCTGTGCCGGCGCGAAACCGGACAGCACGACCGCGGCCCGGGCCAGCAGGTTGACCAGGTAGCAGGTGGTGCCCACCACGACCGCGGTGACCGCCAGAGCGGCCGGACCGCGGCCCGGCCCTTCCCACACGCGTACGCAGACGAACACCGCGCCGACGAGCAGGACGGTGCCGGCCGCGGCGAGCGCCCCGGCGTTGGCCACCATCGCGACGGGCTCCCGGGCGGTGGGTGCGCCGGTTAGCGCGGCCAGCGAAAATATCAACCCGGCCGGAGCGACAAGCAGGCCGGCGAGCGTGCCGGCATGGCGCACCACGACCGCGACCGCGGCGAGGTAGGCCAGGTCGAGGATCAGAAACACCGGCAACGGCACCAGCTCGGCCACGGCGTAGGCGACCGTGAGCAGCAGGCCCACCGGCCACACCGCCCACGCGAGGTACCGGCTCACGTTTCGTTGACCCGCGGGCTGCACGAGGTTTCCCTCTCGGTCTTGTGGCGGCGCAACGGGATCGCGCACGCCAAGGCCAATGAGACGTACAAAGTGGAGAAGAGCGTGGCCGCCCAGGCGCCCTTCGGCGTGTCCGCGCCGAGAAGCATGGCCGGCACCAACGCGAAGCCGACGACGCCGCACACGATGCGCCACCAGCCCGCGCGGCGGCCGGACAGTGAGTAGCCGGCCAGCATCGCCAGCAACACCATGCCGATGGACGCGCTTCCCTGTCCGGTGCGGATGAGGTGCGGGATCGCGCCGGGGATCGACAGCACGCCGACCGGGAAGAGCAGTGGGGCGAGTGCCAGCCAGCGAGCCGGTCTCCGGTCGTCCGTGCGCCGAAGGTGTTCGGCCCACCCCAGCAGGGCGCCGACCAGCGCGCCGGGCAGCAGGAGGCACAGGAACGTGCCGACCCAGGTGTAGCTGGACTCGGTCCCGGCGAGATGCGTCATCCAACCGCGCAGGCTCGCGGCCCAGGTGAGGCCGAGCAACGCGCCCACGGTGACGGGCAGCGCCAGCTCGCGCCGGCCGGTGTGTGCCACGGCCGTCATCGCGCGGCGCGGGTCGGCGCGTCGGGCAGTGTCGCCCGCCCGCTCGGCGATTCGGCCAGCGTCCAGCCGAGGATGGCGAACAGCAGCATCCACCCCGCGATCACCACCTGGCCGGGCCCGAACCCGGCGACGATGCCGGGCGTCAGCGGGGCGAAGACGTAGATTCCAAGGGCGAGTGGAAGGTACCGGCGCCATCCGGTCCAGGTCTTGGCGCGCAGCACCGCGATCCCGGTGAGGATCAGGAAGAGGCCGGCCGCGATCGATGCCAGGCCGTATCCGGCCCCGACGGTATCGGTCGAGTCTTTGGCGGCGAGCGAGACGATCTCCATCGCCGCCAGACCCACCATCGCCAGCACGCTGCCGGCGATCCCGATCCGGCCGAGCCATGAGCGTCCCACGGCGCCGGAAGTCCCGAGGGCGATCAGCAGGACCGCCAGGCCCAGATCCCGTATGGTGAGCACCACCTGCGCGATGGTGAAACCCGTCGCGGTGAAGGGATAGCTGTACACGCTGTCGTCCACCGCGGGCGGGTAGCCGATCCACACCAGGCCGGCGAAGACACCCGCCACACCCGCGCACATACCGATGAGGCCCAGTCCCCCGTCTCTGCTCATGATGTCGTCCCGGGGAACGGGTCGGTGTCGTCGCGACAGGTGGTGCCCTCCGGCGGCAGGGTGCCGTCGGTGAGATAGGCGAGCGTGGGCGCGATCAGGCACGGGTTGCCGGAGGTGAGGCTGGCGTGCCCGTCGGCCTGGTGGGTGAGCAGCCGGGCGTTGCCGAGGTCGGCGACGAGCTGCCGGGCGCCGGCGTACGGCGTCGCGGGATCGTGGGTGTTGGAGACGACGAGGATCGGCGCCGCCCAGTCCGGGTTGCGGATCCGGCCGCGAAACGCGTCGCGGTCTTCGACCGGCCACAAGGCGAGGTCGAGGTTGACCAACCCGTTCACCCACCAGAAGTGGGGAAACATCCGGTACGCGTGGGCGGCGTCTTGCACATAACCGCCTACCGGCGAACGCGGAAACCGCTGATCGACGGCGAGCACCGCGAAGCGCTGGTCGATGGCGCCGTCCTCGTGTTCGCGCAGCAAGTCCACCATCGGTGTCGCCTGGCCGGCGGCCACCGCGGTGAGTGCGGCGGCGAAGGCGCGCCACCGCCGCGGCGTGTACATCGCGTGTAGCGCGGCCTCGCGCACGCCGTCGCCGGACAGCTTCGGCCGCGCCGGGTCGCCGGTGGGCAGCGGCGTGCGGTCCAGGTCGGCCAGCAGGGTGTCGAGGGCGTCCTCCGGATCCGCGCCGCCGAACCCGCAACGGGGGCCGGCGGCCGCGCAGCGGGCGAAGAACCGATCGAGCTCGTCCTCGAACGCCGCGGACTGCTCCCGCCCGCTGGCGATCGGGTCGTCGACGAGGCCCTGCACGTTGTCGGCGCTGGCCAGCACCATGGCACGTATCCGGCCGGGAAACATGCTCGCGTAGGTGGCGCCGATGTCGGTGCCGTAGGAGATGCCGAGCGCGGTCAGCTTCGCGTCACCCACCGCCCGCCGCAGCAGATCGACGTCGCGCGCGACGTTGGCGGTGCTCATGTGCGGCAGGATCGCCCGGTTGTGCTTCAGGCACGAGCGCCCGTACGCCCGCGCCGCGTCGGCGTACGCGCGCTGGTCGATCGTGTCGGGGCGGGCGAAGAACGACGGTGGCGTGGCGCGGCAGTCGACTGCGGGACGGCTCGCGCCGGTGCCCCGCTGGTCGAACCCGATCACGTCGAAGCGGGACAGCAGCGCCAGCAGCTGCGGCGGTGAGTTGCGCAGTACGTCCACACCGGACTGTGCCGGCCCGCCGGGCAGCTCGAACAGCGAGCCGATGCGCCGGGCCGGATCGGCGGCCGGTTTGCGGATCAGCGCGATCGTGATGGTCGGCCCGCGCGGCTCGTCGTAGTCCAGCGGCACGACGGCGTCGGCGCACTGGAAGCCACCACCGCAGTCGGTCCACCGCAACGCGGGCACCGTAGCGGCCGCGGACGCGCCGGCGGCGGGTATGCCCAGCGACAGCCCGGCCAGCAAGGCGACACAGCCGGCGACCGCGCGCCACTTTTCTCGTCTCATCACGTTCACTTTCCGACCCGGGCGGCGGCCCAGGTGAGCAGTTCGGGCAGGGCGGCGGACATCGCTCCGCTGTGGTCGGCGCCGGGGTAGAACCGGAACGTCACGTGGCTGCCGGCGGCGGCCAACTTGTCCGCGGTGGTCTTCGAGGCGGGCGGGTAGACGACCGTGTCGGCGGTGCCCTGCGCGATGAACACCGGCTCGCGGTGCCGGACGATCGGGATGTCTGCCTCGCGTTCCATCAGCCGGGTCAGCCGCTCCCGCTCGGCGGCGTCCACGGCGTACACCTCCGCGGCCGTCCGGCCGGCGAGCAGCTGACTCAGCGCGGTGAAGCAGATCTCGGTCCGCGCTCGGGCGAAGACCTCCGCGCCCGCGGGCGTGAGGTGGCTGGCGGGGTCGAAGGTGCGCGGGTGGGTGGCGCCCAGCATCTCCAAGGCCAGCAGCACGTTCGGGATCGCGGGCGCCGCCGGCTCGAACGGGCGGGCGACCTCGATGAGCGTGCGCCACTGCGAGGGCGGTGCGGTCGCGATCGCGCCGCGGTAGTCCAGCTCGGGCGCGTAGCGGTGGGCCATGGCGCCGGTGAACAGCACCGCCTGCCCGCCTTGCGACTGACCAACCGCGAGCCAGGTGCGGCTCAGCGACCGCTCCACCGTCCGCGCGGCACGCACCATGTCGACCACACCGTATGCCTCCGACCGGCCGTGCAGGTACGGGTGCGGGCCGGGCGTGCCGAGGCCCTCGTACTCGGTGGCGACCACCGCGTACCCGGCGGCCAGCCACGCCGACAGATAGGTGACGTCCCGCGCCGAGCGGCCGCCGACGGACTGGGCGCACGGGTCCGCGACACCTACGGTCCCGTGCGCCCAGCTTATGACCGGCCACCCCCGCTTCGGGGCCGTGCCCTCGGGCACGAACACGGCACCCGCCACGACCACGGGACGGCCGGCGAACCCCGTGGAGGTGTACCGGATCCGGTGCGCGGCGGCCGTACCCGGAAGCCACAGCGACGCCGGCAACGGCTCGGCGAAGACCGGACGGCCGGGCCGGTGGTGATGCCCGCCACCGGCCTGCGCGGCGGGCGTGACGGGCGCGGCGGCGAGCACCGCGGCGGCCAACGCCGCGGCTATCCATTTGACGATGGGCTTGACGACGGCAGAGGTTCTCATCGAGCGGCCGCCCCGTTGAGCGTGGCTAGGACGTCGTCGGCGCTGGGCATGGCGTCGATCTCCGCACGCAGGGTCTGCGCGGCCGTGGCGAAGCCTGGCTCGTCGAGCAGCCGGCGCGCCGCGGCGCGTACCGCCTCCGGTGTGACCGTCCCCGGCGGAAGCACGATGGCGGCACCGGCCGCCGCGGCCGCGGCCGCGTTGAGGAACTGGTCGGCGCCCTGCGGCAGGATCAGCTGCGGTAGGCCGTGCGCGAACGCGCCGAACATCGTGCCGGCGCCGCCGTGCGAGACGACAAGGCGGCAGTGTGGCAGCAGCAGCGCCTGCGGGACGTACCGCTCGACCAGCACAGTGGACGGTTGCGGGCCGAGCCGGTCCGGATCGCCGTCTTGGCCGACCGTGACGACCACCTGAAGGTCCAGGTCGCGTAGTCCCGCCAAGCTGGCGCGGAACACGTCCGGCGCGTCGTGGAAGACGGTGCCCAGGGTCAGGTACGCGACGGGCCGGGTGGCAAGTGCCTCAGGCAGCTGGTCTGTGGTCCGCACGTCGCCGGCGTACGGCCGCAGCGGGATACTGTCCACATAGGCCGGATCGCCGTCCGGGCGCAGAGCCGGTGGGCAGATGTCCAGGTACGGCGCGGCGAAGACGGCGGCGGTGAGATCCGGCACGTTCCACGGGTCGTATACGTCATCCATGGCCGGTGCGAGCATGGCTCGCAGTGGCGCGGGTGTCGTGAGGCTGAGCCCGTGGGTGACGTGCCGGGCGCCGGACCGGCGGGCGGCGATCGGCGCGGCGAACTCGCCCGGCTCGTGGATGATCAGGTCGGGCCGCCATGCCTCGGCCCGTGGCACGAGGTCGACGGCCCGCTTGGCTGCTGAGGCGCCGAAGAGTACCGCGATGTCGAGTGTCGCCTGCTGCTCCGGCGGCACCGCTTCGAGGCCGGACAGCACCGCGTTTCGCTCAGCCCAGGACTCGGCGAAGGTCGGCCCCACTCCCCAAGTGTCGAAGCCGCGCTCGGCAAGGTGGGCGGCCAGGTCTGGCCCGGTCGCGATCACGACCTCGTGGCCGGCTCGCACCGCGGCCCGGGCGAGGGGAAGCATCGGGTAGAGGTGCCCGTACCCGGGGCAACCGCTGAACAGGATTCGCATAGCCCAGTTGTACGGCCGTGACGTGGAGCCCGGCATCGGCAACGACTACCCACTTGTCGGCGCCGGCTACCCAACTTTCGCGAGCGACCTCGCCACGGCAGCCGCCTCCCGCCGGGACGAGACACCGAGCTTGTCCAAAGTGGAGGCCACATGCCGGTCGACGGTGCGTACCGAGAGCACCAGCTTCGTGGCGATCTCGGCGTTGGTCAACCCTTCGGCGACCAACGCCAGCACGTCGGCCTGACGCCGGGTCAGCCCGGCGGGGTGGGAGCGGGTGGTGGCCACGGGGCCGCGCGGGATCGTACTCACGCCCCGGTCGCGCAGCCCGCGCCGGACCAGGCCGGCCGCCGCGACGGCTCCGAGCTCGTCCAGGATCCGCACCGCTTCGACGGCGGACTCGACCGCGCCGGAGTCGACCAGCGCCAACGCCCGCTCGTACGGATCGTCCTCCACATCGGAGGCTTCAGGTACCGCGGGCACCGGCACGCCCGCGCGCCGGGCGTAGCGCCACAGCTCGGCGGTGACCGGCTCGGCGCCGGGACGGGCCGCGTGCGGTCGCCACTCGTCGAGCACCGCGGTGGCGACGTCCGGCCGCCCGGACAGCCAGGCCCACTCCGCCAGGCCGCTGCCCGCGTACGCCAGCCCGATCAGGGAGCGCTGGGCCAGTGCACGCCGCCAGGCCGCCTCCAGCAGCGGTCCGGCCTCGGGCGCGCCGCGCCGGGCAAGCAGCCGGGCATGCAGCGGCTCGGCATACGAGCGCAGTATGCCCGGGTCCTCATCCGGTTCGGCCAACGCGGCCAGCCCGGCCTCCGCGCCGGACCAGTCGCCGCGACGCAGCCGCAGCAGGCAGGCGTGGACCTCCAGGTTGTACGCGTGCGACAAGAACCCCCGGTCCCGGGCGAACGCCAACCCGTCGGCCAGGCAGCGCTCCAGGTCCGCGAGGCGGCCGTACCGGTACAGCAGCTCGCCGAGGTTGGCGTAGGCCCGCGCGGCGTGCTCGTGGTGGCCGTGGGTGAGCGCGAGGTCGAGGCTTTGGCGCACCAGGCCGATGCGACCGTCCGGATCGAGGTCAGGCCGGGTCAGGCTCTGGTAGTTGAGGCAGAGCTCGACCAGGTCCACCCGGCCCGCCCGCTCGGCCAACTCCTGCGCTCGGGCGAGCGTGCGGTCGGCGCGGGGATCGCCGACAAGTGCCAGCGTCGCCCCGTGGTTGGTCACCGCGTAAGCCGTCGCGGATGCCGATCCGGCCCCGTCCAGCATCTCGACCGAGGCCCGCGCGGTCCGCTCCGCCTGGTCGGTGTCGCCTACGAGGTAATAGAGCCGGGACAGCCGTACCAGTGCCTCGCCGTGCGCCACCGCGTCGTCCAAGCCCGCGTACCGGGCCACCGCCCGCTCGCCCGCCTCGACCGCGGCCGCGAACCGGTGCGCGTTGCGCAGCTCCCAGGCGTACCCGTCGAGGACGGCGGCACCTTGCTCAGGCGGCAGCTGGTCGGCGTGCGCGGCGGCGGCCTCGAAAAGCGCCAACGCCTGGCGGTGGGACCCGGCGGCCGTCGCCTCCCGTCCGGCCGTTGGGGCATACTCCAGCACCGTATCGGCGTCGCCCGCGCGCGCGGCGTGGTGCACCAGCCGGGCCGGATCCGGCCGATCCCGGCGCCGCAGCGCGGCGATCACCGCCCGATGTAGCACCCGGCGGCGAAGCGCGGGCAGGCTGGCTTCGATCGCCTGCCGCGCCAACTCGTGCCGGAACGCCACGCCGGCCGCCCGTACCCGCAAAATGCCCTGCTCCTCAGCGGGCACGAGCGCGTCCACGTCGCCGCCCAGCAGATCATCCAGCAACCCGAAGTCGACCCAGCCAGGCACCACGGCGAGCTGGGCCAGCGCCGCCTGGCATGCCGGATCCAGCCGCCGGACGCGGGCGAGCACCGCCTCGGCCACCGTGGCCGGCACCTGCCCCGGCGCGACGGCGAGCGCCTCGGTGACGAAGAACGGATTGCCACCGGTGAGCTCGTGCAGCGACGCCGCCCACCAACCGCTGCCCGCGGCGAGCTCGCCGACCGCCGTCACCGACAGCGGCCGCAGGACCACCTGCCGGATCGCCCCGGCGCTGAGCCAGCGCTCCAGCCGATGCCCGGCCGGTGCGCCTCCATCCCGAACGGTGACCACCACGACCGCCGGCAGATCCCCCACCCGCCGCGCCAGATGGCCGAGGACGTCCAGCGTCGCGTCGTCGGCCCAATGCACGTCCTCGATCACCAGCACCGTCGGCCTCGGGCCGGACAGCTCCGCGATGGCCGCCTCGAACACACCGCCACCATCCGCGGCCAGGGCCGCCGCCAGAAGGCCCGTGGTGCCAGCCACCGCTTCCCGCAGCGCCCCGTGCGCCCTGGCCGTGACCAGGTCGTCACACCCGCCATACAGCACCCGCACGCCAGCGGGCAGCCCCTCCCGGAACACCCTCAGCAGACTCGACTTACCGATCCCGGCCTCACCCCGAACCAGCACCACCCGGCCCCGTCCGGCGACGGCGTCACCCACCGCCTCCAACAACGCCGCGAGCGCCCCCGCCCGTTCCAGCAGCACGTCCCGCACACCCGCCTCCCCCAAGGCCGGCTCACCCGAATAGTCGGTTACCTGAGCTGATCGAATACAGCCGCACGCACCGCGGTCGGACGGACCGCATTGGCGCCCGACCGGTGCGACGACGACAACCCAATGATCATCGAGGGGCCTGGGGAACATGAGGGGGAGAACCCTCAATCAGTCCCGGGCGCGGGCGACCATCGCCGCGAGCTTCGCGCGCGCGGTGATGTCGAGCTTGCTGAAGATCCGGGCCAGGTGACGCTCCACGGTCTTGACACTCAGGAACAGGTCGTGGCCGATCTGCCGGTTGGTGTAACCCTCCGCCACAAGGTCGGCGACCTGCCGCTCGCGTCGGGTCAGGACCGCCAGCGTTCGCTCCATGCTCGTCACGGTGTGCGGCCTGGGCTCGGCGACCGGATCGACCGGCCACGAAACCGCGTTCACCGCGCATCCACCCAGGCGGCGAGCACCTCGGGCTCGTTCAGGTAGACCTCGTGGTCGTCCGCGCCGGGCACGGCGACGTACGGGGTGCCGGTGATCTCGGCCAGCATCTTGGCGATCTCCAGGTGCATCGGGTCGGCCCGTTCGCCGACCGCGACGGTGACCTTGCCGGCGGGCAGTTCGCCGACCGCGAACGTGCGGCGGGTGATCAGCGGCCCGTCGTCACGGACGATGGCTTCGGCGTTGACGATGCTGCGCCGGACCTGGGGCGAGTCCGGGTCGGCCGCGCCGTTGCTGATGATCGCGAGCATGACCAGGTACGCACCGGTCCAGTCGCCGGGATGCGCGGCCAGGTGGGCGTCCACCGGCGCCATGATCGCGGCGTGGGTGGCCAGGCCGTCGGGCAGCACCGCGACCGCGGGTGGCTCCCATGCGATCGCCTCGCCGACCAGGTGCGGATGGCGGGCCGCGAGGGCCAGCGCGACCAGGCCGCCGGAGCTGAAGCCGAGCACGGTCGCCGGCCCGGCCGCCAACTCCGTCAGCAGCTCGGCCGCGTCGTCGGCGTGCTGGTCGGCACCGGACCCCGGCCAGTCCTGCCGGGTGCTCCCGCCGGTGCCGCGCCGGTCGTACCAGATCACCCGCCGCCCTCGCGCGGCGATCGCCTCGGCCTGCGGCGCCAGCATGCCGGCGTCCTCAGCACCCCCGTGGATCAGCAGCACCGGCCGGCCGGAGTCGACCCCGGCGGTGTGGAAGGCGAGTGTCACTTTGTCCCCCAATTAGTTTTACCTAGCTCTTATCGAATATGAGGTACAGTAAGCCAATGACCAGGCCGCCGGCAAGCCGCCGCTACGACGCCTCCAGCCGACGCGCCCAGGCGCAGGCCACCCGGGAGCGGATCGTGCGCGTGGCCACTCGCCTGTTCCTCGCCCACGGCTACGCCGCCACCTCGATGGGCCAGATCGCGGCCGAGGCGGGGGTCTCCACCCCGACCGTGTTCGCCGCCTACCGGGGAAAGGTCAACCTGCTCAAGCAGGCCATCGACACCGCGATCGTGGGCGACACCGCGGCTGTCGCCCTCAACGACCGGCCCGCGATGCGGGACGTCCACGACGCGCCAACCTCGACCGAGGCACTGCGCAGGTACGCGGCCGTCATCGTCGACGTCGCCGCCCGCGCGTATCCCATCTACGCCGTCGCTCACGCCGCCGCCGACGCCGACCCCCAGATCGCCGCCCTTGTCGCCGACCTGGACCAGCAACGGCTCACCGGCGCGACGCACATAGCCACCACCGTCGCCGACCGGCTCGGGAACACCGATCCAAGACACGTCGCCTACCTGCGGGACACCATCTGGACCCTCAACTCACCCCTGCTGTACGGGCTGCTGGTCCACCAGCGCGGCTGGACCGTCCACGCCTACCGCGACTGGATCGCGACCGCCCTCATCGCACTGACCACGCCCACCCCGACCGTCAAGGTGTGAGGCCGAGCTTGCCGACCGTGCCGCGCCGCTCGACGTCGGCCAGTACCCTCGGCCCGTTCTCCAGGCTGACGAGGGTGGCGGCCGGCGGCGGCTGCGTGGCGAAGACCTGCATGAGCTCGGTGAGGATCTCGGCCATGAGGTCGTGTTGGTGCATGAAGATGTGCCGCATGTTCAGCCCGAGCAGCTGCACGGGGTGGTCCCACAGCACCTCCCGGTTGCTGGTCGCGGTCTCGCCCGCGACGATGCCGACGACGACAAGCCGTCCGGTGTGCCGTTTCGTGACGGTCAGGCTGCGCCGGAAGACGTCACCGCCGACGCCGTCGAACACCACGTCGACGCCGGCCCCGCCGGTGAGCCGCAGCGCCTCGTCGGCGAAGTCCTCGTACCCCAGGACATCTGCCACGCCGAGGTCGCGCAGCCGATCCTGTTTCTCCACAGTGGACGTGGTGGCGAGGACGCGGGCGCCGAAGTGGCGGGCGAGGTGGACGGCGGCCTGCCCGACCCCGCCCGCGGCGGCGTGGATGAGCACAGTCTCGCCTTCGGTGAGCCGGCCGACGGTCCGCAGCGCGGCGTACGCGGTGGCCCAGTTGGACAGCAGCCCGATCGCCTGCGCGTCGGTCCAGCCCGCCGGCACCGGCACGAAGCCGGCGGCCGGCAGCGTGGCGTACTCGGCGAAGGTGCCGCCGCCACCACCGCCGTAGACCCGTTGGCCGATCGCCACGCCGGTGACGCCCGGGCCGGTGGCGACGATCTCGCCGACCAGCTCGTTGCCCGCGATGTAGGGCGGGGTGCGGCCGAACGGGTACGTGCCCCGGGATTCCTGGGTGTCGGCGAAGTTGATCCCGGCCACGGTGACCCGGACGAGCACCTCACCGGGGCCCGGCGTGGGGATCGGCATCTCGACAAGGCGGGCCGAACCGGGTCCGTCCAGGGAGGACACTTGCAGGGCGCGCATCAGCTGAAAGCCTTTCGGTAGCGGGCGGCGAACCTGCCGCGAAACATGGCGAGCAGGATCCTGAACGGCAGCGGCGCCTCCCGCTGGAGGTGTGCGCGCTCCTCGCCGGTGGCGTGGTGCTCGACCCACGGGATGAGCCAGCTCGCGTGCCGCAGGGTGACGCCCTTGGACATCTGCCGCTCGGCCCGCTGCCAGGTGGCGGCGGACACGTAGGTGCGGATGATCGGGAAGACCTCCCGTTCCTCCTCGGGGATGTGCTCATGGAGTAGTTGGCTCAGCTCGCCGGCGGTGGCGGCGAGGCTGGCGGCGTGCCGGGCCGGGTCCGCGCCGAAGTCGGTGATCGTGGTCCGCAGCCGCTCCAGTAGTGGGTCGAGGGCCTTGTGGTCGTCGACGAACGGGGTCAGGTCGACGGCGTGGCCGGCGGCGGCTCGGATGACCGGCCACAGCACCTCGTCCTCGCGGCGATGGTGATGGTGGATCTCCTGCACCATGTGGGTGCCGTGCGTGGCGAGCGCCGACGCTCGCGCCGCGGTGATCGCCGACGGGTCCCGCGCCAGTCCGGCGGCGACGTCCGCCAACCGCTGGACGTCGCGGAGCATGGCGCGGTGCACCATGGTGAAACCCATGAGGTTCGGCTCCGGCTCGCCGGACCGGCTCGGGTTGACGGTCTCGTTGTCCATGGTGCACAGCCTGACCCGACCGGCTTGCCAGCCACTGACAGCGCGGCTGTCAGCGCCCGGTCAGACGGCTTTCTTGCAGAATCCGGACGCCTGATTCGGTACCCTGCACAGGCCATGATCAGTTCGGAGACCATCGCGTTCCGGGTGCTCGGGCCGCTGGAGGTGCACGGATCCGACCGCCCGCTGGCCATGCCCGGACTGCGGCAACGCGCCCTGCTCGCCCGGCTGCTCGTCGAAAACGGGCGCACGGTGCCGGTACACCGGTTGGTCGGCGACCTGTGGGACGGTGATCCACCGGCCCAGGCGATCGCGACGATCCAAACGTTCGTGTCCCGGTTGCGGCGGGCGATCGAGCCAGACCGCGCGCCCCGCGCGGCACCGACCCGGCTGGTGACCGTCGCGCCGGGTTACGCCCTTCGGGCCGCGCCGCACGAGGTCGACGCGTGGCACTTCACCGAGCTGGTCCGGTCGGCGGCCACCGCCGGCGAGCCGGCCCCGGCGTTGGCCGTCCTCGACGAGGCCCTCGCGCTGTGGCGCGGGCCGGCCTACGCGGAGTTCGCCACCGAGCGATGGGCCCAACCCGAGGTCGAACGACTCACCGAGCTGCACCGGGTCGCGGCCGAGCGGCGCGCGGACGCCCTGATCCGGCTGGGTCGGGCACGTGAGCTCATCGCCGACCTGGAGGCGCAGGCGGTACGGTTCCCGCTGCGCGAGGAGGGGTGGCGGCTGCTCGCCTTGGCGCGCTACGCCTGCGGCCGGCAGGGTGACGCGCTGGCGGCGCTGCGTCAGGCGCGACAGACACTGCGCGAACATCTCGGCGTCGATCCCGGGCCCGCGTTGCGGCAGCTGGAGTCCGACATCCTGGCGCAGGCCACACACCTCACCCTGGCCCGGCCGATGCCGCCGCCCACTCCCCCGTCCCCACCCGCCGAGGTGGATCTGTTCGTCGGCCGGGACGTCGAGCTCGACCGGGTCCTGGCGGTCGCGGACCGTCCGGCGCTTCAGCTGGTACTTGTCACCGGTGAGACCGGCGCCGGCAAGAGCCGCCTCGCGCGCGAGGTCGCGGACCGGTTGCGCGGGCGCGGGTGGACGGTCGGGCAGGGCCGGTGCGCCGAGACCGATGGGATGCCGCCGGGCTGGGCGTGGATCGGCGCCGTCCGTTCGCTGGCGGAGGTGCGTCCGCCCGATCCGGCGGTCGCGACGCAGCTGGGATGGCTGCTCGCCGACGAGTCGCCGGCCGGCGGCGACCCGCTGGACGGCCGCCACCGCATACACCGCGCGCTTGGCGAGTACCTGCTCGCGTGCGGGCCGCTCCTGCTCGTGCTGGACGACGTGCACCGGCTCGACGAGGAGACCCTCGCGCTCATCGCCGGTGTCCTGCACACGCTGCGGGACAGCCGGTCGACGCTGCTGTTCACCGTCCGCGACGGCGAGTCCTCGACGCTGCTGGACGAGCTGCTCGCACTTGTCGCCGCGCACCACCCGGAGCGCGTCGAGCTCCGCGGCCTGCCTGACTGGGCGGTCAGCGAGATCGTCGCGGCCACCTGTTCATCCGATGTAGACAGCCAGACGCTCGCGGCCATCGCCGAGCGTACAAGCGGCAACCCGTTCTTCGTCCGCGAGACCGCCCGGCTGCTGGAGTCGGACGGGCCGGCCGCAGCGCTCTCGGTGGTGCCGGCCGGCGTGCGAGACGTGGTCCGGCGCCGGGTGTCGATGCTCCCCGCGACCGCGCGGACCGTCCTCGTGGCGGCCGCCGTGCTCGACCACCACATCGGCCTCGACGCGCTCGCCGAGGTGTCCGGCGCCGACGAGGAGTCCGTCCTGAACGCCGTCGAGGCGGCGCTCATGGTGGGTCTGCTCGTCGAGACCGGCCCGACCGCGGTGGCCTTCCCCCACGCGCTGGTACGTGAGGCGCTCTACGAAAGCGTGCCGCAGCTGCGCAGAGGCCGGCTGCACGCGCGCGCCGCCACGGCACTGGAACACTCCACCCCGCACGACGTGGCGACGCTGGCACACCACTTCGAGGCGGCCAACAGCCCGCAGCTCGCCGCATCCGCCAGCCGGTACGCCGCCTTGGCCGCCGAGGAGGCACAACGACGGTACGCCTACCGCGACGCCGACCGGCTGTGGCAGAAGGCGCTCGCCGCCCGCGACCGGGCCGGCGGCACACCAACCGAGCGGCTGCGGCTCCTGCTCGGCCGGGTCCACGCGCTGGCCCACGCCGGTGAACTGGTGGCCGCGCGAGCCCTGCGTGACGAGACGCTGCGCGAGGCGGCGGCGGTCGACGACCCGCTGCTGACCGCGCGAGTCCTCGCGTCGTTCGACGTGCCGACGCTGTGGACCAACCGTCCATACGGGACGGTCAACGCCGCGGTGATCGCGTTGACGACACGGACACTCGCCCGGCTGCCGGACGGCGACAGCGAGCCACGCGGCCGGCTACTGGTCAACCTCGCCCTGGAACTCGAAGGCGAGGACGACCCGCGCGGCCGCGCCGCCGCCACCGAGGCCGAGGCGATGGCGCGCCGGCTCGGCGACCCGCACCTGCTGATGATGGCGCTCAACGCGACGTTCCTCCAGTCGTACTCCGTCCTCGACCTGGACCAGCGGGTCCGCGCCGGTGACGAACTGCTCCACGTCGCGGCCGAACACCGCCTCTTCCACGCGGAGATCCTCGGCCGGATGGCCCTCGCCGGCGCACACACCGCCCGCGCCGACCTGGCCGCCGCCGCCGAGCACGTCGAAGCGGTCGGACGGCTCGCGACGACCTACGAGCAGCCGCTCACCCTCGGCATCGCCGGCTGCCACCGCGCGCTGCTGCACGCCGCCGCCGGCCGCCACGACGAAGCCGAGGCCGCCTACCTCGACGCCACCCGCCGCCTGGACCCCCTCGGCCGCTGGGGTGACGAACCGGACCTCATGGTGGTCGCCCGAGCCATGCTGGCCATCGACGCCGGCAGGGCGGCCGACGTGCCCCGGATCTGCCTCGGCCAAACCCCGAACAGCCAGCCCGAACTGCGCACCATGCCGGAACTGCGCGCGCTCGCCCTCGCACTGGCCGGCGACACAGACGCCTCGCGCGCCACGATCGAGGCGACATCGATCCGGCGCGACTACGTCTACGACCTGAGGTGGACCCTCCGCGCACTACACGCCTTGGCCACCCACGACCTCGCCCGCGCCCGCGCCGCGTACCAGGCCCTCCTGCCACTGGAAGACCTCATCGCCGGCGGCACCACCGCGAACGTCGCACTCGGGCCGATCGCCCACGTGCTGGCGGACCTCGCCGGCTTCCTCGCGCTGCCGGCTGACGCCCACTACGAACGAGCCGCGCGGATAGCCGGAAAGGCCGACGCACCCCTGTGGCACGAGCGAGCCCGAGCCCACCGTCCACTACTGGCCTGACCAGACCGCCGCGGCCCGACACGTCGGCGGCCGCGGGCCCGTGGGAGCAGCCGCACCAGGCCCCCACCGCCTGGTGTACGAACCGGGCGGCGTGGCCGGTGCCGACCCGCCGCAGCCGGGAACGACTCGAACGCGGCACCAGCCACCACGGCAGCTACGGGGTCGGCGACGCCGGGGGTTTCGGCAGCTTCTGACCGTCTCCGAGCCACCAACGACTAACTAACCCGTATCAGGGTAGTAAGGGGTTACCTGGCGTTGATGGCTCCGCGAGCCGGAGGATGCGAATGCAGACGATCCACAAGATCCGCCACCGACGGTGCGACGTCGACGGTCTGGAGGTGTTCTACCGGGAGGTCGGACACCCAAGCCGGCCGACGGTGCTGCTGCTGCACGGGTTTCCCAACTCGTCGCACGGGTTTCGCGAGGTCATGCCGCCGCTGGCCGACGTAGCGCACGTGGTCGCGCCCGACCTGCCAGGCTTCGGCCTGTCCTCGTCGCCAACCGTCGACGAGTACGACTACACCTTCGAAAACCTCTCGTGGACGATCGCGCACCTGCTCGACCGGCTCGGGATCGAGCGCTTCTTCGTCTACCTGCACGACTTCGGCGCACCGGTGGGTTACCACCTGGCCACCCGCGACCCAGCTCGGGTCCGCGGCTTGATCGTCCAGAGCGGCAACGCGCACGAGGACGGTCTGGGCGAGCAGTGGGACAGCGCCAAGGCGTACTGGGCCGACCCCAGCGACGACACGCGCGCCGAGCTGCCGGACTGGTTGAACTTCGCCGGCACGCGCGACCAGTACCTCGCCGGTCTGCCCGAGTACCTGCGCGAACTGCCCTCCCCCGAGTCGTGGCACCTCGACTGGGCGCGCATGACCCGACCGGGCAACCTCGACGCGCAGTTCGCGCTGTTCACCGACTACGCCAACCACGTCGCCCGCTTCGACGAGCTCGCCGAGTACCACAAGGCTCACCAGCCGCCGGCGCTCGTGCTGTGGGGACGGCACGACCCGTACTTCGACGTCGACGAGGTCCTCGCCTACCACCGCGCCCTCGAGCGCGTCGAGGCGCACATCTACGACGGCGCGCACCTGCTGTTGGAGACACACGCCGCCGAGTGCGCCGCGCTGATGCGGGCGTTCGTGCTGGACAACGATGGACACCCGGCGTAAGCCCCGAGCTCGCGGGCCGTGGCAGGACGGGCATTTCATCGGTGGCCACCCGGCGCTGGATCTGACCAACACGGTGTTCAACCGGACGCACCCGGTGCCGGACAACGAGCTGCTCAAGGCCCCGACCGACGTGCTCACCTGGTGTGCGTCCGTCGGGCTGTTCGAAGACGCGCCTGCCCTGAGCGACGCCGTCGCGGAAGGTCTGGTGACCGAGGTTCGTTCGATCCGCGAGCACGCGTGGGCGGTCTTCGACGCCGTGTCGCGCGGAGATGTCGTCCCTGGCGCCGCTCTTGGCGTACTGCTGGAACGGAGCGGGGCGGGCCTACGTGCTGGCCGGCTCCAGGGTGCCGACGCGCGCCTGGGTCACCTAGCCGCCGATTGGGCCGCACCCGGCGCGATCCCGGAGGCGTTGTCGCTGCTGTCGGTGCAAGCGCTGTTCACCCTGGCCGCCGAGCGGGTCCGGGCGTGCGGGCGGTGCGGCTGGCTGTTTCTGGACTCCTCGCGTGGCGGGCGCCGCCGGTGGTGCAGCATGAGCACCTGCGGAAACCGGGAGAAGGCCAGCCGCCACCGCCACGCGGCCTGACCCGCTCCCCCGCCACGCCCGGCGGTCACGAGCTGCTCGGCTCGGCCAGGCCGGCGACGAAGGGACGCATGAGCGAGAGGCATTCGGGGCTGTGGGTTTCGAGGAGCATATGCCCGGCGTCCAGGAGGTGGCTCTCCGCGGCCGGCAGCTCCCGGTGGTAGGCGACCACCTCCTCGATGGCGTAGTACGGATCGTGGACGCCCCACACGATCAGGGTCGGAGGCTGCTCGGTCCGGTGGAAGCGCGCGATCTCGCCGAAGCGCGCCACGTGCGTCCGGTAGTCGGTGAACAGCTCCCAGTGGGCGTCGAGCCCGTGGCCGCGCGAGATCGCACGCCAGTCGAGTTCCCACGACTCCGGCGGCACGAGCTCCGCCAGCCGCTCCGGCAGGCCCTGGAGGTACGTGTTCTTGGTGCCTTCGTAGTGCAGCCACGATTCGATGCGGCTCTTGTTCTCTTCGGTCGGGTCGGCCCAGTAGGCGCGGCAGACGTCCCACGCGCTGCCGAGCCCTTCGTCGTGGCCGTTGCCGTTCTGGACGATCAAGCCGCGGACCGTCGACGGCGAGCGCGTCGCGAGGTGGTACGCGACCGCCGACCCGTAGTCGTGCACGTACAGGATCTTGTCGGTGACCCCGAGCCGCGCCAGCCACTCCTCGACCACGTCGGCGATCCAGGAGAACGTGTACTGCCCATCCGGGTCGGGCATCGACGACAGACCGAAGCCGGGAAGGTCGGGAGCCAGGACGCGGACACCCGTGTCGGCCAGCGGCCCGATGACGAAGCGAAACATCTGCGACGAGCTGGGAGACCCGTGCAGCAACACGAGCGTGACCGGGCTGTCGGGCTCCCCTGCCTCCCGGTAGAAGACGCGAACCCCGTCCACGTCGGCGTAGCGGTGCAAGACTCGGGCGGTGACCATGCCTCACTCCTGACTCTTCGGGGCGCCATCGACGCCGGGTAACCCCTTACTACCCCGATACCGGTTAGTTAGGCGCGCCGTTGAGTCGGTGGATGAGGGCCGGCTTCATGACGGTCTCAGTCATCGCTCTCGTCCCGATGGTCGTTTTCTTCATCTTCATCCAACGTCACATCGTCAGCGGGCTGCTCTGTCCGGCAGCATCAAGGGCTGACCCGTCACTGACCCCAAGGAGTACAGCGGTGACCACCGCCCCCATCCACGCCGTCGTCAACCTCGACCTGCCCGGACCCACGATCAGCCGCCACGTGTACGGGCACTTCGCCGAACACCTCGGACGGTGCGTCTACGGCGGCTTCTGGGTGGGCGAAGACTCCGACCAACCGAACATCGGCGGCATCCGGGCCGATGTCGTCGAGGCGCTGCGGGAGATCCGGATTCCCAACCTGCGCTGGCCCGGCGGGTGCTTCGCGGACGAGTACCACTGGAGGGACGGCATCGGCCCGCGCGAGGCACGTCCCCGGATGGTGAACACGCACTGGGGCAACGTGGAGGAGACCAACCACTTCGGCACGCACGAGTTCATGGCGCTGTGCGAGCTGCTCGGCGCCGACCCGTACGTCAACGGCAACGTCGGCTCCGGCACCGTCCAGGAGATGAGCCAGTGGGTGGAGTACCTGACCCGTGACGGTGACTCGCCGATGGTCGCGCTGCGCAAGGCGAACGGACGCGAGGCACCGTGGCGGGTGCCGTTCTGGGGCCTGGGCAACGAGGCCTGGGGCTGCGGCGGAAACATGCGCGCCGAGGCGTACGCCGACCTGGCCCGGCAATACGCCACCTTCGTGCGCGACCACGGTGGCAACAAGGTCTACCGCATCGCGGCCGGCGCCAACACCGACGACTACGCCTGGACCGAGGCGCTGATGAAGGCGGTCTCCTGCCTCGGCTGCTCCCGCCAGCCGAACGGCCCGTTCCAGGCGCTGTCGCTGCACTACTACACCAACTACGGCGAAGGCGTGCCGACCGGTCGGGCCACCGAGTTCAGCACCGACGACTACTACCTCACGATGCTCCGCGCCGGCCGGATCGAGGAGCTGGTGCGCCGGCACTCCGCCGTCATGGACTCCTACGACCCGCACCGCCGGATCGGGCTCGTCGTCGACGAGTGGGGCACCTGGTGGGAGGTCGAGGAAGGCACGAACCCCGGCTTTCTCTTCCAGCAGAACACCCTCCGCGACGCGCTGGTGGCCACCGTCCACTTCGACGCGTTCCACCGCCACGCCGAGCGCGTCGTCATGGCCAACATCGCCCAGACCGTCAACGTGCTCCAGGCGATGCTGCTCACCGACGAACGGACCGGCACGCTGATCCGCACGCCCACGTACCACGTGTTCGCGATGAACACCGCGCACCACGACGCCCGCGGCCTCGCCGTCCACCTGCCCGGCGGCGTACCCACGGTCGAGGTCGGAGCCGAGAAGCTGAGCACCGTCTCCGCATCAGCGTCCACAAAGGACGGCGCTGCCCTGGTCTCGCTGACCAACCTGCACGCCGAGCGGCCCGAGACCGTGACGCTGGATCTGCGCGGTCGCGAGGTGACGGACTACGAGGCGCGGGTGCTCACCGGGGAGTCGCTCAACGCACACAACTCCGCGGCCCGGACCGACGCCGTCACCCCGCGGCCGCACACCGCGCTCAAGGCGAGCGCCCAGGGCTTGGAGGTGACCCTGCCACCCCACTCGTACGTGACCGTCCGCCTCCTGCTCGCGAGCTGAGAAGCGACCGCGATGTGCGTCGTGGTCCGGGCCCGATGCCACTCACCTTGAAACAGGGCTTGGTCGCCCTGAGTGAGACCCCTTGGAATAGATCATCTAGGAGCCCGGAGACGGCGGTCGGGTCGGGGTGGATCCGCCGGCCGGGACGTACGACCAGACCTCGCTGTGCACTCCGATCGGAGCGGTCGGGGGCTCGCCGGCGCGCTCGGCGGCCGAGCGGTGCCCGTGCGCGAACGCGGGCGAGGTGACCCAGGCCTGGAACGCCTCCTCGTCTCGCCAGCGGGTGACGACAAGCCAGGTTGTCCGCTCGTCGGCCGGCCGGAGCAGCTCGAAGCCTTCGAACCCGTCCTGGTCGTCGACGGCCCCGGCACGCGCGGCGAACCGGCGCGCCAGCTCGTCGCCGCTGTCGGCCGGCACGGTGATGGCGTTGATCTTGACGACGGTCATGCGTTCATTCTCGCAAGTCGTCGGCGCTGGGCGAACCCCAACGATCGGTGTGCACGGCGGCGTGCAGGGGCCGGCGTCGACGCCAGCCGTGCTGTTCGAGGTCCGGTACCGCTTCCAGGTGGGTGACCGGCCCCACGCAGAGCCAGGCGACCGGGCGGATACCGGCCGGAACGTCCAGCAGCTGCCGCAGGAACTCCTCGCGGTAGAACGACACCCAACCGACGCCGAGCTGTTCGGCGGTGGCCGCCAGCCACAGGTTCTGGATGGCCAGGCACACCGAGTACAGACCGGCATCGGCGATGGCGTGCCGGCCCAACACGGCGGGAGCGCCGCGGTCGGCGTCGTAGGTCACCACGATCGACAACGTGGACTCCAGCACACCGTCGATCTTGATGCGGGCGAACCGTTCAGCGGCTTCGGCGTCGAGCGTGCGGGCGAACACGTCCCGCTCCTGACGGACATGGCGGTGGAACGCCTCGCGGACCGCCAGGTCGCGCACCACGATGAAGTCCCACGGCTGGGACAACCCCACACTCGGCGCGGCGTGGGCCGCGGCGAGCACACGGTCGAGGACCTCGTCGGCGACCGGGGCACCGGTGAACTGGCCACGGACGTCGCGGCGACGATGGATGACGTCGTACAGCTGGCTGGTCATGGGCAGGCTCCGCCTCGAATCTGAGAACAAGCTGTGGTGGCGTGGTCGGCGGAGCCCTCGCTGTCTAGCGTTGACCGGCCGCCGCTGGAAGGAGACCGGGTGCTCGTATTCGTCGCGATCATATTCGGGATAGCCGGTCTGATCCATTTGTACCTGTGGCACCGGCTGGTGCGCGGCACCACCCGCCCCGGCCGGTGGCGGCGGGTGGGAGGGGCGGCGATCGCCGGCGCGCTGGTGCTCCTCATCGCCACGCTGATCCTCGGTGACCGGCTGCCGTCCGGTCTGCGCTGGCTGACCCTGCCCGGTTACGTGTGGCTGGCGCTGATGTTCTACCTGCTGCTCACGCTGCTGCTGCTCGAGCTGCCGGTGCTGGCGGCGCGGTTCGTGACTCGACGGCCGGCCCGGACGGAGCAGCCCGCGGCCGTCCCGGTGCTGGCGGGTGCGGGCGGGTCGGGCGGCGCCATCGACTCGCCGCCGGCAGCCGACGCCGAGCCGGAGCCCGGCCACGATCCGGACCGGCGGCTGCTGCTGCGAAGAGGGGCGGCCATCACGGCCGGGGCGGTCGCCGTGAGCTTCACCGGCTTCGGGGTGAGCCGGGCCTACCGGACGCCGACCGTCAAACGGCACGACATCCCGTTGACCCGCTTGGACCGCCGAGCCGACGGGCTGCGCTTGGCGGTCCTGGCGGACCTCCACGTCGGACCGTTGCTCGGCACCGGCCAGGTGGAGCGCATGGTGGAGATCGTCAACGACCTCGACGCCGACCTGGTCGCGGTGGTCGGCGACGTGGTCACGTCCGAGCCGGGCCGGGTGCGGGAGTCCCTGCTGCCGCTGACCCGGATGCGCGGCCGGCACGGGGTGTACTACGTCACCGGCAACCACGAGTACTACGTCGGCCCGGAGAACTGGACCGAGGCGGCCGCCGAGCTGGACCTGCGCGTGCTGCGCAACGAACGGGTCGAGATCAGTCACCGTGGCGGTGTGCTCGACCTCGCCGGCGTCAACGACATCACCGGCGCGCAGTACGCGGACCCACCGGACTACGCGGCGACGCTCGCCGACCGGGACACGTCCCGCCCGGTGGTGCTGATGGCGCACCAGCCGGTTGCCGTGCACGACGCCGCTCCGTACGGCGTCGACCTGCAACTTTCCGGCCACACCCACGGCGGCCAGATGTTTCCCTTCAACTACCTCGTCGGGCTCCAGCAGCCCGTGGTGTCCGGACTGGGCGAGGTGGACGGGACGCCGGTGTACGTCACCAACGGCGCCGGATTCTGGGGCCCACCGGTCCGGGTCGGCGCCGATCCCGACATCACCCTGCTAACCCTCCGGGCCACCGAAAGGTAGCCGGACGCCGCGGCGGCAGCGCGCCAGACAGCTTTCCCGTCAGGGGATTTGCCCACGTCCGCGCCAGCTGTAGGCCGTTTGCTCCCGCGGGCCGCCGGCTCCGCGGAGAGCGCGCGAAGGTATTGCCGGTTGCTCATAGACGGGACTATGGTCTGCCTAGCAGATCACTGAGTCCATCAGGTGGACCCGCTGGAGCGGACGCACAGCGAGTCGACGAGCATGCCGGCCGCGCGGTGCCATCGCGGCGACACACCTTGTCTCACGACGGAGGGCCACCAGCGATGATCGACCGACGTCAACTGCTTCAGGGAACCGCCGCGTTCGCCGTGACTGCGACGCTGGTCACGGAAACACTCGGGGTGCCGCCGGCCGCGGCCGGCGCGTCAGGTCATGGCGCGGGCGGCCTCGGCGAGGCGCGGCCGCTGGACGGGCGCCCGTTTCCCGCCTACGACTACTCCCGAGCCAACAAGCTGCCGAGGGAGATGAGCGGGTACTGGACGAAGTCGTTCGACGTCGGAGGACAGGCTCGCACCGCGAAGGTCTACATCTCCCCCGAGACGCCGATCCGCTCGTACTACACGGTGGTCGCGGTGCCCGACGGGGTGGACACGGCTGAGTTCCTCCGGAGGTCGTCGTGGGTCGACGTCGCGGACCGGCGGGAGGAAGGCCTGTTCATCCTCGAACCGGGTGCGGGCGGCTGGGGTGACCACGAGGCGGAGACGGCCTACGTCGAGGCGGCGATGGCGTTCTACCAAAGCAATCGCTACTTCTCGATCTTCGGGCTGCACTATCTCGTCGGCTACGGCGCGGGTGCTCCGGCGCTGGAGGCGTGGGCGGTCGCGCATCCGCTGCGGGTCATCAGCCAGGTGTACGTCGACTCCCCCGGCCTGAGCGCCGAGTACCTGGACTCGTACGCGGCGCGGGAGTTCGACGGGGACACCGAGGGCACCTACACCGACGTCGTGTTCCCGGAGGGTTTCGACCTCATCAGGTACGACGAGACAGTGCTGCCGACGTGGTTCGTCCACCCCGAGCCGCGTTCGGTCGGCGCGAGCCTGTCCTACTGGAAGCGCGCCAACGACACCGTCGACGCCGGCACCTCCGACCGGACCCTCGGCACGGTCTACCGGCAGCGGCACCGGTCGGGCCGGTGGATGACGTCGTACGCCGGGCCGATCGCGCGGGTCGCCGTCCAAAAGGGACCGGTCAGCCACCGGAACAAGCCGAGCACGAGCCAGATCGTGGACTTCCTGACGTCGTACACCCGCTACGAGAACTTCTTCGCCTACGGCAACCAGCTCTTCGAACGCGCTGACTACGCCAAGCTGGGTGTGCGGGTGCGGACGATGACCGTCGAAGGGTTCGTCCGGGAGTACCTGGTCCACGTGCCCCGCTCCGCCCGCCGTTTGTGGCGGGACAAGGCACCCGTCGTGTTCGTGTGGCCCGGCAACAGCCAGACCGACAAGGTGTTCTTCGACGCCGCCCAGTGGTGGAAGGTCGCCGAACGTGAGGGGTTCGTCCTCGTCGTCATCTGCGAGCAGTACAGCAACACGTCCATCTCGGTCAGCCACCGCGACTCGCTCGCCTTCTTCCGGCAGCTGCGCGACGTCATGGTGCGCGAGTACCCCGTCGACCCGACGCGGTTCTACTCCACCGGGCAGTCCGCGGGCAGCGCGGTCACCCAAAACCTGGCGATCGCGTTCCCGGAGTACTTCGCCGCGGTCGCGTCCACGTCGTTCACCGCCGCCCCCAGCACGGCCGGCACGATCACCATGGATGGCGTGCAGCACCCGGCCAGCGGGCAGGCGATACCCAACTACCAGATCTACGGCTACGGCGACCTCGGGTTCCTCGCGGGTGGGCTCTGGGACGACGTGGACAACAGCCTCGACGCGTGGGCGCGGTACCACTTGGCGGTCAACGGCCTTGAGCTGTCCGATGTGGACGACCCGGACGGTGAGCGCGGCGGCTGGCACGACCGCTTCCAGACCTGGACGTGGCGCGATCGTGACACCGCCATCCCGGTGCTGAAGCTGACGAAGAACGTCTACCGCTCGCACAACACGATGCCGGAGGAGTCGCCGCTGATGTGGGACTTCCTCAAGCACTACCGGCGCGAGGTCGACCGCCACGGAAACGTGATCCGCTACTACAGCGAGTCCGGCTTCCGCCGTCCCTGGGACAGCGAGCGGCTCTGACCCATGTCCGACTACCGGCTGGCCATCGCGACCGTCTGCCTCTCGGGAACGCTCGAGGACAAGCTCTCGGCCGCCGCGGCGGCGCGCTTTCAGAGCATCGAACTGTTCGACAGCGACCTCATCGCGTCATCGTGGTCACCACGCCGGGTGCGCCAGGAGTGTGCCCGGCGTGGACTGTCGATCGACCTGTATCAGCCGTTCCGCGACGTCGAGGCGGTCCCTCCGGACGTCTTCGCCGCCAACCTCCGGCGCGCGGAACGCACGTTCGACGTACTCGAAGAGCTTGGTGCCAGCACCCTGCTGGTCTGCTCGTCGGTGTCGGCGGACGCGGTGGACGACGACGACCTCGCCGCCGAGCAGTTGCATACCTTGGCCAGCCGGGCCGAGGAGCGCGGACTGCGGATCGCCTACGAGGCCTTGGCCTGGGGCCGGTTCGTCAACACCTACGCGCACGCGTGGCGCATCGTCCGGCGTGCCGGCCACCCGGCGCTCGGCCTGTGCCTGGACAGCTTTCACGTGCTCTCGCGCGGCGACGATCCGGCCGGCATCCGGGTCGTGCCCGGAGCGAAGGTGTTCCACGTGCAGCTGGCGGACGCACCGCGGCTGAGCATGGACGTGGTGGAGTGGAGCCGGCACCATCGCTTGTTTCCCGGGCTCGGCTCGTTCGACCTCACCACCTTCGTCAGCCATGTGCTGGCCACCGGATACGACGGCCCGCTGTCGCTGGAGGTGTTCAACGACGTCTACCGGCAGGCGGACCCCCGGTACGCCGCGATCGACGGCATGCGCTCGCTGCTCGCTTTGCAGGAGGCGGCCGGTGCGTCCGCCGCGCCCGCGGTACGGGAACGGCTTCGGCTGGGCGGTTTGCCACCGGCGCCGGCGCTCGCCGGGCACGTGTTCACCGAGCTCGCCGTCGACGCCGTCTCCGGTCCGGCCACGGCGCGCGCCCTGACCGCGCTCGGGTTCGCGCACACCGGGCAGCACCGTTCCAAGCCGGTGCAGCTGTGGGAGCAGGGCAAGGCCCGGGTGCTGGTGAACTTCGCACCACAGCGGACGGTCACGCCGGGCACGGCGTCGATCTGCGCGCTCGCGGTGGAGAGCGAGGATCCGGCCGGATCGACGCGGCGGGCGGAGCGGTTGCTCGCCCCGGTGCTGCCACGCCTGCGCCAACCGGAGGAGGCGGAGCTCACGTCCGTCGCCGCACCGGACGGGACGGCGGTCTTCCTGGTCCGCACCGGCGCCGACGGTGACAGCTGGCTGGAGGACTTCGTCCCCACCGGCGCGACGGCGCCCGCCCGCGGCGGCGTCACCGACACCGACCACGTCTCGCTGACCGACGCCGTCGACGACTTCGACGAGACCACGCTGTTCTACCGCGCGGTGCTCGGCCTGCGCGCGGGCCAGACGACCGACATCGCCGCGCCTTTCGGCCTGATCCGCGGCCGGGACGCCACCAACTCGGACGGGCGGGTCAGGATCACGCTCCACACCGCGCCGCTGCGCCGCGGCGACTGGGCGCCGGCGATCCCGAACCCGCAGCACGTCGCGTTTCGCACCGACGACGCGATCGCCAGCGCGAAGGCGATGCGCGCACTCGGCGCGTCGATCCTGAAGATCCCGGACAACTACTACGCCGACCTCGACGCCCGTCTCGACCTGCCGCCGGACCTGCTGGCCGCGCTACGGGAGCACTCGATCCTCTACGACCGCGACGAGCACGGCGCATACCTGCACTTCTACACCGAGATGCTCGGCTCGCGCGTGTTCTTCGCGGTCGTGCAACGCGTCGGCGGCTACGCCGGCTACGGCGACCCGAGCGCACCGGTCCGGATGGCCGCCCATCGGGAGCGCCGGCTGATCGCGCTGCGGGACACGCCCGCGTCGCGCCGGGACGAGCGGCACGAGTATTCGCTGGCCCACCTGACCGCGCTGAGCCTGTCGCCGCCGCAGCTCGTCGACGCCGCCGCGGACGCCGGCTACCGGTACGTGGGGCTGCGGCTGACCCGGGTGACGGCGCAGGAGCCGCACTACCCGCTGGCCACCGACCCGGCTTTGATGCGCACCACCAAGGTCCGCCTCGCCGCGACCGGCGTCGAGGTCCTCGACATCGAGCTCGCCCGGATCAGCCCGGACGAGGACCCGAAGGACTTCCTGCGGTTTCTGGAGGCGGGCGCGGAGCTCGGGGCGCGGCACGTCATCACCCAACTACCCGATCCCGACCGGGTGCGCAAAGTCGACAGGTTCGCGCGGCTGTGCGAGATGGCGCGGCCGCTCGGCCTCACGGTCGACCTGGAGTTTCCATCGTGGACGGAGACACCGGACCTGCGCGAGGCGATACGTGTGCTGCGCGGAGCCGACCAGCCCAACGCCGGAATCCTCGTCGACCTGCTGCACTTCGCGCGCTCCGGGTCGAGCGTCGCGGACCTTCGCCAGCTGCCGGCCGAGTGGTTCCATTTCATCCATGTGTGCGACGCGCCGCCCGGGGTGCCCGCGACGAACGAGGGGCTCATCCACACCGCTCGGTTCGAGCGGCTCTTCCCCGGTGAAGGCGGCATCGACGTACACGGCATCCTCGATGCCCTGCCACCCGGTCTGCCGTACGCGCTGGAGATACCGAAAGCGACGCAGGTGGCACAGGTCGGTGGGAAGGAGCATGCCCGCATGGCGATCGCGGCCGCGCGTGAACACCTCGACCGGGCACCGGAGGCGGCCGGGTCAGCGTCCTGAGCTGAGCAGCTCGGCCGAGTGGGCACGCATCGCCTCGGCGTCCGCGGCCTGGCCGGTGAAGAGCTCGAACGCCACGGCGGCCTGGTAGGCGTTCATACCGCCGCCGTGCAGCGTCGACGCGCCGACGGCTCGGGCGGCACGCAGCAGCGCGGTGTCGAACGGCCGGTAGACGATGTCGGCAACCCACAGGTCCTTGCGGAGGTCAGCCTCCGGGACGGGCGATCCCGGGTGGTGTGCCATCCCAACCGGCGTGGTGTTGACGACGCCGTCGGCCGCCGCGAGCGCGGCGGTCAGCTCGCCCGGCTGGCCCGCGGCGACGCGATGTGCGCCGAACTCGGCCGCGAGGGCTTCGGCCAGTCGGGTCGCTTTGGCGAGGTCGAGGTCGACAAGCGTCAGCGTGCCGACGCCGAGCGTCAGCAGGGCGTGCGCGACCGCGCATCCGGCTCCGCCGGCGCCGAGCTGCACGACGCGCTCTCGTGGGGCGCCGGAGAAGTCCTGGGCGAAGCTGCGCGCGAACCCCGGGGCGTCGGTGTTGTAGCCACGGCTGGCATCGGCGTCGAAGACGACGGTGTTGACCGCACCGAGTACCCGGGCGTCGTCCGACAGCTCGTCGAGGTGCGGCACGACGTCCTGCTTGAACGGGTGCGTGACGTTCAGCCCGCGGTATCCGAGCGTGCGGGCCCAGTGCAGCAGGTCGGGCAGGTCACCGGCCGCCAGGCGGCGTTCCGCCGAGTCGATGGTCGTGTAGTGCAGCCGGACTCCCTGGCGGTCGGCCTCCGCCTGGTGTAGCAGGGGTGCGTGTGATCGCTGGATGCCTTCGCCGATCAGTCCGATCAGGACCATGACACCTCCCGGTCGGCGCCGCCTGGGATGGACGTGGAGGGCCGGTCGCGCCGGCCCTCCGGCGGAAAGTCAGGCGGACGCGCGGACGTTCTTGTACAGCTCCAGGTCCGCACCCTTGAAGTAGGTGTTGAAGTACGCCTCGGACTTGCTGATGAACGCCTGGCGGTCGACCTGGTCGATCTCCACCACGGTCCGTCCCGAGTCCGCGCGCCACCCGTCGAGCACCTTCTGGGTCTCGTCGTCGACACACTTGCGGTTTTCGGCGCGGATGTCGCGGACCGCCTTGAACAGTCCGTCCTTCTGGGCCTGGCTCATCTTCTCCAGGGTCTTGTCGGACATGACGACGTAGTGGGTGCCGACCTGGTGGTTGGTCAGGCTGGCGACCTTGAGGATCTCGTCGAACTTCTGCGCGTGGGTGGCGACGACCGGGTTCTCCTGTCCTTGCGCGACGCCCTGTTGGAGAGCCAGGTAGAGCTCCTCGACGGCGATGGCGACGGCGTTCGCGCCGAGCGCCTTGGCGTTGGCCAGAAACTGCGGCGTGTTCGGGAACCTGATCTTCAGACCGGCGAGGTCTTCGGGCTTGCGGATCGGCTTGGTCGCGGTGAACGTGCGCATCCCGAAGTACCACGAGTCCACAATGGTCGTCTTGGTGGCGGCGTTGAACTCCTTGAAGAACTCCTGTCCATTCTGGTCGATCCACTTGAAGAAGTGGTCGACGTCGTTGAACACGTAGGCCGCGTCGAGCACGCCGATCTTCGGGAACGCGGTCGACATCGCGGACCCGCCCTGTAGGTCGATGTCGATGTCGCCGGTCTGGACACTGGCGAAGCGTTCGGCGTCGGGGCCTAGCTGGCTGTTTGGAAACAGGTCGAGGGTGAGGTTGAGGTTCTGCCCTTCGACTCTTTCCTTGAGGAGCTTCATTCCACAGTAGAAGTTGGGCTGTGTCTCGGGTTGGGAGCTCCCGATCTTCAAGGTGAGACGAGGGTTCTCACCTTCAGCGGCGGGCGCGTTGTTCTCCGTGGAGCAGCCGGCGACGAGAACCAGCGGCATGGTGAGGGCGAGCACGGCGACGAGCCGCCGCCGGCTGACCGGTCGTGGATACATGGGCTCCCTCTCCTATCAGGTCAGGGATGGGGTGCGGGGCTGGAGGGTCAGAATCCGAGCAGTCGGGGCAGCCACAACGCGACGGAGGGAAACGCGGTGACCAGGACGAGCACGGCCAGCAACGGGATCAGGAAGGGGACGACCCCGCGAAATACCTCTTCGACCGGTCGACCCGTTACCGAGGCGGTGACGAAGAGGACGCTGCCGACAGGAGGCGTCAGCAGACCGATCATCAGGTTGATGATGATGACGACCCCGAAGTAGATGGGGTCGACGCCGAGGTCGACGGCGATCGGCAGCAGCACCGGCACGGTGACGAGGATGGCGGCGGTCGCGTCGACGACCGTACCGATGACGAGCATGACGACGTTGACCATGAGCATGAAGACCCACGGCTCGTCCGACAACGACGTCACAAGGCCGGCAACGTCTCGGGACACGTGCGCGCGGGTGAGGATCAGACCGAGCAGCGCCGCTGAGCCCAGGATCAGCCCGATCCCGCCGGTGATGGCGGCCGTCTCGCGCAGGGACTGGAGCAGCACCCGGAGCGTCAGCGTGCGGTAGAGCAGGCCGAGCACGAACATCAGGAGCACGGCCACCGACGCCGCCTCGGTCGGCGTGAAGGTGCCCGACAGGATGCCACCGAGCAGGATGACCGGGACGAGGGCTGGGCCGATGGTGCCGATCGCCGCGTCGCGCAACCGCTTGCGGTCGAACGGCACGGAGACGAGATCTGGGCGGCGTGCGGTATAGAAGAAGACGTACACGCAGAGCCCGACCGCCATGAGCAACGCCGGGACGACCGACGCGGCGAAGAGCGCACCGGTGGAGACCGCCGCCGTCGCGGCGTAGATGACGGCGGGGATGCTCGGTGGCATGACCGGGCTGATGAGCGCCGACGACGCCGACAGGCCGGCGGCGAAGCGGTACGGGTAGCCGGCCTTGACCATGTGCGGGACCTCGATCTTGCCAAGTCCCGCGACGTCGGCGAGCGCCGACCCGCTCATCCACGAGAAGCCCACCGCGGTGCCGATGTTGACGTACGCGAGGTTGCCGCGAACCCGGGCGAGCGCGGCGAGGCAGAACTCGTAGAGCCGGTCGGCGATGCCAAGCCGGTTGGCCATGACGCCGACGAGGATGAACAGCGGGACGGCCAGCAGCGGGAAGCTGTTGAGGCCGTCGAAGGTGGTCTTCAGCGCGAACCCGCTGGAGTTTCCGTCGGCGATCGCCCACCACAGGCACGGGCCGATGAAGGCGAGCCCGACCGGCACGCGGATGAGCAGCAGCAGGGTGATGAGGGCGCCGACCATCCAGAGTTCGAGAATCATCGAACCTCCGCCGCGTCGAAAACCGGATCCGGGTGGCCGGCCTGGAAGATGCGCACGATCGCCCGCACAGCGCCGGAGAGGAAGCCGACCAACGGAAACGCGTACAGGATCCAGATCGGGATTTCGAGAGCCGCCGTGCGCCGGTTGGGATACGCCTGGATCAACGCGATCGCCTCCCACACCAGCAGCGCGCAGATCACCGCGGTGCACGCCGCCGACACGGCCTTGACGACCGTCCGGGCCCGACCCTTGGCCACGTAGTCGATGACCTGGATGGTGATGTGGCCGTTGTTGCCGATGAGATAGCCGACCATGACGAACGTCAGGATGATCAGCGAGTAGTTGGCTATCTCGCCCACCTCCGGCCAGTTGAGGGCCGGCACGTACCTGCTGATCACCTGCCAGAGCACGCTGAGGAAGATGGCCACGACCGCGGCGCAGGCGATCGCCAACTCCACCGACGCCCAGGCGCGCAGCAGCCGCGGCTCGGGCCGCCGAGGGACCTGCTCGGCGGCGTCGGCCGCCGAGAGGTCTGTGGCGACAACTTGCTCGCCGGTCATCAGCGACCACTCCCCTTCAAGGTAGACCACTAGCCGGACCGAATGGGCCATCTAGCGGACTGCGTGCTAACGTACGGGTGCCAGCCGCTTCTGGCAAGCTTTCGAGTCCGGACCGTTACGGATGTGTGAAACGCGCGGCCGGGTAGGAGAATCGCGGTGACGCGTGGTTCGATGGTTCGCTCGGCACCATCCACCGGTCGGCGAGGAGAGTGGGAGAGCGTGGAGGCGCGCACCAGGCGAGGTGCCCCGGCGGCGGAGGCCGCCGACGCGCAGGGCGTGCGGAGTGTGCAACGCGCGTTGGACATCCTCGGCCTGCTCACCGAGGATCGACCGGCCATCTCGATCCGCGAGATCGTGGAGGCGACCGGCCTGGCGAAGACCACCGTGCTGCGGATGCTGTCCACATTGGAGCAGAGCGGCCTGCTCTGGGCGACCGCCAACGGATACATGGCCGGGCCCGGGCTTTGGCGGTGGGCACACCTGGTGCAGCGCTCGTGGGAGCTGCCGCCGGACACGCAGCGCAGCATGCGCGAGCTTGCCGCCCGCCAGCGCGAGACCGTCAACGTCTACGTCGTCCGCGACGTCTACCGGGTGTGCATCGCCCAGCAGGAGGGCCCCCAGCCCCTGCGGCACGTCGTCCACGTCGGCGACGAGCTGCCGATGTGGGCAGGCGCCTCGGCGAAGATCCTCCTGCGCGATGCGAGCCCCGCCCTGCTGGACCGGATCGCCCGCAGCTCGCCCTACGGTCCGAAGCACGTCAAGCGGCTGCGCGAGTGGATCGACGGCGCCGCGGTGAAGGGCTACGCCGAAAGCCACGGCGAGCGCGAGGAGGGCCTGTCCGCCGTCGCCGCCCCGATCATCGGCGGATCCGGGCGGGTCATCGCCGCACTGGGGCTCAGCGGCCCGACGGTCCGTTTCACCGAGACCCGGGTGGCCGAGTTCGCCGCCGACCTCATGCGGATGGCCCGCCAGATGTCCGAGCGCGGGTTCACCCACCCCTTTGGCGCCGCCAGCTAGCGCGGCGTTCAAGTCCGAAAAGCACAAGGTTTGTCACCTCCGGCCGTGCGGACCGGTGAAGATGCTGGCGACGGTAGTTGTTATACGAACTGGTACGTTAGTTAGCCAGCCGTTGGCGGGAAAGTCAAGGGCCGTGGCAAGCTCGGTCACGCCGCGCCGGCTGGACATCGGAGGACGTGATGGCAGAAACTCGGGCGCCGGCCGCTGAGGGACGCGTGCGGGACAGCGTGCGGACGCGCGAGGAGATCCTCGACGTCGCCACATCGCAGTTCGCCGCGCACGGCTACCACGGCTCCCGGGTCGACGAGATCGCCGCCCTGACGCGCACGACCAAGCGGATGATCTACTACCACTTCGGCGGCAAGAAGCAGCTCTACATCGCCGTCCTCGAACGGGCCTACGCCCGGATCCGGGCGGCCGAGCGCGAGGTCAGCGTGGACAACCTCGACGCGGTCACGGCGCTGCGCCGGGTCGCCGAGGTCACCTTCGACCACCACGGCGCCCATCCTGAGTTCATCCGGCTGGTCAGCATCGAAAACATCCACAACGCCGAGCACGTCAAGGAACTGGTCAAGCTGGTCGACCTCAGCGGCCCGGTAATCTCCATGCTGGAGGGCATCCTGCGCCGCGGCCGGTCGGAGGGCCTTTTCCGCGCGGACGTCGACGCGGTCGACGTACACATGATGATCAGCGCGTTCTGCGTATTCCACGTCGCCAACCGGCACACGTTCGGCGCCATCTTCGGCCGCGACCTGCTCGACCCGTCGCGCCGCGACTACTACCGGACGATGTGCGGTGACATGGTCGCGCGCTACCTCGCCGCCTAGAGCTTCGGCGTCAGGTGGCGGGCCGTCCCGCGGAGCTGGCAGTGGACGGCCGGGGATTTCGGCTCGCCCTGGCGAGCCGCCGGCCGGGAGCGGTGCCCGCGGGAGCATACGGTCCGCAGCTGACGCGAAGGCGGGAAAATCTGCCTCGAAGTAACGACACGACGGACGGCGACCCCGACCCCGAAGGTCTCTAGTCGCCGGCGAGGTCCACCGGCGTGCCGATCCGGGACGACGCGTAGATCGCCTCGATGATTTGAAGAGACCGGACCGCGTCCACCCCGGTCACCGCCGGCTCGCGGTCGTGGGTGACGGCGTCGACGAAGTCGCTGATCTGCCTGGCGTGGTATGGCGCCAGGTGGTCGTGGACCTCGGCGAGCGGCAGGTCCGGCGTGCCGGCCTGGAGCCGGCCGGTCTGCGACGTCTCCTCGCCCGGGACGGTCGAGATGTCGGTGAAGCCGACGCCTTCCGGAAACTCCGTCACGCCGGCGGTGCGTCCGCGTGCGTCGCTGATCCAGACCTGCCCGCCCAGTCCGGGCCGGAACGTCGTGCCGGCCTGGATGGTGGCCAGCGCACCGGAGGTGAACTCGACGACCGCCGCCGCGGTGTCCTCCACCTCGATGAGGTCGCGGTGCACGAGTGTGGCGCAGCGGCCGGTGACCCGCCGGACCGGGCCCATGAACCATTGCAGAAGGTCGATGTGATGGATCGCCTGCGTCATGAGGACGCCGCCGCCCTCGGTGGCCAGGCGCCCACGCCACGGTTCGGCGTAGTAGTCGGCGTCGCGGTTGAGCCGGACCACGACGCCGCCGCAGATGGGCGTGGCTAGCCGGCCGTCGTCGATGGCTCGGCGGATCTGTGCCGCGGCCGGCCAGAAGCGGCGCTGGAACAGCACGCCGAACCGGACCCGGGCCGCGCGGGTCGCGGCGATCATCCGCTGGGCCTGCGCGACGGTGAGGGCGACAGGTTTCTCGCAGAGAACGTGCGTGCGGTGCCGGGCCGCCGCCAGGACGCCCTCCTCGTGGGCGGCGTGCGGGGTGCAGACGGTGACCGCGTCCAGGCCCGTGGCGAGCATCTGGTCCGCGTCCTGGTAGGCGTGCGGGACGCCGTGGGTGGCGGCGAATGCACGTGCGCGTCCGATGTCGACGTCGACGACCGCGACCACCTTGACGCCGGCGATGTCGCGCAGGGCGGTTACGTGACTTCGCGCGATCTTCCCGCAACCGATGACGCCGATCCTCATGCCGGCGGGCCGCCCGGCAATCCTTCGAGACCGCGCAGGGCCAGCTCGTACACGTCCGCGCCGAACCCGGCCAGGAATCCGCCGGCCGCGCGGGCGGTCACCAGCCCGTCGTGGTAGGTCGCCTCCCGGCTGAAGATGTTAGTGAGGTGGACCTCGATGACCGGTTGCTCGAGTATCCGGAGCGCGTCGTGCAGGGCGACCGACCGGGTGGACAGCCCGGCGGGGTTGACGATGACCGCGGCCGCCTCGTCGTACGCCTGGTGCAGCCAGTCGATCAGCTGGCCCTCGGCGTTCGACTGCGCGAAGAACAGGTCGAAGTCGAGTTCGGCGGCCAGCGTCCGGCACCGTTTTTCGATCTCGGCCAGGGTGACCGTCCCGTACACCCGTGGCTCGCGGCGGCCGAGCATGTCGAGGTTGGGACCGTTGAGGATGAACACGCGGCGGGCCACTAGTAGACCTCGATCTTGCCGGTCGACCTGGGGCTGGCCGGGTCGTTGAAGAAGTACTCGCCGGCGTGGGCGAACGTGTACTGGAACGACTCACCGGGCGCGAGGCGGACGTCGAAGAGGCCCTCGAAGAACTGGGTGACACCGCGTTCGCCGGTGTTGCCTTGATGGTTGGTGAACGTGACCGTGGTGCCGGCGGGGACCCGCAGGTGGGTGGGGGCCATGCCGGCGACCGCGAACGACTCGGTGGTCCCGATCTGCCCGGTGGCGGCGTTGTAGGTGCGTCCGACGACCACGGTGTTGGCGACCGCGGCGCCGTCGACCGGGCCGCCGGAGACCGGCCGGCGGATCACCGGGGGCGGCGGGGTGGGCGCCGGGCCGAGGTCGCCGTCGAGCTCGAAGGCCCAGAGGAAGTCGCCACGCGGGGCCGAGTTGCCGTACGGGATGTTCGTCCCGCCGGCGTACACGGCCAGGTACTCCTTGCCGCCGGCCCGGTACATGATCGGGCTGGAGCTGATCGCGGCCCCGGTCTGAAAGCGCCACAGCTCGCGGCCCGTGCGGGCGTCCATCGCGAGCAGGTTGCCGTCCGGCTGGCCGATGAACATCAGGTCGGTCTCGGTGGTGAGGATGCCGTTGCCGTGCGCCAGCGAGTAGGGCATGCGCCGCTTCCACCTGACCCGGTTGGTGCTGACGTCGACGGCGACGACGCCGCCGGTCTGGTACTCCCCCGGCGGTCGCAGGCCGTTGCTGCTCTCGGTCAGCGAGTGCGCCGCGGCGACGTACCCGAAGCCGGTGTAGACCAGGCCGGTGCGGTGGCTGAAGGACAGGTGCGACCAGTCCGCGCCGCCGCCGTGGCCGGGGATGGACAGGATCGGCACGTCCCAGTGCGGGTCGTAGAGCGCGCCCTGTACGTAGTTGGGCACGGCCCGGTTGGGGTCGCCGGGCACGGAGGTCCCCAGCGGCTGGTCCACGACGCGTTGCTCGGTCCAGCCGCCCTGCACCGGAAACGGCTGGGTCGGCCAGGTCTTCTGGCGCGGCTCCTGCGGCACCGGCCGCTCGACGACGCCCAGCGGAGCGGTGCCGTCGACCCGGTCGAGGATGAAGTACATGCCGGACTTGCTGCCGTAGACGACCACCTTGCGCCGCCGGCCGCGGATCGTGACGTCGGCGAGCACCGGCGCCATCACGTTGTCCATGTCCCAGATGTCGTGGTGTACCGACTGGAAGTGCCACCGGTAGGCGCCGGTGCGCATGTCCAGCGCCACGAGCGAGTTGGCGAACAGGTTCTGCCCGCCGCGCGCGGAGCCGTCCTGCGAGGAGTTGTAGCCGCGGGCGTTGCCGAACGTCCAGTACGTCAGCCCGAGCTCGGGGTCGACGGCCGGGTGGATCCACGGCGTGGCGCCGCCCTCCGTCCAGGAGTCGCCCTCCCACGTGTCGTTGCCGAACTCGCCCGGCCCGGGTGTGCCCCAGAAATGCCACAGCAAGGCGCCGTCGCGGGCGTCGAGCGCCACGGCGGCACCGCGCGGGCCGTCGTTGGTGCCGCAGAACAGCATGCCGTCGCAGTAGACGACGGCGACCTTCTCGATGTTGCCGAAGCCGTCGACCTGACGCTCCCACAGGACCTGGCCGGTTTCCTGGTCCAGTGCGATGACGTAGTTTTCGTTCGACTTGGTGAACACCTTGCCGTCGCCGACCGCCACACCTCGGCGGACCAGCGTGCCGCGCGTCTGCTCGAAGCGCCATTTCGTCTGGCCGGTGGCGCCGTCGACGGCGACGACGTTGCCGAGCGCGGACTCGATGTAGATGGTCCCGTCGACCGCGACCGCGGTGCTCTCGTTGTTGCCGGTGGTGATCCCGCCCTCGATGCGGTTGAGCCACGCGCCTCGCAGCCGGCGCACGTTGCCGGGGTTGACGCGCCGAAGCGAGGTGTAGTTCTGGTTCCCCAGGTTGCCGCCGACCTTGGGGAAGTCCTTGTCGCCGGGGGTGTCGAAGCGGCGCAGGTCCGCGGCGCCGGGTCCGCGCCCGCCCGCGGTGGCGGGTGTCGCGGCGGCGGCGGGGGCGGCGGTCGTGGCGACGGCCGCCGCCGCGGCGCCTTTGAGCAGGTTTCTCCGGTCGATGTATGCCATGGGGTCACCTCGATGCGTGGGGGGAAGAAAGCGCTCAGTCGAAGACGCCCTGGTAGATATCCTTGATGTTCCAGTGGCCCGGGGTCGGGACGGGCTCGTTGACCATCGGCACGTCGAGGACCGCCGGGCGGCGGGCCGCGACGGCGGCACGCAGCGCCTCGCCGAGGGCGCCGGCACTGTCCACTGTGTAGCCGTCCGCGCCGCAGGCCCGGCCGTACGCGGCGAAGTCCGGGCTGTACGGCAGGCCGTCCGGGCCGAGGAAGTCGCAGCCGTAGCTGCGGCCGAAGTTCGCCGCCTGCAAGTCGGAAATGGTG
Source organism: Phytohabitans sp. LZ39 (assembly GCF_059359075.1). Classification (NCBI taxonomy): domain Bacteria; kingdom Bacillati; phylum Actinomycetota; class Actinomycetes; order Micromonosporales; family Micromonosporaceae; genus Phytohabitans; species Phytohabitans sp. LZ39. The sequence goes on along the minus strand of NZ_JCADBM010000031.1, from coordinate 46,709 downwards.
CCGTGCGAGCGGTTGTTCATCACGACGAAGATCACCGGCGCGCCCTGCTCGACGGCCATCGGCACGGCGGGCAGCTGGGCGCCCATACCGCCGTCGCCGATCAGGGCGACCACGGTGCGGTCGGGCTGGGCGATCTGTACGCCGACCGCCGCGGCCGGGCCGAAGCCCATCGTCGAGGCGCCGCCCGGGGTGATGAAGCGACCCTGCTCGGGTAGCTCGTAGCACTGGGCGACGCCGTTCTTGTTCCATCCCACGTCGGTGACGAGGATGGCGTCGGGCGGGAGGATGGCCCGCAGGTCGGTGAGGATCCGTTCGGGCCGCAGCGGAAACTGGGTGCTGGTGCCGCGTTCCCGGCTCTCGGTGAAGAGGGTGCGGCGGGTCGCGGTAACGGTCTCGCGCAGTCCGGGCCGCGGGCGCGGCGTGGCCTGTCGGTCGCGGACCGCCGCGTCGATCGCCCGCACGGCGTCGGCCACGTCGGCGACCGCGCCGACGGTGACCGGGAAGTTGCGGCCGATCTCGGCCGGGTCGATGTCGATCTGGATGAGCCGTCCGGGTGGAAACTGCCACGTGTACCGGCGGTCCCAGGAGCTTGCGTCGGTCTCGGCGAAGCGGGTGGCCAGCGCCAGCACGACGTCGGCCTCGCGGGTGTACCGGTTGGTCAGCTCCAGCCCCCAGAACCCGGGCATGCCCAGCAGCAGCGGATGGCAGTCCGGCAGCGTGCCCTTGGCCATCAGCGAGTGCGCGACCGGGATGTCGAGGTGCTCGACCAGCGAGCGCAGTGCGTCGAGGCCGGGGCCGCGGCGCAAGCCGCCACCGAGGTACACGAGTGGTCGTTCCGCGGCGACGAGCAGGTCGGCGATCCGTCCCGCCACGTCGGCGGGGAGGGCGGGCCGCTCCGGGGTCGCGAGCGGGAAACCGGCGGCGGTGTCCCGCGGCACCGGACGCGAGAAGTGGTCCATCGGCACGCTCAGCAGCACCGCGCCGGGCCGCCCGGAGGTCGCGGTCCAGAACGCCCGCTCGGTGAACCGCGCCAGGTCGGCGACCCGGTGCACCTGCCAGGCCCGCTTCACGAACGGCCGGTAGATCGCGGCCTGGTCACCGTCGGCGTGCAGGTTCACCTCCTGGTGCGGGTGCCGTCCCCGGTAGTACGACGGGATGTCGCCGGTGATCGCCACCAGCGGCACCGAGTCGAGCGCGGCGGTCATGACGCCGGTGACCGCGTTGGTCATGCCGGGGCCGACGTGCAGCAGCACGACGCCCGGTTTGCCGGTGGCGCGGGCGTACCCGTCGGCGGCGTGCGCGGCGGCCTGCTCGTGGCGGGCGATGACGAAGCGGATCGTGCTGCGGCTCATCGCGTCCAGCAGGGCGATGTTGGTGTGGCCGCAGGTGCCGAAGACGTACTCCACGCCGTACGACTCCAACTGGGCGACCATCGCCTCGGCCGCGGTGACCGTGTCGTCGGGGCTCATCGACTGCCTTCCTGGTCGCCGAACAGAGATATGCCGCGCAGCATGAGCGTCTTGACGACGGTGTAGTCGTCGATCATCCAGCGGGGTGACTCGCGGCCGAAGCCGGAGTCCTTGACGCCGCCGAACGGCACGTGGTCGAGCCGGAAGTTCGACGAGCCGTTGACCACCAGGCCGCCGACCTCCAGCTCGCGCCAGGCCGTCACGATCCGCCGGACGTCGTTGGTGAACAGGCCCGCCTGAAGGCCGTACCGGCTGTCGTTGCAGGTGGCCACGACGTCGTCGAAGTCGTCGTAGGGCAGCACGCTGACCGCCGCGCCGAACACCTCGTCCCGGATCAGGCGGGCATCCGCAGGTGGGGACGCGACGACCGTCGGTGCGACGGTGGCGCCGTCGCGGTGACCGCCGGTCGTGACCGTGGCGCCCGCGGCGGCGGCCGCGCCCACCCATTCGACGATGCGTGCGGCCGCGTCGTCGTCGACCATGGAGCCGACGTCGGTGGCCGGATCGAGCGGATCTCCCACGGTCAGCTTCTCCACCTCGCCGGTGAAGGATTCGAGGAACTGCTCGTAGCGGTCGCGGTGCACGTAGACCCGCTGCACGGAGATGCAGCTCTGGCCGGAGTTGCTGTAGCCGGTGGCGGCGCAGATCCGTGCGGCCAGGCCGACGTCGGCGTCCTCGCACACGATCGTGGCGGCGTTGCCGCCGAGCTCCAGGACGAGCCGCTTCGCGCCGGCCGCGCGGGCCACCGCCGCCCCGGTCGCCACGCTGCCGGTGAAGCTGATCACGCCGACCTCCGGCGCGGCGCACAACGCCGCCCCCAGCCGGCCGTCACCGTGCAGCACCTGGACCGCCTCCGGCGGCATCCCCGCCTCGAGAAGCAGCGCGACGAGCGCGGCCGAGGCGGCCGGGGCCTGCGGCGGTGGCTTGACGATCGTCGTGTTGCCGGCCGCGAACGACGCCGCCAGCTTGTGCGCCAGCAGGTTGGCCGGTGCGTTGAACGGCGTGATCGCCAACGCCACCCCCACCGGTGCGTGGTGCGTGAACGCGGTGTTTCCCACTCCCCTGGCCCAGCCTGCGACCGGCAGCACCTCGCCGCCGATCCGGCGGGCTTCGGCGGCGGAGACCGCGAACGTGTCGGCCACCCGGTCGATCTCGCCCCGCCCGTCCTTGAGCGGCTTGCCGAGCTCCAGTGCCAAAAGGCGGGCCAGTCCCTCCCGCCCTTCGACGGCGGCGACGGCCGCCCGCTCCAGCACCTCGGCGCGCGCCGCCGGCGACATCCGGGCGACCGCCTTGGCGCCACGTCGCGCGTACGCCAAGGCCGCCCGCACATCGCTGTCGTCCGCCTGCCGGGCTGTGCTCACCACCCGGCGCACCCACGGACCAACCCGGTCGAGCCGCGTCCCGCCGGTCCGCCAGTCGCCCGCCACGAGGCAGCCGACCTCGACGAGCTCGGCCGAGTTGTCGGGCATCACCGCTCCCTTGCCTGAACCACTAAGCGGCCCATCTGGACCGTTGTACGGACTAGGTGTAACGTACGGGCGGCGAGGTCGCCTGGCAATAGCTGGTTCCGAAGCCGTTACGGCGACATGAAGCCACGCCCGCCGACGACCGAGGGGCACCGCATGGAAGACCGACCGTTGCACGGCGTACGCGTCCTCGACCTGACCAACGTGCTGGCGGGCCCGTACTGTAGCTATCAGCTGATGCTCCTCGGCGCCGAGGTCATCAAGATCGAAAAGCCCGGCCACGGCGATCTCGCCCGCCGGCTCGGCCCTGAGCCGGCGCTCAACAGTGCCGGCATCGGCGCGTCCTTCCTCGCGCAAAACGCCGGCAAGAAGTCGGTCGAGCTCGACCTCAAGGACACGCAGGACCGGGTCGCCTTCGAACGGCTGGTAGCCGGCGCCGACGTCCTGCTGGAGAACTTCCGCGCGGGTGTCCTGGAACGCCTGGGGTACGGCTGGGAGGCGTTGCACCGCACCAACCCGCGGCTGATCTACTGCGCGATCTCCGGCTTCGGCCAGGCCGGGCCGATGAGCCAGGCGCCGGCGTACGACCAGATCATCCAGGGGCTCTCCGGCATGATGAGCATCACCGGCACGCCCGAGACGGCACCCCTGCGGGTCGGTTTCCCGGTCTGCGACTCGGTTGGCGGCCTGGTCGCCGCGATGTCGATCTGCGCCGCCCTCGCCGGCCGGGCGCACACCGGCAAGGGCGCCTTCCTCGATGTGTCCATGTTGGAGGCATCCCTGTCGGCCATGGGGTGGGCGGCCTCGAACTACCTCGTCAGCGACGTGCGCCCGGAACCCATGGGCGACCAGAACGCCACCGCCGCGCCATCGGGCACCTTCGACGCGGCCGACGGACCGCTCAACATCGCCGCGAACCGGCAGGAGCAGTTCGAGACCCTGTGCCGGCTCATCGACCGGCACGACCTCGTCACCGACGAACGCTTCGCCGACCGCGAGGCCCGCAAGGCGAACCGGACCGCGCTCAACCACGAGATAAACGCGGCCCTACGACGCCGTTCGGCGCTGGAATGGGAGCAGCTGCTCTCCACGGCGGGCGTGCCGGCCGCGCGGATCCTCACCGTTCCACAGGCGGTCGAGCTGGAGCAGCTGCGCGTGCGCGGCTACTTCACCGACCTTCCGTTTCCCGGCGACCCCAACCGCACCTTGCGGGTCAGCGGCAACGGCGTACACCTCAACCGCGCCCCGCTGCGACCGAGCGCGCCGCCGCCGCTGTTGGGTGAACACAACGCCGAGGTCGAGCCCGTCGGGGTGGAGCTGCCATGAGCGAGGAGCCTGTGCGGCCGACTGTCCGGGACGTGGCCGACTGGTGGTCCACCGCGGTCTCCCGCGTCGAACCCGACGTGATAGAGCTGCGTGGCCGCCCGGTACAGGAGCTCATCGGAAACATGAGCTTCGTCGGCGTGATCTGGCTGCTGCTGCGTGGCCAACCACCGACTCCGGCCCAGGAACGGCTCCTGGAGGCCGCGCTCGTGTCCTCTGTGGACCACGGACCGCACGCGCCGTCGATCGCGGTCGCGCGCATCGCCGCGACGTGCGGCATCGGTTTGAACAACGCCATCGCCAGCGCCGTGAACACCCTCGGCGACGTACACGGCGGCGCGGGCGAGCAGTGCATGCGGATGCTCGCCGAGGTCGACGCCCGCGCCGAGGCCGGCGAACCGCTCGACCGCGCCGCGTCGTCGGTCGTCGCCGAGTGGCGGGCGCGTTCGCGGTACCTGCCCGGCTACGGGCACAGGTTTCACACCGTCGACCCCCGCCGCGACCCGCTGCTGCACCGCGTCGAGGAGGCGGTCGCGGACGGCACCGTGACGGGCGCCTACCTGCGCGCCGCGACCGCCGTCGAACGCGTCCTCGCGACCGGACGCGACCGGCCCATACCCATCAATGTGGACGGTTGTACCGCCGTCGTCTACGGCGAGCTCGGATTCGCTCCGCCGCTCGCCCGCGGCCTGTTCGTCTTGAGCCGCAGTGTCGGGATCCTCGCCCACGCCTGGGAGGAGACCGGCCAAGGCCGCCGCAACAAAGGACCGATCCCACCCTCCATCACGCCGACCTACCTGAAAGACACCTGAGGAGCACACATGCCCCTGAGACGCAGCACCATCCTCAGTACCGCCTTCGGCGCCGCGATGGCCGCGACCGTCATGCTGCTGACCACATCCATCCCCAGCGCCGCGGAGAAGCGCCCGCCAAGCGGCGCGCAAAACCTCGGAAACCCCGACTACGGCGTGTGCCGGGGCACCGATCCCGAGTGTTATCACGACTGGGACAACTTCGACCCGGCCACCGACGGATACCGCGTGCTTGTCTACAGCCGCACCGCCGGTCCACGCCACGCCCACCTCGGCCCGGCGCTTCCCGCCGGACTCAACCCGCCGCTCACACCCGCCCACGCCGCGCAGAACGCGCTCGTGAAGCTCGGCGCGGACAACGACTTCGCCGTCGACTGGACCGAGGACGTCACCCAACTCTCGTCGCCGTCACGGCTGTTCCGCTACAACGCGGTCATCTTCATGAGCACCACCCGCGACACCCTCGACGACCCGGCACAGACCGCGCTGCGCCAGTACATCCGCGGTGGCGGCGGTTTCGTCGGCATCCACAACGCCTTCGGCACCGAGTACAACTGGGAGTGGTACGAGGGCCTGCTCGGCGGCGCCAACTACTACGACCACGGGCGTAACCAACCCGGCACCGTAGTGACGATGAGCCGCCGGGACGTGTCGACCGCCGGGCTGCCGGCCCGCTGGCAGTTCACCGACGAGTGGTACAACCTCGTGCCCTTCCCCAGCCGGGTCCGGATCCTCGCCAACGTCGACGAAGCGTCGCTGCCCGAAGGGCCGACCGGCGGCAGCGGCCACCCCGGCCACGGTCGCAACCACCCCGTCTCGTGGTGCCAGTACTACGACGGCGGCCGCTCCTGGGTCACCACCCTCGGACACGCCGTCGAGGCATGGACGGAAACCCCCACGACCGGCGACGAGTACTTCCTGCGCCACGTACTCGGCGGCATCGAGTCCGCCATGGGGCGCGAGCCGTTCTGCCGATGAACGTCGAGCGTCGCGCTCACGACGCTGCCGCCTTCGGGGCCGGCGGTGCCGCCTTCGGGGCCGGCGCCGCCGCGCCGAAGGGTACTACCGGCGCCGACTGCCGGCCGGGCGCCGAGTGGTGCCAGAGCCCCCGGCGGGACAGCTCGGGCAGCACGCCTTCGCCGAACCGGTAAGCCTCTTCAAGGTGCGGGTAGCCGGAGAGCACGAACTCGGTGATACCCGCCTCGACGTACTGCTCGACGAGGTCGGCGACCTGCTGGTGGCTGCCGACGAGGGCGGTGCCGGCGCCGCCCCGGACCAGCCCTACGCCGGCCCACAAGTTGGGGTGGATCTCCAGGCCATCCTTGGTGCCGCCGTTGAGGGCGAGCATCCGCCGCTGGCCCTCGGACTCACTGCGGCGCAGCCCGGCCTGTACCCGGCGGATCTGTTCCTCGGAGATGCCGGCCAGCAGCCGGCCGGCCTCCGCCCAGGCCTCCTCCGAGGTGTCCCGGGCGATCGTGTGCACCCGCAGGCCGAAGCCGAGGGTCCGGCCCTGCCGCTCGGCCAGTTCGCGCACCTGGCGCACCTTCTCGGCGACGGCATCGGGCGGCTCGCCCCAGGTCAGGTAGACGTCGACGTGCCGTGCTGCCACGTCCAGCGCCGCGGGCGACGACCCTCCGAAGTAGACCCGCGGCGTCGGGTCGGGCAGCTGGGCCAGGACCGCGTCGGCGAGCCGGAAGTGCCGGCCCTCGAACTCGACGGGCTTGCCGGACCAGAGCGCGCGGACGATCTCGAGGAACTCCCCGGTGCGCTCGTAGCGGGCGTCCTTGTCGAGGAAGTCGCCGTACATCCGCTGTTCGTGACTCTCGCCGCCGGTGACCACGTTGAGCAGCAGCCGGCCGCCGGAGAGGTTCTGGAACGTACCGGCCATCTGCGCGGCGAGGAGCGGTGAGGTGAGGCCCGGCCGGAACGCGACGAGAAACTTCAGCCGCTCGGAGACGCTGCTCAGCATCGCGGTGGTGATCCAGGCGTCCTCGCACCACGCGCCGGTCGGGGTGAGGGCGGCCTCGAAGCCGAGCTGCTCGGCCGACCGGGCGATCTGCCCGAGGTAGGCGACGGAGGCGGGGCGCCCGCCAGTACCGGCGGGGGTGCCGTGACCGCCGCCGACGATGTGCCGGCCGTCGCCGCCGTTGGTGGGTAGGAACCAGTGGAACTTCAGGTCTGTCATGGCTCACACCTGTCCGTGGGTTGGGACTTCCACGCCGCGGGGTCGTGGAGGTTCTTGGTACGGTCTTGCGTCAGAGCCCAGCGGCGGCCGGCACGCCCAGGCGGTCGAGCAGGTGCCGGCGCAGCGCGCCGAAGCCGGGGTCGTCCGGCGCGCGCGGGTGGGCCAGTGGCACCGGCGCGTCGTCGACGACCCGGCCGCCATCCAGTACGAGCGTGCGGTCGGCGAGCAGCAGCGCCTCCTCGACGTCGTGGGTGACCAGCAGCGCGGCAAAGCCATGCTCTGCGCGCAGCCGCCCGAAGAGGGCCTGCATCCGCAGCCGAGTCAGCGCGTCCAGCGCGCCGAACGGTTCGTCGAGCAGCAGCAGATCGGGCTCACGGACCAAGGCGCGGGCCACGGCGACGCGCTGGGCCTGGCCGCCGGACAGCTCGGCCGGCCAGGACCTCTCCCGGCCGGCCAGGCCGACCTCGGCCAGCGCCGCGGCCGTGCGGCGCCGCGCGTCGGGGCCGGTGACGCCGAGCGCCACGTTGTCGGCCACCCGCTTCCAGGGCAGCAGCCGATGCTCCTGGAAGACCACCGCCAGGCTGCCGCGCACCTGCCAGTCGCCGGTCGCGTCCGAGTCGAGGCCGGCGAGTATCCGCAGCAAGGTGGTCTTGCCCGAGCCGCTGCCGCCGAGCAGGGCGACCACCTCGCCGGGGCCGATCGTCAGGTCGACGCCGTCGAGGACGGCCGCGTCCCCGAAGGCGCGCCGCACGCCGGTGGCGGTGACTAGGTCGCCCGCAGGCCGCGCCGCCATGTCAACGCCCTCCTCTCCGCGACCCGCAGGATCAGGTCGGACAGCAGGCCGAGCAGGGCGTAGACGAACAGGCCGACGAGGACCACGTCGGTCTGGCTGAACTCGCGGGCCTCCATCATCAGAAAGCCGATGCCGCTCTGCGTGGCGACCGTCTCGCCGACCACCAGGCTCAGCCACGCGGCGCCGCTCGCCAGACGCAGCCCGAGGAACACCGACGGCAGCGCCCCGGGCAGCACGACGTGGCGGAGGCGGGCCAGCGCGCCCAGCCCGCAGGTGCGTGCGGCCTCGACCAGCCGCTCGTCGATGTCCCGGATGCCGGCGTACAGGTTGAAGTACATCGGGAAGAACACGCCCAGGCTGACCAGAGTGATCTTCAGCGACTCGCCGATGCCGACCCAGATGATCAGCAGCGGTACCAGCGCGAGATGCGGCAGCATCCGGGCCATCTGCACCGCTGGGTCGACCAGGTCGTCGCCGATCCGCAGGAGGCCGGCGACCGAGCCGAGGAGCAGCGCGAGGCTGGCGCCGATGGCGAGGCCGGCGCCCGCGCGGGTCAGCGAGTCGAGCAGGTGCGTGGCGAGCGTGCCGTCCGCGGCCAGCCGCCACCCGGTGCGCAGTACCTGGCTGGGTGGGGAGAGCTTCTCTTCGGGCAGCACGCCGGTACGCGAGGAGATCTCCCAGAGCGCGACAAGCGTGAGGGGCGTGACGAGGCGGCGCCACCGCAATCGGCTGGCCCTCGGGGCCTGTTGCGGCGCCTTCCGCGCGGTGGCCGGCGGCCGCGTGGCGAGGGCGGTCGCGGGGTCCCCGCGTAAACGTGGAGCGAAGCGAAGCGTTTTCGTGGGGTGCATCATGTGAAGACCTGCGTGAACTGGGTGTCGATGCGGGCCTTGATGTCGATCGGCTCGGGGATCAGCTCCAGCGCGGCGAAGCCGTCCGCGATCGCTTGCAGCTCGTCGCCGATCGCCGGCGTGACCGGGGCGAGCGGCTTGGCGCTGCGGGCCAGCGAGCGCTTGGCCACGTCCTCGGGGATCTTCAGCTCCGGCGCGAGCACGCGAGCCCGCTCGTCGGGGTTGGCGATGCCCCACTCGGTGGTGGTGTCGAGCTTGGTGAGCAGGTCGCGCACCTCGTCGGCCTTCTTCTCGACGGCGTCGGGCGCGGCCAGGATGTACTCCCGGTTGCTGGCCAGCCCGGTCGCGTCCGCGAGCACTTTGACACCGGGCTGCTCGGCCAGGGCGAAGTACGGATCCCAGATGACCCACGCGTCCACCTGCCCGGAGTCGAACGCGGGCCGCCCCTCGGCCGGTTTGAGGTACCTGACGGTGATGTCCCCCAGGGTCATGTTGTTGGCCTCGAGCAGCTTGACCAGCAGCCAGTGCACGTTGGAGCCCTTGTTCAGCGCGACCGTCCTGCCCTTGAGGTCGGCGAAGGTCTTGAACCCGCTGCTCTCCTTGACCAGCACGGCCTCACCTTGCGGCACCTCGTCCGACGTCGCCACGATCTTGAACGGGATCTTGCCGGCGGCGGCGAAGATGGGTGGTGCCTCGCCGGTCTCGCCGATGTCGATCGACCCGGCTTTGAGCGCCTCGGTGAGGGCCGGCCCGCTCTCGAACAGCGACCAGGTCACCCCCGGTGCTTGGTTGCGGGCCTTGAGCAGGCTCAGGCTGCCGTAGCGCTGGTAACCCACCCGCAGCGGGCCGTCGCCGCTCCCGCCTGCCTCGTCGTCGCCGCACGCGGTGAGCCCCGCGGCGGCGAGCAGGAGTGCTCCGAACATGACGAGCGCGCGGCGGCGCCACACTGACCTGTACATGCACCGAAGTCTACTGAACCTATGGGAGAAGTGGGTAGTCGCAGAACACAGGAAGACGGTGACCAGCGCCAGTCAGCCGTTGCCCGCCTCACGCGCCGCGAGGAGCTCGTCCAGGTGTGCCTCACTCCAGGACCGTGCTGCGTCGACCAGTTCCTTCACAGTCCACATTTCAGGACGGCGACCACGGCAGTAGAGCTGCCTCTGCGGCTATATAGGCGAGGGAAGCCAGCACAGGCAGAAGGGGTGGCCGGCCGGGTCGGCGTAGACCCGGAAACCCGAGGGAACCGTGGGATCGTCTGCCGCCTTCAACACTCGCCCGCCCAGCTCGAGCACCCTCGCGTGCGCAGCCTCGAGATCCTCGAGATAGAAGTCAAGGTGGATCTGCTGTGACGAAGCGTCGTCCGGCCAGCTGGGCGGAACGTGATGCGGCGCCAACTGGATCCCGAGCTGCCAGTCGCCGTCGACCCAGATGTTGTGCCATCTGTCGCCCTTATGGACAGTGCCGTCCAAAAGCCCGGCCCAAAACCCACTCTCCGCATCGAGATCCGCCGCCTCGAAAACGATCATCCGACGCTTGAACCGCACAACCTCACACCTCTTGGCTCGTCGTGCTCGCCCACCCTCATTCCGTTCAAGGATGGTAGGGCCGGTCTACAGCTGACGCGAGCGTGGGCAAATATGTCTCCAGCCATTCACGTGCCGACCGCGTTAGGGCAGGTGGCCTAGACAGCCGGCGAAACCGAAGTTCTGCTCCTGGCTGAGGATTTTGCCGTCGACGAGGATGCGGCAGGATATCCCGACCGGGAGGCCCCGGGTGATCGGCGTGTGCGCGTTGAGCGAGAAGTTTTGCAACTGCTCGCCGTGGTCGGCCAGCGGCAGGTCGACCTTCCACGGAAGCTTCACGTCCGTGAGGGTTTTGACGTCCCGGTCCGGCACCGAGTAGACGATCTGCCCGGCCTTGCCCTTGCCGTTGACCTCCAGGCGCAGCATCGGGGTGACGCCGGTGTCGGTCTTGCCGAGGTCGCCGACGCGTTGTAGGACGCGGTCGGCGAGGGCGACGAGCGTGCCCTTGGGGTCTTTCTCCTTGGTCTCGTCGATGCCGCTCAGGACCAGCGTGACCACCAGGGCGCCGCGGCGGACCTTGAGCTCGTAGTCCTTGAGTTTGTCGTCGTTGCCGCTGTCGACCCAGAAGTCGAGCCAGCTCTCGTCCGCGCCGGTGACAAGGTTTTCGACCAGCACCGTGTCGCGCTTGTGGGAGATTACTTGGGATTTGCGGCCGGCGAGCGAGCTTTGGTACCAGACCTTGGCGGACTCGGCGGTGGGCTGGAGCGTCAGCCCGAGCATGTCGGCCGGCGGGGCGCTGCACGAGACGCTGTTGGTACTTTCCTTTTGGCTGGTCAGCGGTTCGAGGTCGAGCAGCTGGCGGTGGTCGAACTGTTCGTAGTCCGCGCGGGTCAGCAGGCCGCACATCTTCGCGGTGAGCTGGCCGTTTTCCGGCTGGGGCCAGCCGCCGGCCGGTGGCTCGACGGATCCTCCGCCGGTCTCCTCGTCGCCGCCGGCACAGCTCGCCGCGGCCAGCAGGACGACGACGGCGGCGGCCATCGCGATGGACGTTCGACGCGTTCTCATTTCTCTCTCCCCGTGGATATCAGTCAGGGGAACCGCACGTGCACGTTGCACGACGGCCCCTCCGAAGCGATGGCCCTGCGCCCGTCCACATGAATGGCGCACTGGATCTTGGTGTTGGGTGCCTTGCTGGATACCGAGACCGCGAGATAGAGCAGGTCCGTCCGCGATCCGGTCCGGATCGGCTGCACCCAGGGCAGGCCGGTCGGCGCCGACGTGGTGCGCTGGGCCTTCCCCTCCGCGTCGACGTAGACGATTTCCATCCAGGTGACGGTGCTCGGAGCGCTGACGGTGTAGATGACGTCGTGTGGAGGCGCGGCAGAGGCCGGGGCTCCCGCGACCGGCACGGACGGAGGGGTGATCGGCCCGGCGCCGCGTACGCCGAGGAGGCCGGCCACCGCCGCGAAGACCAGCGCGACCGCCGCGGCCAGCGCCACCGCCCACCGGGGGACGTCGCGGCGCCCGGCCGACCGCCAAAAGCCCGCACGTCCCGCGGGCGCCGGCGTGGGCGACGCCGCCGGCCCGGCCGATCCGGTTGGCGCGGGCGAAACGGCGGCGGGCGCGGGCGAAACGGCGGCGGGCGCGGGGCGCGGGGCCGGGCGGCGCGACGGCAGTTGGAAGGAGGCGGCGGCCGCGAGCAACAACAATGTGAGTACGGCCGTACCGGTCATGAACCGCGCGTGCCACGTCACGCCGGCCGGTGCGCCGGACACCATGACGACCACGGCGACCACGGCCGCGACCGCTTCGAAGATCCAGGTCAGCATCCGGATCACCGGCGAACCGATCGACCCGAGCGCCGCAACCGCGATCGCCGCGCCGGCCGCGACCATCATCAGGAGCACCGCGGCGACCAGGACCAGCCCGGTCCTGGTGCTCGCCCCGGGGTCCTGCTGGAGATCGACCTGGTGGCGGGCGTACTGCGGGCCGGCGAACAGGGTCGCGACCGCGGCCGCCAGCCACAGGGCCGCCGCCCCGGACAGCAGCAGGGAGCCGACGAGATCCCGCGGCCGTCTCATCGCGCCACCCGGCGGCGACGGGCCAGCAGCAGGCCGGCGACGATCATCCAGATCAGTACCGGCGCGGCTGTCGCCGCCCAGAACACAGGTCTGCCGAGCGGCGATTTCGGTGCGGGGATCGGTGACCACCGCGGCCGCTCGGTCGACCAGCCACCGAGCCACATCGGGCCGCCACCGGCCTCGGCGACGGGCCCCGCCATCGCGGCTTTGACGGCCGCGTCCATGGCCGGCCGTTTTCCGGTGAAGTCGGCGCCGGAGAGCCGTCGTTGCGGGATGTCCGACAGGTCGACGCCGCCGTACACGTACAGCCGGGTGACCTGCATGAAGCCCTCGCGGGTGGTCCGCTCGACCCGGAACTCGCCGTCCTTGTACGACTTCACGAAGCGGTTCCAGGTGTCCTTCGGCGTCCACCTCTCGCGCAGCGGCCACGCGCTCACGTCGCCGGAGTCGATCAAGTGGCCGTACGCGGTGGGCTTCTTCGCGCTGCGCTCCCGGTACCACTCGGCGGCGACCCTGCTCGCGTACACCCGGCGCAGGTCGGCGTACTCGGGTGCCTCGTTGACCGCTTTCTGTAGCTCGGGCAGGACCACCACGCGGTAGACGCCTTCGTTGTGGCTGGTGTCCGCGGTCGAGTGGTTCGGGCACCCTTCTGAGCCGCTGCCCTTGGTTTTGAGGTATTCGGTCTCCATCTTGACCTCCAGCGGCGCGTCCAGGATGAACAACTCGTTGCCCTGCTCACGGACCACCGCCGGGCGCGGCACGATCCACTGCCGCATCGAGAAGCACGGGGTCTCGCCGTGGAGCTCCGGCCAGAACTGTTTGCCGGTCGCGGAGTCCGGATGGATCAGCTTCGCGACCGTCTTCTTCATCTGGAAATCCGCGTCGAGCAGCGTCCGCCCGGCCTCGGTGCGGCCCAGCTTCGCGTCCATGATGCGGTGTGGCTCGTCCGGGTTGAGGTTGACGGTGAAGCTCGCCGGGGGCAGCGCCAGCCAGGTGAAGAACGAGTCCGCGGCCAGCTGCGCGGACTGCCGCCCGCCGAAGGACACCTTGGCGCCCGGCTCCGGCTCGACCTGGTACGCGTAGCGCAGGCCGGCGCCGAGCCCGCCGTCGTACGTGTCGGACACGTACCGCAGCTCCAATGTGGAGAAGTCGACGCCGCCGAGCCGCTCCGGCGTCATCCCGGCCTCGTCCCCGTCCGCGTAACCGGCGGCGGCGGCCTCCTCCGCGGCGACCTCGGCGAGCGTCTGTGCGGCCGCGGCGGTATCCGGCGACGCGGCGACCAGCCGTTCCGCGGCCCCGTTCGCGGCGACCTGCCCACCGGCGCTCAGCGAACCGGTCGGCCCGCCCTTCGGCCCGGTCGGATTCGCCGGCCCGGCGGCCGGCTGCCCACCTGGGTCGCCCGTAGCGACCGGCGGAGACGGCAGCGCGGTCGCCGCGGCCGTGTGTGCGGCGATCGCGGCCGGCGTCGGCACCGGCGTCGTCGTGAACGACTGGCCGGCCGGCATGAGCCGCATGTCCACGCCCACCGGCGTAAGCGGGACCACGCGCGGCTCCACGACCGGCAGCGGCTTTTCGCCCCGTCCCGCCCGCTCGGTGTTCTCCTCCTCGATTTCCTTGATCAAATTTCGCAGCTCTTGCGCCGTGTCGTCGTCGAGCGCCCGGTTGAGGTAAAGGTGCAGCGTCTCGGCATCGATGTCCTTCGCGATCTCCAGCAGATCTCGGACCTGCCGCATATCGGAGATCCCGCCGGACTTGAACTCGGCGATCATCTTGAGGACCTCGCTGACCAGGTCCGGCCGCCGTTTGCTGCGCTGTCCGGGCAGCTTCTTGTACGGCTTGTCGTAGGCGATGCGAGGATCTGTCGGCGAGATGTTCAGCATCCGGAGGATCGCCAGCTCGAACGCTTTGCCGCGCATACGGTTGTCTTGGACCGTGACATAGGCTTTGAGGTAGGCCAGCCACCGGCCCTCGATCAGGTCGTTCGCCTTCTGCGCCCGCTCAGCTTCGTTCGCGTACTTCTTGTTGAGCTTTGCCAGCTCGCTCTTGAGGCTCCGGCGAGCCCTGCTCGTGAACCACGCGGTGAGCACGTGCTCCGGCTGGCCGACCTGGTATTGGTGGTGCGGGCCGAGCGCGCTCAGCGCACGATCGTCCAGCAGCCGCGGGTCCGATCCGTCGAATCCTGGCAGCTCATAAAGGAAATCCACCGACCAGTGATAGAAATTCTGGTCGAACCAGTCGGAGTGGGGAGCGCCGTCCATCTCGAACCCGATGGACGAGGGATCGGCCGGTGGCGCGGGCTCCGCGGAGACCGATCGCCCCGGTGCCACAAGCAACGCGCCGAGCAGCGCGAAGATCAGCGCTAAAGCGCGGAGCCGTAGTCTCGTGACCGGCATGCGGACACCTCATCCCCGTGGACTACAGCCTGTCAGGGTAGGCGCCGCTGTCAATGTCCGCACTATCTCGCGTACATCGAATACCAATCTCGTAGATGCCCCGGCTCCGCGACGGCACGCTCCAAGGCCAGCACCGGAATGATCTTTCCGCGATGCGGCCCGACCTGTTGCAAATAGACGAAGTCGACGTCGTCCTCCCAGAAACCGCCGAGCCCCCGCCGCAGCACCTCGCCGTAGTACCACGAGGCGCCGTCGCTGAAGTAGCGTTGCCGACCGTCGGTCAGCTCCGCGACCGACGTGACGGTCCGGCGCAGCACCTCCTCCAGCCGATCGAGCGAGCCGACGGAGAAGTCCCACTCCACACCCGGCCCGTACCTCGCCGCCCAGGCCGGAAACCCGGACTCCTGCCGGGCCAGCCACGCGGCCAGCGAAGACGTCTCGGCCCGGGGGCCGGCCGCCGCGGCCCAGGTGCGGTGCAACGCGGCGAGGCGCCCGTCGCGCTCGCCCGCCGCGGCGTCGATCTCGTCGATCGGCGAGACCGGCGGTAGGCCGAGCGCCGGGTCGGGCACCACGATCGGCCGCTTGGCCGACGCGTCCCAACCCCACTCGCCGTCCGCCGCGGCCAGCAGCGACTCACCCAGGTAGGCCGCCGCGCCCAGCCGCTCCTCGTCGTCGAGCGAGTCGAGCACATCTTGCAGCGCGGCAAGCGAGTCGCTCGACTGATCGGTGACGAAGCCGACGGCGTCCTGCATGAGCTGAATGCGGGCCTCGGTCAAATCGAGCCACTCCGTCAGCGCGTCCATCCGGCCAATCTAACGACACCCGGTGATCGCGGCTCGCGCCAGCGCGCCCAAAGATAAATTTCGGCGCGGTGGCGAAAATCCCACCCACCCTCCGGCGTCTCAGAGGGAAAGCGGGGAGGGAGCTGGATGAGCCAGTCCGTCGAGGAGGAGTTCACCGAGTTCGTGGCCGGACGCGGGCCGGCGCTGCTGCGCGCGGCCTTCGCGCTCAGCGGTGACGAGCACGGTGCCCACGATCTGCTCCAGACCGCACTCGCCAAGGCGTTCTCCCGGTGGCGGCAGATCCACGCCGCGCCCGAGCAGTACGTGCGCCGCATCATGTACAACGCCCATATTTCGGCCTGGCGGAAGGTACGGCGGCGCGAGGTACCCGTCGCCGCCGTGCCGGACCGGGCGGCCGGCGGCGAGGGCGCCGGCTCGACTGTGCTGCGGCTGACCCTGCGCGAGGCGTTGCAGTCGTTGCCACCCAAGCAGCGGGCCATCATCGTGCTCCGCTTCCTGGAGGACGTGAGCGTCGAGGAGACGGCCCGGATCGTCGGCTGCCGCGTGGGCACGGTGGGGAGCCAGACAAGTCGCGCGCTAGCCAAGCTGCGGTCGCTGGTACACGAAATCGACCAGGAGGTCACGCGATGAACGACACCGACAGCACGCTCCGTGACGCGATCCACGGCATGACCGAAGGCGTCCTGATGAAGCCCGACACCGCGTCCGCCGCGATCGCCTCCGGCCGCCGGATCCGCTCCCGCCGCAGGCTGCGTACCTCGCTGCTGGCCTCGGCCGCGGTCGTGTCGCTGGCCATCGGCGTCCCGTACGCGATCAGCCTCCCCGGCGACGAGCCGGTCGGCGTACCGCCCGCGCCACCCCCGACCCTCCCCGACGCGCCGGGCGAGCCGGGTGCCGCCCAGCGGCCCGACCTGGTCGGCGCGGATGCCGGGATACTCCACTTCGACGTGGACCTGTCCGGGGTACCGGGCCTGGACAAGACGAGCTGGCAGACCATGCCGGAGGGCGAATGGCTGCGCGTGTACACCAAGGGCGGCGCTGTCGGGGACACCCCGGCGTACACAGTGGAGATCCCCCGCCGCGGCGGCTCCGTGCGGACCGAGGCCGGCGCCGACGAGCGCCAGGTCTCCGTCCACGGGCGGCCCGCCACCCTGCGCGGTCTCAGCCCGACGTCCACAGAGGATCGACTCACCTGGCAGTTGGTGTGGCAGCCGGCGGACGGCCTCACCGTCTCGGTGTTGACGACCAGCCCGAGCGAGGAGGCGTTGACAGCTTTCGCCGAGGCCATCCGCCTCGACCGTGCCCAGCGCTGCGCGCAGCCGGTGCTGGCCACCCACATGCCGGCCGGCGCCAAACTGGAACGGTGCTCGATCGAGCTCGACGGCATCAGCGCCTGGGCACGCACGTCGTCGTTCACGCTCGTCGCGCCGGCGCCGTACGGGGAAATCCAGGTTTCGTTCGCTGAGCAGCCGCTCGGTCCCACCCCGAACCGCACCGTGGCGGGCAGGCCGGCGATGTGGTCGGACCAGAGCGACATGCTCATCGTCTTCGACTACTTCGGAGACCTCGACCTCGAGGTCTTCGGCCAGAGCGAGCAGACCGTCACCGACTTCGTCGAAGGCCTCGACCCCGCCGAAGACCTCCAAAATCCCCAGACCTGGCAAGGCCCGATGTAGCACCCGCGCCCGACGCTAGATGTACCGATGAGTTTCGTCTCCCCGGACGGTCTGTATGGCATTCACGCACCCGCACGCCGGGTGTCCGTCACGGGGAGAGGAAGGACCATGAGGAAGCTGATAGCGGTGCTGGTCGCCGGCCTGCTGGTGGCCGGACCGGCGACCAGTGCGTCAGCCGGGCCGGCCGTCGAGGAGCGCCGGACCTACACCGGCACGATCGAAGGCGCCGACTACCGGGTCGAGATGCCGCGGCGGTGGAACGGCACGCTGGTGCTGTTCAGCCACGGCTACTACCCGTTCCCCGGCTTCGGGGACGGCAGCCTGCTGGTGAGCAACGCCGAGGAGACCGCACAGTGGCTACTCGACCACGGGTACGCGCTGGCCGCCTCGGAATACCAGAACAACGGCCTCGGCTACCTCGTCGAGGAGGCGATGCGCGACCAGCTGTCGCTGCTGGACTGGTTCGAGGCGAACGTCGGCAGACCACACCGGACGGTGGTGACCGGGCAGTCGCTGGGTGTCGCGATCTCGACGCTGCTGGTGGAGCGGTACCCGCACCGGTTCGACGGAATGCTCGCCCTGTGTGGCGCCTATGATCCGTTGAACACGTTCAACACAGCCCTGGACGTCAACTTCGCGGTCAAGACGCTGCTCGCCGGCGGCGCGGACATCGACCTCGTCGACGCCGCCGATCCGGCGGCCAGCAGGGACGCGCTCGTCGCGGTCGTGGACCGGGAGCGGGCGACCGCGACGGGACGGGCCCGGCTCGCGCTCGCGGCGGCGCTCGGCAACGTCACCGGGTGGTACTTCTCGCTCCAGCCCAAGCCCACCGAGCCGACCGACTGGATCCAGCAGCAGAGCGAGTGGGTCAAGTGGGCGAAGGCGTTCGGCAACGGGCCGGTCGCGTTCGCCGACATCTCCCAGGTGGCCGGGGGCAATCCACTGTGGAACACCGGGGTGGACTACACCCGGCAGCTGGCCCGCTCCGGCCAGGAGGACGCGGTCGCGCGGGCGTACCGGGACGCCGGGCTGGACCTGCGCGCCGACCTCGCCCGCCTGGCCGGCGAGCCGCGCATCGCGGCAGACCCGGCGGCGGTGCGGTACATGTACCGCTACGGCGTCCCGACCGGGCGCACCGCGGTGCCGATCCTGTCGCTGCACACCACCGGTGACGGGGGCGCTCCCCCGGAGCAGGAGCGGTGGTACGCCGAGCAGATCCGCCGCGCCGGTGACCCCGGCCGGCTGCGCCAGCTGTACGTGGAGCGGGGCGGCCACTGCTCGTTCAACGCGGCCGAGGAGGTCACCGCCCTGCGTGCCCTGCTGACCAAAGTGGACACCGGCCGCTGGCCGGGCACCGATCCGGGCCGGCTGAACGGGGCGGCCAACCGGTTCGACCCGCACTACCACCAGGTGCTGGACCTGAGCACCTTCACCAAGGGCCTGCTGCCGCCGGCCTTCACCCGGTTCACGCCAGGGGTCACCCTCCGCCCCTCACGCTGAGACAGCGCCTCCGGGAGCCAGCACCGGCCACTCCGGCTCCCGGAAGGCGCGCCGGAAATCCTTTAGAGGAGGGTGCGGCAGAGGGTCTCGGCGAGCCAGGTTTGATAGTCCTCTGTGGACCAGCCACGCTGGGTGACAAGCTGGTCGTAGGTGGCGTGTGAGGCCAGCGTCCAGAGGATGTCGCGGGCCTGCTCGACCGAGAGCCCCGGGCGGAGCGCGCCGCGGTCGGCGAGCAGCTGGGCGAAGCGGCCCAGCCCCGCCAGCCGGAAGTCGTCCATCTCGCGCTGCACGCGGGCCAGCTCGGAGTCGGTGGCGGCGGCGGTGGCGAGCACCCGCATCAGCGGCCCCATCCGGTGGTGGATGCCGGGCTGGGTGGCCGCGTACCGCTCCAGCTGGCGGCGGGGGTCGGGCTCGTCGATCAGGGCGCGCACCGCCGGCCGCTCGTCGACGGGGACCTCGGCGCGGGCGGTGCCGCCGGCGACGGCCGCCTCGACGACGGCCTTGAAGAGGCCGGCCTTGCCGCCGAAGCCCCGGTAGATCGTCTCGACCACCACCCCGGCCGCCTTGGCGATCGCGGCGAGCGTCGTGCCGGTGTACCCGTGCTCCAGGAACGCCTCGCGGGCGGCGGCCAGCACGTCCTGGCGGGTCTGCGCCGCCTGTGCCTGGCGGCGGCTGGAGTCGTACCTGCGCCGGGGCTTGACATCCTCAGACATTCAGTGGAATCCTCATGACATCAAATCACGTTGGTTCCACTCATATTAGCGGAGGTAGTCATGTCCGGCACCATCGACGAGCTCAAGTCCCAGGCCCGCCGCGTGTGGGCGGAGATCATCCCGGCCAACGACGTGGCCGCGCTGCCCGAGGTCATGCACCCCGACTACGTCGACCACTCGGCGCGCCCCGACGAGCCGCCGGGCATCGAGGGGGCCGCCCAGACGATGCGCTGGCTGCACAGCGTCTTCTCCGACCTCAGCTTCGACATCCACCACGTGGTCGGCGACGGCGACACGGTGGCCGTGCACTGCACGCTGACCGGCCGCCACACGGGCGACCTGATGGGCATCCCGCCGACCGGCCGCGACGTGGCCACGCCGATGGTGCACATCCTGCGCTTCCGCGACGGCAAGGCGGCCGAGCACTGGGCGGTGCACAACGACATGGTGACCATGCGACAGCTCGGCGTGCTGCCCGGGCGACCGGTGCCCGCCGCCGGGTGACGGCGGTCCGGCATTCACGCGAGTGCGAAGTACCGCAGCCACAGGTACGGCACCGTCAGGGCTACGGTGACCACGGTGACGATCAGGCCGTACTTGGTGAACTGCCAGAAAGTGATGGGTTTGCCGGCGCGTTCGGCGATGCCCAGCACGACGACGTTCGCCGAGGCGCCCACCGCGGTGGCGTTGCCGCCGAGGTCGGCACCGAGTGCGAGAGCCCACCACAGCACCTGCGACTGGCTGGTGTTTCCTTCGGCGTTGACCATGTCGGCGACGACCGGGCTCATCGTGGCGACGTACGGGATGTTGTCGATGATCGCGGACAGCACCGCTGATCCCCACAGCAGCACCATGGAGGCGAAGAACAGCCGGCCTTCGGTGGCGTCGGTCGCGGCCCGGGAGATCTGTTCGATGACGCCGGTGTTGACCAGGGCGCCGATCATGACGAACAGGCCGGCGAAGAACACCAGCGTCGGCCACTCGACGTCCTTGGCGACATCACCGGCGTCCAATCTGGACAGTGCGAGCAGGACCAGGCCGCCGACGATCGCCACGACCGAGGGTTCCAGGTGCAGCACGGTGTGCAGGACGAACGCGGCGGTCACCGCGGCCAGTACCACCAGGCTGACCACGAGCAGCCGCACGTCGCGGATCGCGTCGCGTTCACGGAGGCTGGCGACCTGGGCGGCGCGCACCGGGTCGTAGGTGAACGCGGACCGGAAGAGGATGCGACACAGTCCGATGAACGCGACAAGTAGCAGCAGGACGATGGGCGCGAGGTGGAGCAGGAAGTCGTTGTAGGACAGGCCGGCCCGGCTGGCGATGATGATGTTCGGCGGGTCACCGACCAATGTGGATGTACCGCCGATGTTGGAGGCGAACACCTCGGCGATCAGAAACGGCGCGACCGGCACGTCGAGCCGTTCGCAGACCAGGAAGGTGACCGGGGCGATCAGCAGCACGGTGGTCACGTTGTCCAGAAACGCGGACGCGCCCGCCGTCACCACGACGAGCAGCACCATGACCCGAAACGGGCGGCCCTTGGCGCGTTTGGTCGCCCAGATGGCCAGGTACTCGAACGCGCCGGTGCGTTTGAGGACGGCCACGATGAGCATCATCCCGACGAGCAGGACGATGACGTTCCAGTCGATGCCGGCCTCTTCGGAGAAGAACGCGTGCTCGGCGTCGGTGGCGCCGATGACCAGCATGACCGCGGCGCCGCCGAGGGCGGCCGCGACTCGATGGATCTTCTCGGTGGCGATCAGGACATAGGCGACGGCGAAGACCGCGACCGCGGCCCAGGCGGTGCCACTCACGTGCCGAGCATCCGGTCCAGCAGCGCGTCCAAGGTGATCGCGCCCAGCAGCCGGCGGTCCTTGCCCGCGACGGCGACGAGAGGGCTGCGTGCGCGGGCCATCACCGCCGCGATCTCCAGCACCGTGGCGTCCGGGTCCACCACCGGCAGCTCACGGTGCTCGCGGGGCAGCAGCTCGGCCACGGTGCGGTCGCCGACGTTGCGGATGAACAGGTCGGCGGCGGCTTCGTCGATGACCCGGGCGAGCGCCGGATCGTCCTGGCAGTACGACGGGATCGCCATCCGCAGCACCTGCGTGCCCGGCAGGATCGTCTTCGGGCGGCCGGCGTCGTCGACCACGATCAGCCCCGGCAGATTCTGCCCCGCCAACAGCCGGGCCGCGTCCAGCGCCGGGGTGTCGACCGCCACCGTCGGAAACTCAGCGGCCAAGTCTCGGGCCCGCATGAGGAAGCACCTCCAGCCTCGCCGCCACGACAAATACGACGCCGACCAGGCTTCCCGGCACACCTGACGATTACCCTAACGCATCAACCGCCCCGGGGCTGGCGGGATTCGAGCCGAGAAGCGCAGCGACGAGGCCGAATGGCGCCGGCCATCCGGGGCGCCCAGCGAGCGAAGCGAGCGCAGCCAGCAGAGCCCCGGGGGCCCGGCACCTTCAGCGGGTGAGGCCGCGGAGCTTGTCCGGGTTGCCCTGCATGCGCACGCCGGTGATCCGCTCGCCGTCGAAGTCGAAGCAGATCGCTCCGGCCGGTTGCCCGTCGACGAGGCCGAGGATGCCCGGCCCGCCGTTGATCTCGGTGATCACGAGCCGCGTGCCGCGCACGTCCGGCTTGGCGAAGACCGCGAGCAGCCAGCGGGCGACGTTGTCCGCGCCTTCCAGCGGGCGGCGGGCCGCGGTCACCTTGCCACCGCCGTCCGACCAGCAGATCACCTCGGGCGCCAGGAGTTCCATCATCGCGTTCAGGTCGCCGCCGGCACAGGCCTGGCGAAACCGGTCCACCGCTTCTCGACGTACCTCCTGGTCGACGTCGAAGCGAGGCCGGCGGGCCGCGACGTGCGCCCGCGCCCGGGCCGCGGCCTGCCGCACCGCGACCTCGGACTTGTCGAGGATGGACGCAATCTCGGCGTGGTTGTAGCCGAAAACGTCGTGGAGCAGGAAGATCGCACGTTCGGCGGGGGTGAGCGTCTCCAGGACGACGAGCATCGCCATCGAGATCGACTCCGCCATCTCGGCCTCCTGACCCGCGTCGGGCGCGGTGAGCACCGGCTCGGGCAGCCATGGCCCGACGTACGTCTCGCGGCGGGCGCGGGCCGAGGTCAGCTGGTTGAGCGAGAGGTTGGTGACGATCTTGACCAGGTACGCCCGGGGGTTGGCGACCTGCTCGCCGTCGACGTCGCGGCACCGCAGCCAGGCCTCCTGGAGGATGTCCTCGGCATCGGCGACGCTCCCCGTCATCCGGTACGCGACGTCGAAGAGCAGCCGCCGATGCTGGGCGAAGACCTGGAGATCGATCATGGAAACAGGTTAGACGTGGGCGGACGCCTGCGCCCGCAGCCCGTCCAGCACGGTGGGGTATGCGGGCCGCCACCCGAGCTCGCGGCGGGCCTTCTCGCTCGAGACCCGCATGCTGACGCCGAGCATCAGGTGCATGTAGGAGGCGGGCGCCAGCATCCACGTGGGCACGGTGAACGGCTTGGGCGTACCGAAGATCTCGGCGATCGCCCGGATCAGCTGCCCGAAGCCCAGGTGGTCGTCGACGATGTTGTACGCCTCGCCGGGCCGTCCCCGATCGACCGCCGCGAGGACGGCGGCGGCCGCGTCCGCCAGGTGGGTCCACGGCGAGACGCGACCGTGGTCGTCGAACGCCGGCATCTGCCGCTTGCGCAGCATGTCCACCATCGCCTCGGTGCCACCCGGCCCGTAGAAGAAGCCGAAGCGCAGCGAGATCGCCTCCAGCCCCGACTCCAGGGCCAAGCGCTCCTTCTCCCGCATGCCCGCCAAGTGCCGGTTGATCTTCGGATCGGTCACCGGCACCCCGAACTCGTCGGCCTCGGTCAGCACCCGGTCGCCGAAGTCGCGGTAGCCGTAGCCGACGGCGACGTTCTCGCCGACGAAGCGGCGCACACCCGCGAGCTTGGCCGCCTCGATCAGGTTCGCGGTCCCGGCCACCCGCAGGTCGTCGGTGCCGAACATGCCCTTGTGCCGCATCGGCGGCTTGCGCAGCGCGGTCGCCGCGTGCACCACCACGTCGCCCTTGACCCCCTGGAACGCCCGCAGCAGTCCGTCCCGGTCGAGCAGGTCGGCGCGGATCTCGTTGCCCTCACCGCGGCCCAGGCCCAGCACGGTGTGCCCGGCGCCGGTGAGCGCGGCGCGGATGTGCCGGCCGAGGACACCACTGGCTCCGGCCACGATCACTGTCTGGTTCTTTGTCTCGGTCATGGCCATGGGACAAGGCGGCCGGCCGAACCGTGACATCCCCGGGCGTGACCCCGGTCACTCAATTCTCGACTCGGATTCACCGGCGGACACGCCTCTACCTGCTGCGCTTTGGCGAACTGCTCACGACAGACATTGGCGAAGCCCACTAGAATCCCGGCAGCGTGGCAATCTAGCTGATCCGGGTGGCCGCATGCGTTTCGAGGTGCTCGGCCCGTTACGGGTGTGGAGTGGTGACGGCGAGCTCGACCTTGGTCCGATACAGCAACGGGTGGTCCTCGCCGTGCTGCTCTCGAGAGCCAACCGGTCGGTCAGCCGCGATCAACTCATCGCGGCGGTGTGGGGCGACGCGCCGCCGACATACGCCGTAAACCTCGTGCAAAAGCATGTCGCCGGGCTACGCCGGGTGCTGGAGCCGGCACGGGCCCCGCGCACGCGGTCGCGCCGGCTCATGTGGACCGACGCCGGCTATCGCCTGGCCGTGCCCGCCGAAGATCTGGACCTCAGCCGGTTCGACGTCGGGGTCGCCGAGGCGCGCCGCGCGCGGGCCGCCGGTGACCTCACGGCCGCGACCGTGGCCTTGCGGGCGGCCCTGGACCAGTGGAGCGGCCCGTTCTGCGCGGGGCTGTCCAGCCCACTGCTGGACGCCGAGCGTGACCGGCATGAAGAGCGGCGCCTCGAGGTCGTCGAGGAACGCATCGAGCTCGACGTCGAGTTGGGCGCACATCGTGACCTCGTCGCGGAGCTGCGCGGCCTGCTCGCCGAGCACCCGCTGCGCGAGCGGCTGTGGAGCCTGCTGATGATCGCGCTGTACCGGTCCGGCCGCGCCGCGGACGCGCTGTCGGCGTTCCAGGAGGCGCGCCGTTATCTGATCGACGAGCTCGGTCTGGAGCCCACCGAGCAGCTGCGCCGGGTACACGAGCAGATCCTCAGCGGCGACCCCGCCATCGGCCAGCCGGCGCCGCTGGGCGGAGGCGTCGCCGTCGGCGGCGTGAGCACGGTGCCGCGGCAGCTGCCCGCGGGCGTCTTCGGGTTCGCCGGGCGGGCGGAAGAGCTGGCTCGCCTGGACGACCTCCTGGCCCAACCGTCAGGCGGCGCGCCGAGCGCGGTGGTGATCTCAGCGGTGTCGGGCTCCGCCGGCGTGGGCAAGACGGCGTTGGCCGTGCACTGGGCCCACCGGGTCGCCGACAAGTTCCCCGACGGCCAGCTCTACATCAACCTCCGCGGCTTCGACCCCGACCGGCGGGCGATATCGCCGACCATGGCCGTGCACGCGCTGCTCGTCGCCCTCGGCGTGCCACCCGACCGGATCCCACCCAGCCTCGACGCGCGGGCCGCCCTGTACCGCAGCATGCTGGCCGACAAGCGGATTCTCGTGCTCCTGGACAACGCCCGCGACGCCGACCAGGTCCGTCCGCTGCTGCCCGGCACCCGTTCGGCGCTGGCCCTGGTGACCAGCCGCAACCGGCTCACCTCCCTTGTCGCGGCCGAGGGCGCGCACCCGTTGAGCCTCGACGTGCTCTCGCCCGCGGACGCACACGACCTGCTCCGCGGGAGGCTCGGCCACAGCCGCGTCTCGGCCGAACCCGAGGCGGTCGATCAGATCGTCGCGGCGTGCGCCCGGCTGCCACTCGCGTTGAACATCGTCGCGGCCCGCGCCCAGCAGACCGGCTTTCGCCTGGCCGAGATCGCGGCCGAGCTCCGCCAGGCCGGACAGCGGCTGACCGTACTCGACGCCGGCGACCCGACCGGACGGGTCCGTTCGGTGTTCGCGCTGTCCTACGCCGCGCTCAGCGCACCCGCGGCGCGGTTGTTCCGGCTGGTCGGCCTGCACCCGCGGCCGGAGTTCTCGGCGGCGGCGGTAGCCAGCCTCACCGGCGAGTCGCCGGCCCGGGCCCGTGCGCTGCTGATCGAGCTCGACCTGGCCAGCCTCTTGACCGAGCACAGTCCGGGGCGGTACACGCTGCACGACCTGCTGCACGCCTACGCGGGGGAACTCGCCGACGATCAGACCGGCGAGCCGGATCGGCGCGCGGCGCTGCACAGGATGTTCGACTACTACCTGCACAGCGCCTACGCGGGCGAGCGGCTGCTGTACCCCAACCGCGACCCGATCACCCTCACCCCTCGGGGCCCCACCGTCGCCGTCGAGGAGTTCGCCGACGAAACCCAGGCGATGAGCTGGTTCGCGATCGAGTACCCGGTGCTGGTCGCCGGCGTCGACCTCGCCGCCAACGCGGGGTTCGACCAGCACGCCTGGCAGCTGGCTTGGGTCCTGGGTACGTTCCTGCAACGGCGCAGGCAGTGGTCGGAGCTCGCCGCGATCGGACGGGTCGCGCTGGAGGCCGCCGACCGGCTGGAGGACGCGACCGGCCAGTTTCACGCGCTGCGCGTTCTCGCCATCGCGTCGACGCGGCTGCGCCGGTACGACGAGGCCGAGGACTACGTGCGGCGAAGCATCGAGGTGTCGGCGCGGTGGAACGATCCGGCCAGCCAGGCCACCGGCCATCGGATCCTGAGTGATCTGCTCGTCGCCCAGGAGCGCCACCAGGAGGCGATCACCCACGCTGAGCGGGCGCTCGACCTGTACCTGGCGATGGATCACCTGGCCGGCCAAGCCCTCGCCCTCAACGCGATCGGCTGGTGCCACAGCCGAGCCGGCGACCATCGCCGCTGCATCACCTGCTGTGAACAGGCGCTGGTCCTGCACCAGCGGCTCGGCAACCGCCTGGCGGAATCGGCCACCTGGCACAGCCTGGGCTACGCACACCACCACCTGGGTCTCGACCGCGAGGCGATCGCCTGCTTCGAGCGGGCGTTACGCATAACCCGGGAGATGAGCGACTGGGACGGCGAGGTCAACATACTCAACGACCTCGGCGATGCCCTGCACGCCACCGGCGACACCGACGCGGCTCGCCGCGCCTGGCAGCGCGCGGTGGACGTGCTCGGCGCGACCGACCCCTCGGTCGCCGATCAGCTCCAGATCAAGATCGCGACGTTGGAGTTTCGGGAAGAACTAGCTCCTTCGGGCAGTGTGCACAGGCGTCCGCGCTGATCCGCGTGCTCCCCGTCGTGTCGACGGCGCCACGGTCGTGGCCATCGCGCGTGGCCGCACCGCCGGCGCCGGCCGAGATGGCAGCGGCGCAGAGCAACGCCATCGACAAGCGACGAAGTAGGACATTCATGATTCACTCCACGGGCGCGGGCCGACTCTGGAGTGTCGAGAGTAGCAATGCCATCGCCGGACGCCGATGTTTCAGCGTGCCCTCCTGCGGCCCGTCGCGCCCTGTGGATGACGCTGGCGCTCACACCACCAGGGACGGCCACGGCCACCGCCGCACCCGGTACGGCAGCCACCAGGCGAGTTCACCGACGATGCCAGCCAGTCCCTCCTCGAGGAACGCGGTCAGGATCGGCGCGGGAACGGCCTCGGCCGGCGCGCCGTCGAGCAGCGTGCCGACGGCCGCGATGTAGTCCGGGTCGTCGATGGTGAACCGGGCCAGCGAACCCGCCCTACGGTCGCGCACCTGGATGAAGCCCGGGCCCTGCCGGTAGACGCACTTGCACAGGTAGAACGTCTGGCGCCAGTCGCCGAGCGCCGCGTCGGCGTCCGGGTGCCCGACCATCGCCTTCGGCGGGTACAGGTGATTGAGCCGCCGCCACATGTCGGGGTCGTCGAAGTGGGCCACCCAGTCGACCGCGATGCCCCAGCTGGTCAGCTCGCGCAGCAGGATCATGGCCTGCACCAGGCCAGCCGGGTCGGTGTTCCGGGTCAGGTCCACCGGGTCGCTCAGCGCCGCCCGGCGCACGCCGCCGTGGTACAGCCCGGCGACCGTGGCCGCCGCGTCGGTCCAGCCGGCCGGGCCGGGCCTGCGCATGCCCATGACGATCCCGGGCATGTTCAGCAGGGCGTCGTCGTGGTCGCGCCACAGGGTCAGCACCTGCGGCTCGATGTTCGCCAGTGGTTTCACACCGCCACCTCCTCGAGCTCCGGTTCGGCGATGGCGATCCGGATCAGTTCCTGATTGCCCGCCACGGGTACGACATGCACGAACTGGCCGGCGTCGGTGAACAGCAGGCCCAGCCGGACCCACCGGTCGAGCAGGTCGGCGACGGCCGCTTCGGTCACGCGCGCCGGATCGGCGCCGTCCGCCGCCAGCTTCTGGGCCAGCACCGCCGGGCGGTGCGGCTGGTCGAGCAGCCGGAACGCGGCCACCTCGACCGGGTCCTCCAGCCGCAGGACCGACCAGTCGAACGACCGTCGCCGGCTGACCAGAACGATCTCAGTGCCCAGGTCTACATAGGACAGGCGACTGAGGTGGTACTCGCGTTGCCAGCGATCGACCGCCGCCCGCAGCCGGTCACCCAGCCGCTCGTCGATGCCCTGCGGCGCCGCCTCGAAGATGTAGGCCAGGCCGAGCAGCTCCTCCTCCGGCAGGTCGTAGTTCAGCCGGTACTGCCGGGCCGGGCGCAACTCGCCGAAGCCGAGCTCCGGCTTGTTGAAGTACGGGCTGAACCGCTCGATCGCGATCCGGTACACGCCGTCGAGCGGCGGCAGGTGGTGCAGCGCCGGGAACTGCTCGACGATCGGCTCGTAGTCCTCGGGCGTCTCGCCGGGGAACCCGTACAGGTAGTTCCAGGCCACGCTCAGCCCGGCGGTCGCCGCGTCGCGCAGCATCCGCACGTTCTGGCAGCCGGTGACGCCCTTGTCCATGATCTTCAGGACGCGGGTACTCAGGCTCTCGATGCCGGGCTGGACGTTGACCAGGCCCGCCTGGGCGAGTGTGGTCAGCTGCCCGAGCCGCATGTTCGACTTGATCTCGTACTGGAGCCGCAGGTCGTACCCGCTCTCGATGAGCATCGGCAGCAGGGACGTCACATAGTTCATGTCGAGGATGTTGTCGACGACGAACATGTCGAGGACGCGGTGCCGTCGCACCAGGTCGAAGATCTCGTCGCGGAACACGGATGGGCTCTTGCTGCGGAACTCCATGAACGAGCCGTTGAGCCCGCAGAACGTGCAGTGGTGCTTCTGCCCCCACCAGCAGCCGCGGGCGCCCTCGACGACGAGTTTCGGCTCGACCCAGTCGCGGGCGACCGACCTGTCGAGGCGGTCGAAGTAGCCGTCGTAGTTGGGGCCCACGATCGCCGCCGGCGGCAGCGGGCGGGCACTCATCGCGTTGACGGCCGACGTGCCGTCCGGGCGCCGCCAGCACAGCCCCGGGACGGCGCCGAGGGTCCCGTCACCGGCCAGCGCCCGCAGCATCTCGGGGAACGCGGCCTCGCCCTCACCACGCGCGACAAGGTCGACGAAGGGAAAGTTGCGGTGGATCGCGGCGCCCTGCTCGCCGTCGCAGTTCGCGCCGCCGAGGACGGTCGTGACGTGCGGCGCCGCCGCCTTCACCGCCCGCGCCGTCGCCAGCGCCGCGGCGTTCTGCTGATACGTCGAGGTGAATCCGACGACGTCCGGGGCGAACCCCAGGATCTGCTCGGTGAGGTGGGCGATGAACTCGGGTGAGCGCCGATGCAGGCGGACGGTCGCGTCCAGCCTCGGTCCGCGGAACGAGGCCTGCGCGGTGAACTCCTCGACGCGCCACTCCGGTACGCCGTGCAGGGCCGAGGTGAAGACCCAGTCGCCGACGCCGGCGAAGTACGTCTCCAGCGAGTAGTAGTGGTAGTCGCCGACGCCGAAGGCGTCCTCCCGCTCGGCGATCCAGTCGACGTACTCGAGGTTGCCGTGCAGCACCTCGATTTCGGCGTCGGGCAGCGCGCGGCTCGCGGCATTACGCAGGATGCCCAGTCCGAGCGACGGGACGTCGATCAACGCCCACGGCATGTTGACGAGGAGGATTCGCATGGCGGGCTCCTGCTCCGGTCGGGCCACGGCGGCTGCCGCTGGCGGTAAGGGGGTTGCGTGAGCCGGCGATATGGGGCGCCGGCTCACGCCGCCGGGTTGCTACTTGGCGCTGACGTGGATGTGGATGTGGACGTCGCGGCCCTGCTCGCGGCTGACACCGAGCGGGTCGTTGCGGACGACGGTCTTGTTCATGTGTGGCTCACCTCCTCCCCACCCTGGTAAGTCGGGCTGCGCGCCTGCCGACGCGCCGGTCAGGCGGCGGGTCAGAACTCGATCACGATCTGGATCATGATGTCGACGCCCCGGTTGCGCTCACCGCTGAGACCCAGCGGGTCACTCAGCACGACGGTCTTCGTCACAGCTCCACCTCCTCTCGCCACGTGTACCGTCCGGACAGCGGGATACCGCCGCCGGTCACTGGTGCGGTCGCTTCAGCCGCCCACCGCGGCCGGCGCCTGCTCCGGCTGGCCACCGGCGGCCAGCCCGAGGTGCCGCACCACGGCGGAGAGGATGCCGACCCGGCCGGAGACGTCGTAGGCGTCGTGACCGTGGCCGGTCCAGAGCACCTCGATGTCGTCGTGCCCGTGCCGCCGCACCTCGTCGGCGTACCTGCTGATCTGCGCCGGTGGACACTTCACGTCGTCCCGGCCGGCGACGATCAGCACCGGTGCCCGCACCGCCTTCGCGTAGGTGGCCGGCGACGCCCGCCGGTAGGCGTCGGGCATCTCGTCCGGGGTACCGCCGAACAGGCGCACGTCGAGGGCCCGGACGGCCGGTGTGGTGTCGCGGAAGGCGAGGGCGTAGTCGGCGATCGGGTTCACCGCCGCGACCCCGCACCACAGCTCGGGCCGGGTGCCCGCCGCGAGCAGCGCCAGGTAGCCGCCCCACGACTCCCCCGCGACGCAGACCCGCGCGGGGTCGACCGTCCCGCTGTCGACGAGGTACCGGTGCACGGCCTCGATGTCGGCCACCTGCGTGTGCCCGACGCCGGCGTCGAACGCCGTCCGCCACGCCGCGCCGTACCCGGGGCAGCCGCGGTAGTTGAGGCGCACGACCGTGAAGCCGATGTTCCGCAGTAGTTCGACCGCCGGATCGTAGGCGTCCATGGCGGCGCGGAACGGGCCACCGTGCAGCAGGAACACGGCCGGCCGGGGGCCCGCCGCGGCGGCCGGGGTCAGCAGCACGTGCACCGGTCCGCCGGGCCCGGGTACCCACAGGTCCGTGTCGGGCTCCCGATGCGTCCGGCCACCGGCCCCGCCCGCGCCAGCCGCGTGGGTCGGCGGATCGGTGCGGATCTCGGGTGCCCGGCCACCGCGTGTCCACACGTAACGCAAGATGCCGTCCGGCTGGGCCGCCGCGTCCAGGACGCTGCCTGTCTCGGTCGGTACGGTCCGGCGGCTGCCGTCCGCCGGGTCCAGCGCGATCAGTACGCTGCGCGCGTGCCGGTGCTGGCGCACCAGCAGGCGACCGCCGTCCGGAAACCAGCTGGCGGTTATCTCGGTGTCGAACCCGGGCCCGGGCACGGCGACGAGCCCGCCGGCGGACGTCCACACCGCCGGCCGGTACACCCCGTCCCTTTCGAACACGCACAGGAACGCCGCCGGTCCCGAAACCGGCCGGAACCCCAGGCCCCACACCCGGGCACCGGTACCGGAAAGAACCGCGGTGGTGCCGCCGTCCGGGCGCAGGATCCGTACGGCGTCGGGCGCGTCCGGCTCGGTGGAGACGGCGAGCAGGTCGCCGTCCGCCGACACGTCGGTCAGTTCGGCGTGCCCGGCGATCCGGGCCACCTGCCGGGGTTGGGCGCCGGGGGCACGCAGGTACACCAGCACGTGGTCGCCGTCGCCGAGACCGGCCGCGACGGTGCCGTCGAGCGCCATCGCCAGCCCGGCCGGCCGGCCGCTGGCGGTCCCCGGTAACGCGTCGGTGTCCGGACCGCCGGTGAACGGCTGGACCCGCCAGCGGCCGACGCCGTGCGCGTCGTCGTCGAACCACCAGACCCGCCCGCCGTCCGGTTCGATCGCGTACCGGGCCGTACCCTGCGGCCGGTCGGTGACCGGCCGGCGCCCGCCGGTGCGGCTGTCGATGGCGAACGCCTGGCAGGTGCCGTTCAGGTCGCCGAGGGTGACGGCACGGTGCGGGCACCGTTCGGCGACCGACGGCAGCTCCGGCACGACGAGGCGGATGCTCACTTCCACGGCTCAGCCCTTCAGGTCTGTCGTCGCAACGGTGGCGAGCTCGGGTTCCGGCGGCGGCGCGGGCGGCGGCGTGACGTGGTGGCGGTTGCGGGTGGCGTACCAGGCCAGCGCCGCGAGGCCGGCGCCGAACAGCGCCGCGACCAGCAACGGCGCCGTCACCGCGACGAGGAAGCCGGCCAGCAGCGGCGCGAACGCGGCGGCGCCTTCGCTGACCGTGCTGAGGACGGTTCCGATCCGGCCCTGCATGCCGTCCGGGATGATCATGATCGCGCGGGTGGTGAGCACCACGCTCAACGCCGGGCTGATCAACGCGACCGCACTGAGCACCAGCGCGAACTGCCACGTCGACTCGACCAGCGCGAGCGAGATCACCACGGCCACCAGCAGCCAGGACGCGCCCGCCACCAGCCGGTCGCCACTCACTACCGACATGATCCGCGGGGTCAGCAGCGAGCCGACGAGACCGACCGCGCCGGACACCATGAGGATCAGGCCGATCGACGCCGCCGACGCGCCGTTCATCCGGGCGACGAGGACGACGTGGAAGTACAGGGCGGCGAGCGCGAGGTTGATGCCGCCCGCCCAGATGACCACGAACCGCAGGAACGGCTGCTGGAACACGAACCGTACGCCCGCCACAAGATCGGCGCGGAAGCCGCTCGACCCGTCCGGCCCCGGCCGGCGATCCGGGCCGAGATCCGCCCGGACCAGCCGGACCAACCCGGCGCTCACGAGGTAGGAGATCGTGTCGAACAGGAACGGCGCCGCCGGCGCGAGCTGGTACAGGCCGCCGCCGATCCCCGGACCGACCAGCTCAGCGCCCTGACCGCGGGCGCGCAGCGAGGCCACCGCCCGCTCCGGGCGCTCCGCCGGCAGGACTCGGCGCAGCGCGGCGGCGCTCGCCGCGGCGTACCAGCCCGCCGCCGCACCCTGGACGATCGCGGCGCCAAGCAGAGCGGGCCAGGTCATCGTGCCGGTGGCGACCCCGATGGCGATCACGCCCGTCGCGGCGGCCGCGACGACCGCGGCCGCGCTGAGCTGGGTGCGCCGCGAGAAACGGTCGGCGTACACCCCCGCGAAGGGACCGACGCCGAACCGGGCCAGGGCGCCGAACGTCCCTACCAGACCGGCCTCGACGGGACCGCCGCCCACCGCGAGCACGAGCACAGGCGTCACAAGGCTGGACGCGTGCGACCCGAGTTGGTCGGCCGCCCCGGCGACCCAGAACAACCGGAAATCCCGCGATGCCTTGTGCATGCATGCTCCTCCAGAGTTGTTGGACGGCAGCCGGTTCATCGTGGCGACAGCGACTGGACCGGCCACTGGAGTACCGGCTGACCGGCAACCGGTGCGCGGTATAGCGGGCGGTCCAGGGCCGGGCCGTACGGTGCCTGCCAAGACCACGGGGAGGAAACGTGAACCGAACCATCACCAGGGATCAGCTGGACAAGTCGATCCGGCGCGCGGCCGCGGGCGCCGGCACCAAGGCGTCGGCCAAAGGAACGCGAACGATCTTCATCGGCCTGATCCTCATGAACTAGACGTCGTCACGTCGAGAAAGGTGGGCCGGCATGGACCACACCGAAGACCGCACCTGGTGCCCCAGCGCGCCCGCCGACCGGCCGGAGGCCGTCCTGCTCGGTGTCCATGCCGGCTCCGACGGTCTCAGCTACCTGAACGAGCCGGTGCCGGCCGCGGAGGCGCTCGCCCTGGTCCCGGAGGGCGTCGAGGCGACAAGCATCATGCGGTTCGCGGCGCACTGCACGCAAAAGTGCGGCCACCACACGGGCACCGGATGCGGGCTGGTGACAAAGGTGGCGCTCGCCGCGCCCACCGTCCCCGGCCACACACTCCCCCGCTGCCACCTGCGCGGCCAATGCCAGTGGTGGCGGCAGACCGGGGTCACGGCGTGCCGCCGCTGCCCGCTGGTGCGTACGGAGCTGGCCGAGACACAGGCCGACGACCTGACCCACAAGCTGGCCGACCCGGCCGTCGGGCCGCACGACCTGCCAACCTGAGAGGGCCCCCGCGCCCGCGGGAGCCCTCCGCCGCGCTTCAGGCCGCGCCGGCCGGGTGGGGAGTCGGGCGGTAGACGAGCTCTTGGGTGTGGCCGTCGAGGGTCCGGCTCTCGATCAGCTCCAGGTCGAAGTCGCCCGCGCCGCCCAGGATCGGGCTCGTGCCGGTCCGTCCGGAGATGACGGGAAAGATCGTCACCTGGAGGCGGTCGACCAGCCCGGCGGCCATCAGTGCCCAGTTCAGCGACAAGCTTGCCTGGGACCGCAGCGGCACGTCCGACTGCTCCTTGAGCCGGGCGACGATGTCCACGGCGTCGCCGCTTACGATCGTCGCGTCCGGCCAGCCGAGCGTGTCGCGCAGCGTGGACGAGATCACCGTCGCCGGCATGCGCATCGTCCTGACGTTCCACTCGTCGAGCGCGTGGGGGTCGATGCCCGAGGACATGATCTGCGCGTTCTCCCGGAAGGTGGTGGCGCCGAACACCATCCGCTGCTCGGTATCGAAGATGGCGGCGCGGTGTTCGAGCAGCTCGGGGCCCTGCTTGCCCCAATAGCCGCCCCAGTCGGCGCCCTCGGCGAAGGAGCCGTAGCCGTCGAGGGTGGAGAAGACGTCCCAGGTGTAGATGGCGGTCATGACAATCCCTTTCTGCTTCGCGGTCATGAGTGCGTTCACCCCTTCCACGAAGGGCTCACCCCGAATCCGACACTTCTTCCAAAGAAACCTCCACGGAACCTGGCTGCGGTCGGCTCGCGTCAGCGGCGGACCGTATCTCCCGCGGGCACCGTTCCCGGCCGGCGGCTCGCAGCGCTCGCCGAAACCCTGTTGCTTTCCCGGATCGCCGATCCGGGAAAAGGCATTGTGGACAAACGTCGACCCACCGGCGCGACCAGCGGCGGACGGGTGAGGCCGCGGGAGCAGCGGTCTGGACCACGACGCACATCGCGGTAGCTCAAATCTCTGTCCAAATAGGGGGGTCGAGCCACCCCGACTCCGAAAGGTCTCTAGCAAGATCCACGATTCGGCGAAGGTGTGCGTCGCGGCGACCGAAGTACGACATCTGTCTCCCACCATCGGCCGGGCGGAGTCCGGCCCATGTCGCGATGAGCTGCCGCCCCCGCTCCGTCACGCTCGTGGCATGACGGCCGGGACCGCCCGGTCCGGAAATGAGGGGGACGCGATGTTTACCGAGTCGCAGCAGCGCACCGCGGCCAGGGTCGCGGGGTTGATGTTACTGCTGCTGATGGCAGCCGGGTTCTTTTCGCAGGTCTTCGTTCCGGCCAGCCTGATCGTGGCTGACGACGCCGCGGCGACCGCACACAACATCGTGGAATCGCAACGACTCTTTCGCGTCGGCGTGTCCCTCGACGTGCTCATCTTCGCCGGTGACATCGTCATGGCGGTCGCCCTGTACGTGCTGCTCCGGTCGGTGAATCCGGGCCTCGCCATGCTCGCGACGCTCTGGCGGACAGCACAAGCGGCGATCATGATCGCGAATACGGTCGCGTTCCTGTCGGTGCCGGCCATGCTCACCGATCCCGACAACGCCGGAAGGCTCGACACCGGCCAGCTCGAGGCTCTGGCCAACGCGTACATCGGCGTGCACACCACGGGTTTCGGCGTCGGGCTGGTCCTGCTCGGCCTCGGCAACGGCGTCTTCAGCTACCTGCTGTTCAAGTCGCGGTACGTACCAAGGGCGCTGGCCGCGTGGGGCGTGTTCGCCAACCTGGTCCTGGTGACTATCACCATGGCGGTCAGCATCTTCCCGGGCGCCGAGGACAACGCTGTTGTCGCGATCGGTCGTTACGTGCCCATTTTCTTCTTCGAGGTGCTCCTCGGCGGGTGGCTTCTGTTCCGGGGTGCCCGGCTGTCCCAGGCCGCCGCACTCCGCTGATCGCCCGCACCGGCCCCCGCACTCGTACCGCCGTGAGTTCAGGCGCCGGCGCCGCCGTCGACGGGCACGATCGCGCCGGTGACCATCGAGGCTCGGTCGCTGAGCAGCCAGGCGGCGACCTCGGCGACCTCGCGCGGCTCCGCCATCCGGCCGAGCGGGATCGAGGCGTTGATCTGCTTGACGATGCCGGGAGTGGCGGCCTCCCACGCGTCGATCATCGCGGTGGCGGTGCCGCCCGGGGTGATGCCGTTGACCCGTACACCGTGTGGGGCCCAGGTCACGGCGGCGGTCTCGGTGATGCTGTTGAGTGCCCGCTTCATGGCGCCGTACGCGGGCAGGGCCGGGTTCGCGCGGCGGCTGCCGATGCTGGACGTGTTGACGATCGCTCCGCCACCGGTGCGGCGCATGAGCGCGGCCTCCGCGGTCATGGCGGTCCAGTGGGCGCGGAAGTTCACGGCGAACTGCTCGTCGATGTCGTCGTCGCTGGTGGTGTCGAGTGGGCCGGGCCGGTGTTGGATTGCCGCGCCGTTGTTGAAGGCGCCGTCGAGCCGGCCGTGCAGCTGCTCGACCCGGTCGACAGCCGCGCGGATGCTCGCCCGGTCGGCGAGGTCCAGGGCGACCGCGTCGGCGACGCCGCCGTCGGCGCGGACCTCGGCGACGAGGCGGTCGAGGGCGTCGGTGCTACGGGCGGCGAGCACGACGGCGGCGCCTTCCCGGGCGAAGAGCCGGGCCGCGGCCGCGCCGATGCCGCGGCTCGCGCCGGTGATGAATACGACCTTGCCGGTGAGCAGACCGGCGGCGGTGGTGTCGAGACGGTTTGTCATGCCGATAGCGTCGCCGCGCTCGGGATCCGGATGCAGGCACAGACGGTACCAGGATCGCCGCCGCGCGAACGCGCAAACTTGGCGTATGGACAAGCAGGAGCTCGGGCGGTTTCTCCGCAGTAGACGCGAGCGGCTGCGGCCGCAGGACGTCGGCCTCGCTCCGGGTCCGCGACGCCGGACTCCGGGCCTTCGGCGGGAAGAGATCGCCGTCCTCGCGCACATCTCGACCGAGTACTACGTCCGGCTGGAGCAGGGCAGGGCACCCCGCCCGTCAGGCGAGGTGCTCGCCGGCATCGCCGGCGCGCTGCGGCTCACCGACGCCGAGTCCGACCACCTCCACGTCCTGGCGGGCACCGCACCGATCCGCACCGGCCTGCACCGGCGCGACGTGCGCCCGAGCATCCTCGCGCTGCTCCAGCGCCTCCCGCTGACCGCCGCCATCGTCACGTCCGGGGCGTTCGAGGTGCTCGCCTGGAACGACCTCGCGGCGGCACTCATGGAAGACTTCGGCCGGCTCGCCCAAGCTGACCGCAACCTCGCCCGCCGGGCTTTCCTCGGGCCGCCGGGACCGCGAACGCCGTTGTACGGGGTCTCCGACGGCGCCGAGTTCCGCCACCACGTCGTCATGCGGCTGCGGGTCACCCTCACCCGATACCCGACAGACCCCGCGGTGACCGGCCTCGTCGAGGAACTCCGCGCCGGCAGCCCCGACTTCTCCCGGCTCTGGGAACGCCACGACGTGCAGGGCGCACCGATGCTCACCAAGACGTTCCAGCACCCGGCCGTCGGAGAGATCACCGTCGACTGCGACTCCCTCACCCTCACCGACCGCGACCAACACCTCGTGCTCTACACCGCGCCACCAGGATCCCGCGACGCCGAAGCGCTAGCGCTACTGAACGTCCTGGGAACCGATAGCCTCAAGACCAGCGGAACGCTTTGAGGGGCTGACCGCCAGCGCAGCCAAGGAGCACCGATGCACACCCGAATCCTCGGCCAGGGCCTGCGGGTCTCGGCCATCGGCCTGGGCGCCATGGGCATGTCCCAAAGCTACGGGCCCAACCCCGGCGACCGGGACGCCATGATCGGCGTGTTGCGCGGTGCGGTCGACCGAGGCGTCACCTTCTTCGACACCGCGGAGGTCTACGGCCCGTACGTCAACGAAGAGCTCGTCGGGGAGGCCCTCGCCCCGCTTCGCGACCAGGTCGTCATCGCCACGAAGTTCGGTTGGCGGATCGAAGACGGCCGGTCGGTAGGGCTCGACAGCCGGCCCGGGCAGATCAGGCGGGTCGCCGACGCGTCCCTGCGCCGGCTGCGGGTCGACGCGATCGACCTGTTCTACCAGCACCGCGTCGACCCCGACGTGCCGGTCGAAGACGTCGCGGGCGCCGTCGCCGAGCTCGTCCAGGCCGGGAAGGTGCGCCATTTCGGCCTCTCCGAAGCCGCCGCGGCCACGATCCGCCGCGCGCACGCCGTGCACCCCGTGACCGCGGTGCAGAGCGAGTACTCGCTGTGGACCCGCGACCCCGAGCCGGAGGTGCTGCCCACCTGTGCCGAGCTGGGCATCGGGTTCGTGCCGTTCAGCCCGCTGGGCAAGGGCTTCCTGACCGGCACGGTCACCGCCGCGACCGAGTTCACCCCCGGCGACGTCCGGGCCGGCATTCCGCGGTTCGCCGCCGGCAACCGCGCCGCCAACCTGGCCCTGGTCGAGCACGTCACCGGACTGGCCCGGGCGAAGGGCGTCACGCCAGGTCAGGTCGCCCTCGCCTGGCTGCTCGCCCAGCACCCGCGGATCGTGCCCATCCCCGGCACGCGGCGCCTGGAACGTGTCGAGGAAAACGCCGCCGCCACCGCGGTGCCGCTGTCGGCGGACGAGCTCGCCGACCTCGACGACCTCGCGGCGCGGGTTGGCGTGCGGGGCGACCGGTACAACCAGCACCACATGTCCATGGTCGGCCGGTGATCCGTACACCGGCACCGACGCGCCCGGCTGGTACCGCGCACACAGCGACCCGCTCGTCGCGCCCGCCCTGCGACACATCCAACGACGACCCGGCCCGGCCGTGGACGGTGGCCAGCCTGGCCGCGGCGACCGGAGCATCGCGGGCCGCGTTCGCCCGCCGGTTCACCGCGCGTCGGTGAGGGCGAAGGCGTTGGCGTAGCCGCGGACCTGGCAGTGGACGGCCGGGGATTTCGGCTCGCTCCGGGAGCCGCCGGCCGGGAGCGGTGCCCGCGGGAGCGTACGGTCTGGCACTGACACTCAGGAGTCCTTTGGTGTCAGGGCATCCAGCACGCGTGGCAGCAGCACGGCGTTCCAGGTGTTGTTCAGGATCTCGAGCGCTTTCTTGGTCTTGCCGCCGTCGCGGGCCAGCACTCTCAGGTACGGGTGCTTCACCTCGGTGCCCGCGACGTCTCCCCAGGCGACGGACCTGCGGAAGATCCCTCCCTTGTGGACGCCGTCCGGCGTGAGCCGGAGGCCGGCGAACTCGACTTCCTGCCCCTGCCGCACGCTCCGCACCGCCGCGGAGACCAGGCGCACGCATACACGCGCGTCCACGATTTCCAAGGCTCTGAGCCAATCCGCGCGGTTGCGATCGCGATTGTCGGTGTCGACCCGCCCACCCAACAGGCCTGTGGTGCCTGAGTACAACGAGAACTGGACGTACTTCTTGGCGGCGCTGCCCACGTCGATGGTGTACGTGGTGCCGATGTACGCGCCGTTGACACGCTTGTCCACGGCGCCGTACCTGACCTTGTCGATCTCCGACCAGCGGAGGCTCTTTCCGCCGAGGTCGATAGCGTCTTCGGTGAGGGTGAGCACCAGCCCGTACTTCTTGCCAGGTGCGGTGTCGATCTGTAGCAGGGCGCCTGTCATCGTTGGTCTCCCGGGCGAGCCGTCATGCTTGCGGTGCTGACCGGTCGACCGACCGGCCGAAGGTACGCTAGCACTCGGTCGGTCGACCGACAAGGGGCCGGAGCCGAGATGGATCGCGGCGGATCATCACGGCGCACGCGGGAGTATCGGCGCCCGGCTGGTCGACGAACTCGGCGAAGATCGTGCAGCCGTACGGCGCGCCAGGGATGTCGACCGGGTAACTCACCCAGAACTCACGGCCGGGATGTACGCGGGGCACGTCGGCACCCGGCCCCAGCCGGTCGTCGAGATGGGCGCGGGTGAGGTTGGTCCCGACGAGCCGCGCCTCCAGCCGGGAGAACTCGCCCGCGCGTTCGACCAACCTCAGCTCACTGCTCCCGGGCGGCGGTGGTTCTACCCGGACCGCGTCGACGAATGGCACCACCGTGCCGGGCACGCCGAGCTCGAAGAGCAGCTCGGCCGGGTCGGTCGTCGACGCCACGCAGACGCGCACGCCCCACTCCGCGACACGGTTGGCGTCGACCGACCGCTCGAGGAGGACGCCGCTGTCGGTCACCTGGTCCGCGTACCTCAGGTTGTCGACGTCGTACGACCATTCGGCGTCGAGGGCCTCCGCCGCTCGACGCACACCCGCGAGGAAGCGGTTGAGGCGAGGGGTGTGCCGTTCGGCGAGCGGACTGTTGTCGTAGAAGCGGTAGGCGTCATCGTTGATACCCACGACCCGGGGAAACCAGATGTCGGTGTTCAGTGAGATCGTGATGTAGGGCGGCTTGCTCCGGTAGAGCGAACCCGGACCGGAGACGGATACCGCGGGTACGTGTGGCACGTGCGAAAGCTCCGGCCGGAGCGAAAGCAGCTCGGCGCCCACGTCGGCTACGCGCCGCTCCTCCACGCCGGCCGGGCCGAATACGCTGACGCGGGAGATGTCCTCGCGGCTGCCGAGTTCGACAAGTGCGTCGGCGAATGCCAGCAGCTTCGCCGGCGACTGCCGCAACCGCGGCGGAAACTCGGCGTACCACGTGACAAGGCTGTTCTTGTAGGTGCCCCAATGGTTGTTCGTGGTCACGGCGTCCTGATCGGGTGGAGGCCTCGGCTGGCCGCGCCGCCGGCCGGTGACGGGAGTTCAGGTGATGCTTCGGCGGCGATAGCTGGGGCCGTTGATGTCGACGACGGTGCAGTGGTGCAGAAGGCGGTCGAGGATGGCGGTCGCGAGGGCTTCGTCGCCGAAGACGTGTCCCCAGTCGTGGAAGCCGCGGTTGGAGGTGAGGATCGTGGCACCCTTCTCGTACCGCCGGGACAACACGTCGAAGATGAGCGCGGCTTCGGCGTGGGCGAAGGGCTGGTAGCCGACCTCGTCGATGACGAGCAGGTCGGGGCGCAGGTAGGGACTCAGGTCGCAAGCCAGCCGGCTGCCGTTCGCACTGCCCGCCTTGAGCTGGCGGGCCATGTCGTCCACGGTGGTGAAGGAGACCGTGTACCCGGCGCGGCAGGCCGCGACGGCGAGGCCGACGGCGATATGGGTCTTACCGACGCCGGGCGGGCCGAGCAGGGCGACGTTGGCCTTCGCGGGGATGAACGCGAGTGTGGTGAGCTCGCGGACCCGTTGCTCGTCAAGGTCGGGCTGGTACGTGAAGTCGAAGTCATCGAGGGTCTTGTGGTGTGGCAGCCTGGCTCGCCGCAGGGCGGTGCGGAAGCGGCGTTCGCCGCGTGCGGCGAGCTCTTCGGCCAGCACCATGTCGAGGAAATCAAGGTGTCCCATGGCCTCGGCGCTGGCGTAGGCGGTGTGGCGTTCCAGAGTCTCGGCCAGGTGCGGCAGGCCGAGCCGCACGGCGGCCGACCGGATGCGAGCTACGGGTGTCATGCCGGCTGGCATCGATCCCGCCGCGGCCTCGAACACAGTCATGAACCATTTCCTCCCCCTGAAGCCCCGGGCCAAGCCCCCTGACCCGCCCTACACGGTGACGGCGCACCGCAGGCTCGAACAGGGTGGAGTGCCGACCTGGAACGGCGCTGAAACGGCGCTGAAACGAGAGTTGCCCTCACACTTCGCGCAGCTTGACGCGCACGTCCTCGGCGTCCGGATGGTCGAGTTTCGTGAGCGTGTGCAGCGCCTCTTGCCAGGCACGACGAGCGTCCTCGGGCTGCCCCGCGTCCTGGTACGTGTCGCCCAGGTCGGCGAGGGTCACCGCCTCGTTGTACGCGTCCACGAGCTCCCGGTACAGGTCGACAGCGTGCTGATAGCAACTGACCGCCTGCTGATGGTGGCCGAGGTGCCGGTGCGCGTACCCGAGGCTGTCCCAGGCGCCGGCCTGGCCGAGGCGGTCGTCGAGTTTCTGGCAGAGCGCCAGCGCCTGTTCACAGTGGACCAGCGCCTGCCGATGGTCGCCGATCTGGGCGTGGAACCAGCCCAGATCGTTGAGGAATCGAGCCTTGTGGACCTGGTCGGCGCCGCCCTCGACGAGGGAGAGGGCACGCTTCATGCGGTGCAGGCCGTCGGCTGGGCGGCCCTGCCGCTCGGCGATCCAGGCCAGGCCTTCGAGGGCGACGGCTTGGCCGAGGCGGTCGTCGACCTGTCCGAACAGGTCCTGGGCCTCCCACAGATAGGGCTCCGCCTCCTCGAACCGGCCGGCACGAGAGTGCCCGAGACCGAGGCCGTAGAGGGCGTGTGCCTGACCCTTCCGATCGGCCTGCCGCCGAGCGGCGGCCAGCGCCGCGTCGTGTGCGACCGTATGGTGCGGCCAGAGTCCCTGTCGCAGCGAGTAGGTGGTGAGGGTCCAGGCCAATTGCCAGGGGTACGACTCGAAGCCGGCCTCCGCGGCCCATTCGACGGCGGACAGCAGGACGGCGTGCTCCGCCGCGAACCAGGACAGCGCGGCGTCGTGGTCGGCGGGTGGCTCGACGACGACATCCGGTTGGATCGGTGCCGGGCTGATCGGCACCAGAAACGGGTCCAGGATCACGGCGGCCGCGTGTGCCGAGTGCAGGTAGTGGTCGAGCGTCCGGTGCACCGCCGCCCGACGGTCGCGTTCATCGTCGATTGCTCTGGCCTGGGTCACGGCGTAGGCGCGGAGCAGGTCGTGGAAGGCGAAGCGGCCAACCGCGTGCTCAGCGAGCAGGTGTGCACCGGTCAGTTCGAACAGCATGGACCGGGCCTGCTTCGCGGCTACCCGGGCCAGGCTGGCCGCGGCCGCGACGGTGATGTCCGGCCCGCAGTGCAAGCCGAGCAGCCGAAACATCCGCGCCGCGCCAGGGCTCAAGGTGCGGTACGACCACGAGAATATGGCGCCGAGATCGGTGACGTGGTCGCCGCCGTTCAGCGGCTTCAGTGCCCCGGCGGCGTCGCGCAGCTCCGCAGCCAGCGCGGACAACGGCAGGTGTGGTCGGCTCGCGGCGCGCGCACCGGCGATGGCCAGTGCCAGCGGCAGGCACGCACAGCGGTCGACGATCTCGTCTACCGCCTCCGGTTCGGCCGCCGCTCGCCTGTCGCCGACGCGGCGGGTGAGCAATTCGCGCGCCTGGTCGCGGGTCAGCAGGTGCAGCGTCAACAGGTGGGCGCCCTCGGTGGCGACGAGGCCGACGAGCAAATCGCGGCTGGTCACGACCACCATGCATCCCGCCGCGCCCGGCAGCAGCGGCCGTACCTGGGCGTCGTCGCGGGCGTTGTCCAGCACGACGAGCACCCGCTTGCCAGCGAGCGCGCTGCGATAGAGAGCGGCCTGGTCGTCCAGGCCGGCGGGGATCCGTTGGGCCGGCAGCCCGAGCGCCTCCAGGAACGACCGCAACGCCACGGCGGGGTCCAGCGCCGACCCGGCTGGATCGAACCCGCGCAGATTCACGTACAACTGACCGTCGGGAAACCGCGGGGCGGCGCGGTGCGCCCAGTGCAACGCCAGCGCGGTCTTGCCGATGCCGGCCGTCCCGGACAGCACCGCGACCGCCATCGTCCCACGATCCGATGCCGCGTCACCGGGTTCTGACAGGATCTCGTCCAGGTGTGCGAGCTCTGCCTCACGACCGACGAACGTCCGTATTGCCAGAGGCAACTGCGCGGGCGTCGGCCGCGCCGGCGCGGCGGATCCGGTGACGATCGCCTGCGGCGGCAGGTCGAGATCGGTGTCGTGCCGGAGGATGGCGGACTCGAGGTCGCGCAGCGGCGGGCTCGGGTCGATCCCGAGGTCGTCGCGCAGTTCCTGCCGTAGCCGCTGGTACACCGCGAGCGCGTCGGCCTGCCTGCCGGACCGGTACAGGGCGACCATCAGCTGCCCGTGCAGGCTCTCGTGGTACGGCTGTTCCGCGGTCAGGCGCTGGAGCTCGGGCAGGAGTTCGGCGTGCTCGCCCAGCGCCAGGCGGGCTTCCAGCAGCGCGTGCGTCGCCTCCATCTTGAGATGCGTCAGCCGTTCCGCCTGCGCCTCCAGCCAGCTGAGGCCGGCGACGTCCACCAGCGCCGGACCGCGCCAGAGCGCCAGGGCGGCGCGCAGCCGGGCTGCCTTGGTGGACCAGTCCGCCGCCTGTCTGGCTTGTCCAATGAGGACCTCGGCGACACCGACATCGGTCGCGTCGGGGCCGATCTGGAGCATGTAGCCGGGTGAACGCGCCACGATCGCGTCGCGGACGCCGAAGACTCCACGCAGATGCGACACGTGATTCTGTAGGGTGTTCAACGCGGTCGCGGGTGGGTGCTCGTCCCAGATGGCGTGGACCATCTGGTCGACGCTCACCACCGATCCGGCGTGCAGCGCCAAGACGGCGAGCACGCCCTTGCGGCGCAGACCCGAGATCGGTCGCATCATGCCAGCGACGGTCACGTCGACCGGGCCGAGAAGCCTGACCCGCATTCCGAGGCCCCCGTCCGTTCCAGCGTTGGTTCAGCGCCAGGTCAAGGCGCCACCGGCTCGACCACAAATGTCAGATCAGGTCGGCCAGCAGGCTCGCGGCGCGGGCGGCGCCGTCGGTCTCGACCGGGCGGTAGTCGACTTCACGCCCGATCTCGGCGGCTATCGCGCCGGCGATCACGTCGGGTGTCGCGTCGGCGTAGTCGAGGCGCCGC
The DNA here is from genome assembly GCF_059359075.1 of Phytohabitans sp. LZ39. Taxonomy (NCBI): domain Bacteria; kingdom Bacillati; phylum Actinomycetota; class Actinomycetes; order Micromonosporales; family Micromonosporaceae; genus Phytohabitans; species Phytohabitans sp. LZ39. The sequence continues at coordinate 2,160 of NZ_JCADBM010000031.1, read as the reverse complement.
CCCGCGCCGTAGCGGTCGAGCCGGTGCGGCACATGGATGTTCTGCTCGAAGTGGTTGCGCAACGGCACGTAGATGAACGGCCTCCGGTTGGCCGTGAGCTCCATGCACGTCGTAAGTCCACCCTGGACGATGGCGAGGTCGCTGGCGGCGAGGTGCCTGTGCAGGCCGTCGACGTAGCCGTGGACCTCGACGCCCGCCGGCGCGGGCAGGCTGGCCGGGTCGATGCGCGGCCCGGCGACCACGACCATCCGCAGCCCGGGCACCCGCCGCGCCGCCTCCGGGTAGGCGGCGACGACCCGGCGCAACAAGTGGACGCCGACACCTGAGCCACCCACCGTCACGACGCAAACCGGCTCGTCCGGGCGATAGCCGAGGTCGGCGCGGAGCGCGGCGCGGTCCGCGTGCTCGCTCGGGTCGAAGCCCGTCACGTACCCCGGGAAGTGGTAGTGCTTCGCGGTCCACTCGCGGATGCTCGGCAGGTCTGGGCCGAAGCGCTCGTCGACGACGTCGGCCTGGTTGCCCACGAAGACAGCCCGGTCGCGCAGGCGCGGATGGCGGGCGACGTGCTCGAGCATCTCGGCGTTGTAGTCCGCGGTCAGATACGCCTCGCGCTCGCCGCCGTCCGGCATCGGCAGGTTGCCGACGAAGTCGGTCAGCCACGCGTACGCGAAGCGTTTCAGCTCCGGCGCCTCGTGCAGGAAGTGGTCGACGTCCCAGGCCTCGTCGCCGACGATCAGGTCGTACCGCTGCTCGGTCACTACGTCGTGGAACAGCATGAAGTTGGCCAGCAGGATCTCGTCCATGCGGCGGACCGCCTGAAAGCAGTTCAGGTCGTGCTCGACCGCCTCGCGCTCGATGTGCGCCGACTCGTTGGCCAGCCACCGGCTGGCCGGGTGCACGCGCTCGCCGGCCCGGTCGAGTACCCGCGTGACCGGATCCTGGGCCAGCCAGTCGATCTCCACGCCGGGATACTGGCGGCGCAGCTCACGGGCGATCGCCACGTCTCGCCGAGCGTGCCCCAACCCGATCGGGGACGACAGGTACAACACGCGTTTGGGCTTTCGGCCCGGCGACGCGACACTCGGGCGCTGGCGCGCGGACGGCGCGATCCGCTCGACGAACTCGCGGAGGCGCAGGTTTACCGGCACCGGGTGCCGAGCCGGCGGAAGGTGCCCGCTGCCGGCCATCACGACAAGCTCACCACCGGTGAGCTCGGCGAGCCGCCGGCTGCGCGACACCGGACTGATCAGGTCGTCCTCGCCGTGGATCAGCAGCACGGGGCAGCGGACGGCCGCGCACCACCCCTCGACGGTCGCGGCGTCGGGCATGGCCGCGCCGCTGTCCGCGATAAGCACCTCGGCGCTTGTCTGGAGCCCCCAGGCGAGCCCGTCCTCGATCGCCTTCGTCGAGTGCGGCTCCGGAAAACACTGGCCGGCGAAGAACCACAGGAAGTCTTCGTACTGCTCCAACCAGTACCGCCGGTTGTGCTTGGCCCAGTGCGACCGCGGATCGCGGCCACCGGCCGGCACCTGTGAAGGCGCCAACCGCGGCGGCGGGGCCTCGAACGCGGCCTGGGCGGCGGCCCGAGCCGCGGACGGCGTTTCAAGTGACACGGCGGAGCCGACGAGGCCGAGGCCCGCGACGCGGCCGGGATGTTCGGCGGCCAGCTGAAGAGCCCAGTTGGCCGCCTTGGACAGGCCGACCACCACGGCCCGGTCGGTGCCGGTCGCCGCGAGCACCTCCAGCGCGTACCGGACCTGTGCGTCATGCTCGTACGGCTCGGTGCGCGTGGGCCGGTCCGACCGGCCGTTGCCCGGTCCGTCGTAGGTCACCACGCGGTGGTGCCGGGACAGGTAGGCGATCTGCATCTTCCACACGCGCGCGTTCGTGATCGTCCAGGTCGGCAACAGCAGGATCGTCGGCCCACCGTCGCCGTACACCTCGTAGTGGATCTTCAAACCGTCGCACTCTACAAAGCCCTCGCCGTCAGGATCACGTGCTCGCATGTCGCCCCCATCCGCATCAGCCGATCCTAGGCTATCACCTCGGTCGGTCGACCGACAAAGCCGTTAGGATGGCTTGGGTGGTGGGCTGGACGTCCTTGCCGCCCACCCGCACGGTGGGCGTGCCGGTGACGCCGTCCCCGCTGGCCTCGTCGGT